>JAZRQP010000042.1:0-38059 GCA_045649885.1 Faecalimonas sp.
ACGTAAGTTGTAAGACCCCTTGAAGACGACGAGGTAGATAGGACAGAGGTGGAAGTGCAGTAATGCATGTAGCTGACTGTTACTAATAGGTCGAGGGCATAACCAAGTAAGGTGATAGGAACAAGAAAAGATGAAATGATAAAAGATATTTGTGTGTAGTTTTTAAGGTATATACCTTAATAATCCTCCTTAGCTCAGTCGGTAGAGCACTCGGCTGTTAACCGAGTTGTCGTTGGTTCGAGTCCAACAGGGGGAGTTGAGAAACCCGTAAATCATTGATTTTATGGGTTTTTTTGTTTCACAAGAAAATTTAATTTCGTATAAACAAAGTTCCGCACATATGTGCAGAAAGGTAGAAATACAAATGGGAAAAAGAATGTTGAAGCGAAACAAGGCACACCAGAAAAGAAAGATGTCTAAGAAACAAAAAATCATTATATGGATTGTATCAGTACTGTTGTTTATGATTTTAGGATATTGTACCGCAGTGTTTTCTAATATTCCATTTATTAAGAAATGGAGAGGAATCTACATAGAAACAGCCATGACAACGCAAAAACATCAATGGTTGGCAACTGCGTTTATTCCAGGATATATTGTTGATGATGTTATGGAATCGGCTAAGAAGGAACAGGCTTTACAAGAAGGATTGGAAAGTAAGTGGGAAACAGAAAAGATAGAGATCGATACAACAACGCAAAACAAACAAACAGCAGCAGAAGTATTTTATGAGAAATTTTGGGAAGTAGATAAAACAAAGTTGGAAACATATATGTCTGACAACGGGATTTCATCATATGAAGATTTGCTGATAGAAAATTTGGATGGCAATATAAATATTACAACCACGTTTGGGGAAACAATAAAGGTAATAGATAGTGAAAATAATCTATTAATTGTAGAGGTGACTGGTGACCAATACAAAGGATTATTAGCGATTGTAAAAAACTCGGAACAAGTTACGGTCGCAAAATCAAAATCACTTGGGTCATACGGAAATTTAATAACAAAATTTGCAGAAGATAATCATGCACTTGTGGCAATCAATGCAAGTGGATTTGTTGATGAATCACGCCAGGGAAATGGTGGTAGAGTAATGGGAAGCATGGTTCTTGATGGTGTGGAATATGGAAGCCCAATAGGATACATGAAGTTTTTTGGCTTTAAAGCGGACAATAAGTTGTATATAGGAAATTATGACGCTCAAACAATAACTGACTATAAATGGGGGATTCAATTTAGCCCTGCGTTGATAGTGGATGGTTCAAAATATGTTCAAGGTACTTTTGGATATGGACTTCAGCCAAGAAGCGCGGTTGGACAAACCTTGGATGGGGAATTTCTCATGTTGGTAATAGATGGACGTCAAGTGGGACATAGCATAGGAGCGACTGTAAATGATGTTGCGGAAGTTATGTTTAGACACAAGGCATATCAAGCTATGAATTTGGATGGTGGAAGCTCATCTATCATGAATTATAGAGGAAAAACAATCAGCAAACCATCCAGCAAGAATAGTCTGGGAAGATATCTGCCAAACGCATTTATCTGTAAATTTGCAAGTGACATTGAAAGCAATTAACTGTATCAATCTTTGGTGAGAACTTTTTGAAAAAAATAAAAAAAGTTCTTGCCAAAGGGCTAATGATGTGTTACTATTATCTCCGTTGGGGACACAGGCAGACTGGTGGTTCACAAGAATTTGGCTCCTTGGTCAAGCGGTTAAGACATCGCCCTTTCACGGCGGTAACACGGGTTCGATTCCCGTAGGAGTCATTTGAGTAAATACTCTTACAAGTAAATATGGCGCAGTAGCCAAGTGGTAAGGCAATGGTCTGCAACACCAGTATCCACCGGTTCAAATCCGGTCTGCGCCTTTAAAAAACTCCAAGGAAAATACCTTGGAGTTTTTTGTTGCAATTTGATATTACATATTTTTTATAATGTTGCACCAAAGTCTGATACAATTACTTGCCCCGTAATAGCGCGCGATTCATCGCTTGCTAGGAATAATAAAATGTTAGCGATGTCTTCCGGCATACTTACTGGTACAGTTAAGTTCATATGTTTTCTCATTTGACCAAACATATCTTGATTTAATGTTGCAGGGTCAGTTTTTGCCATTGGAGTAGCAATTGTACTTGGATTAACTGAATTACAGCGAATTCCTGTACCTGCAAAACGTAGAGCAGTATGTTTTGTCATACCGATAATAGCGGCCTTACTTGTCGCGTAGGCAGCGCCACCGGTTCCAAAAGCACCTGCTACTGAGTCTAAATTAATAATAGAACCGTAGTTGTTTTTCATCATTTCTTGTACAACAGCTCTTGTACAATAAAGAGTTCCTTTTGTATTGATTCCAAGAACCCATTCCAAATCATCATCTTCATAGCATTCAATTGGTTTAAGACCAGCTTCAAGAACCCCTGCATTATTTACTAATACATCAATTTTGCCATATGCTTCAACAGTCTTAGCAACTAGGTTTTCTACATCGTCTACTTTAGAAACATCAGTTTGTACAACAAGTACTTCTCCGCCATTAGCGCGAATTTCCTCAGCAACTTCTTCGAGTTGTGGAAGACGACGAGCACTGATAACAGCTTTTGCTCCTTCTTTTGCAAATAATTTTGCTGTAGCAGCTCCTACACCTGAGTTACTTCCTGTAATAATAGCAACTTTTCCATCTAAACGTCCCATAAAAATAGACCCCTTTCTATGTATAAATAGTATGACTTTATTATAAAATCAAATCAATTATCAGTCAACTGTATTCTTTTTCTTATATTAATACCGATAATGTAGGCAAGAATCCATTTTATAATAGTAAGTGGAATAAATGGTAATACACAAGTAGTAAAACCAATCAATAAACTGCTTTCAGTCACGAGGCAGAACATGGCAACTCCACAAACGAAATTTATTACGGTTCCTGCAAGTATTCCTAACCACAAAGAGGAACCTAAACCTATTACATACGCCATAATTGGGAAGGATAGAATGAAACCTCCTGTAGGTCCGATTAAACATTGCCATCCACCCGTAAAATTAGAGAATACCGGCAACCCAAATGCACCTAAAAGGATGTAGATAAGTGTTGCAGTAGCACCTCGCTTTGCTCCTAATACAATGGCCATTAAAGTAATGATAAAGGATTGCAACGTCATTGGAACTCCTAACGGCATTGGCAATGAGAAAGGAGCAATGACACAGATAAGGGCTGTGGTAAGACCAATTATGCATAATTCTTGTATTGTAAAAAAATTTTTCTTCATATTATAATATCTCCATAAGAGTAAATATACCTGATTTGTATTTTTTGTCAATTTATATTTACAAATGTATTCAAAATAGATATGATTTGATTAGAATATTAAAATCGAGGTACAATATGATGAAAACGCAAGTAATTTGTTTTGCAAACAACAAGGGCGGTAGTGGAAAATCAACTACATGTGCAAATGTAGGCTATGGACTTTCGCAGCTCGGGAAAAAAGTGTTATTAATCGATGGAGACATGCAGCTAAATCTTTCCTTGTCATTCTTTTCGGATGATGAAGTGCTAGAGTTTGCGCAAGGGACAGACAACCTTTATCATGCGATTCGCAATCAAAAGGATTTGAACAACTATATTATACATACTCCATATGATAATCTGGATATGGTTCCGTCATCCACACTCATGAGTTCCATAGAATATGAACTGTTTACAAAGTGGCAGAGAGAATTTATTCTTAAAAAATGCCTCAGTAGTATTATAGAATCGGAAGAATATGATTACATTTTAATTGATGCACCACCGACATTGGGAGGCTGGGTGATGAATATTCTCTGCGCGGCTGACAAAGTGATTATCCCGGTGGAGGCCACACCTTGGGGGCTCTTTGGACTTGGAAATATGTTTGAGTTTTTAGAACAAGTGAAACAGATGGCGCCGGAACTGGACGTGTTGGGAATTGTTGTAACAAAAGTGGACACACGAAAGAATTACTTTAAGCAAACATTTGAAAGTCTGCGTGAACTAGAGGACATTCATGTTTTTGATACATTTATCCGTGTGGATAGCAGCGTGGAATGGTCGCAGGATAACAACATGCCGATTATGGCATATCGCAGGAGTTCGAGAAGTGCACAGGAGTACATGGCTCTTACAGAGGAAATTGCAAAACAAAGGTAGGAAACATATGAATGCTGAGATTGTAAGACAGCTTTCTGTGATTACAGAGGAAGAACAGAAAATCTTAGACGGGCAAAAAAACATCAACAAGACAATTTATACTAAGAAAAAGGAAATGGTGGTTGACAGTAAACATTTCTTGCAAAAGGGGAAATTGATTCAAGTACGCACCCATACTAGGTTTGTACATTTCCCAAAGCATCGCCACAATTATGTGGAGGTGATTTATATGTGTAAGGGTTCCACCACGCATTTTATTGATGGGAATAAAGTGGTATTAGAAGAAGGGGATTTGTTATTCTTGAATCAGAATGCAACGCAGGAAATCCTTCCGGCAGGAGCGGATGATATCGCAATCAATTTTATTATTCTGCCACAATTCTTTGACAGAGCATTTGAAATGATTGGAGCAGATGATAATTTGCTGAAGGATTTTTTGGTGGGAAGTCTTTGCGAGGATAGCAGAAGAACCTCTTATCTCTATTTCCATGTGGCAGACGTTTTGCCAATTCAGAATTTGATTGAAAATATGATTTGGTCATTGCTGAACAACCAAATTAATAAGAGAAGCTGCAACCAACTCACAATGGGACTTCTGGTGTTGCATTTGCTCAATCATATTGAGAAGATGGAAACAGGGGGGAAGGCTTATCATCAGGAGTTTGAAGTTACAGTCCTTAATTATATAGAAACAAAGTATAAGGATGGTAGCTTGGCAGAACTTGCAGAAATGCTAGGTTATAATGTATATTGGCTGAGCCGTGAAATTAAAAAACGTACCGGAAAAACTTATAAAGAGTTAGTGCAGACAAAGCGTATGAATCAAGCCACCTATATGTTGATGAGCAGTCAAGTGTCAGTTGCAGAAATTATACGAATGGTGGGATATGATAACACCAGTTATTTTCATAGAAAATTTAAAGAACGACATGGAGTTTCGCCAAAAGAATATCGGGCACAGCATCAACACAACAAATAAGGACGCTGATTTTAACAAATAGCGACCTTTTTAATATAAAAAAAGACGTTTATAATTAAAATTGACAAAAAGAGAGGTAATAAAAATGGGAAAATACTATTTAGCAATTGATATTGGAGCATCTAGCGGGCGTCATATCATCGCAGAAATTGTGGACGGAAAGATTGTGTTAGAAGAAGTTTATCGTTTCTGGAATGGAATGGATGATGTGGATGGTTCCCTTTGCTGGGATGTTGACAGACTCTTTGGCGAGATTGTGACAGGTCTCAAAAAATGTAAGGAAATTGGGAAAATTCCTTCTTACATGGGAATTGACACATGGGGTGTTGATTATGTGCTTCTTGATAAGGATGATAACATTCTTGGAAAAACATATGGATATCGCGACAGCCGTAACAATGGAATGGATGAAAAGGTTTATGAAATTATTCCGGAAAAAGAGCTCTATCAAAGAACCGGCATTCAAAAGGCAAGTTTTAATACCATTTATCAATTAATGGCTGTGAAACAGAACAATCCGGAGCATATGGAAGCGGCAGAAACTTTACTCTTTATTCCTGATTACTTCAACTACAAGTTAACAGGAGCAAAAGTAAATGAATACACAGAAGCTTCCACGGGACAACTTCTTAATCCTGTAACAAAGGATTGGGATTACGAACTCATCGACATGTTGGGCTATAACAGAAAGATGTTCTGTGAAATCACAAAACCAGGTACAAAGGTTGGAAACTTTACAAAAGAAGTCCAGAAGGAAGTTGGATTCGACTGTGAAGTAATCTTGCCGGCAACACATGACACGGGTTCGGCTGTACTTGCAGTACCGACAAACGATGACAATGGAATTTACATAAGTTCAGGTACATGGTCACTTCTCGGAGTGGAAAAAATGGAAGCGGATTGCTCGCTTAAGAGCATGGAAGAAAACTTCACAAATGAAGGTGGTTACGACTATCGTTTCCGTTATCTAAAGAACATCATGGGACTTTGGATGATTCAATCCGTAAAGAAAGAATTTACAGAAGATTTATCCTTTGGTGAAATCTGTGAAATGGCTTCAAAAGAGACAATCACTTCCATTGTAGATTGTTATGACGACTGCTTCTTAGCACCAAAGAGCATGATTAAAGCGGTGCAAGATTACTGTGCAAATAGCAACCAACAGGTTCCGGAAACAGTTGGCGAAATTGCATCTGTTATTTACAACAGTCTTGCAAAATGTTATGCAGACACAATTGAAGGCTTGGAGAGAGCAACAGGAAAAACATATGACAGAATTCATGTAGTAGGTGGCGGGGCAAACGCAGGCTACTTAAATGAGTTAACTGCAAAATACTGTAAGAAACCGGTGCATGCAGGTCCAACAGAAGCAACGGCGCTTGGAAATCTTGCAGTACAGATGATGTATTCCGGAGAACTTGGAAATCTTGTGGAAGCAAGAGAGTGTATCCGTGATTCATTTGATATCAAAGTGTATGAAGTATAGTACCAATTAAAAATGTAGTGCTATCAAAATAAATGAAAATAAAAAAGGAGAATGAAACAATGACAAGATATGAATCAGCAAAAGAGATTTACGCAAAATATGGCGTAGATACAGACGCAGCAATTGCAAAATGTAAAGAGATTCCAGTATCATTACACTGCTGGCAAGGCGATGACGTTATCGGTTTTGACCATGATGGAGGTCTTACAGGTGGTATCCAGACAACAGGTAACTATCCTGGTAAAGCAAGAACACCGGAAGAATTGTTAGCAGATATGGATAAAGCAATGAGCTTAATGCCAGGTGCAAAGAAAATCAACGTACATGCTTGCTATGCAATCTTTGAAGATGGTGAATTTGCAGACCGTGACAAATTAGAACCAAAGCATTTCCAAAAATGGGTTGACTTTGCGAAAGAAAGAGGCATGGGACTTGACTTTAACCCAACCTTCTTCTCTCATCCAAAGGTAAAAGACGGTTTGACACTTTCAAGCCCAGACGAAGAAACAAGAAAGTTCTGGATTGAACACGGAAAAGCTTGTATCCGCATCGCTACATATTTCGCAGAAGAAACAGGTTTCCCATGTGTTATGAACATTTGGACAGGTGACGGATTTAAAGATGTTCCGGCTGACCGTATGGGACCAAGAATGCGTTATAAAGAATCTATTGATGCAATCCTTGCTGAACCATTTGATTTTGCAAAAGTAAAACCATGCGTAGAATCAAAGGTATTTGGTATCGGTGTAGAAGCATTCACAGCAGGCTCGGCAGAATTTACACTCAGCTATGCAGCAGCAAACAAAGATAAATGCTTACCACTTATGGATAATGGACACTATCATCCAACAGAAGTAGTATCAGACAAGATTCCTGCATTACTTTGCTTCTTCCCAGAAGTGGCACTTCACGTAACACGTGGAATCCGTTGGGATTCAGACCATGTAGTAGTGTTAGATGATGAAACAAAAGAAATCGCACAGGAAATCGTTCGCTGTGATGCAGTTGACCGCGTGGATATCGCATTGGACTTCTTTGATGCATCAATCAATCGTATCTCTGCATGGGTAACCGGATTTAGAAGTATGCAAAAAGCACTTTTAAATGCACTTTGTACTCCAAGTGCTTACTTGAAAGAATTACAAGATACGAACCAATTCTCACGTAAGATGGTTGCAATGGAAGACTGCAAGATACTTCCAATCGGTGATGTTTGGGCTGAATACTGTAGACAATGCGGTGTGGCAGCAGACAACTACTATGATGAGATTGAAAAATATGAAAATGAAGTACTCTTGAAGAGAGTATAGTAGGAAACAGCCGTATGTGCGATGAAAGTCGCGCATGCTGCTGTTTTTATAATCCCTCATATTGACAAACTATAGCTCAAACGATATAATGCAGAAAAGAATAAAACTATCGGTATAACGATATAATATAAAAGGAGGGAATGCTATGGAGAATAAGATAACAGTATATCATGGTTCATCCAAGGTCATTGAAAAACCAGTGTTTGGGTTAGGCAATCCTAATAACGATTATGGTCTTGGTTTTTATTGCACCGAAACTATCGAACTTGCAAAAGAATGGGCTTGTTCTGTCGAAACAGACGGGTATGCAAATAAGTACACGTTGGATATGTCTGACCTTTCTGTTCTTTCTTTAACAAATGGTAACTATAATATCCTTAATTGGCTTTTTGTCCTACTTGAAAATCGCAAATTTCGAATAGGTGGAGATATCGCGAAACAGGCAAAAAGTTATATTTCTGAGAATTTTGCAGTAGACTATAAACAATATGATATAATCAAAGGCTATCGAGCAGACGACTCGTATTTCTCCTTCGCAACTGCCTTTTTGAATAATACAATATCTGTATCACAGTTGGAAAAGGCAATGGTTCTCGGAAAACTTGGTGAGCAGGTTGTAGCGATGAGTGAAAAGGCCATAGAGGCTTTTCAATTTGAGGATGCTTTTCGAGCACCAAAAGAAGTATATTATCCGAAAAAACTTGCCCGTGACACGACTGCCAGAGATGAATTTAGGAAAGAAAAGGGCAGAGGTTCTCTGTTAACTGAAAAATATATTCTCGATATTATAAGGGAAGGGTGGAAAAATGATGATGAACGCTTACAGCGAATTATACTTGGATGATGCAATGAACAATCTCGGTGATATGGTAGAGTATGCTGTTTGTGATTTGGGATATGACCCAGATCAATTTTTTGATTGGTTCATATCCTCGGGTATTGCTTCTAAATTTGAAAAGGGAAATCCTAAATATGTTACGGGTATGTCCGGTTTTGAATTGACGGAAGCAGTACTGAGTGCCACCAACATCAAATATGAGAAGATTGTGCCTGCTCACATAGAGTTTAAAGGCAGAGAATATTGGGGTGGGTGGATACTTGCTTACTATCAATGGTTTACCGGTAAACGATTTGAAGATATTGTGAAGGGCGGTCTTCCGTTATCCACTGTGTTTTCTATGTATATTCTTCATGAAGCAGATGAGAGTAAATTTGTTGAGTCGGCAAATGAAATTTTGAATCGAAATAAACAGAAACAAAAATCCAAACTTCACCAAATTCGTAAAGCAAGGGGCTTTACGCAACAACAGTTATCGGATGCTTCAGGTGTTACCCTTAGAATGATTCAACTCTATGAACAAGGGCAGAATGATATTAACAAAGCACAGGTGCATGTGGTGTTGAGTCTTGCAAAGGTGCTTGGATGTGATGTTGAGGATTTGTTAGGGTGAGAAAAGAAACCTGTAAAATTACTTCGTTGGTTTGAAAAGAACGGGTATCAAATTGAAGAAGCTTTTTTGGCCAAATCTGCAACCGTGTCATAAGTACCATGACCACTTGCGATGGAGTAAATATGAGGGTCTAAATCAACATAAAAACAACATAAAAACCACATCAAACCAAAATAAAAACCACAAAAATTGAAAAATAAAAGTGTTGAATTTGTTGTGGTTGTGTGGTAGAATATATTTGTTAAAGACTGTCAGTAGACATCCGTAAAGGAGTTATAAGAACATGAAGAGATCAAAACGTATTGAAATACTTGACAAGCGTCCGGTCAATCTGGACGGTTATATTAACGAATGGCCGGAGATGGGATTTGTGGCGATGAAAAGTCCATACGACCCGACACCATCTGTGAAAGTGGAGAACGGTAAGATTGTAGAATTGGATGGCAAAAAAAGAGACGACTTTGATTTTATTGACCAATTTATCGCAGACTATGCAATCAATATTAGTCGTACGGAAAAATCCATGGCTGTACCAGCACTTGATATTGCGAGAATGATTGTAGATATTCATGTATCTAGAAAAGAGATTTTAGAGCTTGTTTCGGGAATTACACCAGCACGTATGGCAGAAGTGATGAACTATCTGAATGTGGTTGAGTTGATGATGGGTATGCAGAAGATGCGTGCGAGAAAGACACCGGGTAATCAGGCACATATTACGAACTTAAAGGACGACCCTGTGCAGTTGGCAGCTGATGCGGCAGAGGGCGCGCTTCGCGGATTTGCAGAAGAAGAAACTACCATGGGTGTTGCAAGATATGCACCACTTAGTGCGATGGCAATCTTAATCGGTTCACAGATTGGACGTCCGGGCGTGCTGACACAATGTTCGGCAGAGGAAGCGACAGAGTTGGAACTTGGTATTCGCGGTCTTACTACATACGCAGAGACCCTTTCTGTATATGGAACAGAAAAGGTATTTATCGACGGAGATGATACTCCATATTCAAAAGCATTTTTGAATTCGGCTTATGCATCTAGAGGATTAAAGGTTCGTTTTACATCCGGTGCTGGCTCGGAAGTTTTAATGGGAAATAGTGAAAAGAAATCTATGCTTTATCTGGAGTGTAGATGTTTATATGCAACGAAGGGTGCAGGAAGTCAGGGTATCCAGAACGGTTCCGTAAGCTGTATCGGTGTACCGGGAGCAGTACCTGGCGGTATCCGTGAAGTTATTGCGGAGAACTTAGTGGCTGCACTTCTTGGATTAGAATGTGCATCTTCCAACGACCAGAGTTTTTCGAACTCTGATATGAGACGTACCGCAAGAACCATGTTGCAGTTCTTACCGGGAACAGACTTTATTTTCTCCGGTTATGCAGCAGAGCCAAACTATGACAACATGTTTGCAGGCTCGAACTTTGACGCAGAAGATTTTGATGATTATAACGTATTGCAGAGAGATATGCAGGTAGATGGTGGACTTCGTCCGGTAACAGAGGAAGAAGTTCTGCAAGTTAGAAATAAAGCGGCAAAGGCAGTTCAAGCTGTGTTCAGACAATTAGGTTTATCACCGATTTCGGATGAGCAGGTAGAGGCTGTAACTTATGCACATGGAAGTAAGGATACACTTCCAAGAGATGTAACCGCAGACCTTATGGCAGCGGAGGACGTACTTAAGAGAGGAATTACCGGAGTTGACGTGGTAAGAGCGTTGGCGGAGAGTGGTTATCAAGATGTTGCGGAGAGTGTTTTGAGTATGCTCAAGCAAAGGGTGGTAGGAGATTACATGCAGACTGCCGCTATTTTGGACAAAGATTTCCATGTATTATCAGGCGTAAATACACCGAACGATTATATGGGACCTGGAACAGGATACCGTGTCGAAGGTAAGCGTTGGGAAGAAATCAAGAAGATTCCTCATCTGATTGACCCGAAAGACATTTAGGAGGAAGAAGACATGCAGATGAATGAAGAATTGATCAAAAAGATTGTCGATGCTGTCATGGAGCAAATCGGACAGTTGGACAATAAAACGGAGACAAAGCCTGCTGCAGTTTCTTCTTTGGCAGGAAAAGATCGTATTAACGAAGTGAAGACAGATTATTCCTCTTACCCAAGAGCGAAAAAAGGAACAGACCCAAAAGAGATTGTTATCGGTGTTGGGGCTGCATTCCAGAAAGAAATTAAAAGAACCATTTGTGACATTCCTCTTGACGAAGTGCTTCGTAATGTGAAGGCCGGTATTGAAGAAGAGGGAATGAATGCAAGAGTGGTAAAGATTTTGGATACATCTGATGTGTGCTTTATGGCATTAGAGGCTGCGAAATTATCGGGTTCGGGAATCGGAGTTGGTATTCAGTCAAAAGGAACTACCGTGATTCACCAGAAGGATTTGTACCCACTTTCTAATCTGGAGTTGTTCCCGCAGGCACCGCTTATGACATTGGAGACATATCGTCAGATTGGTAAGAATGCTGCGAAGTATGTAAAAGGGGAACAGGTTGTACCGGTTCCGTGTACCAACGACCCAATGTCCAGACCAAGATACCAGGTAAAAGCAGCGCTTATGCATATCGCGGAAACAGAGCAGCTTGACCCGGCAGTTGGAGCAATTGAATGGGAGGGCAAATAGATGAGATATCCGTTAGGTGAATTGGAAAAAGAGCAGATTCGCTCAAAAACAGGAAAAAAATTAACAGAGATTACATTGGATGAAGTGATGAAAGGCCACATTTCTTCTGATGATATTAAGATTTCCAAAGAGATGTTAAAGGCTCAGGGTCAGGTGGCGAAAGAAACAGGCAATGACCCAATGGAAAAGAATTTTGAACGTGCTGCTGAATTAGTAGACGTACCGGATGATGTAATTCTTAAAATGTATGACAAACTTCGTCCGAATCGTTCTACCAAATTAGAATTGGTTCAGATGGCACAGGAACTGATTGAAAAATACAATGCAAAAAACTGCGCAAGACTTGTAATGGAAGCTGCAGAGGTGTATGAAAAGAGAGGTATTTTGCTTTGAAATTGATTGCAGGAGTAGATATAGGGAATTCTACAACGGAAGTGTGTATCGGTCAAATCGATGAGGCACAAAAACTTACATTTGTGTCAAGCACTTCATGCCCTACAACCGGTACAAAAGGAACGGTTGCTAATACCCATGCAATAAAATCGGCTTTAAAGGCCGCAATGAGCAAGATAGGAAAAGAAATCAGTGACCTTTCGCTGATTCGATTGAATGAGGCGGCACCGGTCATCGGTGACACCGCAATGGAAACATTAACAGAGACAATTATTACGGATTCTTCCATGATTGGACACAACCCGTCCACACCGGCAGGTGTCGGGCAGGCGGTTGGCGAGATTTTAAGATTGGATGAACAAAGAAAAGCAGAAGCAGGCAAAGCATACATCATCGCTGTGCCAGGAGAATACCCATATGAGGCGGTTGCAGAGATTACCAATCGCTTGGCTGAAAAAGTGGATGTTGTGGGAATGATTCTGCAGGCTGATGAGGCGGTACTGGTTGAAAATCGACTAGACAAGAAGATTCCAATTGTGGACGAAGTGGCAAGAATCGATAAGCTTCCTGGAGGCGTGCTTGCGGCTATTGAGGTCGCACCACCGGGACAAACCATTCGTATGCTTTCCAATCCGTATGGAATTGCTACTTTATTAAATTTGAATTCAGAAGAAACTCGCATGATTACTCCAATTGCCAAGAGCTTAATTGGAAAGAGAAGTGCGGTTGTTTTAAAAACACCGGGCGGAAATGTAAAAGAAAATGTATTGCCTGCCGGTGAGATCTATTTGAAAGCAGAGAAGGAAGCGAACATAAATATCGATGAAGGCGCAGTGAAAATCATGGAGGCTGTTTCGCAAGCAGGGACCATCTATGATGTGATTGGTCAGCCGGATACGAATGTGGGAAATATGTTTGCTAAGATCAGAACCGGAATGAAGACCGTGAATGAGACTACAGAAGAAGTTCATATTACGGACATTCTGGCTGTAGATACTATGGCGCCGGTGTTAATATCAGGAGCATTGGCAGGAGAAACCTGTTTGGAAAAGGCAGTTGGTATTGCGGCAATGGTTCGCACCCAGCAGCTTCCGATGCAGAAGATTGCAGAGAGCCTGAAAGCAGATTTGGGTGTCAACGTAGTTGTAGCTGGTGTAGAAGCTGTGATGGCAAGCCTTGGAGCACTGACAACTCCAGGTGTAGCTGTTCCACTTGCGATTCTGGATATGGGTGGCGGTTCAACAGATGCAGCACTTATTTCCAAAGACGGACGAGTGGCGATTACACATCAGGCCGGAGCAGGGGAACTGGTATCCATGCTGATTCAAACAGAGCTTGGCTTGTCTGACCGCCATGTGGCAGAACAGATTAAGAAATATCCTCTTGCAAAAGTAGAAAGTCTCTTCCATATGCGTATGGAAAACGGACAGATTACATTTGTAGAGGATTCCATAGATCCAAGATTTTATGGCAGGGTTGTTATGCTGTCGGAGAGTGGACTGATTCGAATTGAGGAAGACATTCCGATGGAGAAAATCGTGCAGGTAAGACGGGAAGCGAAACAAAAAGTATTCGTGACCAACGCAATTCGTGCCCTTCAAAAAGTGGCACCGGATAATGACATGAAGAAGATACCGAACGTTGTTTTGGTCGGCGGCTCCGCAGAAGACTTTGAGATTCCGGAAATGTTAATGGAGGAATTTGCAAAATATATGATTGTCTGCGGACGCGGTAACATACGTGGCAAAGAAGGACCGAGAAATGCGGTTGCAACAGGACTGGTTCTGTTGTCTTTGGATTAGGAGGGAAATATGGTAGTTAATAAACCTTCTATATACATATATGTAAACAATCCAAATGAAAATGTGCTTCGGGAAATATGTTCCGGTATTGAAGAAGAAGGAGTTTTTTACGAAATCATTGAGCGTGATGCCCAGGATTTAAATGCGCTTACATGGATGGCGGCAAACGATTCCATGCTGGGCTCCGGAATTGGAATAAAAGGAAACAGTGCTGCATTTATCATTCGAGGATTGACAATGGGGAAAAATCTTTCCTACTATGCCTATCCTTCTAACGAAGAAAGCAGAATATTAGGCATGAACAGTGCCAGAGCAATAAAGAAGCAAGCATTTAAACTAATGTAAGAAAAGGAGGTCCGTATGAAGCTTTATACAAAACAAGGCGACAGTGGTATGACGTCACTCATGAATGGAATAAAGGTAGCCAAGCATGATGACCGTATGGAACTGTTGGGAACTATCGATGAACTGAGCAGTCATATCGGACTGGCAAAGGTCATTGCAGAGCCTGAAATCAAAGACAGACTTTCCAAGATTCAAGGGGAACTGATACAGATGATGGCAAAGATTGCAGACCCGCATAATTCTGATTATTCCTTTTCGGAGGAACAGATTTATTACTTGGAACGTGCAATTGACAAGTTAGAGCAGACATTTCCAAGGAGAAAAGAATTTGTGCTATATGGCGGCTGTGAACTTTCGGCTCGTCTGGATGTAGCAAGAACAATAGCGCGTCGCGCTGAAAGACGTTTCTTTAAAGTGAGCAAGGCTTACAATACGGATGCGAAGGCATTACAGTATGTGAATCGTCTGTCAGATTATCTTTATATAGAAGCAAGACATGCAGATTATAGGTTGGGAAGTAAATAGAAACAAAAACCAACAAAAAACAACATCTATAAATATTGACTCATGTGGTTTTATGTGTTAATATTTCAATAGAAAAAGCAAAAAAACAACAAAAAACAACAAAAACTTAAGGAGGAATTCGAAAATGGCAATGAACGAGTTCGAAATCAAAAAATTGATGTGTGACATCGGCCGTAGAGTATACGACAGAGGTATGGTAGCTGCGAACGATGGAAACTTCTCAGTGAAACTGAATGACAATGAATTCTTATGTACACCTACAGGTGTTAGCAAAGGATTTATGACACCAGAATATATCTGTAAAGTAGATGCTAAAGGTAACGTAATTCAAGCAAACGGTAAATTTAGACCATCTTCAGAAATTAAAATGCATATGCGTGTATACGAAAAAAGACCTGACGTAGGTGCTGTAGTTCATGCTCATCCAAGCTATGCTACATCATTTGCAATTGCAGGTATTCCACTTACACAACCAATTATGCCTGAAGCAGTTATCGCACTTGGATGTGTTCCGATAGCAAAATATGGTACACCTTCTACAATGGAAATTCCAGATGCAGTAGAAGAATATTTACCATACTTTGACCAAGTATTGTTAGAGAGCCATGGTGCTTTGACATGGGGACCAGACCTCTTAAACGCATACTACAAAATGGAATCTTTGGAATTCTATGCTGAGTTATTGTACAAATCAAGACAACTTGGCGGACCAAAGGAATTCACTCCAGATCAAGTAGAAAGATTATATGAAATCAGAAGACAAATGGGTATCCCAGGAAAACATCCTGCAAATCTTTGCCCGAATGCAAAAGCTGGCAAACCAAGCTGTCATAGCTGCAACGGTTCATGCACATGTGGTGGAGAGGGAAAAGCAGATGCTGAATTAGTTTCTTCTATTACAAAGAAGGTTATGGAGCAATTAGGACTCTAAGAAAGGACATGCTATGAACGAACAGATGATTTCAAAAGCGGTAGAGCAAGTGCTGCGCGAGATGAACTCTGGACATGGCGCATCTCATGAGTGTAAATGTAAGAAACATAAGATGTCGTTATCCATAGCAAAAGCTTTGATTGAAAAAGTAGAGCAAAAAGCCAAAGAGGTCGGTATAAATGTAGTGATTGCAGTATCCGACCAAGCAGGAAGAATTGTAGCAGTCCATAGTATGGATGATGCATACATGGCAAGTTATGACATTGCGGTAAATAAAACATTTACTGCAGCGGGATTTAAAATGTCCACAGCAGAACTTGCAAAGTTAGCTCAGCCGGGACAGCCTTTATACGGTATTCAACATACAAATGAAGGAAAAATCGTTATCTTCGGCGGAGGCGAACCACTGGAAGTGGAAGGAAAAATCATCGGAGCTTTAGGAGTAAGTGGTGGTTCAGCAGAGCAGGACATTACCCTTGCTACTTATGGTAAAGAGGTGTTAAAGGAGGTAATTCGTGGCTGTTAGTGAACAAATGGTTCAAGACATCGTAAAGGAAGTAATGGCAAAACTTCAGCTTAAGGAAGAAACCACAACACAAAGAGGTGTATTTGCTGACATGAATGAGGCCATTGCTGCAGCGAAAAAAGCGCAGAAGGTTATACATAGAATGTCAATGGACCAAAGAGAACAAATCATCTCCAACATTCGTAAGAAGACAAAAGAAAATGCAGAACTTTTGGCACGTATGGGTGTTGAAGAAACAGGAATGGGTAACGTTCCACACAAAATTTTAAAACACATTCTCGTTGCAGAGAAGACTCCGGGTACGGAGGATATTACAACGACAGCATGGTCAGGTGACAGAGGTCTTACATTAATTGAAATGGGACCATTTGGTGTAATCGGAGCAATCACTCCATGTACCAACCCAAGTGAAACTGTTATCTGTAATACAATGGGAATGCTTGCAGGCGGAAATACAGTTGTATTTAACCCACATCCACAAGCAGTAAAAACTTCCCAATTTGCAATTAACATGTTAAATGAAGCTTCATTAGAAGCAGGCGGACCGGATAATATTGCATGTACGGTTATCAAGCCAACTATGGACAGTAGTGCTGTAATGATGTCTCATCCAGAAATCCAATTGATTGCAGCTACCGGAGGTCCTGGCGTAGTAACAGCAGTGTTATCATCAGGAAGAAGAGGTATTGGAGCAGGTGCTGGTAATCCACCGGCATTGGTTGATGAGACGGCCGATATCAGAAAAGCAGCAGAAGACATTGTAAATGGTTGTACATTTGACAACAACTTACCATGTATCGCTGAAAAAGAAGTTGTGGCAGTAGATTCTGTAGTATCAGAATTAATGCATTATATGGTTTCTGAACAAGGCTGCTATCATGCAACGGCAGAGGAAGTGAAGAAACTGGAAGAAACAGTACTTACTCCAAAGGGACTGAACAGAAAATGTGTAGGTCGCGATGCAAAGACATTACTTGGCATGATAGGGGTGACAGTACCGGACAATATCAGATGTATCATCTTTGAAGGTAAAAAAGAAGATAAACTGATTGCAGAAGAATTGATGATGCCAATCTTAGGAATTGTAAGAGCAAAAGATTTCGAAGATGCAGTAGAACAGGCAGTATGGTTGGAACATGGCAATCGTCATTCCGCTCACATCCACTCTAAAAACGTGGATCACATTACAACTTATGCAAAAGCAATTGACACCGCAATCTTAGTAAAGAATGCACCGTCCTATGCAGCACTTGGTTTTGGTGGCGAAGGATATTGTACATTTACCATCGCAAGCCGTACCGGTGAAGGACTTACCAGTGCAAAATCCTTTACAAAACAAAGACGTTGCGTAATGTCGGATAGCTTATGTATTCGTTAAAGGAGGCAAGAAAAAGATGGATATGACTCAAGCAAATGTAGAAGCAATTGTAAAACAGGTACTGGAAGGTATGATGGAAAAACAAGCTGCTCCTGCAACAACAAAAGCAAATGGAGCAATTCCAAAAACATCAAAGGTAGCAATGCTTACAGCATTAGAACACTATGATATCAAAGAATTCCCAATCCCAGAGCTTGGTGATGACGATATCTTAGTAAAAGTAGAAGGCTGTGGTGTTTGTGGAACAGACGCTCATGAATTTAAAAGAGACCCATTTGGATTGATTCCGGTAGTTCTCGGACATGAAGGAACCGGTGAAATCGTGAAAATGGGTAAAAACGTAAAGAAAGACAGCGCAGGAAAGCCATTAAACATTGGTGATAAAGTTGTTACTTGTATGATTTTCAAGGATGACCCGAATATCACAATGTATGACTTGAATAAGCAAAACGTAGGTGACGGTGCTGATGTATACGGATTACTTCCGGATGACGACATTCACTTAAACGGATGGTTCGCAGATTACATCGTAATCCGTGGTGGTTCAACCGTATTTAACGTAAGTGACCTTGATTTGGATTCACGTATTTTGATTGAACCATGTGCAGTACTTATTCATGCAGTAGAGAGAGCAAAAACAACCGGAATCTTAAGATTCAACAGCAGAGTTGTTGTTCAAGGTTGTGGACCAATCGGTCTCATCTGTATTGCAATTCTCCGCACAATGGGTATTGAAAATATCGTAGCAGTTGACGGAGAACAAAAGAGACTTGACTTTGCGAAAGAAATGGGAGCAACAAAATCTGTAAACTTCAAAGACCACAAAGGAATTGAAGCATTGTCAGATGCAGTAAAAGATGCATTCGGTGGATACTATGCAGACTTTGCATTCCAATGTACAGGTTCACCTGTAGCACACGCAAACATTTACAAGTTCATCAGAAAAGGTGGCGGACTTTGTGAATTAGGTTTCTTTATCAATGGTGGAGATGCAACAATTAACCCACACTTTGATATTTGTTCAAAAGAAATCACAACAGTAGGTTCATGGGTATACACACTTCGTGATTACGCAACTACATTTGATTTCTTAAAGAGAGCAAAAGGAATCGGTCTTCCAATGGAAAAACTGATTACACACAGATACCCATTATCTCAGATTAATGAAGCTCATGTGACAAACCTCAAAATGGAAGGTTTGAAGATTGCAATTATCAATGAGTAATCATCGGTGAGGTGACATATGGGAGAAGCAGTTGGTATTGTAGAATTATATGGTTTGGTTGCAGCATTTGCAGCGGCAGACGCAGGATGCAAGGCAGCGAACGTAACATTAGAAGCGTTTGATAAGAACAAACCTGCAAATGCAGACGCATTACCTGTACCACTGGTTGTAGCAATCAAATTTAGAGGAAATGTATCCGATGTAGAGGCGGCAGTTGAAGCTGCAACAATAAGAGCCAATGAAGTTTCAGGGATAATTACAAGTTACATAATTCCGAGACCGGAAGCGGATACAGAAAAAATGCTGAAAATCAGCGGTATGGACACAACAAGGTAACAATAAAAAATAACAAATAAAAAATATTTATAATCTAGGAGGATTAAAAAATGGTACAACAAGCATTAGGAATGGTAGAAACAAGAGGACTCACAGCTGCTATTGAAGCAGCAGATGCAATGACAAAATCTGCAGAAGTTACATTAGTAGGAACAGAAAAAATTGGTTCTGGTTTAGTAACTGTTATGGTACGCGGAGATGTTGGAGCTGTTAAAGCAGCAGTTGAATCTGGTTCAGAAGCAGCAGCAAGACTTGGTGAATTAGTAGCTACACACGTAATTCCAAGACCACACGCTGATGTAGAAAAAATTCTTCCAACTATCTAATTGTTTAAAGATAAAGGAGAAGTTTCATGGGAACATCATATGGACTAATTGAGATTCCAAGTACAACAGCGGCAATCGATGTTCTTGATATTATGTGCAAGACAGCGGATGTAGAATTTGTGACCTGGGAGAAAAAACTAGGTGGCAGACTCGTTACCATTATTGTACGAGGAACAATTTCAGCAGTGACAGAAGCTGTGGAAGCAGCGTCTGCACATGCAATAAAAAAACCGGTTGCAAAAGCGGTAATTGCAAATCCCCATGAAGAAATCGTAAGAATTGTAAACCAAAGTGCAAGCCGTTTACAATAGGAGGAAGATAACATGGCGGAAGAAAAGAAAACAACAACAAAAACAACTGCTTCAAAGACGACAGCTAAGGCGCCTACAAAAGCAGTTCAAAGAGTAAAAACTCAACAAGAAAAACAAGAACAAATGCCACAAGCACCACAAAAAAAGGAGGAAATTAAGATGGTACAACAAGCATTAGGAATGGTAGAAACAAGAGGTTTAGTAGCAGCAGTAGAGGCAGCAGATGCAATGTTAAAAGCTGCAAACGTTACATTAGTAGGAACAGAAAAAATCGGTTCTGGATTAGTATCTGTTATGGTTCGTGGAGATGTTGGAGCTGTTAAAGCAGCTGTGGAAGCTGGTGCTTCTAACGCATCTAGACTTGGTGAATTAGTAGCTACACACGTAATCCCAAGACCACACACAGATGTAGAAAAAATTCTTCCAATCTTGAAATAGTATCCTGACGAGAAGAATAGAGTTTAACGAGTAGCCGGTATGCACTTGTGTAATACCGGCTGGCTCGGTAAATTTTTAAGTGATTGTTCGTGTAAGAAAAAAATGCATGAAATCTAACTGAAAAACGACAAATCTTGGTTAGGAAAACATGTATTTTCCCATATACGAACAAAAAACAGTAAATTACGCAAATTTTAATGAAAATTTTAAAATCACCCCAAAATGACAGGGTAGTACTTACATACCCCCCCAAAAAAATATATGCGTTTCATCTCGGCATGACGTGATGAAACGGAACGAAATAAAAATAAAAAGCAAATCTTCTAACACATAGTTGACAAAGGCGGGAAGAAAAATGGAAAACAATAACATTGAATTGATTACCAGATTGGTTTTGGAAGCAATTGACAAGAAAGAAAACGCAGGCAATGGGTATATGGTGCCAATTGGTGTATCAGCCAGACATATTCATTTGACACAAGAGCATGTTGAAATTTTATTTGGTAAAGGATACCAATTGACAAAGAAGAAGGAACTTATGGGAGGACAGTTCGCATCCAATGAATTGGTTACAATCGTAGGTTTAAAGCTTCGTGCAATTGAGAATGTAAGAGTACTTGGCCCAGTTAGAAGTAAATCACAAGTAGAAATTTCAGCGACAGATGCAATTAAACTTGGAGTAAAAGCACCAATTAGACCTTCGGGAGACATCAAAGGTTCCGCTCCGATTGCAGTAGTTGGACCAAAAGGTGTTGTTTATTTGGACGAAGGGTGTATCATTGCAAAAAGACATATTCATATGGCACCGAAGGATGCGAGGGCAGCCGGTGTGAAAGATGGAGATATCGTATCTGTAAAAGCAGATAATGAAAGAGGAACCGTATTCAATCATGTTCAGATTCGTGTGGACGATAGTTTCACATTGGAAATGCATATTGATACAGATGAAGCAAATGCGGCAAAGATTGCTACAGGTCAGACAGTGACAATTATGAAGTAGTTAATTTGGAGGTAGTTATGATCGCAGGAAAAGTAGTGGGAAGTGTTGTAGCCACAAGAAAAAATGATAAATTAGTAGGAAATAAGTTCATGGTTGTTGAATTAGTCGGCAAAATGAGCGGAGATGCAAAGCAAGTGATTGCAATTGATAATATCGGTGCAGGAATTGGAGAGTATGTTCTTGTAGCGCAAGGCAGTGCGGCTCGTGTTGGATGCAACATGTCAGATGCGCCTGTAGATGCAGCAATTGTTGGAATCATTGATGATGGAACAGGACTGGAGTAGTGATACTATGGAATTAAAGGAACTCAGCAGTATATTGCAGCAAAACGGAATTGTCGGTGCAGGTGGTGCCGGTTTTCCAACTTATGCAAAATTAAACGAAAATGCTGAAACAATTATTTTAAATTGTGCTGAATGTGAACCGCTATTAAGATTACATAGACAGTTATTAGAGAAAAATGCCAGAGAGATTGTTGAGACCTTTTATATGATGGGTCAGACAATGGGTAGCAAGGATATTGTTATTGGCATTAAAAAAGCATATAAGAAAGCAATTGAAGCCTTAAATGCCGTAATCGGTGAATACAAAGGTGTACGATTGGGCTTATTAGATGAGGTATATCCGGCTGGGGATGAAGTTGTTTTAATCTACGAAGTGACAGGAAAGGTTATCAGACCGGGCGGAATTCCAATAGAATGTGGTGTAGCTGTATTCAACGTAGAAACGGTGTACAATGTATACCGTGCACTTAAGAAAAACACACCGGTGGTTGATAAGTTAGTATCTGTTGTTGCAGAGGTTAACAATCCTGTGACAGTACGCGTGCCAATCGGATGTACGATTGATGAGGTTGTCGCATTGGCAGGCGGACAGAGCATAAAGAATGCAGTATACTTTATAGGTGGTCCTATGATGGGAAGAATCGGAACAGGTGCAGAGCCTGTAACGAAAACAACAAATGCTGTTTTGGTGCTTCCGGAAGACCATTTAATTATTCAGAAAAAGAAACGAAAAGCTTCTATTGATTTGAAACGTGCAGCGGCATCTTGTTGTCAATGTACGATGTGTACAGATTTGTGTCCGAGAAATCGTTTAGGACACCCAATCGAGCCACATAAATTTATGAGAGCAGCAACCTGCAAAGATGTGCAGGATACAAATATATTTGTGAACACATTGTTCTGTTCTTCCTGTGGTTTGTGTGAGATGTATTCTTGTATGCAAAGCTTATCACCAAGATCTTTGATGGCAGATTACAAATCAGGACTTCGAGCAGCCGGCATTAAACCACCTCAGGGAGTGATTCCAAAACCGGTGGGAGAAGAACGAGAATATAGAAAAGTTCCAATGGAACGACTCATGGCTAGACTGGATTTAACAAAATATAATAAAGAAGCACCGCTTAATGACGAAGTGGTGGATATGAAGAAAGTTAGAATTATGCTTAGCCAACATATCGGTGCTCCTGCAACAGCAGTTGTGAAGGTGGGAGACAAGGTGGCACGCGGTCAGATGATTGCAGAGCCAGGCAAAGGTTTAAGTGTTGCAATCCACGCATCAATTTGTGGTACTGTGACAGAAGTAAATGAAAAGTATGTAGTAATTGAGAAATAGGAAGGTTGTTTTTGATGAGTAAGGCAATTGGAGTAGTAGAATATAAGACTGTTTCGTCAGGGGTTGTTGCGGCAGATGCAATGGTTAAAACTTCTGATGTAAGTGTAATTGAAGCCCAGACCGTGTGTCCGGGGAAATATATTGTGATTATCACAGGTGCGCTTAGTGCAGTCGATGCGGCAGTCAATACAGCAAGAGTACAGCACGGAGAGCATTTAATCAGCAGTTTTGTATTAGGCAATCCTCATGAATCTATATTCCCTGCAATCTACGGAGCTACGGAGATTGAGGAAGTAGCAGCACTTGGGGTTCTTGAAACATACGATGCTGCGTCTATGATTGTAGCGGCTGATGAGGCTGCAAAAACAGCAATTGTGGACTTGATTGAACTTCGTCTTGCAAGAGGTATGTGTGGTAAATCCTACATGTTCCTAACAGGTGAGGTGGCTGCTGTAGAAGCGGCAATTGCACGTGCAAAGCAAACTGTGGCAAAAGAGGGAATGTATCTTGATTCTTCAGTGATTGCACGCCCGGACAAGAAAATTCGTGAAGCAATTCTGTAATGGAGAATTGGAGGGGAAATTATGCTTGCAATTGAAAGACGTAATGCAATATTAGAAAAACTGCAGGCGGAACGACGAGTTGTGGTAAGTGAACTGAGTATTTTATATGATGTGTCGGAAGAAACCATTCGTCGTGACTTGGAAAAACTGGAGAATGAAGGCTACGTAATCAAGAGCTACGGGGGCGCTGTTCTAAATGAAAACGCCAACTTAGATTTGCCATTTAATATCCGAAAGAACAAGAATGTAGTAGGAAAACAAAAGATTGCAGATATCATCAGTCAGACGATTCATGATGGTGACTTTATCTTTTTGGATGCAAGTTCTACGGCTGTCGCAATTGCGAAAACCATTAAGGGCAAAAAAGGTCTTACTATTATTACTAATTCACTGGAAATTGCAATAGAATTACTAGATGTTCCAGATTGCAAAGTGATTTCAACAGGTGGTGAAATTGTCAGTACAGCGTTTGGTTTGGTGGGACATGTGACAGATAAAACAATTCGTTCTTATTATGTAGATAAGGCCGTTGTATCATCCAAAGGTTTGGATATAGACAAAGGCTTTACGGATAGCGATGAAAGACATGCTAACAACAAGCGTTCTATGTTGGAGTCCGCAAGGGTAAAAATTCTAGCTGTTGACAGTTCTAAGTTTGACAGAGTTTCTTTTGCGAAAATTGGTGACCTACGAGATATTACAATGATTGTCACCGATACAAAACCAGAAGACAAATGGCTCAAGAAATTTGCTGAATTTAATGTGGAGTGTATCTATCCGGAATAAATTGACAAAAATCTTTATTTTGTTATAATTATTACATTATCAGAATAAATTGATAATGTGATGTGGCGCCATGGCCAAGTGGTAAGGCAAAGGTCTGCAACACCTCTATCACCAGTTCAAATCTGGTTGGCGCCTTGTTTAAAGACTTCGAAAGTTGTTTTCGGAGTCTTTATTATTATTTGTCGGAGGATATACATATGAAAGAACAACTATACACCATTCCTTTAATGGATGCATTTCGTGCGGAGGATGAGTGCCCATTCTGTTATATTGAGAGAAACGTGGAGCAAAATGCACTGGATTTCGTATTGGGACCGCAAGCTTCTTATATGCAGGACCATGTGCGAGCGGAGACAGACCAGATGGGCTTTTGCAGGGAACACTATCAGAAAATGTTTACATACGGTGAGACATTGGCAAATGCGCTTATATTGGATACCAGATTGCAAACAATCATAAAAGAGATGAAAAAGGAAATGAAGAATTATTCCCATTCCTTAAAGCTCGGAATGATAGACAAGCTTCGCAAGAACACTGAGCATGCAAGTGGCGGAAACAACGTCAGTCGCTGGGTTCATGCAAAGGAGGACTCCTGCTATATCTGTAATCATATTAAACGTAATTATGAACGATATATAGCCACATTTTTCTACTTGTATAAAAAGAATGATAGAGAGTTTATGAGCCTGGTGAAAGATGGAAAAGGCCTATGTCTCCATCATTTGGCAGATATTTTAGACGCTGCACCGCTGTATCTGAACGAAAGAGAACAGAAGGAATTGCGAGGTATATTATTCCCACAAATGGAAGCGAATATGGAGCGTATCTTGGAAGAAATTGACTGGCTGGAGAAAAAGTTTGATTATCGTTATAAAGATGATGATTGGAAAAACTCTCGAGATGCAGTGCAAAGAGCCATGCAAAAGATTGCTGGAGGATATCCGGCTGACCAACCATATAGAGGAAAATAATGGCGTTTCAAAATATACCTTGACGTACATAGTATTTAATGATATTATCATCAACGGAACAAAATAAAATCTCTTATTCAGAGTGGTGGAGGTAAAAGGATCTGTGAAGCCACGGCAACCCCTGAGACGGAAGGTGCCAACCTGAGCGAGTAATCGAACAATAAGAGGATTGTATTATGCGTGATATAAAACAGTCCGACATTGTTGGACTGTTTTTTGTGTAATAAAAATATTACACAAAAAACGCTCCGCGTGGATGCGCAGGGGCGCGTGTAAGGAAGATATTGCTACGCAAACGCACCCCGCGCGCGAGTTTGCGAGCAAACTCGATAGAACATGATAATGCGAGAACAAACGAAGAAAGGAAAGAAACATGGAAAGATTATTATTTACTTCAGAATCAGTAACAGAAGGCCATCCGGATAAAATCTGTGACCAAATATCAGATGCAGTTTTGGATGCATTATTAGAACAAGACCCAATGAGCCGTGTTGCTTGTGAAACAGCAATTACAACAGGTTTAGTATTGGTAATGGGTGAAATTACAACAAGTGCTTATGTAGATATCCAAAAGATTGTTAGAGATACAGTTGATGAAATTGGATATAACAGAGGAAAATATGGATTTGATGCCCATACATGTGGTGTTATCACAGCTATCGATGAGCAATCAACAGATATCGCGATGGGTGTTGATAAAGCATTGGAAGCAAAAGAGAACAAGATGTCAGATGAAGAAATTGAAGCAATCGGTGCCGGAGACCAAGGTATGATGTTCGGATACGCTTCAAATGAGACAGAAGAGTTGATGCCATATCCAATCTCACTTGCACATAAATTAACAAGGAAACTGACTGAAGTTCGTAAGAATGGTGTTTTGACATACCTTCGTCCGGATGGAAAGTCACAAGTTACTGTAGAATATGATGAAAACGGAAAACCGGCAAGACTGGATGCAGTTGTTTTATCTACACAACATGACCCGGATGTAACACAGGAGCAAATCCACGCAGATGTAAAGAAATACGTGTTTGATGCCGTACTTCCAGCTGAATTGATTGACGATAATACAAAATTCTTTATCAATCCTACAGGGCGTTTCGTAATCGGTGGACCACACGGAGACAGCGGTCTTACAGGACGTAAGATTATCGTTGACACATACGGTGGAATGGCTCGTCACGGTGGCGGTGCATTCTCTGGCAAGGACTGTACAAAGGTAGACCGTTCAGCAGCGTATGCAGCACGTTATGCAGCGAAAAATATTGTTGCAGCAGGACTTGCAGATAAGTGTGAAATTCAATTATCATATGCAATCGGAGTTGCTCAGCCAACATCTATTATGATTGATACATTTGGAACAGGTAAATTATCAGAAGAAAAATTGGTAGATATCGTAAGAGAAAACTTTGATTTAAGACCGGCAGGTATTATCAAGATGTTAGACTTACGTCGCCCAATTTACAAGCAAACAGCAGCTTACGGACACTTTGGACGTAATGATTTGGATTTACCATGGGAAAAACTAGATAAAGTTGATGCGTTGAAGGCATATTTGTATAATTAAATAAAGTGTTATAAGCCAAGGGGTATCTGGATAATTTATCGGAGAGGCCCTTGGCTTTTTTGTATTATAGGTTCTTTTAGAAAAAGTTTATAAAATTTTCCATTTGCTTTGGTGTAATGTTCGTGTATAAATGATATAATGAATCTAATCATGAAATAAGGGTGTGTATTATGAAATTAAAGACACGATTGATTATAAGTTTTATTACAGTTATGATTTTGCCGGTAATTTTATTATTGGCTTTTATTGCTACAAATGTTGATGATTCCCTTCCGGAAGTACGTCGATTTATGGTGGACATGGTATTTATAGTGGTAATCATTCTTGCATTAGCTGCGGGTATTCTTATCATTTGGATTTATAGAGGAATTGCTATTCCACTTGGAAGGATGAAAATTGCCACACAGAACATTAAGGAGGGGAATTTGGATTTTGAACTGGAAGTTGAGACAGAAGATGAGATAGGACAGTTATGTCGAGACTTTGAGGAAATGAGAATCCGGTTGAAGGAAAGCTCTGCAGAAAAGGTGGAATACGACAAACGAAGCAAGGAATTGATTAGTAACATCTCACATGACCTTAAAACGCCGATTACGGCCATTAAAGGCTATGTAGAGGGTATTATGGATGGTGTAGCTGATACGCCTGAGAAAATGGAGCGATACATTCGTACCATTTATAATAAAGCAAATGATATGGATATGTTAATCAATGAGCTTACTTTGTATTCCAAGATTGATTCCAATCGTATCCCATATAACTTTAATACCATTTTAGTCAGTGATTATTTTGATGACTGTGCAATGGATTTAAAAATGGATTTGGAAGCGCGACATATTCAATTTGACTATTACAATTACGTGGATGCAAATGTTAAGATTATTGCAGATGCAGAACAATTGAAACGAGCGATTAATAATATTATTTCAAACTCGACGAAATACATGGACAAAAAACAGAAAGTGATTCGCCTTTGTGTAAAGGATATTGGAGATTTTGTGCAGGTTGAAATCGAGGATAACGGAAAAGGAATCGGGGCAAAAGAATTGCCACACATTTTTGAACGTTTCTATCGAACGGATGCTTCTCGTAACTCTGCAACAGGTGGAAGCGGAATTGGTCTTTCCATTGTAAAGAAAATCATTGAAGAGCATGGCGGAAATATATGGGCAACAAGTAAAGAAGAAGTAGGAACTGTAATGTATTTTGTAATAAGAAAGTATCAGGAGGTACCAGCAAATGAGTAGAATATTAATTATTGAAGATGAAAGTGCAATTGCCGAGCTTGAGAAGGATTATTTGGAACTAAGCGGATTTGAAGTGGAGGTTGCAAATGATGGCGAAATTGGTTTGCATAAAGCGCTTTCTGAGGAGTGTGATTTGATTATCCTAGATTTGATGCTTCCTGGAGTTGATGGATTTGAGATATGTCGACAGGTTCGAGAGAAGAAGAATACGCCGATTATTATGGTGTCTGCAAAGAAGGATGATATTGATAAAATACGTGGTCTCGGACTCGGAGCTGACGACTATATGACAAAGCCTTTTAGCCCAAGTGAATTGGTTGCCAGAGTGAAGGCTCACATGGCAAGATATGAGAGATTAGTAGGAAGTGCGATAGAAGAAAACAAGGTAATTGAGATTCGGGGCCTTAAAATTGATACAACTGCACGCCGTGTTTGGATTAATGGGGAGGAGAAGGCGTTTACAACGAAGGAATTTGATTTACTGACCTTTTTGGCAGCGCATCCGAATCATGTATATACAAAGGACGAACTTTTTAGCGAAATTTGGGATATGGAGTCCATTGGTGATATTGCGACTGTGACTGTTCATATTAAAAAGATTCGTGAAAAGATTGAATTTGACACCTCGAAGCCGCAATATATAGAAACAATTTGGGGTGTAGGATATCGTTTCAAAGTGTAAAGAATATAAACACCCAAGTGTTTTTGCTCCGTGTGGTCGCGCACTCACAAGAGAGGAAGGAATGAGAATATGATAACGAGTACAAGTAACCCGCAGATTAAAAGACTACTTCAGTTGCAGAAGAAAGCAAAGGTGCGGGATGAGGAAAAAGTGTTTGTCGTTGAGGGGCTTCGAATGTTTGCTGAAGTACCTAAAAATCGTGTGGAAAAAGTATATATTTCAGAATCCCTTTATAATAGGAAGAAACACGATTTAGTTTTACAGGATTTTCCATTAGAAATCCTGTCTGACCAGGTGTTTGGACATGTTTCCGATACGAAAACACCACAAGGTATCTTGTGCGTGGTAAAACGTGAAAAATATGATTTGGAGGAGCTACTGCAAGTGGAAAATCCACACTTTGTAGTGCTGGATAATTTGCAGGATCCAGGTAATATGGGGACAATTGTAAGAACAGCGGAAGCGGCAGGTGTGGACGCAGTTTTTATGAGTAAAGATTGCGTGGATATCTATAATCCAAAGACCATTCGTTCCACAATGGGTTCCATTTATCGTATGCCATTTATATATATAGAAGATATCCCTAATTTATTGGATATTTTTAGAAAAAACGGCGTGAAATCCTATGCGGCGCACTTGGATGGCGAAAAATTTTACGACCAGGAAGACTATAGCTCTGGAACGGCAATTTTAATAGGGAATGAGGGTAATGGACTTCGTGATGAAGTGACCGAAAAAGCTGATAAATTGGTAAAAATCCCAATGCATGGAGAGGTGGAATCACTGAATGCAGCTATAGCAGCTTCGGTGTTGATGTTTGAAGTTTTTAGACAAAGAAGATAAAATTGTACTAAAAAAAATACAATCCAAAACTTGACATATTAAAAAAAACATGATAATATCGCAACTGTCGCGAAAGAAATGTAACAATTACGTAACAATTTGTAATAAAAATGAATTATACGTGCATAATAATGTAATAGGCGCATGTAAAAATTGTTACAAATCAGGAGGTTATTATGTTTTTCGGAGAAAAGAGAAGGATTGTTGGTCTTTTACTTGCTGCTTGTTTGTTATTTACAGCAGAGTTCGAAGTATTTGCGGCTGATCCAAAATCTGAAGCTCAAGCAATGCAAACAATTAATTTTGAAATTGAAGTGGAAACACTTGCTACAGGATGGGAAAAGATTTCTGAAATGGCAACCATCGCAGTAGATACACAAGAGTGGTACGGAAAAGCTCTTGCAAATACAGACAGTGAATTAGATGTATATGCAGAAGCAAATGGTACTGTAATTGGAAAAATGTATAAGAACACAGTAGTGACTGTAGTGGAAGAAGGGGCTGAATGGTCTAAGATTTCATCAGGAACTGTTGTGGGTTATGTTAGAACAGAAACACTTTTATTTGGAAGTGCAGCAGATGAAAGAGCAAAAGTAGTTTGTGCCGGTGGTACAAAGGATGCGAAAACACTACAAGAGATTCAAGCTGCACAGAAGAAAGTGAGCGAAGTGAAATTATTAGCAGCATTGATTTACTGTGAAGCAGGAAATCAACCATATGAAGGAAAGGTTGCAGTAGGTGCGGTTGTATTAAATCGTATGGAAAGCAGACGTTTTCCAAACTCTTTAGAAGGAGTTATTTATCAAAGAGGACAATTTACACCTGCAATGACAGGAAAACTTGCGCGTGTTCTTAGAAGCGGTAAGATTCCAAGTGCATGTTATGATGCAGCAGAGGATGCATTTGAAGGACAGGATCCAGTAAATGGTGCATTGTTCTTTAATACAAGAAGAGGTAATTTTAAATTAGGTGACCACTACTTTAGTTAATAGGGGAGTTTTAAGGAGACGGAAAAATTAAATTCTGTCTCTTTTTTTGTTTTGTTGAATTCTAAAGTCGAGTGTAGTAAAATATGTATATCAAGAAGTTGAAAGTGAGGCGAGAAGTATGGAAACAATATTTTGGTTAATTCTATTTGTAGTACTTTTAGTTATTGAAATATTTACAATGGGATTGACAACTGTGTGGTTTGCAGGTGGTGCTCTTGTAGCATTTATTTTAGCATTTGCAGGATTAGGGCTGCCGGTGCAGATTATCGTGTTTTTATTGGTATCCATTTTGTTGTTGGTTCTCACAAGACCGATAGCCATTAAGTTTTTCAACCAAGAGCGTCAGAAGACGAATGCAGACAGCTTGATTGGTCAAAAAGCAGTTGTTTTTGAGACAATTGATGCACTTCATGGAACCGGACGAGTGGAAGTAAACGGAATGGAATGGTCGGCGAAGGCTGAAGACCTGTCGGCAGTTATTGAAACGGGCGCTGTTGTAACCATTGAAGGTATTCAAGGCGTGAAATTAATTGTGAAGAAAGAGGAGGCTTAATTCATGGAAGGTTTATTAGGGGCTTTAGGGATAGTTTTGGTAGTTATTCTTGTTGCATTGCTACTGTCATGTGTAAAGATTGTAGAACAGGCACAAGCTTTGGTTGTAGAAAGACTTGGTGCATATCAAGCAACCTGGGGTGTAGGTTTACATTTTAAAATTCCAATTATTGAACGTGTGGCAAGAAGAGTGGATTTGAAGGAGCAGGTAGTTGACTTTGCGCCACAACCGGTTATTACAAAGGATAACGTTACTATGAGAATTGATACCGTTGTGTTCTATCAGATAACAGATCCAAAGCTGTTCTGTTATGGTGTGGCAAATCCAATTATGGCGATTGAAAATTTGACCGCAACAACACTTCGTAACATCATTGGTGATTTGGAGTTAGACCAGACATTAACATCCAGAGAAACCATTAATACAAAAATGCGTGCTTCTTTGGATGTGGCAACGGACCCATGGGGCATTAAAGTAAATCGTGTGGAACTAAAGAACATCATCCCACCGGCAGCGATTCAAGATGCCATGGAAAAACAGATGAAGGCAGAACGTGAACGTCGTGAAGCAATTCTTCGAGCAGAGGGTGAAAAGAAATCTACCATCCTTGTGGCAGAGGGTAATAAACAGTCTGTTATTTTGGAAGCGGAAGCGGAGAAGCAGTCAGCAATTCTTCGAGCAGAGGCGGAAAAAGAAAGAAAGATTCGTGAAGCAGAAGGTCAGGCAGAAGCTATCTTAAAGGTGCAACAAGCAAATGCAGACGGTATTCGTTTCTTAAAGGAAGCCGGAGCAGACCAAGCAGTGCTTACAATTAAAAGCTTAGAAGCATTTGAGAAGGCGGCAGATGGAAAGGCAACTAAGATTATTATTCCATCAGAGCTTCAGGGAATAGCAGGTCTTGCAAAGTCAATTGTTGAAGTGACAAAGGAAGAATAAATGATACGAAGGAGGGGTGTACAGCTGTACACCCCTTGCGCGTTGTGATAGGAGGGACATCATGGTACCTGTAATAGATTTGACAAAGGAATATAGTATTGTTCTTGATGGCGGCGGTGCCAGAGGTGCATATCAAATGGGGGCGTGGAAGGCTCTTTCAGAAGCCGGTGTGAAGGTAAATGCAGTAGCGGGTACATCGGTAGGTGCGTTAAATGGAGCTCTTATCTGTATGGGGGATGTGGAGAAGGCAGAACAGATATGGAATGAGATGACATTTTCGCAAGTGATGGATGTTGATGATGTTTGGATGGAGGGTTTATTCAATCGGGAGAATAGTATCCGTGATATTTTGCGAAAAGGGTTACAAATTATATCGGACGGGGGTGTGGACATTGCTCCATTGCGGAATTTGATACACCAACACGTGGATGAAAAGAAGATTCGTGAGTCTGGGATTGAACTATGTCTGTTGACGTTCTCGGTCACCCATATGAAGGAGATAGATATTAGCATTCATGATATCCCGGAAGGTCTTTTGGAAGATTTCCTTTTGGCAAGTGCCTATTTATTTGGTTTCAAAAATGAGAAGCTACATGGGCAAACATATATCGATGGAGGAATTATTAATAATTTTCCAATCAATTCCCTGATAGAACGGGGATACAAGGATATTATTCAAATTCGTATCTATGGTCCGGGCAGGGTACAAAAAGCAAGAGTCGCAGAAGATACCATGCTGTATGAGATTGCGCCGAAGGTAAAACTGGGAAGTATTATAGAATTTGAGAATAATCGCAGTAGACGAAATTTCAAATTGGGGTACTTTGATGCAAAACGCATGATATATGGTTTGGTAGGTCAAATTTATTATATTGAACAAACGCGCGAAGAGTGGTATTATGAAGAAATACTAGAAGATTTGAGTGAGATTGAAAAAGCAGAGATTGGATTTGTTCTGAGATTATCACGAAAATATACCAATAGAGAATTTTATCTCGCAATGCTGGAAGCAAGTGCAAAGCTGTTGCGTGTTCCAAAGTATAAGATTTATACAGTCGGCGAATTGGAGCTGGAGGTATATCGAAAATACGAGCAACGGAAGGATAAAATAAATTTACCGAGATTTGTGCATATTTTTATGGACATCAGAAAGGATTGCAGAATGAACTTAAAGGGACGTAATTTTTTAACATTAAAGGACTTTACAGCTGAGGAAATCATGTATCTGGTTGACTTGGCAGCAGATTTAAAAGAGAAGAAGAAAAATGGAATTACAGGAAATTCGCTGAAGGGAAAAAATATTGCCCTGATTTTTGAAAAACCATCTACGAGAACACGTTGTGCGTTTACAGTAGGAGCACAAGATGAAGGCGGTATCCCAACCTATCTTTCCCAACATGATATTCAATTGGGTTACAAGGAAAGTGTAAAGGATACGGCGCGTGTATTAGGACGCATGTTTGATGGAATTGAATTTCGTGGATTTAAGCATGAGCATGTAGAGCAATTGGCTGAGTATAGCGGTGTGCCTGTATGGAATGGTTTGACAGATGAATATCATCCGACTCAGATTCTTGCAGATTTGCTTACTATGAAGGAGCATTTCGGATATGTGAAGGGACTGAATTTTGTATACTTAGGCGACGGACGCAACAATATGGCAAACAGCCTTATGATTGGTTGCGCAAAGGTTGGTGTTAATTTTGCGATCATTGCACCAAAGGAATTGTGGCCGGAAGAGGAGCTTGTTGAGCTGTGTGAAGACTATGCAGAAGAATCAGGTGCCACGGTTACCATTACGGACTCAGTAGACGAAGTAGAGGGAGCAGACGTGTTATATACCGATGTATGGTGTTCTATGGGTGAAGAAGACAAGACAGTAGAAAGAATTGCATTGTTGCACCCATATCAAATCAACCAACAATTGATGGATAAGACGGGCAAGGAAGGTACCATTTTCATGCATTGTCTGCCAGCTGTAAAAGGAAACGAAGTAACAGAGGACGTTTTTGAAAAATTCGCAGATGTTGTGTTTAATGAAGCGGAGAACCGCCTACACACAATCAAAGCAGTAATGGTGGCTACACTTGGAGAATAAGAAGATTAGATATTATGAACAATTGGATTCAACCAACACGAAAGCATCTGAATTGGCATCAGAAGGCGCTGAGCACGGAACCGTTGTGGTGGCAGGGTGTCAGACGGCGGGGAAAGGCAGACGAGGTCGTACATGGGAATCGCCGTCAGAGGACAATATTTATATGTCCATTCTGCTAAGACCTGAGTTTGAGGCAGACAGGGCGCCGATGATTACTTTAGTAATGGCTTATAGCGTGGCTAAAGTGCTTCAGGAAAACGGATTTGCAGATGTGCAGATTAAGTGGCCGAATGATTTGGTGCTTTCCGGAAAAAAAGTGTGTGGCATCCTGACGGAGATGCATCTTCAAGGGACGACAATCGATTCTATTGTGGTCGGAGTTGGAGTGAATGTGAATACGACAAGTTTTTCAGAAGAACTTGTGGATAAAGCCACATCTCTTTTCTTAGAATGTGGAAAACTTTTGGACAAAGAGAAACTTATTGTGGATATCGTAGAAACATTTATGGAAATGTATGATAGATTTGCAGAGGCAGGCGATTTGGAATTTCTGCAAGATGCATATAATGCAATCCTTGTAAATAAGAATAGGGAAGTTCGCATCTTGGAACCGGAAAATGAATATACGGCATATGCATATGGGATTAATCCATACGGTGAATTAGTGGTACGTCTTGAAGATGGTGCAGAAAGAAATGTGTATGCGGGGGAAGTGTCCGTACGGGGAGTGAACGGATACATATAGGAGGAACTATGTACGAAGAAAAAATTATATTGTGTGGCGCAAATTCCTATGAGCAAAAATTTTATCTCAATCCGGATTTTGAGGCCCTTCCAGAGAATATAAAAGATGAATTAAAAATCATGTGTGTATTATTTACCGAAGATGTTGGAGGAACACTCACGCTGGTGTTTGAGGAAAATGGAGAACTTTGCTTCGAAGTATCAAGTGAAGAGAATGATTTCTTCTTTGATGAAATCGGCAGTCATTTGAAAATCAAGGAACTCCAGAGAACCAAAGAAGAATTATTAGAATCCTTACAGCTTTACTATAAAGTATTCTTTTTAGGGGAGGAAGTATAATGTTATTAGTAGTTGATGTTGGGAATACACATATTACACTTGGTGTATTTGATGGGAAAGAAATTAAGGCGACCTTCCGTGCCACTGCCAAGCAGCCGAGAACGTCTGATGAATATGGTATCCAGCTTTGTGATTTGTTAGAGCATCGCGATTTTGATATTAAAGACATTACCGATGTAATTATATCTTCCGTAGTGCCGGATGTAATGCATTCACTTACAAGTGCGATAATCAAATATTTCCATGTGAGACCATTTGTACCAAGTACATTGGAAATGGGATTAAAGATTAACACAGAGCATCCGAAGGAAATCGGTCCTGACCGAATTGTAGATGCGGTTGCGGCATATGAAAAGTATGGTGGACCGGTGATTGTCATTGATTTTGGAACGGCTACAACCTATGATATTGTAACGGCAGATGGTGTGTTTGAAGGCGGTGTGATTTCACCGGGAATCCGTACATCGGCCAGAGCATTGTGGGGAGGAGCTGCCATGCTTCCTGAAATTGAGATTCGCAAACCGAATTCTATCATAGCAAAAGAAACTGTATCCAGCATGCAAGGTGGCCTTGTGTTTGGATATATTGGTCAGACAGAGTACATCGTTAAGAAAATGAAAGAGAATGGCTATGAGGATGCAAAGGTTGTTGCAACCGGCGGTCTTGGAAATATTATTGTGCCGGAAACAGATGTGATTGACATTTATGATCCGTTGCTCACATTGGAAGGCTTGCGCATGATTTATGAAAAATGTAAGAAAGCAGAATAATAAGATGAAGAAATTGAAGATTGGAAACGTTGCACTTTCAAATCCGTATATTTTGGCACCTATGGCAGGCGTAACAGACCTGCCATTTCGCTTGCTCTGTAAAGAGCAGGGAGCCGGACTTCTATGCATGGAAATGGTTAGTGCAAAGGCAATTCAATATAATAATAAAAATACAAAAGCCTTACTAGAGATTCATCCGGAAGAAGAGCCGGTTTCTTTGCAGCTTTTTGGTTCCGACCCGGAAGTGATTAGTGAGGTTGCAAAACAGATTGAAGAATTACCATTTGCGATTTTGGATATTAATATGGGATGTCCGGTTCCAAAGATTGTAAGAAATGGGGAAGGCTCGGCGCTGATGAACCAGCCGAAGCTGGTATACGAAATTGTTTCAAAGACAGTGAAAGCAATTCAGAAGCCGGTAACTGTAAAAATTCGCAAAGGATTTAACGATGAGAGTATAAATGCAGTGGAAATTGCAAAGATTATCGAGGATGCCGGTGGAGCAGCAGTCGCTGTTCATGGCAGAACCAGAGAACAATACTATTCCGGAAAAGCAGATTGGGATATTATTCGTCAAGTGAAAGAGGCAATTTCTATTCCGGTCATTGGCAATGGCGATGTGACGTCAGGTGAAAGCGCACTTGCTATGATGCGAGAGACTGGATGCGACGGCGTTATGATAGGCCGTGGTGCACAAGGTAATCCATGGATATTCTCGGAACTTAGGGAGTATGAAAAAACAGGCCAGATGCCTGCACGTCCAAGCAATGAAGAACTCAAAGAAATGATGCTGAGGCACGCAAGACTTCAGATGCAGTATAAAGGAGATTTCCTGGGGATTCGTGAAATGCGTAAACATGTGGCATGGTACACTACAGGTTTGCCGAATTCGGCGAAGCTACGCGGAGAGATTAACGCAGTGGAGTCTTATGAGGAACTTGAGGAGCTTCTGAAAAAAAGATTGACATAAATTACCCATTCATGTATAATGTTGAAATTGTGAGAATAGATTGATTTATCGAGAGTATCGAGAAATATATATAAGGTAAAAAATGTCAGAAAGGAAGTACGAAACATGACAGCAAAGAGAACTATTCTTACTTATACGGGTCTGAGAGCTTTGGAAGCTGAGCTTGAAGAACTGAAGGTGGTAAGACGCAAAGAAGTGGCTCAAAAAATCAAAGAAGCCAGAGAACAAGGTGACTTGTCAGAAAATGCTGAATATGATGCAGCAAAAGATGAACAACGCGATATCGAAGCACGTATTGAAGAAATCGAAAAGATTTTAAAAAATGCAGATGTGGTAGATGAAGAGGAAGTAGACTTAGATAAGATTAGCGTTGGATGTACCGTATTATTGTACGATGTGGAATTTGAAGAAGAGGTAGAATACAAGATTGTTGGTTCTACAGAGGCAAACAGCTTGTCTGGAAAGATTTCAAACGAATCACCACTAGGAAAAGCTTTATTAGGAAAATCAGTGGGAGATGAAATTGTAGTAGAAGCTCAGGCCGGTACCATGGAATACAAAGTATTAAAAATTGACAGAAGTATCTAGTTACAATAGATGAGGAGGAAGAGACGTGGCTGAACAAAATAATGTACAAGTACAGGAACAAGATATTAACCAATTAAGAAAAGTACGTCGCGAGAAATTAGCAGAATTGCAAGCGAATGGACAAGACCCATTTGTAATTACAAAATACGACGCAGATGCACATAGCCAAGAAATCAAAGATAACTTTGATGAATTAGAAGGCAAGAAAGTTTCGATTGCAGG
>JAZRQP010000043.1:0-2563 GCA_045649885.1 Faecalimonas sp.
TTCTTCTTGAATGGAGCTACGAATCAACGCACAGAGTTCATCTAAGCTGTCTAGATTATCATATAATTCTTTTAATAGTGGCGTTTCCATGTCGCCAAGGATACATTTGATGTGAGGCAGCATTTCCATAGAACTTCGAAACGCAATCATATCTCTAGGATTTGCTGACTGATATGTAACCTTACTGATTAAACGTTCCAAATCGTAAACCGGTGTCAAATATTCACGGATTTCTTCGCGACAAATGGCATTGTCTTTTAATTCGGAAACCGCATCCAAACGTTTGATAATCTCATCCTTATCAATTAATGGTTGTTCCACAAAGCTACGTAACATACGAGCGCCCATAGCAGTTTTCGTCTTGTCTAATACCCAAAGAAGTGAACCACGTTTTTGTTTTTCACGTAATGTCTCACAAAGCTCTAGATTTCTTCTGGATGAGCTGTCAAGAAGCATATATTTACCGGTTGTATAACAACTGATATGAGATAAATGCGCCAGTGAATTTTTCTGTGTTTCATATAAGTATTGCAACAATGAACCTGCAGAAATCATTCCGCAATTATAATCGGAAAGCCCCAGTCCTTCTAAGGATGCAACCTTAAAATGTTCCTTCAATGATTTTTCGCACATGGCATCGTCAAAATACCAGCTATCCAATGCATATACAGCAATTCCTAAACGATTTTTCAAATCTTCTAAATCAATACCACTTACCAAAAGTGATTCGTTACAGATAATCTCAGAAGGTGCAAATTTCGCAATCTCATCCAATAGCTTTCGAGTGCTGTCCAATTCTGTCACAAAGAAATCTCCCGTCGTAACATCACAGACACCCATGCCGAAATTATCGTCAATATATACAATACACATGATGTAGTTGTTTTTGGACTCATCCAAGGCCTGCATATTCAAGTTGGTACCTGGCGTTACAATACGTACTACCTCTCGTTTTACAATTCCTTTTGCAAACTTCGGGTCTTCTACCTGTTCGCAAATAGCAACCTTATAACCTTTTTGTACCAGGCGATTTAAATAGCCTTCTACGGAATGATATGGAACACCACACATTGGTGCGCGTTCTTCCAAACCACAGCTTTTTCCTGTCAAGGTGATATCTAACTCCCTTGTCACAGTCAGAGCATCGTCAAAAAACATTTCATAAAAGTCGCCAAGCCTATAGAATAAGATGCAATCTTTATACTGCGCTTTTGTCTCCATATATTGTTGCATCATTGGTGTTAATTCTGCCACGATTTTTCTCCTTTGTTTTTACATAATCATACAGAGTAAATTATAGCTCAATTTTATAAAAAACACAAGATTTTCTATGAATTAAAGCACTCTATATTTTGGTTTTTCTTCTCGAAATATCCAGTGCATCAAATAGCCGCTCAAAGGAATGCCTGCCGCACATAATCCGGAAAAAATGACTGCAAACGGAAGACAGATTTGCCCAAATAATTGAAAGGGTTGGTCACTGTAATCCCATACCCCAAGCCTAAGCCATTTATTTACAATCAATCCTGTAATAAACTCGCTAGCTGTCACAAAAACTGTACATCTTATTACCTGCTTCCACATGGGTTCTCTCCAGTGAGTTGCAAATCCTTGAAATGCAAAAAATGCCATGCATATACCACCAAGCACAAACATACTCCAGTGGGAAAACCCACGAAATGCCATTTCAAATGCATAATACAACGAACCTCCCAAAAGCCATAAAAAACCATATTCCAACAACCGCTTAAAAAACATAAAAAATGTCCTCCCCATGTAACCTAATACATAGTTTGGACATTTTGCGTCATTTTATCTATGGAATTTACTGCATTTCACCTATATAATAAAAGCCCTTGCATTCTTTTAAATGTACATCTACAATTTTTCCTATTAAGCTCTTATCTCCCGGAAAATGCACCAGGATATTGTTGCTCATACGTCCTGTAACAAGAGTTTCATCGTGATCATTCATGGACTCCACTAATACAGGCTGCACCGTATCTTCGTGCACTCTGCAAACCTCTGCAGAGATATCCTGCACCTCTTTTAACAGACGGTCAAATCGATGCTTAACTACGTCCTCCGGAATCTGATCTTCCATTACGGCAGCAGGGGTTCCTGTACGCTTAGAATAAATAAAGGTAAATGCACTGTCATATCGAACCTGTTTTACCACATCCATGGTTTCCAGAAAATCCTCTTCTGTTTCACCAGGGAAACCAACAATAATATCTGTTGTCAAGGAAATATCCGGAACAGCTTCTTTGATTTTACGAACCAATTCCAAATATTGCTCCTTTGTGTAACGACGATTCATTTTCTTTAGAATCTCTGTACTTCCTGACTGAACCGGAAGATGCAAATGCTTGCATATTTTCTTTGAGTTTTTCATTACTTCTATCAACTCATCCGATAAATCCTTTGGATGAGAGGTCATAAAACGAATGCGTTCCAGACCTTCAATCTTTTCAATTTCCTGCAAAAGCTGTGCAAAACTCATTGGTTCTTCTAAGTTCTTTCCGTAGGAATTTACATTTTGGCCAAGTAGCATTACTTCTAC
>JAZRQP010000044.1:0-25811 GCA_045649885.1 Faecalimonas sp.
CATGGCAAATGTATATAAGGCAATTGACCGTGTTTTGAATCGATATGTTGCTGTAAAGGTTTTAAAGAAAGAATTTAGCGCAGATGAGAATTTCGTGAAGAAGTTCTGGTCAGAGGCGCAGTCTGCTGCAGGACTTACTCATGCGAATATTGTAAATGTTTATGATGTGGCGGAAGACCGTGGCCTTTACTACATAGTGATGGAATTAGTGGAAGGTATTACATTAAAAGATTACATTCAGAAAAAGGGCAAATTGACAGCCAAGGAAGTAATCGGTATTACTATGCAGGTGAGTTCAGCAATGGATGCAGCTCATAGTAACAACATTATTCATCGTGACATTAAGCCGCAGAATATTATTATTTCCAAAGAGGGAAAAGTAAAGGTTACAGATTTTGGTATTGCAAAAGCAACCTCATCTAACACAATTAGTACGAATGTAATGGGATCAGTACATTATACATCTCCGGAACAGGCAAGAGGCGGATTTAGTGATGCGAAGAGTGATATCTATTCTCTTGGTATTACCATGTATGAGATGATTACAGGTGAATTGCCATTTGATGGAGATTCCACAGTGTCTATTGCACTCAAGCATTTACAGGAAGACATTGTTCCACCGTCAGAGCTTGTACCTGAGATTCCATATAGTTTAGAGCAGATTATCATGAAATGTACGCAGAAGAGTGCGGACAGACGTTATGCAAATGTTGCAGCTTTAGCACGTGATTTGAAGCGTTCTATCCAAGAGCCGGACGGTGATTTTGTGAAAATAGCTCCACTTACCAGTCCTACGAATACGGTTATTGTTACACCAGAAGAAATGGCTCGCATCCAAGGTGAAGCCGCTTTTGATTCTGATTATGACGATTATGATGATTACTATGACGATGACGAAAAAGGGCGCAGAGCTGGTAAGAAGAATTCAGATATCGACCCTAAGATGTCAAAGGTTATGAAAATCTTATTGATTGTAGCCTCTGTTTTGTTCGTCGGAGTTATGGCATGGGTGATTGGAAACTTAGCCGGTATCTTTAGTGACAATAATAATATTGTTCAGCAAGGCGAGGATAAGGGTATTCCGTATGTTGTCGGAATGACAGTAGAACAGGCGGAGGAAGAATTAAAGGAGCTTGGCGTTACTATTGTTGTTGCCCGTCAAGAGGAAGCACTTAAGTACGAAAAAGGTTATATTTTCAAACAATTAACTGCAAAAGGAACAGAGCTTCCGGAAGGCGCAAAATTACAGGTGTATGTAAGTACCGGATTAAAAGAGATTGAGATTCCGGATGTTAGTAACAAGACAGAAGAAGATGCAATCAAGGCGTTAGTGGATGCAGGATTCGAGGAGAAAAACATCAAGGTTAAGACAGAAGAACATATGACTGTTAAGAAAGACTTGGTGATTAAAACGGATCCGGAAGCTGGCGAGGGCAGAAACTATAAAGCAAAAATTACAATCTATATAAGTACAGGTGTAGGTAAGACCTTTATGCCAGACATTGTAGGATTATCAAGAGAAGATGCAGAAAAAGCATTGAAGGATGCTGGTTTGGTTGGCGAAGCTGTAGAAGTTAACAGTGAAGAAGAAGAAGGAACTGTTCTTGAACAGGAAATTGAAGAGACAACAGAACTTGATAAAGGTACAACTGTAAAATATGTTGTAAGTATCGGAAAAGAAAAGATTCAGATACCAGCAAATGAAGAGTTTGCAGGAAAGACTTTCTCAGAAGTAGTAAAAATTCTTGAAAATTTAGGTGGGGATTTAAGAATTGTAAAAGATCCATATGGAACTGCTAGTTCTAAATATGCAGAGGGATTAGTGGTTCGAGTAGAACAAGCTGGGGAAGCTGTGGAAGAAGGAACTACAATTACGATAGTTTTAAGTACAGGCTCCGGCGAATCTTCAAGTAATCAAGATGATGGAGCAGGTACCGGAACTGGAACAGGAACTGGCACTAACCCATAGAAAGCATATAAGGACTAATCTATGCAAGGAAAGATTATAAAAGGAATTGCCGGATTCTACTACGTACATGTAGTAGAATCCGGTCTTTATGAATGTAAGGCTAAAGGGATTTTCCGAAAAGAAAAGATGAAACCTTTGGTAGGCGATATTGTCGAGATAGATATTCTTGACGAAACAGAAAAAAAGGGAAATATCACAGAAATCATAGCGCGTAAAAATGAGTTGATTCGTCCGGCGGTAGCTAATATCGACCAGGCGCTGGTGGTCTTCGCAGTCACAAAGCCAAAACCACATTTCAACTTATTAGACCGCTTTCTCATCATGATGGAAAGCAAGGATATTCCGGTAGTGCTATGCTTTAACAAGAAGGATATTGCAACAGAGCCGGAGATACAGGAACTGAAAGACATTTATGAAAAATGTGGTTACCAAATTGTGTTTACCAGCGCATTAGAGGGAGAAAACACGGAAGAACTCAAAGACTTACTTCATGGTAAGACAACTGCGATTGCAGGACCTTCCGGAGTGGGGAAATCTTCTCTTATTAATATCTTTCAGCCAAATGCCAACATGGAGACGGGAAGCATTAGTGAAAAGATAGAGCGGGGAAAACATACGACACGGCACAGTGAATTAATCTGGATTGAGGATAATACCTATATTATGGATACGCCGGGGTTTAGTTCTCTCTATACCAATGACTTTGAAAAGGAAGAGTTGAAGTATTATTTTACGGAGTTTTCAGAATATGAAGGACAGTGTAGGTTCTTAGGTTGCGACCATATTCATGAGCCTGGCTGTGCAGTAAAACAAGCCTTGGATGAAGGAAAGATTCATCCGGTAAGATATGCAAATTATTTGGAAATGTACAATGAACTGAAGGAAAAAAGGAGATATTAACATGACAATTTTGGCCCCATCAATGCTATCGGCAGATTTTAAAGAATTAGGTAAGGAAATTCGAGTAATTGAGGAAAATGGAGCGAAATATTTACATTTCGATGTAATGGATGGAATTTTTGTGCCAAGCATTTCGTTTGGTATGCCTGTATTGAAGTCTATTAGACCGGCTACGAACTTGGTTTGTGATGCACATTTAATGATTACTGAGCCAATTCGTTATGTGGAAGATTTTGCAAAAGCAGGCGCAGACCTAATTACCATTCATTTGGAAGCGTGCGAGGATGTGAATGCTACGATTGCTAAAATTAAGGAATGTGGATGTAAAGTAGGTATCTCTATTAAACCAAAAACTCCTGTTTCAGCATTACAGCCTTATTTGGATAAGGTAGATATGATCTTAATTATGTCAGTAGAGCCGGGATTTGGCGGACAGAAATTTATTCCAAGTTCACTTGAAAAAATAGCAGAAACAAAGGCCATGATTGATGCAAAGGGCTTAAATGTAGATATTCAAGTGGATGGCGGTATCTACACTCACAATGTGGAAGAGGTTTTAAAAGCAGGAGCGAATATTATTGTGGCTGGTTCGGCTGTATTTAACGGCGATACGAAGCAAAACACAATCGATATGATGGAAATATTAAATAAGTATGAGTAAAAAAGCAGTGATTATTAGCGGCGGCACAATTGATGATAAATTCGTGCTGCAGATGTTAAATGAAATACAGGCGGAATATGTGATTGGCGTAGATAGGGGTCTACAGTTTTTAAACCGAAACCAAGTGATGCCTACCCACATTGTTGGAGACTTTGATAGTGTGGAAGCAGAGCTTGTGGAGTATTATGAAAAAGAAACCCAGGTGCCGATTCGGAAGTTTAGACCGGAAAAAGATGCGTCAGATACTGAGATTGCATTGCATCTGGCCATTGAATTGGGAGCAGAGAAGGTTTGGATTTTGGGAGGTACGGGTTCCCGTCTTGACCATGTTATGGCAAATATTCAGATTTTAAAAATCGCCCAAGACCACGGAGTAAAGGCATATTTGCAGGATGCAAACAATCGCATTTCCCTGGCAGAAAAGGAAGTAGAGCTTTGTAAACAGAACCAATTTGGAGAATATTTTTCTGTATTTCCGTTTGGTGGAATTGTGGAGGATATTTCCATCGAAGGTGCAAAATACCCGCTTTCTCATTACAGACTTTGTCCAAACAGCAGCATGTGTGTGAGTAATGAACTGCAGGAGGAGCAAGTGAAAATCACATTCCCAACAGGAATGGTTATTCTGATGGAGACAAGGGATAGTTATATTTAAAAACAAGATAAAATGTAAAAAATGACAGGCGAATAGCCTGTCATTTCTTTCTTTTCCAAATCATATACCAGACATATCCTGCAATCACCGCGAATTCTAACCCTGCAACTACAATCCAAATCCAGTCAAGACCAGACTTGCCGGGCATGATTACATTATCAGCAGACACATCAGTTTTTTCATTAGAAATATCTTCTACTTTGACCCCAGAATCTCCATCTAGCACCTTACATACAGCATAGGTGCCGAGTTTTGTAATTTGCGCCTCAATAGCGGAACCATCTTCTGAAACAGTAGCGACAATTTCTTCCAAAGCGCCGCTTTCTGTTACAAAGTAAAGTTTAACGTTAGAACCAACACCCGATGGAATAGCAAATTTTGCATTCACATAACCTTTGGAAATAATTTCATCTTGGCTGACAGTAGAAGTAATATCATAGTAAACAAACACGGAATCTTTTGCGTTGGTAGGTTCGCTAAATTCATAGCCCAGAGCTTCGATTTCTCTGGTTTCCTTAGCATTACATTCTGAACATACACGTTTTTCCAAGCCGGCTTTTGAAAAGGTGGGAGCAGTTTCTTCCTGCCAAGCACCAAACTTGTGTCCGGTGGCTTTTATGGTTTCTGTCACCTTCTCACCACAGGTTTTACAAGTGCCGGTTTTTGCGCCTGTTTCTGTACAGGTTGGAGCCTTTGTTTCTTTCGATTTATCATAAGAATGTCCGGTTGCTTTCACAGCCTTATTCTCTGACTGACTACAACGGCTACAAGTGCGAGTCTGTGTTCCGGTAGCAGTGCAGGTTGGTGCCTTTGTTTCAGAAAAACTTCCCCAACTGTGACCTAATGCACTGGTATCGCGGGTTTCTACACCACGACATACAGAGCAACTGCGTTGCTCGCGTCCGCCAGCAGTACAGGTTGCATTAGAAACGGTAGACCATCCACTGTAACTATGGGAAGAACATGTAATCTTCACACTAGAAGATACTGCCTGTGAATAAATAGTAGAGGCTCCGTTTCGGATAATGACATTCACGCTAACAGATTGTGCAGAAGAATCATAAGATTTCGCACGGAGTGTTACGCGAAATAAACCGCCGTTCATGCTTCCAGTAGAGGTAAATGCAAGTGTACCTTGCTTCGTAGATGTATTAAAGTCTGCCAAACCGGACTTTAGCCACTCTCCAGACACTAGTTCCAGTTTGCTGCCGTATGACACCACAACAGCAGCAGAAGTAACGCTGTCTGCTCCGCTTACGTTTACGGTAAAGGTAACCGTGCTTCCGGCACTTACACTACCGGAAGAAGCTGAGAGAGAAGCGGAAGCGGCGTGAGTGGTTATGGACGGTGAAATCATTGCAAATAGTCCAGAGACAAATAGAGTCAAGGCAATTAAACTTATATTCTTAAATATGTTAATTCGAGATTTCATATGTAAAATCCTTTCATGCATTTTTTTGATATTTATCTGTATGAGGTTTTATATATTTCGTTTCACTTTATTACAAATTGTCAATTTAACGGATAATCATTAGGGAAGAACGTATGGTATAGCAGATAGATTGCATCTGCATCTGTTATAAGTTCATCGCCATTAAAATCCCCATTTTGATTCAGAGGGTAATCATTAGGGAAAAACGTGTAATACAGCAGATAAATCGCATCCGCATCTGTTACGAGATTATCCCCGTTCATATCGCCTTGTTTGACATTCGGCACATTGTCATCTTGAGCCTCAACAATTACATTAGTGCTTTGTGAACAAGAATAGAATTTAAAGTAGTCTATTGAAAAAGATTGACATTCTAAGAGAATTGTGTATGATTATAGATGATAATCTTGACAAAGGTATATTTTTAAAGATATCAGCATATTTTAAGAAGGTAATTGCGTTTTTTCACTTTTTCGTGTAAAATGTAATTAGAAAAAAGCTGTGAAACAGCGGTGGGTTGACACCTAAAATCTGATATATTTTCCGAACGTAGGTGTCGGAGGTTGGCAGGCAACGGAAAAACCTGTTATTTTCCAGACATAGGTGCTGGAGGTTGGCAGACAACGGAAAAATCAACCACTAAAAGGGAGTGTTTAGTGCTGCGGCATTAACATTCCCTTTTTAAAACGGTACAGATAGAGGAAAAACTATGGACAAAAGCCGTGCAATTCAGATCATGACAAAGGCAGCACAATTATATAAAGAACATCTCGAAGATCAAAAAGTTATGTTTTTGTATGGTGTGCCATCAGAGATTAGCAAACAATTATTGGCAGATACAAAAATATGAAGTAGTTTTTCATAGAGGGAATTTTTTGCATTTAACTGGCGTGAAACTAAATAAAAATGAAGTTTCATCAGCAATTCATTTTTATGAGAAATGTTTGGATAAGAGATTGACTGAAAATGACTTTATTTTGTCAAAGGATGGTTCTTCAGGGCAAAAACTTGATATTCTAGAGAGTATGATGGGAATTAAGCATTGTGCCACGATGATAGGAGAATTTTCGGATAGATGACCAATGCTTTTTACTGAAAAAGTTGCGGGGAATGTCAGAGGATGTATTGGTTTTATAAAGGATAGAAATACACAACTGAATGTACCGAATACGTTATTAAAAAAAGATATTCGAGATATAACCAGAAAACCAATGCAAAAGATATATGCGATACTTTCCAAAGATTATACAGCAGATAAATATACCCAAATAGAGAAGTTAGATAAGGATATCGACATTAAATCCTGTCGTTTTATAAAAGAAATAGAAAATATAATAAGCAGAGATAGCATCTAGCCAATAAAAAGGGTTAGATGCTATTTTGTAATGATTTGTTCGGATGTTACGATTTGTGTTGTGCCTTCTGAAATGAGTAATAAGCAACTCTGAAATAGGGAAAATATTTTTGAAAAGTAATTGTAATTTTTAAAGTTATAGAATATAATATAGTTAGATAAGAACTCTTATCTGGGTGGGCTGACACCTTAAAAATCTGACAGTTAAGCTAGAGGGGTAGACTGGCAAGTTGGGGAGCAACAGAAAAACTCCACATATAAGCCACATATGATGGGTGGCAAGTTGGCAGACAACAGAAAAATCAGCATATTATAGTTTGTAAAGAGGTTGTCCACGAGGGCAACTTCTTTGTGTATTAGGAGTACATATGAAGAATTATACAAAACAAGAAGTTTTAAAAATCATTCTTTCGGTAGCGAAAGAATATGATGAAAAAATAAATGATAAGCATTTTAAGATTATCTATCAAAAGGGAAAAGATAAAGAGGAAGTTATTGTTGGATTTCGTGATATGAACTTCTTGCATTTGACTGGAGTTAAGACGAAACTATCAGCACAACAGTTTTATAATGCCTGTGTAAATGGTAAATTATCAGCAAGAGATTTTGAAATTGATAATAAGGGAAAAGTGCAACAAAAGATTGCGGTGTTGCCATATCTTCCAAACCTGTTATATGGAAACTGTATGATTGGCGATTTCATAAATAGTGGAATAATGATTCGTGCAGATTATTTTGTGGGAGATACTAGGGCGGCGATTAGCGTTGGCTTCAAAGTGGGTAAAGCAGCAGACATTCCGGTTACATTGTATCGTGAAGATGTGCGAAAACTAAGTGATCCGACGTGCAAGGTGTTAGAGATTTGGTGTAAGCGGTTTGATGAGGTAGAATATGGTCAGTGTACATATAGTGCAAAGGAGTTAAAAAAGTGATAGGATATATACAATTTGAAAATGAAACTAAAATAGGCAATTTAGAACTTGATTTTTGTAAAAGTAGTAATGAAGCATATAATACTATTGTTCTTGCAGGCGAAAACGGTTGTGGAAAAACTACTAAAGTGCCACCAAATTGAAGATATGGTAGATGTACATGATGTTGCATCGGAGTTTCCTTCAGATATATTTCAAGAAGATGAGAAGGCTATAGTGACGCATCTTCGATAAAATGTTGTGGAAGATTTCAGTTTTTTTGGTATAATATAAGTAGGAAGTTTAGCAGGAGGTGCGATATGTGTAAAGAAAAAGAATTAGATTTTTCAATATTTATGCTTTACAGCCTTGCAAGCAAATGGAAAAAAACACCGTCAGCGGTTTATAAGATTTTAAATTCCACAGGGATTTTAGATAATTACATTATTGCATGTTATGATGTACTTCACACTCAGGGTAAAGAGTATCTGGTGGAAGATATTACAGATTATGTACAAGAAAAAGGGGTGGCGTTATGATTGTTTATCATGGAACAACTGAAATCATAAAGACACCGGATGTATTCCATTCAAAGAAACATCTGGATTTTGGTACAGGATTTTATTTAACCACTTATGAGGAGCAGGCAAAGAAATGGGCCGTTCGTAAAGCAATGCGACAAGAGAAGTCTGCAATTGTTAATGTGTATGAGATACCAGATAACTTGGAACAATATCGAGTTTTATCGTTTGAAGAAGAAAACGAGAAGTGGTTAGAGTTTGTTTGCGCGTGTCGCAGAGGCGAGGAACTAAACAAGGACTATGACGTTATTATAGGCAATGTTGCCAATGATGATGTGTTTAAAACGGTAGATATGTATTTTCGTGGCTTGTGGGACAAACAGAAAGTATTAGATGAGTTGCGATATTATAAGATGAACAATCAAATCTGTATTGTAAATCAAGAAACGTTAGAGCAGGTTATCAAGTATCAAAAAGCGTATGAGGTGAAGTAGATGGTGGATAGGGAACAACTGACCGAAATATATAAGCAGAATCTGGAGACGGATATTGTAAAGCACATTGCGGAAATGAAACAAATTGAATTGAGAACAGCGTTCGATATTTATTATTCTAGCAAACTTGCCGGTCAGATTGCCAATGGAAGTTATGGCATTGAAAATATGGATGCGCGGTATTTGGCGGAAGATTTGATTGAAAATGAGGCGGAATTGTTTTAAGACGAAAGGGAAGTGTAGGTAATGTTTATTGACCAAGAGATTCGGCTTCGAATGTAATTAGAAAAAGAAGCTGTGAAACAGTGGTGGGTTGACACCTAAAATCTGATATATTTTCCGAACGTAGGTGTCGGAGGTTGGCAAGCAACGGAAAAACCTGTTATTTTCCAGACATAGGTGCTGGAGGTTGGCAGACAACGGAAAATCAACCAGTAAAAGGGAGTGTTTAGTGCCGCGGCATTAACATTCCCTTTTTAAAACGATACAGATAGAGAACATGCCGTTTTATAAAAGAAATAGAAAATATAATAAGCAGAGATAGCATCTAGCCAATAAAAAGGTTTAGATGCTATTTTGTAAATTTACTTTTGGGCCATTTCATGATATAGTATAGGTGCTTATGGTAATTTTTTGCTCAAAAAAATTGGTACGTAAATTGGTACGTAACCAAAATATGAAGTTTAAAAAAGCCCGTGAAATCAAGGGTTTCAAGCAAAGGAGAAAGAAAAATGAAATTAGGAATCGTTGGATTACCAAATGTAGGAAAAAGTACATTATTTAACTCATTGACAAAAGCGGGAGCAGAGTCGGCAAACTATCCGTTCTGTACGATTGACCCGAATGTGGGTGTTGTAACTGTACCAGATGAAAGATTAAATGTACTTGGTGATATGTATAATACAAAGAAAATCGTACCTGCTGCAATTGAATTTGTTGATATTGCAGGTTTGGTAAAGGGTGCATCTAAAGGAGAAGGTTTGGGAAATCAATTCCTTGCAAACATCCGTGAGGTAGATGCCATTGTACATGTAGTAAGATGTTTTGAAGACAGTAATATTGTCCATGTAGATGGAAGTATTGCACCTCTTCGTGATATTGAAACTATTAACTTAGAGTTGATTTTTTCAGATATCGAAATTTTGGAAAGACGTATTGCAAAGGCTGTGAAAGTGGCTCGCAATGACAAAGCAGTTGCAAAGGAATTGGAATTGCTGGAAAGAATAAAAGCACACTTAGAAAATGACAACATGGCAAGAAGTTTTGAAGTAAATGACGAGGATGAGCTTAGCCTGTTGGAAAGCTATAATCTGCTTACCTATAAGCCAGTTATCTTTGCTGCAAATGTGGCAGAGGATGACCTGATGGATGACGGGGCAAGCAATGAAGGTGTACAGGCTGTCCGTGAATTTGCAACCAAAGAAAACTGTGAAGTATTCGTTGTGTGCGCACAGATTGAGCAGGAAATTGCAGAATTAGAAGATGATGAAAAGAAGATGTTCTTAGAAGACCTCGGTCTTAGTGAATCGGGTCTTGAGAAATTAATTAAAGCAAGTTACAGCTTGCTTGGATTAATTAGTTATTTGACAGCAGGTGAACCTGAGGTGCGTGCATGGACAATTAAAAAAGGAACAAAAGCACCACAGGCGGCAGGAAAGATTCACTCAGATTTTGAACGTGGATTTATCCGCGCGGAAATCGTTAGCTATGATGATTTGATGGATTGTGGTACCTACACGGCAGCAAAAGAAAAAGGTCTTGTACGTTTGGAAGGAAAAGAATACGTGGTACAGGATGGAGATATTATTCTGTTTAGATTTAATGTATAGTTGGAAAGGAAATTAAACTATGACAACAAATATTAACTTTCCTAACTTAGGTATTCATTTAAAAAATGTTGGTCAGACGATTTCCGTATTTGGATTTGAAATTGCTTATTATGGAATTATTATTGGACTTGGGGTTCTTGCGGGAATTGCAATTGCAGCATTTCTGGCGAAGAAGACCGGTCAGGACCCGGATACCTATTACGATTTGGCACTTTATGCAGTTATTTTGTCTGTGCTTGGTGCGAGAATCTACTATGTTATCTTCTCGTGGGATTCCTACAAGGATGATTTGCTTAGTATCTTTAATATCAGACAAGGCGGACTTGCTATATATGGCGGTGTGATTACTGCCATTATTACGGTATATGTTTATGCTAAAGTAAAGAAGATTCCGTTTGGCCTTATGACAGATACAGCTGGTCCGGGCTTAATACTCGGGCAGATTATTGGGCGTTGGGGCAATTTCTTTAATCGAGAAGCGTTCGGTGATTACACAAACAATTTATTCGCAATGCAACTTCCGGTAGACGCAGTCAGAAGTTCCGATATTACGGAAAAGATGATGGAGCATATGGATGTCATTGACGGCATACGCTATATACAAGTACATCCTACCTTTTTCTATGAATCACTGTGGAATGTCTGCGTGTTGGCAATTATGCTGTGGTGGGTAAAACATAAGCAGTTTGATGGCCAGGTGTTTCTGATTTATCTGTTTGGCTATGGTGTTGGAAGATTCTGGATTGAAGGGCTCCGAACTGATTCCTTAATGCTATTTGGAACCGGACTACGGGTGTCACAAGCATTGGCATTAGTGATGGCAATTGGTGCAATTGCGATTAATTTTATAATGTTGAAAAAAAATAAAAAAAGTTGTTGACAAACCATATGCGCATGGGTATAATACATATTGTTCGGTTGAGAAATCGACAATATGCACGAGTGGCTCAGTGGTGGAGTATCGCCTTGCCAAGGCGAGGGTCGCGGGTTCGAATCCCGTCTCGTGCTTTTTTTATTGCAAGTGCTTAGAATGTTGATTCTAGGCACTTTTTTTGCTAAAATTCGTTGACAAGGAAGATGACTGATAGTATATTCAATATAATTGAATAACTGATAGAGGCGCAGGTTTCATCAGTAACATGTAGCAAAGGTGGACAACTGCTATATGCGAAAGGGAAAGTTGCCGAAGATTCACTTTCATGTTCGGGGAAGTGTTTCTGGGGTATTGCAGAACATGTAATACACTGTCACATATGTGTGGAGTGCTATCGTAGATGGATAATAAATGATTACAAAAATGCCATAGACATACGATGCAGTGTGCCTATGGCTTTTATAATTATTATATACATTTGTGCTATGAGGTTGTTTGAGAGAAAACTTAGAGGAAAACGAAAGAAAAGAGGAGGAAATTTTATGCGTATTTCAAAGAAAAACGTAATTAAGGCATTATCAGCTATCGTAATCTTAGTAGTGATGATGTCTATGACAGTGTTCGCAGCAGAAGAGGCTGTATACGAACCAAAAATGTATGGGACCTTCTGGTCGTTAGTGCCACCATTGGTAGCAATTGTTCTGGCGCTGATTACCAAAGAGGTGTATAGTTCATTGTTTGTGGGAATCTTGGTAGGAGCATTGTTCTATTCAGGATTTTCATTTGAAGGAACAGTAACTCACATGTTTAGTGGAGGTTTCATTGCAGTACTTGCAGATGAGTATAATGTTGGTATCTTGATATTCCTTGTAATATTGGGAGCAATGGTTTGTCTCATGAATCGAGCAGGCGGTTCGGCAGCATTTGGAGAATGGGCAAGTAAACATATCAAATCAAGAGTGGGTGCACAGCTTGCAACTATCGCTCTTGGATGTTTGATTTTTATTGATGACTATTTCAACTGCTTGACAGTAGGTAGTGTAATGCGTCCGGTAACAGACAAACACAATGTGTCACGTGCAAAATTATCGTACTTAATTGATGCAACAGCAGCACCGGTCTGTATTATTGCACCGGTTTCATCATGGGCAGCGGCAGTAGCTAGCTGTGTAGAAGGGGATAATGGATTTGAATTATTCTTAAAAGCAATACCATATAACTTCTATGCGCTACTTACTATTTTGATGATGGTTGTGCTTGTGGTTATGAAAAAAGATTACGGCCCAATGAAGAAGCATGAAATGAATGCTTTGAAAGGTGATCTATACACTACAGAAGACCGTCCATATGAAAATGCCGGTTCAGAAATGGTGAATCCAAAAGGAAAAGTGGTAGACCTTGTAATTCCGATTATCTCATTAATTGTTTGCTGTGTAATTGGTATGCTCTACACAGGTGGATTCTTCAGCGGAGTTGATTTTGTAACTGCATTCTCAGACTGCGATGCTTCAATGGGATTGGCGCTGGGAAGCTTTTTCGGATTGTTAATCACAATTATCTTATACTTAATCCGCAAGGTAATGACATTCTCAGATTGTATGGGCTGTATTCCGGATGGATTTAAAGCAATGGTTCCAGCTATTTTGATTTTGACATTTGCATGGACATTGAAGGCAATGACAGATAGCCTTGGATCAACTGCATTTGTAGAAAACACGGTAAATAGTTTTGCGGGTAGCCTTATGAACTTCTTGCCGGCAATTATTTTTGTGATTGGATGTGTGATTTCCTTTGCAACGGGAACCTCTTGGGGAACCTTTGGTATCTTGATTCCAATCGTAGTTGCTGTGTTTGGAGAAGTGAATCCGGAACTTATGATTATCGGTATCTCAGCTTGTATGGCTGGTGCTGTATGTGGAGACCACTGCTCACCGATTTCAGATACGACGATTATGGCATCTGCAGGTGCTCAGTGTAATCACGTAAATCACGTATCGACACAATTGCCATATGCAATTACAGTTGCAGCAGTATCCTTTGTGACATACATCGTGGCCGGTTTCGTACAAAGTGCATGGATTGCATTACCGGTTGGTGCAGTATTGATGATTGCAGTAATCGCGGTGCTTAATAAAATGGCGAATAGAGAATAAAGATTTTAGATATGGGTTGTGCAATTAAAGCACAACCCATTCTTTATTTTACGACTATTTTGCTTTATTCTTGGGGAAAATAATGGTATAATAAAAGGAACTATGAAATCAGGAGAACATGAATTATGAATTTAACCGAATTGACAAATTATGAATTAATTCAACAACAGGAATTAACGGATTTGAAATCAGAAGGATATTATTTACGACATAAAAAAAGTGGTGCTAGAATCCTATTGGTGAAAAATGATGATGATAATAAAGTATTTTCAGTGGGATTTCGTACACCGCCGGAGGATAGCACAGGACTTCCACATATTTTAGAGCATTCGGTACTTTGTGGATCAAAGAATTTCCCAATCAAAGATCCGTTTGTGGAATTGGTAAAGGGTTCTCTTAATACCTTTTTGAATGCCATGACATTTCCGGATAAGACAGTCTATCCGGTTGCAAGCTGCAATGATAAGGATTTCCAGAACCTCATGCATGTCTATATGGATGCTGTTTTTTATCCGAACATTCATGAAAAAAATGAGATTTTCAGGCAGGAAGGTTGGAGCTATAATTTAGAGTCTGAGGATGATACGCTGACCTATAACGGTGTTGTGTACAATGAGATGAAGGGGGCATATTCTTCACCGGAGAGTGTGCTTGACCGCGTGGTGCTTCATACCCTTTTCCCGGATACTTGCTATGCAAATGATTCCGGTGGGGACCCGGATGAGATTCCAAACCTCACTTATGAGCAGTTTACTGCCTTCCATAAGAGATATTATCACCCATCGAACAGTTATATTTATCTCTATGGTGACATGGACTTTGTGGAAAAGTTGGAGTGGTTAGATAAGGCGTATTTATCTCTTTTTGATGCGCAGGAGATTGACTCTGAAATTCAATTCCAAAAGCCGTTTGATGCAGTGAAAGAGATTGAAGAAACCTACTCCATCACCAGTGGGGAACCGGAAGAAGATAACACTTACCTTTCTTATAATAAGGTAATCGGAACAGCACTTGATGAGAAGCTTTATCTTGCGTTCGAGGTGCTTGATTATGCACTTCTTTCTGCACCGGGGGCGCCGCTTAAGAAGGCTCTTGTGGATGCAGGAATTGGAAAAGATATTATGGGTGCTTATGAAAGCTGTATTTATCAGCCAATGTTCTCCGTTGTAGCAAAGAATGCAAATGTAGAGCAAAAAGAAGCATTTGTAAATGTGATTGAAAATACATTGCGAGACATTGTGAAAAATGGTATTGACCAGAAATCCTTAGAGGCAGGTATTCATTACAATGAATTCCGTTATCGCGAGGCGGATTTTGGAAGCTATCCAAAGGGACTTATGTATAATCTGCAGATTTTTGACAGTTGGTTATATGATGATGAAAAGCCGTTTATTCACCTGTCTGCTATTGAGACTTATGATTTCTTGAAATCACAGATTGCAACGGGATATTTTGAGAATTTAATTCAGAAATATATTCTTGATAATACACACGGTGCTGTGGTTGTGGTAAAACCGGAGCGTGGGCGTACTGCAAGAATGGATAAAGAATTAGAAGAAAAATTGGCTGCTTACAAAGCGAGTCTTAGCAAAGAGGAAGTAGAAGCTCTTGTAAATGCCACAAAACAACTTGTGGACTATCAAGAGGAAGAAGAAAAACCGGAAGATATGGAAAAGATTCCTGTTTTGGAACGAAGCGATATCAGTCGTGAAATTGCACCAATCCAGAATGAAGAATTGGATATGGATGGAACGAAGGTAGTGCTCCATGAGATTGATACCAACGGAATCGGATATGTAGACTTGATATTTGATTTGTCTGGTGTTTCTGCAGAAGAACTTCCGTATGTAGGGATTTTACAGGCGGTACTTGGTATTATCGACACAGACAATTACGAGTATGGCGAACTGTTTAATGAAATCAATATGCACACTGGTGGAATCAGCACTTCTATTGAGGTGTATCCGGATGTAACCTGTGTAAAAGAGAAAGAGTTTAAAGTTACATTTGAGGTAAAGGCAAAAGCCTTGTATTCGAAAATGCCGATTGCTTTTGCGATGATGCAGGAAATCATGACGAAGTCGAAGCTTGGTGATGAAAAGCGACTGAAAGAGATTCTTGCAATGACCATCTCAAGACTTCAGATGAGATTTCAGTCGGCTGGACATCAGACGGCGGCAGCAAGAGCATTGTCCTACGCATCTCCAATTTCGAAGTTCAAGGAATTGACAGGTGGAATTGATTTCTATACAGTGGTAAAACGCATAGAAGAAAATTTTGAAGAAGAAAAAGATGCATTGATTTCAAAACTTGAAAAACTGGTGAAACAATTATTCCGCGCAGATAATATGATGTTAAGCTACACGGCGGAAAGAGTTGGCTTGAAAGGCTTTGAGCAGGAAATTGCATCAATTAAGACAAGTTTATTTACGGATAAGGTAGAAGAAACACCATGCGTCATTCATTGTGAAAAACAAAATGAAGGCTTCAAAACATCTTCTAAGGTACAGTATGTAGCACGTGTGGGTAACTTTGTTGATGCCGGCTACGAGTATACAGGTGCCTTCCAGATATTGAAGGTAATCTTAGGATATGAATACTTGTGGCAGAACGTACGTGTCAAAGGTGGTGCATATGGATGTATTAGTAATTTTAACCGACTTGGCGAAGCGTACTTTTCATCCTACCGTGATCCGAATCTGGAAAAGACAAATGCAGTCTATGAAGGCGTGGTGGATTATTTGCGAAACTTCAAGGTGAGTGAACGTGATATGACGAAATATATTATCGGAACTATGAGTAACCTTGACCAGCCAATGACACCGGTGGCAAAGGGTGACCGTTCAATGACTCTTTACATGAACCGTGTGAATGAGGCAATGATTCGTGAAGAAAGAAACCAGATTCTGGATGCGAAGGAAGAGGATATCCGTGCACTTGCAGACGTAGTTGCCGCAGCACTTGCATGTAACCAGTTATGTGTAATTGGTGGGGAAGAGAAAATCGAAGAACAAAAAGATTTATTTATGGAAGTAAAGAATCTTTTTTAGCATACTTGATACAATTTGATTGAAAAGGAGAACATATGAGAGCAGATTATAAATCTGGATTTGTAACATTAATCGGAAGGCCGAATGTAGGGAAATCTACTTTGATGAATTATCTTATCGGCCAGAAAATTGCCATAACATCGAACAAACCACAGACTACGAGAAACCGCATTCAGACGGTACTGACAACTGAAGAAGGACAGATTGTTTTTGTAGATACACCAGGAATTCATAAGGCAAAAAATAAGCTTGGAGAATACATGGTAAATGTGGCGGAGCGCACGCTGAATGAAGTAGATGTGGTACTTTGGCTAGTGGAACCGACTACATTTATCGGAGCTGGCGAAAAGCATATCGCAGAGCAGCTTGGAAAGGTGAAAACGCCTGTTATCCTAGTGATTAATAAGGTAGATATGGTGAAGAAGGAAGACATTCTTACCTTTATCGATGCCTATCGTAAGATTTACGATTTTACTGAGATAGTACCCGTGTCTGCAAGAAATGGTGATAATACAGACGAATTAGTGAAAGTGATTTTGAAATATTTGCCGTACGGTCCACAGTTTTATGACGAAGACACCATTACAGACCAACCGGAAAGACAGATTGTGTCAGAACTGATTCGTGAGAAGGCTCTGCATTGTTTGAATGATGAGATTCCGCATGGTATTGCTGTGGCAATTGACAGTATGAAGTATCGCAGAAAGATTGTTGATATTGATGCCACCATTATCTGTGAACGTGATTCGCACAAGGGAATTATCATCGGAAAGCAAGGGGCTATGCTGAAGAAAATCGGAAGCACAGCCCGTTTCGAGATTGAGAAAATGTTGGATTGCAAAGTGAATCTTCAGCTTTGGGTGAAGGTGAAAAAGGACTGGCGAGACAGTGATTTCTTGATTAAGAACTTCGGGTACACAAAGGAAGATTTATAGTTTTTAAGTTGTCAAGGCTTTTTAGAGAAAAATAACTGGCAGATAGTTTCAGTATGTTAAAGCCAAAAGTGGAAATTCTAAAACTTATACAAGGGAGGGTTTTCACATGGAAGATAAAAATTTGTGGACAACATTTGAAAAGACAGGAAGCGTTGTGGATTATTTGAATTACAAAGGAATCCGCATGGAATCCGAGAAGCAGGAAATAGGAGAGAGAGTAGTTGAATCAGTCGATAACCGTGACAGGGATGGTGCTGTCCGCGACACCTATTGGTGAAAATGATAAGCGAGTCGTGATATTGACGAAAGAAAAAGGAAAGATATCTGCATTTGCAAAGGGTGCCAGACGGCAAAACAGTCCGCTGATGGGCGTGACCAATCCCTTTGTATTTGGCGAGTTTGAATTGTATGAGGGTAGAACCTCCTATAATATCATGCAGGCGAATATTTCCAATTATTTTATGGAACTTAGCACCGATTTTGAAGGGGCATATTACGGCTTTTATTTTATGGAGATTGCGGACTATTTTACAAAAGAATACAACGATGAGAGAGAGATGCTTAAACATCTTTATCAGTCTCTGCGGGCACTTGCATCGGGTAAGATTAACAGAGAATTGGTGCGTTACATATATGAGTTAAAAACGCTTGTGATTAACGGAGAAGCACCGGAGGTGTATCGCTGTGCAAATTGTGGCGTGAGTGACAGGAGTGTGGTGTTCAGCAGTCAGAATCATGGTTTGATTTGTTCAGAGTGCGAGGGAATTGCACCGGATGGTATCCCGCTTAGTCCGGCAACGATTTATACGCTGCAGTATATTGTCTCGTCGACTATAGAGAAATTATATACATTTGCCGTGTCGGATGAAGTGCTTTTTGAACTTGGGAATGTGATAAAACAATATACAAGTACACATATCGATAAAAAGTTTAAGTCTTTGGAAATATTGGAAATGTGCTTGAAATAGGAAATCAATATTAATTGGTTTCCTATTTTTGTAAAAATATTTGACGAGCGTCAAATAAAAATGTATAATGGCATTAAGGAAAACGTAAATTAGGAAGTGATATAAATGACACAGAAAATAATTGTCGAGAAGCAGGATTTGACTTATCTCAAGTGGTCCCATGCAAGAAATTCAAGTGGCACAGCAGGAACATTTTTAAAATCCCAGTCAGTGGTGTCCGGAGAAAAAATATATTATAAATTATCTAATTTCGATAGTGAAAAAGGTATTATTGGTCATGAATGTATTAACGAAATTATCGTTGACCGATTACTTACTATTTTAGGTGTTGAACACTTGGAGTATCAACTTATACATGCAGATATTGAGATGGACGGTAAAATCTACGACACATGGCTATGTGCATCGAAGGATTTTAAAAATCGAGGAGAAACAAAAGCAGCATTGGATAACTATTATCAAATAAATAGGCAGTCAAATGAATCGCGTTATGAGTTCTGTGTGAATCAGGGATGGCAAAAGTATATTGATACCATGTTAGCAGTAGATTATTTGATAATGAACAGAGACCGACACGGCGCGAATATAGAGGTGCTTCGAAATGGACGAAAACGTACCATAAGAATTGCACCTTTGTTTGACCATGGGTTATCTTTTCTATGTTCTTGCTATAGTGAAGAAGAGGTGAAAAAGTTTGACATATTAGAGGATAAACCATGTCAAAACTTTATCGGCACACGCTCAACTTTGGAAAATTTAAATCTTGTAACAGATAAAAAGACAATATTCCAAAAAAAATTAACAGTACAGGATAAAGAAATATTATTTGAAGATTTGTCATCTGTTTTATCGCGTGTACATCAGGAGAAGATATGGGATATGCTTTGGGCAAGGTGGTGTCAATATGAAAAGTTATGCAATTTATGATGAAGCATTAGAAAGAAAGCTAATCGGGTACTTGCTCTATTATGAAAAATCAGAAAGTTTTATTATAGAATTGAGCGAGGAACTGGACGAATGGGAAGCCCCATTGTTATTTCAGAGATTGGTAAGAGATAAAATATATACAGTTCCTCGAGACATTAGTCTCATGTGGGTAAAAGAAAGAGTAATTCCAAATGGCAGACAAAATATCGGCAGTATTCTTAAAAATCACAAACTGAAGGATTATAGTGAAATGGCGCTTCTTAGTTTGTCAAAAGGAAGATGTTCCCAAGATAACTGTTATATCACAGAGATAGAGATGGAGAAAATTCCAGAGGACATCAAGGATAGAATGAAGAAAAATATATGGGAATGTTTCCCGACAGAAGACAATCAACTAGTGTGTTTGTTTCAAGATGATGTTGTGAAAAAAGTAGAGCTCTTGCAGCTTGTTAAACGGTATAAAGAACTTTCTTATGTTCTGAAGAACAGAAAGTTACTGGATAGTGTCAAAATTGGTGCTGGTGGATATAGTGTTATTTTTAATGACTCTATTGAAATTCAAGTGTCTGATTTGAGAGCAACAGGTCAGTCTGTTCCATTGACTTCGACAGATTTTTATAATTTTGTGCGCAGAAATGTAATAGATACAACAAAAACCTGTGAGTTGCTTCAGTGTTCAAGGCAGAATTTATCTTATCTGGTCAAGGAAAAGAAAATTCAGCCAATTATTTACGGCACAAAAGAAAACCTATATTTGAAGGGGGAAGTTGAAAAGGTTATGGGTGAGTAAAATTAATTGACTACAAGCCTTGAAAACCGATTCAAAAGAAGGTATAATAATACGAATTAAAGACATTTTATAAATGAGAGGGATTAGATATGGAAAAAACAATGGATAAAATTGTAGCACTTGCCAAATCAAGAGGTTTTGTATATCCGGGCTCTGAAATTTACGGAGGCCTTGCAAATACATGGGATTACGGAAACCTTGGCGTTGAGTTAAAGAATAATGTAAAAAGAGCATGGTGGCAGAAATTCATTCAAGAGAACCCATACAACGTTGGTGTTGATTGTGCCATCTTAATGAACCCACAGACATGGGTGGCTTCAGGTCACTTAGGTGGTTTCAGCGACCCACTTATGGATTGTAAAGAATGTAAAGAAAGATTCCGTGCAGACAAGATCATCGAAGATTATGCTGCAGAAAATGGAATTGAGTTAACAGAAAGCGTTGACGCTTGGTCGAAAGAACAGATGGAAAGCTGGGTGGAAGAACACAATGTTCCATGTCCAACCTGTGGAAAGCACAACTTTACAGAGATTCGTCAGTTCAACTTGATGTTCAAAACATTCCAAGGTGTAACGGAAGACGCAAAGAATACAGTTTATCTTCGTCCGGAAACAGCACAAGGTATTTTCGTAAACTTTAAAAACGTACAACGTACATCAAGAAAGAAAATTCCATTCGGTATCGGACAAATCGGTAAATCATTCCGTAATGAAATTACACCGGGTAACTTCACATTCCGTACCAGAGAATTTGAGCAAATGGAATTGGAATTCTTCTGTGCACCGGATACAGACCTTGAATGGTTTGCATACTGGAAAAACTTCTGTATCAATTGGTTACAGACATTAGGTATCAAAGAAGAAGAAATGCGCGTGAGAGACCACTCTCCGGAAGAACTTTCATTCTACAGTAAAGCAACCAGCGATATCGAGTTCTAATTCCCATTCGGTTGGGGCGAGCTTTGGGGTATTGCTGACAGAACAGACTATGACCTTACACAGCATCAGGAAGTATCAAAACAGGATATGACCTATTTTGATGATGAAAAGAAAGAAAAATACATTCCATACGTAGTAGAACCATCGCTTGGTGCAGACCGTGTGGTACTTGCATTCCTTTGTGCAGCATATGATGAGGAAGAATTGGAAGGCGGAGATGTTCGTACTGTACTTCATTTCCATCCAGCACTTGCACCGGTTAAGATTGGTGTACTTCCACTTTCTAAGAAATTAAACGAAGGTGCAGAAAAAGTATTTGCAGAATTGTCAAAATACTACAACTGCGAATTCGATGACCGTGGAAATATCGGAAAACGTTACCGTCGTCAAGATGAAATCGGAACTCCGTTCTGTATTACATACGACTTCGAATCAGAAGAAGACGGAGCTGTAACAGTACGTGACCGTGACACCATGGAACAAGAAAGAGTTAAAATTGAAGATTTGAAGGCTTACTTCGAGAAGAAGTTCGAATTTTAATCTATAGATGCATAACAGAGGCGTAGTGGATGTACTACGTCTCGTGTGTTATAAGAAGGAGAGAATAAAATGGAAAGTAAAAACTTGTGGAAAACATATTCCGAAGAACAGATAAAAGAATTACAACAAGTAAATGAAGACTACAAAACATACCTTGACAAGGGTAAGACAGAAAGAGAATGTATTCGTGAAGCCGTGAAGAGGGCAAAAGAGCGTGGATACAAGGATTTAAATGATGTCATTGCAAACGGAGAAACCTTGAAAAAAGGTGATTGCGTATACGCTGTATGTATGGAAAAGTCAATTGCAATGTTCCAAATCGGAGAAGAACCATTGGAAAATGGTATGAATATTTTGGGCGCACACGTAGACTCACCACGTATTGATGTGAAACAGAATCCATTATACGAAGCCGGCGAATTAGCATATCTTGACACACACTACTACGGTGGCGTGAAGAAATATCAATGGGTAACTATCCCATTGGCAATTCATGGAGTAGTTGCGAAAAAAGACGGTTCTGTGATTGATGTTGTCATCGGTGAAGATGAAAAAGATCCGGTACTTTGCATTACAGACCTTTTGATTCATTTGGCAGCAGAACAAATGGAAGCAAAAGCCGGAAAAGTAATTGAAGGCGAGAAATTAGATTTATTAATCGGAAACATGCCTCTTGAGGGAGAAGAAAAAGAAGCAGTTAAAGCAAATGTATTGAAACTTTTGAAAGAAAAATACGATATTGAAGAAGAAGATTTTGTATCAGCCGAATTGGAAATCGTTCCAGCTGGGAAATCTCGTGATTGTGGTTTGGATAGAAGTATGGTTATCGGCTATGGACAGGATGACAGAGTATGTGCATTCACTTCTCTTTTGGCAATGCTTGAAGCAAAAGACTTAAAGAAAACAGCATGTTGTTTATTGGTTGATAAGGAAGAAATCGGAAGTGTTGGTGCAACCGGTATGCAGTCTCGTTTCTTTGAAAATGTAGTTGCAGAGCTTCTTGGAGCAATGGGTATTGATTCAAACTTGAAGGTAAGAAGAGCACTTGCAAATTCCAAAATGCTCTCTTCTGACGTAAGTGCAGCTTTTGACCCAATGTTTGAAAGCGTATTTGAAAAGAAAAATACAGCATACTTCGGACATGGTATGGTATTTAATAAATACACAGGAAGCCGCGGAAAGAGTGGTTCAAACGATGCAAACGCAGAATACATTGCATATTTGAGACGCATTTTTGAAAAAGAAAATGTAAGCTTCCAGACAGCAGAACTTGGCCGTGTAGATGTTGGCGGTGGCGGAACAATCGCATACATTCTTGCAAATTACGGAATGGAAGTAATTGACAGCGGTGTTGCAGTACTTTGCATGCATGCACCATGGGAAGTGACAAGCAAAGCCGATGTGTATGAGGCTTATAGAGGATATAAGGCATTTTTGATTGGTGAATAGAAGAAGTGAAATTGGTTACTATTCAGCCATAAAGTATATGTATTGTCAACTTACATGCGAGCATGACGTTCCCATACATATATTTGCCGCATGGCTGAATAGTAACAAAATTGTTAGCAAAATTAGGAAAATTTCTGTTAGCAAAATTAGGAAAATTTCTTGACTAATATAGGAAAAACAGATAGAATAAATATGTGGTTGATTTTTTAAACCACACAACAACATTTATAATACAAGATTTACATATAACGGCTTCCAGATAGAAGTCGTGTTTTTGTCGTCTTGTAATTATGAAATATTTTTAGAGGGAGGTCATAGAGAATATGACAAAATGGGTTTATATGTTCACCGAAGGTGACGCCAGCATGAGAAACCTCCTTGGAGGAAAAGGTGCTAACCTTGCTGAGATGACAAAATTAGGTCTTCCAGTACCACAGGGATTTACCATCTCAACAGAAGCATGTACACAGTACTACGAAGATGGTCGTCAGATTAATGACGAAATCCAAGCACAGATTAACGAAGCAATCGTTAAGATGGAAGAAATTACAGGAAAGAAATTTGGGGATTTAGAAAATCCATTACTTGTATCTGTTCGTTCCGGTGCAAGAGCATCTATGCCAGGTATGATGGATACTATTTTGAACCTTGGTTTGAATGAAGAAGTAGTTGAAGTAGTTGCTAAAAAAACAGGCAACGAAAGATGGGCACGTGACTGCTACAGAAGATTTATCCAAATGTATTCTGACGTAGTTATGGAAGTTGGTAAGAAATACTTTGAAGAACTTATCGACAAAATGAAAGAAGAAAAAGGTGTAACTCAAGACGTTGACCTTACAGCAGAAGACTTGAAAGAATTAGCTAATCAGTTCAAAGCTGAATATAAAGCTAAAATTGGACAAGACTTCCCGAACGATCCAAAGGAACAATTAATGGGAGCTGTAAAAGCGGTATTCCGTTCTTGGGACAACCCTCGTGCAAATGTTTACCGTCGTGATAACGATATCCCATATTCTTGGGGTACAGCTGTAAACGTACAGGAAATGGCATTTGGTAACTGGTCAGATGAATCAGGTACAGGTGTTGCATTTACTCGTGACCCAGCTACAGGTGAAAAGAAATTAATGGGTGAATTCTTAATCAATGCGCAAGGTGAAGACGTTGTTGCCGGTGTTCGTACACCACAACCAATCGCAGAGTTGAAAGACGTTATGCCAGAAGTTTACGAACAATTTACAAACGTATGTGGAATTCTTGAAAACCACTACAGAGATATGCAGGACATGGAATTTACAATTCAAGACCGTAAATTATTCATGCTTCAAACACGTAATGGTAAGAGAACAGCTCAAGCTGCTCTTAAGATTGCTTGTGACTTAGTTGACGAAGGAATGAGAACAGAAGAAGAAGCTGTTGCAATGATTGATCCTCGTAACTTAGATACATTATTACATCCACAATTTGACGCAAAAGCATTAAAGGCTGCTACTCCAATGGGTAAAGGTCTTGGAGCTTCTCCAGGTGCTGCTTGCGGTAAAGTTGTATTTACAGCTGATGACGCAGTTGCATGGGCTGAAAAAGGTGAAAAGGTTGTTCTTGTTCGTCTTGAAACATCGCCAGAAGATATCATGGGTATGAAAGCTGCTCAAGGTATCCTTACAGTACGTGGTGGTATGACATCTCACGCAGCCGTTGTTGCTCGTGGTATGGGTACATGTTGTGTATCTGGTTGTGGAGACATCAACATGGACGAAGAAAACAAGAAATTCACATTAGCTGGTAAGACATTCAACGAAGGAGATGAAATCTCTATCGATGGTACAACAGGTAACATCTACGATGGAATTATCCCAACAGTTGATGCTCAGATCGCTGGTGAATTCGGTAGAATTATGGCATGGGCTGACAAGTTCAGAACATTGAAAGTTAGAACAAATGCAGATACACCTGCAGATGCTAGAAAAGCTCGCGAACTCGGTGCTGAAGGTATCGGTCTTACACGTACAGAGCACATGTTCTTCGAAGAAGACAGAATCGGTGCTTTCCGTGAAATGATCTGTGCTGATACAGTAGAAGAAAGAGAAGCTGCTCTTGAGAAGATTCTTCCATTCCAACAAGGAGACTTCGAAGGATTATTTGAAGCATTGGAAGGAAATCCAGTAACAATCCGTTTCTTGGATCCACCGCTTCATGAGTTCGTTCCAACAGAAGAAGAAGATATCAAGAAACTTGCTGAGACTCAAGGAAAATCAGTAGAAAGCATTAAAGCATTAATTGCTTCATTACATGAATTCAACCCAATGATGGGACACAGAGGACTTCGTCTCGCTGTTACATACCCAGAAATCGCTAAAATGCAAACTAAAGCTGTTATCCGTGCAGCTATCAACGTTCAAAAAGCACATGCTGATTGGAAAGTAGTTCCAGAAATTATGATTCCACTTTCATGTGATACAAAAGA
>JAZRQP010000045.1:0-2637 GCA_045649885.1 Faecalimonas sp.
GTAATATATCACATCAGCAGGCGATAGAAAAAGCAGAGAAAGAGTTTGAGATATATCGTAAACGCGAAATGGAAATGCTCGAAAGCGACTTTGATAAAGAGATGAAAAAATATTTGAGTAATTCTTGATTGATAAATTGCAGAACTATCAATTCAAAAACGAAATCCATTGTGCAAGGGGGGCTTTTCTCCAAACCTCCGCCATACCAAGTCCGTACCAACTCCACTAATTCAATTGAAATTGAAATTGAAAACTGAAATATGAAAGTTAATTTTCAGTTTTCAATCGCCCCTTCGCGTTAGGGATTGGAGCGGCATCCTTTTGGAGCGGAGCGGAAAAAGATATAGCGGAAAGCCCGACGGCTTCGCCGGAACGCCCAGAAAAAGAAACTCTGAATCTCAGAATTTCAGAAACTCGATACTTTCTTGGATTCTGAATTTATTGTATTTTAAAAACTTCTTCGGTATCTTGTAGACTCTGCTTTTCTTATGATACTCAATAATTTACCCCCCATTTTTGTAAAAAATATTAAAAAAACATTTGTTTTTTTGGAATTAAATTACAAACTTTGCAAAACACAAATGAAAGGAAATAGTATGGATAAAAAAATACATATATTAGGTAAGAACAAATTTATTAAATAAAGTCTCTGTAAGATTTGAATTGCTGTTCATCTGCAGAGATTTTTTTATACAATAACTGTCTTAAGCTAATAAAATAATTACTAACATAAAAAAATACCGTCATGAAAAAAATCTGTCTTTTAATTAGTTTTTTGTGTGTAATGCTAGTAGCATGTACACCTGATCCTGAAAAGCCAACTGTATCGACTAAAGATGTGTCGTCTGTCACATCTAATTCCGCCAATGTCATTGGTGATGTTACAAACGATGGAGGAGCGGAAGTTACTGTAAGAGGTATCTGCTGGAGCACTAGCGAGATTCCTGTGATTGAAAACGACGCCATTATAAACTCTGGAAACGGAATCGGTAGCTATGAAGTCGTGATAGAGAATCTAGCTCCATTTACTACATATTTCGTACGTGCTTATGCTATCAATAGTGTAGGTACAAGCTATGGAGAGACAAAGGTGTTTACGACAAAAAAATCATTTGATATACCTACAGTTACAACGAGTTTGGTTTCAGATATAACAGAAACATCTGTCTTTTGTGGTGGCAATGTGATATCTGACGGCGGCGCGGAAGTTACATCCAGAGGTCTTTGCTGGAGTGACACTGACAATCCTACAATAGAAAACGGATTGTCTGTTGGATGCGGCAGCGGCTTGGGTAATTTTGAAATCGAGATAAATGAACTCAAACCAAGCACCACCTATTATATCAGAGCGTATGCTGTTAATAGCGAGGGCGTTGCTTATGGTGATATGAATGTGTTTGCTACTAAAAATATGGTGGGAACTCCTGAGATATCAACGAATGCTGTATATGACGTCACAGCGACTTCTGCGGTATGCGGTGGCAATATCACATCAGATGGAGGCGCTGAAGTCACGTTAAGAGGTGTGTGCTGGAGCATGACAAACAACCCGACAATGGAAGATGCTCTCTCGATGGGTGGCGGTAGCGGCGTCGGCTCTTTTGAAGTCGTAATAAATGATTTGACACCTAATACCAAATATTATGTGAGAGCTTATGCTGTCAACAGCAAAGGTACCAGCTATGGAGAAGAAGTCGTTTTTACCACAGTTGACGACATCCCTCCAACATCAGGCATGATAAATGGTTATGAATGGGTCGATTTAGGATTGGCTAGCGGAACCAAATGGGCTACTCGTAATGTGGGCGCGTTTACAACAGAAGAATACGGCGACTTTTACGCATGGGGAGAGACTAAGACCAAAACGAATTATGAAACGGAAAATAGCGTGACTCATGGCGTAAGCATGGGTGACATCTCTGGTGACCCAGTTTATGACGTGGCAAGAAAGAAGTGGGGAAGCACATGGAGAATGCCTAAGAGAAATGAGATGGAAGAGTTGTATGAAGAATGTGAATGGGTTAAACAAGGCCAAGGTTATAAAGTGACTGGCCCTAATGGTAATAGTATCTATTTGCCAGCTGCCGGTTGTCATAACTGGTATGGTATAGAGGGCGTTGGAAGTGACTGTTACTATTGGACTTCTACGCCATATAATAATGAACTTCAAAATTGCGCCTACGAATTAAATTGCGCTGGTGGATTTATTGGATTTGGCACATCTGGTATGCGTTGTTTTGGATATAGTGTAAGACCAGTCTCAGATTGATTTTTTTGATGATTTAAAATAATAGGTGGATTTTGTTACGATAATTAATTGTATATTTGTAACAAAATCTACCTTATGAAAAAATCATTACTCTATATATTGACAATCAGTATATTGTCATCTTGCTCGAATGTGATAAATCATGCTCCTGAAGCTATTGAACCGACACCAACTCAACAACAAATCGATTGGCATAAACTTGAAACCTACGCCTTCGTGCATTTCGGATTGAATACTTACAATGATTTAGAATGGGGATATGGCAACACTCCGGTTTCTCCTTTCAACCCAACAGAACTGGATTGTGAACAGTGGGTCATGACACTCAAACAATGTGGCATGAAAGGCGTGATTCTCACAGCAAAACA
>JAZRQP010000046.1:0-9104 GCA_045649885.1 Faecalimonas sp.
GGGCGTTATTATGGGTGCCAATATTGGTACAACCATTACCGGATGGATTGTATCAATGGGTGAATGGGCATCATTCTTAAAACCGTCTACATTGGCTCCAATTGCAATAGCCATCGGTGTAGTTGTTATGATGGTAGGGAAGAGACGCGCAACTAAGGACGTGGCAAGTGTTGTAGTAGGTTTTGGTCTTCTGTTTGTTGGTATTGATAATATGTCAGGTGCAATGTCCGGTTTAAAGGAAGTACCAGCCTTTACAAATCTATTTATAGAACTTGGAAGCAATCCGTTTTTAGGTATCTTAGTAGGTGCAGGTGTAACTGCGATTATTCAAAGCTCTTCCGCATCTGTTGGTATCTTACAGAGCTTGGCAGTAGCAGGGCTGATTCCGTTTAATTCAGCAGTATACATTATTATGGGACAGAACATTGGTACTTGCGTAACAGCAATGCTTTCTAGTATGGGCGCAAAGAAGAACGCAAAGACAGCAGCACTCATGCATTTGTTCTTTAATATTATTGGTACAGTTATATTTAGTATAGCTTCCATTGCATTCTTCCAGATTGTAAATCCTGCTTGGGGAAGAGGAATGATAACTGCTACACAGATTAGTACAGTGCATACAGCATTTAATATTGCGACAACGGTACTTTTATTCCCGTTCTCAAACTTAATAATCAAGTTGGCAAAGATGATTGGCGGAGTGAAGAAAGAGGAAGAAAACGACAACTTACTCTCATTGGACGACAGAATGCTGAACACACCAACCATTGCCTTACAGGCTACAATTACAGAAATTGGTCATATGGGTGAAAAAGTAAAGGATACGTTGGAAGTTGCAAAACGTGTATTATTTACAAAGAATAAGGAAGATATTCGACTTGTAAAAGAAGATGAAAGCATTGTTGACCAATACTGCTCGGGTATTACTGAGTATGCATTAAAACTTACAGGGCTACAGATTAGCGATAAAGAACATCAGCATGTGGCCCGTTTGCTACAAGTAGTGTCAGACATGGAAAGAATTAGTGATTACTGCGAAAACATTTCGGAGTTTGCAGAGACAATGGCAGATAAAAAGTTATCCTTCTCAGAAATCGGTGAGACAGGATTACAAGAAATGTTTGAAGTATGTGTAGACAGTTATAAGTATGCAATTGAAGGTTTTATGGAAGAAGATAAGCAAAAAGCGTTGCTTGCAATTAAAATGGAACGAAAAGCGGATGAATTGGAAGTTGAACTCCGAACAAAACACATCAAACGTCTTGCAAAGCAAGAGTGTAACACGGAGGCTGGAATTGTATTCTTAGATACGCTGGTATGCTTGGAACGTATTTCAGACCACGCAAGAAATATTGCAGAAGAAGTATTTGAAACTATGGCATAATGAGCCTTCAAAAAAACAAAGCAACTGCTCGGCAGTTGCTTTTTTATTCCTCGATTACATGAATTTCAAGATAGTCAAACTCAATAGAATCTACAAAGTTATCCTGATAAAATCTGGCTTTATCGTGTTTTTTAAATTCTGCAATTGTGGAGTCCAGCCAGATAGGTTTGCTCAAGTCAAATTCTAAGCAAATTTTATCCAACGCATGGAAAATCTTATGCGTTCTTGTATCATCTGATTCGTCGCAGATGACAGTATCCTTTATTAAACGGTTATCTTTAAAAACTTTTCCCCATAAACGAAACATAAACCGATTCCTTCCTTTGCCTACAACTATGTGGATAGTATACACCACGATGCAGATTTCTTTCAACAAAATAAATAAATTGGTTGATTTTTAGAAAATGATGTGATAGACTACACAGGTGACAAGACAGATGTAAATAGAAAAGTTAACAGTGAAAGAGGGAATCACAATGGAGAAATTAAAGAAATTAGGTAACCGAATCTTTGTAGAAGGTCTTGCGGGAATGGCGCACGGGCTCTTTGCAACATTAATTATTGGTACGATTATTCAGCAAATTGGTACACTGATAGGTGGAAATGTTGGCGATTTGATTTTTGCAATTGGTAAGGTGGCGGCAGCACTTACCGGAGCCGGTATTGGTGTTGGCGTTGCTTATAAATTTAAAGAAGGTTCGCTAGTTGTACTGTCAGCAGCAACCGCAGGTATGGTAGGTGCATTTGCAAGTAAAATTCTTGCAGGAGCAGTACTAGTAGACGGAGCAATTGTATTTGCAGGACCTGGTGAGCCACTAGGAGCATTCTTGGCAGCTTATGTCGGAATTGAGCTTGGACATTTAGTGGCAGGTAAAACAAAGGTAGATATTATTGTAACACCACTTGTAACTATTGGTGCAGGTTCTGTAGTTGGACTCATTCTTGGACCACCAATTTCAAAGTTCATGTTAATGCTTGGCGAAATGATTAACTGGGGAACAGAACAACAACCATTCTTGATGGGAATTATTGTATCTGTATTAATGGGAATGATTTTAACGCTCCCAATCAGCTCTGCGGCACTAGGAGTTATTTTGAATCTTTCCGGACTTGCAGCAGGTGCAGCAACCGTTGGATGTTGCTGTAATATGGTTGGCTTTGCGGTAGCAAGCTATCGCGAAAATAAAGTGGGCGGACTTTTAGCGCAGGGAATCGGTACATCTATGCTTCAGGTTCCGAATATTGTGAAGAAACCAATTATCTGGTTACCGGCAATTTTATCCAGTGCAATTTTAGGACCGGTAGGAACCATGCTTCTGGGTATGACAAACAATGCAACCGGTTCCGGAATGGGAACAGCCGGATTGGTGGGTCAGATTATGACCTATCAAACCATGGTCGCAACGGAAGCGCCGATGTTGGTGCTTGGAAAAATTTTATTGATTCAGATTGTTTTACCGGCAATTGTAACACTTCTTATCTCAGAATTTATGAGAAAGAAGGGCTGGATTAAGTACGGCGATATGAAGTTAGAGTTGTAAATTTATAAGGCAGTTAGAAAGTGAACTCTTTGTAGGGTTCACTTTTATTTTTTACATAGTTTTAACAAAAGTGTGTTTTTAGATTTTACATTGCACATTTATAGTGATATCTGTGAGACTCTTGCGATAGAGCTCTAAACAGTTTATACTATAAAAAGATATGTATTAATTCAAAAGATACAGATGGAGAAATAAGAATGATTTATTGTGTAGAAGATGATAGCAATATTCGAGAATTAGTGGTATATACGCTGACTGCTACGGGGATGAATGCTCGTGGATTTGGCGATGGGAAAAGTTTTATGGAGGCGTTGGCATCTGAGACACCGGAGCTTGTACTTTTAGACATTATGCTTCCGGGAGAAGATGGTCTTCATATTCTGAAAAAATTGAAAGAATCCTCTAAAACAAAACACATTCCGGTGATTATGGTAACTGCAAAGGGAAATGAGTACGATAAGGTCATTGGATTGGATGCGGGAGCTGATGATTATGTAGCCAAACCATTTGGCATGATGGAACTTGTGTCGCGTATTAAGGCGGTACTTCGCAGGACAAAACAGAACCAAGAGATTGAGGAGTATGTAATTGGAAATCTGAGAATGGATTTGAAATGCCATGAGGTGTTTGTGGATGACCAATTGGTAACACTCACATACAAAGAGTTTGAACTGTTGCGTAAATTGATGAAATACCGAAAAACGGTTTTAACACGTGACAGACTGTTGGAGGAAATTTGGGGATATGAGTTTACCGGTGAGACCAGAACGGTAGATGTGCATATTCGAACACTGAGACAAAAATTAGGCAATGCAGGCGATTTGATTGAAACAGTTCGTGGCGTTGGATATCGTATGGGAGAGAATTATGGGGAATGATTTGGTAAATCGTGCAGAAGAAGAAATCGTAAAAATGCGAAAAGAGTTCTCGGCCAACGTGTCACATGAATTAAAGACTCCGCTGACCTCCATTTCAGGATATGCAGAGATTATGAAAAGCGGCATGGTGAATCGTGAGGACATGATTGTTTTTTCAGAACGCATTTATAAAGAAGCCAGCCGAATGATTGCTCTGATTGATGACATAATCAAACTTTCAAAGCTTGATGAAGACAGCGTGGAAGTTGAGTGGCAGGATGTAGATTTATACGCGCTGTGCGAGGAAATTGTAGAACGCCTTACTATGTCAGCAAGAAAGCGAGATGTGCAAGTGGAGCTTGACGGTGAACCTGTGGTGTACTATGGCGTGAAACAGATGTTGGATGAAATGATTTTCAACCTCTGTGAAAATGCGATTAAATACAATGTGCCGGACGGTAAAGTGATGCTCTGGGTTGGAAATACACCAGAGGGCGTCAAGATTATCGTACAGGATACAGGAATCGGAATTCCAAAGGATCAGCAGGAGCGTATCTTTGAACGCTTTTACCGTGTGGATAAGAGCCATTCCAAAGAAACCGGAGGAACTGGTCTGGGATTGTCCATTGTGAAGCACGGGGCGATTTTCCATCACGCACAGATTCGAGTTGAAAGTGAGGTTGGAAAAGGAACAAAGATGGAGGTTATCTTCTAAAACCTTTCTAAAAGTTTTGTGAAATGTATGACAAGGGACTCTTTTCTATGGTATACTTATATAGTAAGCAAAAGCAGAAGGGGAGAACTTGAATGTTAGATGCAATTAAAACTTACGAGGATGTAGATAGTTGGAAGACCATTATGTTTCTCTATAATGCAGCACTCAAAGAAGTTGGAACTAAGTTAGAGATACTAAACGATGAATTCCAACACGTACATAGATATAATCCGATTGAACACATTAAGACAAGAATTAAGACACCGGAAAGTATCGTGAAAAAATTAAAACGATATGGGTACGAGACATCGGTTGAGAATATGGTAAAGCATATCAATGATATCGCAGGTGTAAGATTGATTTGTTCCTTTACTTCAGATATCTATAGGCTGGCTGAAATGATTGGAAATCAAAGTGATTTGGAAGTCATTTCAATCAAAGACTATATTAAACAACCGAAGGAAAGTGGGTATAAAAGCTTTCACATGATTGTGGCTGTTCCGGTATTCCTATCGGACAGTGTGGTACAGACGAAGGTTGAGATTCAGATTCGTACAATCGCTATGGACTTCTGGGCTAGTTTGGAGCACAAAATCTATTACAAATTAGAAGACCATGTGCCGGAATATATCAGTGAGGATTTGAGAGAATGTGCAGATATGGTTGCGGCATTGGATGAAAAAATGTTGTCAATCAATGAGGCGATTCAAGAGTGTTTGGAAGCAGTTGAAGAAGAGTAAATATTGAAGGTGATGGGAAGAGTTCGGTGAGTGCCGAACTCTTTGCTGTACAGCCTCTCTTTTACTCATCTATTTCTATGAATACGTCTTTCCCTAACATACAGATTGGGAACTCTTGGGGAAAATAAGAACAAGAAAAGTTCCCTAAAAATATATTGATACTTAGAGAAAAGGAGCATTCAAATGAATATTCATTCAATCCTCACCACATATGATGCAATGTTTGGTAAATCCACATTAGCTGACATAGAAGCATATCTATATGGAAACATAAAGCAAGCAAAAGAACAGTCTGAAACAGGAATTTTATTTACGCTTTTAAATGAAATGATTGGTTTTTGCAGAGATACCACACAGAAAGACAAAACATTGAAATACTGTGCGGAATTATTGCAACTATTAGATGAAATGAAGTTAGAAGGAAGCGTAGAATATGCGACAGCGCTTCTCAACATTGCGAACGCATATCGTGCATTTGATTTACTGAAAACATCGTTGGAGTTGTTTGAACAGGTGGAGCGGATTTATAAGCAAGAATTAGATGCGAAAGATTTTGGATATGCGAATCTTTATAATAACTGGGGACTGGCATATCAAGAAATCGAAGATCATGCAAAAGCAAAAGAGGTACTTCTAAAAGCATTGACTGTTGTGGATTCTTATGAAGAAGCCGTGATTCCACAGGCTACAACAAGAACTAATCTGGCTGCCACTTTATTACAATTGGGTACGGAAGAAGACTATAAGGAAGCAGTAGAATATTTACAGTATGCCCTGCGCATCCATGAGGAAAATGGAGGACAAGATTTCCATTATGGTGCAACTTTAGTGGCATTGGGAGATGCATACTGTTTTCAAAAAGATTTTTCTAAGGCAACTAAAAGCTATGAAGCGGGCTTAAGGGAAATTGAAAAACATACTGGTAGGAATGATAATTATACGAGAGTGTTGGAAAAATATTATTATGCCAAGAATCAGTGCACTGAGGAAAACAAATGGCGCTCGAATTTGGAACGTAGTAGGATATTCTATGAAACTGTGGGAAAGGAAATGATTCATACTCATTTTCCAGAATGGGAAAAGCGAATTGCAGTCGGATTAGTGGGCGAAGGCTCGGATTGTTACGGTTTTGACGATGAGATTTCCATGGACCATGATTATGCAGTGGGATTTTGTATGTGGCTTACAGATGCTGATTATGAAGAAATCGGACCTGCCCTGCAAGAAGAGTATGATAAATTGGCAAAAAATAAGAATCGCCTAAAATATCGGCGAGGTGTATTTCGAATCAATGATTTTTATAATAGACTTTTGGAAAGCTCTGAGGATTTCGAAACAGAATTTTCGCTGGATTATCAAAAAGTGGAAGAATTTCAACTGGCAGCAGCCACCAATGGAGTTGTATTGCGAGATGATATGGGAGTTTTTTCTGATATTAGAAGGAAACTTGCCTATTATCCGGAAAGCGTATGGAGAAGAAAACTGGCGCAAAGTATGCACGAATTTTCACAATATGCGCAGAGTAATTATTCGAGAATGATGGCAAGAGGGGATGCGCTTACTGCAAAAATCTGCATAACCAAGGCAATAGAGAGCACCATGGATTTGATTTATTTGTCAAATCGTACTTACGCACCTTACTATAAGTGGAAGAAGAAGGGCTTGGAGAAATTTGCATTGTCCCCAAAAATACTTCCGTTATTAGAGGAACTTGGTGAACTGCCAAATCAAAGCAAGGAGTGGAAGAATGTAACTTATGATGCTTCTTTGATTAACAGATCCGATAAATGTGTGGATTTGTTTGAGAAAATTGCAAAGGAACTTTTGGAAGAATTAAAAAGACAGGAGTTAGTGGCAGGCGAGGATACGTTTTTGGAAAGCTATGTAAAACAGATTCTGGAAGGGAAAAATATGGATATTGTTGAAAAAATCGTAGCACTAGAGTGGAAACAATTTGACCGCGTGAAAAACGAAGGAGATAGAGCTGATTGTCAGGATGATTTTCAAACTTTTTCAATTATGAGAAAGAGTCAATATCTTACATGGACAGAAGAGTTGCTCCATAGTTTTTATGAGGATTTAGTCAATGCAGAGCAAAGGGGCTGGAATCTGATTATGGAGAAATATGCGAGAATGATGAAGAGCACCAACCCAGAAAAATATGCGAAGCTTGAAAAGGATTTGCCTGTGATTACAGAGGAGCGAAACGCAATTCAGGAGGAAATTATGAAGATTCAAGTAGCATGGATGGAAGAATTTGCAGAACAGTATCCGAACATGGCAGGCAATGCAAGGAGTATCAAGACCGTTACGGATAGTGCATTTAACACTTCTTATGAAACCTATCTGAGAGGAGAAATGGGCACTTATTCAGAAAAAACGTTTGTGTTATACAGTGGTTTTATTGTTTCGCTGCTAAAGCAAAACAGAAATTTAGCCATGGATATCATGGGAAACACAGCCAAATTATACGGATATGATTCGTTGGAGGAGGCTGAGAGAAGAATAAAAGAAGTCTGAAACAGCTGAAAGTGCCCCATTATGGGGCACTTTTAACGTTTGCTTTGAGGAATATATGGATTCACGTGTACCATGATATGCTTCACTTTTGGGAAGCTCTGTTCGATATCATTGTGTACTGTCTCTGCAATGTGATGTGCTTCTAGTAAAGTGTGTGATGCGTCTGCCTGAATTTCAACATCAACATAAATTTTATTTCCAAATATGCGTGTTTTCAGTAAGTCTATCTCTATCACATTTTCATTTTTTAAAACACATTCATAAATTAATTTTTCTGTTTCCTCATCACAAGAGTGGTCTACCATTTTATCCATTGCATCTTTAAATATGTCAAAAGCGGCTTTTTCGATAAATAAGAAAATCACCAGGCTGGCAATGGAATCCATAACTGGGAAACCGAGTCTTGCACCTGCAATTCCAACCAATGCTCCTATAGATGAAAATGCGTCGGTACGATGATGCCAGGCATCAGCCATTAATGAACCAGAATCAATTTTCTTCGCATAATATCTCGTGTACCAGAACATCCCTTCTTTGACTATGATAGATACGATTGCAGCAATCAGCGCAAATATCCCAGGCGTGCTCAACTGGCCGTAGTCGGAGAAAAGGATGTTGGTTATTGCTGTCAACCCAATTCCTAATCCCGTAACAAATAGAATCATAGCCAAAATAATAGCTGTTACACATTCCAAACGTTCATGTCCGTAGGGGTGCTCTTTATCCGGTTCTTTCGATGCCAGTTTGATACCAATCATCACAACAATGGTACTGAATACATCTGAGACAGAATGGACAGCATCACTAATCATGGCATTAGAATGTGCCCCAATACCAACTACAAGTTTTGCGACAGATAGTACGATATTTTCTATAATTGTGATGATAGATACCTTGTTTGCAATTTTTTGAAAATTTGAATTCATAACAGTTTCCTCCTAAAAATGAACAAAAAAACACCCACGAATCAGTATTAGCAACTACTGTCCCGTGGATGTAGGATTCCACTGTCACATCTGTGACCCGACTCCATGACTTGCGTCACGGTCTGCTCAGTTTGTACTGTAGATTTGCATGCAGTGCAATGAGTTACTGTAGAATATCATATGCATGAATGTCTGTCAAGATTCATATATTTATAAGAAACCATATTTGGAGTAATGGTATGAAGGGGAGAGGGAGTTTCCTTTGATGTGGCGTGGCGTACAAGGAATAATGGAAAAGTAGAATCAAATAGTACTTGACATTTACCCCTCTGGGTGTATAATAATTGTAACAGAACCCACCACGCCTCTGGTTTTCATGCGCAACCCGGTGGGATTTTTTCATTTATGAGGTGATTATTGT
>JAZRQP010000047.1:0-3645 GCA_045649885.1 Faecalimonas sp.
GAAAAATCCTAACTTTTTTGTATTTATTTTTCAACAAAATTACTGATAATCATACAATTAGAGCGAATCTATATATTACTAATCAAAGAAATATCTTCGCAAATCTCACAACTTCCTGCACGAAATTTGAATAAGAACCAAATAAGTGCAAAGATGGTACAAATATTGCAGATATGCAAATTTTATATGATTAAGCCGCTAAAAAATCGTCTTATCTTGCTGTACTCAAACGAATAATTTCGCAATAAATTGCTAAAATTCTTGCATAATTCAGAAAAAAGTAGTACCTTTGCAGTCGCAAAGGAAAATCATGTAATATTTTCTTTGGTGAAATGACTAAATAGCTGTGCCGACAGCATAAAATCGGAGACATATTGATAGCGTTTATTGGCGCTTTGTGTTTGGCAAATCGAAAACTTCGCAACTTTTCAGCATTAAGGTCAAAATCAAAGTAATCAATAGATGCCTATGGGTGTGACATATATACCCCTCTTTGTTGTATCTTGACAAAGAGGTTTGTCATATCGGCGTAGGTTTCTAGTTGTTTGTTTGACCTTAAAGGCAATGCGAAGGCCTCGATTTGCAAATAAGCAACTCGAGGTCTACGCTTTTTATGTGTTGGTGCTTAATGGGAGTTGTTGTTTCTGGGTATTATAACAAAGCAATAAAACGGAGTGAGCCGAAAATCCGATGAAGAGTAGGCGAAATACAAATACAATTTATTATGAAAAAGATTTTAATCTCTTTGTTGATGCTTATGGTTGTAGCATCACCAGTAATCAATGCTAAGAACAAACAGTTAGAGAGACAATTAAAGAAAGAGTACAAACAGAAGATTAAGGAATATAAAAAGAAGGGTTTTGAAGTGTTTGGAACATCCAGAACATTGGAGGTGGCATTATTGACTCATTATGATAATTTAAGCAAAGATGGCGTGACGGAAGTTGTGGGATTGACCAGTTCTGCGAATAAAAATATCGCGAAAGACAAATTATTAATGAGCGCATGCGTTACATACGCGCAGAAGATAGGTAGCAATATTAAGGGACGAATAATAGAAGATATGGGATCTATTGTCTCAACGGAAGAGTTGGCGGAATTTGAACATTTCTATGCAGCATATGAGAATAATGTGCAGGCGGAGATAAAGGGAGAATTGCGCAACTCATTTGCGATTGTTCGCCAAACCAATCTGCATGGAAAACAAGTTTATGAATTTGAAGCGTATTTCATAGTGGATGAAGCTGAAGCATCAAGAGCGCGAATTCGAGCATTCCAAAATGCAGCAAAAGAGTCAGCTGTAGCCCAAAAATATGCAGAACAGATAAGCGAATTTATTCGTAGTGGAGTCGTAGAATGAGAAAGATAGTTCTAATAGTAAGCCTTTTATGTAGTGTCTTGATAATTGCTCAAGACGCAGCACCCAAGTGGTATAATGAGGAATTACGAGTACTTATCTATCCTCGTACAGACTATGTGATAGGGTTTGTCGTTGGTGAAATCCAACCAGGCGAAAGTGTAGAGCAAACACACCAACGCTTGAAAGAAAAAGCACAGGCAGAAGCGGTAGGAAATATATTAACCACAGTAGAGCATACTTCTCTATCAAATGTACAGAGTACACAAATAAGTGGAACGAGTGGATTTTCTGAAATTGTTAAAGAAGATTTTAAAACTAACACTACCATTTATGCTGCTGTGAAAGATATTCCTAATCTATCGGTGGAGAGTTGGCAAAAACCAAACACGAACGAAGTATATGCCTTTGCATGGGTAAAGAAAAGTACCATTTCGACTACTCTGCAAAAACGAATAATCTCTTTAATGACTCGTGCTGAAATCTCATTGGAAAATGCAGAACGAATGTATAGCAATGGAGAAAAAATAATGGCTCGAGAGCAGTTGGAAGAATGTGCAATATATATACAACAAGTAGAGCAATGCCAAAAAATAGTGCATAGTGTGGATGAATGGATTAAATACGACGACTTGTCTTTTGAGGAAATGAATATATTAAAACAGAAAGTGGTAAGTTTGTTTAATCAACTCAAAAATAGCATTTTTGTTTGTGTCAGTGGAGATATTAAGGTGTTTGATGGAGATTATTCTGTGTTCATCAATTCGATAAAACAAGGTGTTTCTACATTAGGGTGTACCTTTACTTCCCAATCGTCTAACGCTGACTGGATTATTCGTTTGCAAGGAACTACGCGTGAGTATAACCAACTGCATGCAAAAGACTTTACCGCATATTTTGTATTTGCAGAGGTCTCTTTGCAAATTACGAAAGGGATTAACTCGAATATTATTTACGAGGGTGTTCATACTGCAAAAGGAAGTCATACTCTCAATCGAGAAGAGGCTGCATACGATGCTTATAAAGAACTAAGTAAAAGTATAACACAACAAATTAAAGAAATAATCAATCACTAATTAAAAACATTACAACAATGAAAACGAAAGTTATTCTATTCTTTCTCTTATTCATTTCAGGGATGCTGTCTGCCCAAGTAAGACGCGTGGCTATCTTGGAAGTAGTGGACAAGGAAAACAAAGTATCGTACGCAAACAAACTGATTTTGCGTGCTAATTTAAGTAAAGCCATAACCAATACTGCTGGTTATGAAGCCTATGATCGCACGGACATTGATGCAATCATGGGAGAGCAAAACTTCCAACGCACAGGTATGGTGAGCAATGACCAAATCAAGCGATTGGGAGAAATGACGGGCGCAAACTACATTCTTGTAACAGAGGCAGTTATATTAGACTCGAGAAGCATGTTTATTACTGCAAAACTATTGGATGTAGAAACAGCCCGTACTATTATGACTGATAATGTTATGATGGGTAATAGTAGTAAAGAAATACAGGATGGATGTGTTAATCTATCCAAGAAACTATTTCATGCACCAACTGAGGAAATTACAAAGGTCTCGGAAGTGAAGGTTGTAAAAGAGGACAAACCCGTGATAGAATTAGTGCGTAATTCGAAGTATATGCAGAAATACTATGGATTGAGCGAATATTCTTACGGAGAAACGCAAATGGATAAGAAAGCGTATGCGAAGTTCTTATACGATAATAGCCCTGACTTGTATCAACGCTACTTGAAAGGAGATAGGGCAATCAAAGCAGGTTGGTCTCTTTTCTCTATTGGTTGCACTATGATCATAGCAGGAGGTGTATTAATAGGTGTCGCGGATAACTTATACTACACCAGTGGTTATGATTGGTATGGTGGTTATGTCGGAGGAATAGTACTTGCGAGTGTAGGTGGGGGGATTACAGGACTTTCTATCCCGATAGTAGGTGCCGGATATGGTGTGAGAGATAATGTCTATAAGCGATTTAATGCACGAAAAAATAGAACTTCTGCTTTGTCTTTAGACTTGCAGTCAAGCCAAAATGGTATAGGTTTAGCATTGAAATTCTAAGTGGAATTATCCATTAACAAATATAACTAATCGCACCCCGCAGATTGCAAAAAGAAGGGAGTCGCTAATTGAGGTGACCCCAAAAAGTTGGACGGATTATTAAATCTATTTGACTTGATCTTGAAAGTGAGTTCGGTATTGTACCGGGCTCATTTTCAGTTTTAGTTTGATACGTTCGTTGTTGTAATACCGGATATACTCTTTCAAC
>JAZRQP010000048.1:0-10059 GCA_045649885.1 Faecalimonas sp.
ATCAAGGTATCATAGGAAAGGACAGGTGAAGCATCATGATGAAAAATTCGTTAAATATTAGTACCATTTCTGAAGGTTTTGTGTTAGACCACATTCAAGCCGGAAGAAGTATGGAAATCTATAAACATTTGAATTTGGATAAGTTAGATTGCTGTGTAGCGATTATTAAAAATGTCCCAAGTGAAAGAATGGGCAAGAAAGACATTATTAAGATTGAATGTCCGATTGACGTGATTGACCTTGACATCTTAGGATTTATCGATCACAACATCACAGTCAACATCATTCAAAACGAAAAGATTATTGCTAAGAAGAGTCTTACTCTTCCTGAAAAAGTAACAAACGTAATCAAATGTAAAAATCCTCGTTGCATTACTTCTGTGGAACAACAGTTGGATCATGTATTTGTCTTGACTGACCCAGAAGAAATCGTTTATCGTTGTCAATATTGTGAAGAAAAATATAGAAGATAAGAAAAAAAGAACTGTTTCGACAGTTCTTTTTTGATTCAAGCAAGACGATAAGCCGGGTTATGTCGTTGAACGGTCATCTATCTAGACCTGCTGTTGCCAACAGGTTCAAGCAACCTACCTAAAACGTGACGGGCCGCCACATTGTTTTTATTCGGTTTTGCTTCGGATGGGGTTTACATATGCCCCTCTTGTTACCAAGAAGGCGGTAGTCTCTTACACTGCCCTTCCACCCTTACCTCAGCGAACACTGAGGCGGTACATTTCTGTTGCACTATCCTTGGAGTCGCCTCCACCGGCCGTTAGCCGGCATCCTGCCCTATGAAGCCCGGACTTTCCTCTCCTGCGGCCTTTCGGCACCTGCAGCAGCGACCGTCTGTCTTACTTCAATCCTTTGTGATTCTATCACTATTATTTCAAATTGTAAAGAATTTATATAACAATCTTATTGTCATAAGCTACTCCATAACCACATCATCAATCAAATCATCTCCATCAGCTGCAGTTGTAGCCAAAACATCACACCGTTCATTCTGAGGATGTCCGTCATGACCTTTTACCCAGATAAATGTAACCTCATGTGATTCTTTCGCTTTTAGTAATCGTTTCCACATATCCACATTTTTGACCGGCTCATTTTTCCCGCGCTTCCAGCCCTTCTGTAACCATCCATCAATCCATTTCTGATTAAATGCATCTACCAAATATTTTGAATCCGAATACAGTTCCACTACACATGGTCTATTCAATGCCTCTAATCCCACAATAGCTGCCATTAACTCCATACGGTTATTCGTAGTCTTCTTATATCCGCAAGAATATTCCCTTGTATGAAGTTGTCCTTTTCCATCTACATATTCTAAAACGGTTCCATATCCTCCAGGTCCATCCGGATTTCCACGGGCCGCACCGTCTGTAAAGATTTTCACTAACATCTTTTTTTACTCCTATATCGTTGCAATCATTTCTCCCGCATCTTTCAACACAATATGCGGCTTTTCCTCTGATGCATCCAAAATCTCTTGGGTTGTCTCTCCACTCATAACAAGTACGCCTGTCACCCCTGCATTCAGACCACTCTTAATATCTGTATAGATACGATCACCTACAACAACGGTTTCCTCTTTGGAATAACCATGTTGCTGCATTGCAAGTTGTGGCATTAACGGCTCCGGTTTTCCGATTACCAGCGGACGTTTCTTTGTAGCATTATAAATCATATCACACACGCTACCGCAGTCCGGCACGCTGCCAAACTCTGTCGGGCAAACGTAGTCTGGATTCGTAGCTATATATGGAATACTCTCTCTTGTAAGTAATAGTTTGCTTACATCCTCTAACTTTTTAAATGTAAGTTCTGTATCAAATCCCATAACAATTAAATCAACTTCATCTAGGGTTTCTGTGATTTCAAATCCATTCTTGCGAAGTTCTTCTTTCAAAGAATTGGTTCCACACACATAAAGTCTTGCACCTGCATGATGAAGTTTTAAATAATACGCCGTTGCCTGAGAAGAAGTAATGAAATCCTCTTCTGTGGCTTCAATCCCAAGTTTCGCTAATTTCTTCACATAATCCGCCACACTCTTAGATGAGTTATTGGTCATGAAAAGATAGCGTTTTCCTTTCTCGCGAATCTTTGCAAGAAGCTCCTTTGTAAAATCATATAATTGATCACCCAAATATAAGGTGCCGTCCATATCGAATAAGAATAGGTTATATTTGCTAAACATATTCCGTCCTCCTATTTTAAACTAAATTCAAAATAACATACTTTCTTTTCTATTGCAATTGCGTTTTTAACAAATAAAACTCTTGCAATGGAAATAAATGTATGCTAAAATTCCTTTTGGAAAATAAAATAAATTACCAAGAGACATGAGCAAGGTAAAATAAAGTGATTGGGGTCACTTTGTTTTTTCTTGCTTTTTTTGTTACTGTTCAGAGGCAAGTAAAAATTTATAAAACAGACGTAAAATGCTCGCATTTTTAAGGATGTTTTTTTAATTTTATTTGGCGGATACGCCACACCGAGGAAACACAACGTGTTTTCGAGGTGGCTCTGAACAGTTGCAACTTATTAAAAGAAAAAGGAGAATAAAACAATGTATGATGTGGCAATCATCGGCGCTGGTGTAATCGGTAGTGCTATCGCACGTGAATTATCCAGATATCAGGCAAACATTTGTGTCATCGAACGCGAAGAAGACGTATGTAACGGAACTTCTAAAGCAAACAGTGCAATTATCCACGCTGGATTTGACGCAAAACCAAACTCACTCAAAGCGAAACTCAATGTTCGCGGTAACGAATTAATGGACGCTCTTTCAAAGGAATTGGATATCCCATTTAAAAGAAACGGTTCCCTCGTCGTCTGTACAAAGGACCAGGATCGTGCAGGGCTTGATGAATTACTGGAAAAGGCAGCTGTTAACGGAGTTCCGGGATGTAGAATCGTGGAACGCGAAGAACTCGTGAAAATGGAACCTAACGTGGCAGATGACGTAACATGTGCACTCTACGCTCCTACAGGCGGCATCGTATGTCCATTCCACATGACAATGGCATTTGCTGAAAATGCATGTGTAAATGGTGTTTCATTCTTCTTAAATACAGAAGTAAAACATATTGAAAAAAGTGAAAATGGATACTCAATCAGAACTTTACATACTGACAGTAATGAAGAAGAAGTTTTTGAAGCAAAGGTTGTAATTAATGCAGCCGGCGTATATGCTGATGAACTGAACAACATGGTAAGCGAAAATAAGCTTCACATCACAGCAAGAAAAGGCGAATACTGCCTTCTTGATAAAGATGCCGGTACACACGTTACCCATACTATTTTTCAGTTGCCTTCCAAAATGGGTAAAGGTGTACTTGTATCACCAACAGTACATGGCAACCTCCTTGTAGGACCTACTGCTTTGGATGTAGAAGACAAAGAAGCCTTGAATACAACAGGTGAAGGTCTAAGCTCACTCACTTCCACCTCTGCTATGAGCGTAAAAAATGTGCCAATGCGCCAGGTAATCACTTCATTTGCAGGCCTACGTGCTCATGAAGATGGAAATGACTTTGTAATCGGCGAAGCTGCTGATGCAAAAGGATTCATAAATGTAGCCGGTATTGAATCACCGGGACTCTCTTCTGCTCCAGCCATCGGTGAAATGGTTGCAGAACTTGTAAAAGAAATGCTTACTCTTTCAGAAAAAGCTGATTTCATTCCAACAAGAAAAGGAATTCTTCATCCAGAAGAACTTTCTTTAGAAGAAAGAAATGAGCTCATCAAAAATCAGCCTGCATATGGTAACATCATCTGCCGTTGCGAAATGATTTCTGAAGGTGAAATTTTAGATGCTATTCATCGTCCATTAGGTGCTCGTTCCTTAGATGCCGTTAAGCGTCGTACACGTGCAGGTATGGGACGTTGTCAAGCAGGCTTCTGCTCTCCTCGTACTATGGAGATTTTGGAACGCGAATTAAAATTAAGCATGTTTGATATTACGAAAAACGGTGTCGCAAGTAACATTGCAATCGGATTAAATAAAGAGATTTAAGAAGGGGGACAAACGACTATGAAACAATATGATTTAGTAATTGTGGGCGGTGGTCCTGCCGGACTTGCTGCTGCTGTCAGTGCAAAAGACAACGGAATTGACAGTATTTTAATCATCGAAAGAGATAAGGAACTTGGTGGAATTTTAAATCAATGTATTCACAACGGTTTCGGTTTACATACATTTAAACAAGAGTTAACCGGTCCTGAATACGCTTCTCGTTTCATTGACCAAGTTTTAGAACGTGGTATTGAATATAAATTAAACACAATGGTAATGGACATTACTGCTGACAAAGTGGTAACTGTAATGAACCGCGAAGACGGAATGGTTCAGATTCAGGCAAAAGCAGTTATCCTTGCAATGGGATGCCGCGAACGTTCCAGAGGAGCTCTTAACATCCCTGGCTACCGTCCAGCAGGTGTGTTTTCCGCTGGTACAGCGCAACGTCTTGTTAACATGGAAGGCTATATGCCTGGTAAAAAAGTTGTTATCTTAGGTTCCGGTGATATCGGGCTTATCATGGCAAGACGTATGACCTTAGAAGGTGCTGAAGTGAAGGTTGTTGCCGAACTCATGCCATACTCCGGTGGTTTAAAACGTAATATCGTACAATGTTTAGATGACTTTGGTATTCCTTTGAAATTAAGCCATACTGTAGTTGATATTGAAGGTAAAAACCGTGTAGAAGCTGTTACAATCGCTGAGGTTGGTCCGGACCGCAGACCGATACCGGGTACTGAAATCCGTTACGAATGCGATACCCTTCTTCTCTCTTGCGGCTTAATTCCGGAAAATGAATTAAGCAAGAGTGCCGGTGTTGCATTAAACCCAATAACTTCAGGTCCTATCGTTGGCGATAACTTAGAAACAAACATTGAAGGTATTTTCGCTTGCGGAAATGTACTTCACGTACACGACCTTGTAGATTACGTTTCACAAGAAGCTGCTACTGCAGGTAAGAACGCTGCTCTCTACATTCAAAACGGCGCTACAGCAAATGTAAAAACAGTGGAAATCGTTCCGGAAGGTGGCGTGCGCTACACAGTACCGAAATTTATCCGTCCAACAGAAATGGAAGACAACTTAACAGTTCGTTTCCGTGTTGGTGATGTTTATAAGAACTGTGCAATTGCTACTTACTTTGATGATGAGCAAATCAGCAAACGTAAACGTCCGGTTATGGCACCGGGTGAAATGGAACAAGTAATCTTAAGTAAAAAGAAACTTGCAGAATATCCAGATTTAACAAAGATTACCATTCGTATTGAAGAAGTATAAAGGAGGCCCTATTATGAGAACAATTGAATTAACATGTATCGGATGTCCTCTTGGGTGTCCATTAACAGTCACATTAGAGGGAAATGAAGTGACTGAAGTAACCGGAAACACTTGTCCAAAAGGTTCTATCTACGCAAAAAAAGAAGTGACAAATCCAACTAGAATCGTAACCTCTACTGTTCGCGTAAGCGGCGGCACATGCTGCATGGTCAATGTGAAAACAGAAGCTGACATTCCAAAAAGTAAGATTTTTGAGTGTGTAGAAGCTTTAAAAGGTGTTGAAATCACTGCGCCGGTAAAAATTGGAGACGTTGTACTTGCAGACATTGCAGGAACCGGTGTAAATGTTGTTGCAGCAAGAAACGTTTCTGCGTTATAATAACATATAAGAAAAAACTTATTGGAGCACACTTATGAAAAAAGAATTTAAAGAAGCATTGGAAGACTCTCCTATCATTGCCGCAATTAAGGATGATGAGGGATTAAAAAAATGTGTAACAAGTGATAGCCGTGTGATTTTTATTTTATACGGTGACATTCTCACAATTCCTGACATTGTAGATACGGTAAAAGCTGCCGGAAAGCTTGCTATGGTTCACATCGATTTGATCACCGGACTTAGCAGCAAGGAAATCACTGTGGATTTCTTAAAGAAATATACCAAGGCTGATGGCATCATTACAACAAAGCCAAACTTAATTAAGCGCGCAAAAGAGCTCGACTTTCACACCATCCTGCGTGTATTTTTACTTGACTCAATGGCGTATGAGAACATTGACCGTCAGGTAAAATCAGCGAAACCGGATGTAATTGAAGTACTGCCTGCACTAATGCCGAAAATTGTTTCTAAAGTGTGCAAGCTTTCACCTGCTCCTGTTATCGCAGGTGGGCTGGTATCAGAAAAAGAAGATGTAATGACACTGCTTCAGGCAGGTGCCATTAGCATCTCTTCTACCAATGAAAACGTATGGTTTCTATAGGACATTAAAAAATCCAGAATGAGTATAACTACTCACTCTGGATTTTTTATTCCCTATATAATAATACAAACCATTCCACCATTGCTGTCATTTACAATCTTCTGCATGGTATCCTGTAATTTCATCTGACTTTCATCATTTATCATAGCAATCTTATTCTTCATTCCATCGATAATCATTTCTTCAATGGATTTTCCGAAGATATTGGTTCCCCAGATGCCCGCTTCTGACTGGCTATTGTTTTTGATATAAGTTACCAAATCATTTGCCTGCTGCTCACTTCCCACAATCGGGGCAATTTCCGTCTCTATATTTGCACGAATCATGTGAATAGATGGGGCTTCTGCACGAATCTTCACACCGAATTTATTACCCTGCTTGATAAGGGTCGGTTCATCCACCAGAATCTCATTCTTACGTGGATTCACAACACCATAGCCCTTCATTCTCACGCATTCCATGGCATCCTTCACATCCTCGTATGCTTTCTTCATCTCCGAAAGTTCTTTCATCATGCGCACCAGTTCATATTCGCCGCTAATCTCGGTACCAACCAATTCACTGAGCATTTCATAATAACATTTTTCATCTACTTGAATACGAATGGTTACGCAACCTGTATCCATGGCTATATCATCCACGCGCATATCTTGAATACAACTGCTTTCCGGTTTCGCAACTCCTTTTACTGCATCCTTTATCTCACGCATATCATCTAAAATACCACGAATATATTTTAGAATCTCTTGTTTTATCTTGTGCTCTCTCGGTAACATTTCTACCCATTTTGGTATGTAGAACTGAACTTCCGAAACAGGAAACTCAAACAGCACCTTCTCCATAATATGATGGATGTCTTCCTCACGAAGCTGTTCGCAATTCACCGCCATAACTGCCACATCATAACGTTCTCTGATATCATCCACAAGCTGCTTTGTTTCGTTACTATACGGCTTCTGCGAATTTACTAACACAATAAATGGTTTTCCAAGCGTTTTCAATTCCTGAATGGTCTTTTCTTCTGCTGCCAGATAGTTGGCTCTAGGAAGCTCGCCAATGCTTCCGTCTGTAGTCACAACAATTCCGATGGTAGCATGATCTCTGATGACTTTCTGAGTTCCCACTGTTGCAGCTTTTGTAAACGGTATCTCATAATCAAACCAAGGTGTTTTCACCTTTCTCTCTTCCCCGTTCTCCATATGACCGGAAGCACCTTCCACCATATATCCCACACAGTCCACCAAACGAACTTTTACCTTTACATCATCCATAAGGCAGATTTCAGCCGCCTCTTTCGGCACAAATTTAGGTTCTGCCGTCATAACTGTTTTTCCGGATGCTGACTGTGGCAATTCATCCTTTGCGCGCTCACGGCTTGGCATATCCTCCATTTTCGGCAACACCATTAGGTCCATAAACCGTTTAATAAATGTTGACTTTCCAGTTCGAACTGGCCCTACTACACCAAGATAAATGGCACCGCCTGTCCGTGCCTGAATATCTTTATACACATTAAATACTTCCATAGCAATCCTCCTCCATATTCTTGTATAATGTATGAGGATAAATAAGTAAATATGACACGTGCATCCCTATTTGACCGTCTTTGTGATTTGATTTTTATCTACAAGCCTATCATTGAGGTCATAAACTCGGCGTTTTCCCACAAAACAGGGTCTATGAAGACCCAAAATCTCCATAGACCCTATTCTATAAAATCTTATTAACTTTCCCACATAAGTTCAGAGTTTTCTCTTCTTCCATCTCTGTGCATCAATTCATACACTGCTTCTGCAGGACTCTTATCTTCGAACAACACCAGATTGATTTGCTCGATAATCGGCATGGATTCGTTATACTTCTTAGCAAGTGCAAGACCTGCTTTTGCAGAATATACACCTTCCACAACCATCTGAACCTCGTCCATTGCTTCCTGCATGGTCTTTCCTTGACCAATTAAAATACCGGCTCTACGGTTACGACTGTGCATACTTGCACAAGTAACGATCAAATCACCGATTCCCGTAAGACCGGAAAAGCTTTCTGCCTTTCCTCCCATCTTTACACCAAGTCGTGTGATTTCTGCAATACCTCTGGTAATAAGAGCTGCCTTTGTATTATCTCCATATCCAAGTCCATCCGCAATACCAGCTGCAAGCGCAATCACGTTTTTCAGTGCACCGCCAATTTCAATTCCTAAGATATCCGGACTGATATACACACGGAAGAAATCATTCATAAATGCTTCTTGAAGAAATTCTGCTGTTGCTTTTGATTTTGCACCAACCACACAGGTTGTAGGAAGTCCTCTACCCACTTCTTCTGCATGACTTGGTCCGGAAAGTACCGCAACATCTGCCTCCGGCAATTCCTCCTCAATCTGCTCAGAAAGTGTCATCAATGTATCTTCCTCTATTCCCTTTGCTACGTTAACAACAATCTGTCCCTGTTTAATATATGGTTTCATACTTCTAGCAGTACTTCTCGTAAAGATTGATGGAACTGCCAGCACAAGGAAATCCTTTTCCTTCATACCTTCTTCCAGATCATTGGTAAATACCATGTCTTCCGGAAGTTTAACGCCTGGTAATTTACTCTTATGCTCTCTCTCGTTTTGAAGCATCTCTACTTCACGTTTATCTATGGACCATACCGTTACATCGTGTCCGTTTTTATATAACATCAGGGATAAAGCCGTCCCCCAGCTTCCTGCTCCTAAAATGCCTACTCTAGCCATAATGTGCCTCCGTATTATTTCTTTCCAATCTTTCTAAGGTCTGTTTTGTTTTCTGTTCCAGTCGCTAATCGCTTCATATTTGCACGGTGTCTCCAAATCGCAAGTGCTGCAAGCACAATGGCAATTGCATAGAACTCATAAAGTTCCCCGCCTGTTAAACTAAAGCCGTCCATTTGACCATAGATAACTACCTGAATGACAAATAGCACCATGATTACAATAGAACCGAGTGATACATACTGTGTAAACCATACAATTGCGATAAATACAATCGCAACAATGAGAAACATCACTGGGTTCACTGCCAAGATAAGTCCGACTGTTGATGCAATTCCTTTTCCGCCCTTGAAATTCAGATAAAACGGAAAATTATGTCCAAGCACAGCACCAAGTCCTGCGTAGATTGCAAGTAACTCCACATGACTGCTGTCAGCAAAAATGAAACGAACAAGCAAAACTGCAAGCACGCATTTCAAACAGTCACCGATAAATGTAATTGCTCCCGCCTTCCATCCAAGTGTACGAAGTGCATTGGTTGTACCCGCATTTCCACTTCCATGCTTACGTATAACCACATGATTTATCATACCGTAAATGTAACCCGTCTGAAACAGTCCAAACAGGTATCCGATTGCTACACAAATCAAACGTTCCATTCTTATTGCTCCTTTTCCTTTCGCTCGCGAATAAAGAACTTAAGTGAAGTTCCCCTAAACCCAAATGCTTCCCTAATCTTATTTTCCAAATATCTGGTATATGAAAAATGCATCAGTTCCTTATCATTCACAAAGATAACAAACGTTGGCGGTTTCACGGAAACTTGTGTGATGTAATAAAGTTTGAGACGTTTTCCCTTGTCTGAAGGTGGTTGCTGCATTGCTACCGCTTCTGCCATAATCTCGTTCAGAACACCGGTTGCCACACGGAGTGTCTGGTTCTCCATGACCATATCAATCATCTCGTACAGTTTATTGAGGCGCTGTCCGGTCTCTGCAGACACATACATAATCTCTGCATACGGCATATAAGCCAAT
>JAZRQP010000049.1:0-8226 GCA_045649885.1 Faecalimonas sp.
TATCCAAATTCAAATGTTTATAGATTTCCATACTTCTTCCGGCTTGAATGTGGTCTAACACAAAACCTTCAGAAATGGTACTAATATTTAACGAATTTTTCATCATGATGCTTCACCTGTCCTTTCCTATGATACCTTGATGCCGAGCAATGTAAGAATCAATGCCATACGAACATATACCCCATATTGTGCTTGTCTGAAGTATGCGGCACGTGGGTCATCATCGACTTCGACGGCAATCTCATTTACACGTGGAAGTGGGTGGAGAACAAGCATATGTTCCGGTGCCAATTCCATTTTCTTAGCGTCTAAGATATAGAAATCTTTCATGCGGATGTAATCTTCTTCATTGAAGAAACGTTCCTTTTGAACACGTGTCATATAAAGTACATCAAGCTGTGGAAGAGCTTCTTCTAAGCGTTCAACCTCTTCGTAAGGAATGTTTTGTTTTTCCAATACATCTTTGCGAATGTAACCAGGAAGTCGAAGCTCCTCTGGTGATATCAAGATAAATTTGATATTTGTATAACGCACAAGTGCCTGAATTAAGGAGTGCACAGTACGTCCGAATTTCAAGTCACCACAAAGACCAATTGTAAGGTTGTCAAGTCTGCCGCCAAGTGAACGAATTGTCAAAAGGTCGGTCAATGTCTGTGTAGGGTGTTGATGTCCACCATCACCTGCGTTGATAATCGGAATAGAAGAGTAACGGCTTGCAACCATTGGTGCACCTTCTTTTGGATGTCTCATTGCAATGATGTCTGCGTAGCAAGAAACCATGCGCACGGTGTCGGAAACAGTTTCTCCTTTTGATGCGGAACTAGAATCTGCAGATGAAAATCCAAGAACACTACCTCCTAAATTCAACATTGCTGCCTCGTGGCTAAGTCTGGTTCTTGTACTTGGTTCAAAGAACAGAGTAGCAAGCTTTTTACCTGCACATGCGTGTGCGTATTTTTCACGGTTGTTTTCAATGTCGTTTGCCAAATCTAACAACTCGTTTAATTCCTCAACTGAAAAGTCCAAAGGACTCATTAAATGTCTCATAGTAACCTCCTCGTTTATCGATATGTTAATAAATCTTCTACAGATTTTCTTTTTGGAGCTTCCGGCGAGATATCAGGATAGCCAATGGCAATTAATGCAGCCAGCTCCTGATTTTCCGGAATATTTAACAACTCAGTGATTCCGTCTTCATCCCAGATTCCCATAATAACGGTACCTAGACCAGCTTCGTGAGCAGCAAGACAAAATGTCTGGCAGGCAGCACCTACGTCAAACATCTGCCAACGGTCTTCCTTTTTCGTAGCGTAGGAACCGTCGCGATTAAAACCACAGCGACCTTTGATAAAAGTCACAGCAATTAAAGTAGAAACTTGTCTAACAATATTCGCGTTAAATTCCGGGGTAAATTCATCTGCAATTTTTTGAATAATAGATGTGTCTTCAATTGCAATGTAACGAGTAATCTGAGTGTTTTTCCAAGAAGGAGTGAATGATGAAGTGGAAATAATAGACTCTAAAAGGGAATGACTAATCTTATCATTCTTAAACTTTCGAATACTTCTTCTTCCTTTGATACATTCTGTAGCGTTCATCAATAGGTCCTCCTATCAGAAAATCTTCTTAAAACATAATATAACAAATAAAATGGTTTTTCAACAGTAGATTTTAGAAAATAATTGTATTATAATAAGAAATAGTTTTTTCGTTATTTTTCAGGAGGTTAATCAAATGGAAAAATTAATCGAACTTAGAGAAGAAATTGATGAAATTGATAAACAGATTGTGGATTTATATGAGCGAAGAATGGCAATCTGTGAGCAAGTAGGAGAGTTTAAAATAGATGCCGGAAGAAAGATTTTCGATAAACAGCGTGAAAAAGAGAAACTTTTATCGGTTACAGAAAAGGTGACGGATGAGTTTTATAAAAAAGGAATCTCTGAACTTTTTGAACAGCTGATGTCAATGAGCCGTAAACTACAATATCAATTGCTGACCAAAAAAGGCGCACTTGGACGCCTCCCATTTATTGGTGTTGATACCTTAGAGGTAGAAGGGGCACGCATTGTATTTCAGGGTACAGAAGGAGCATACAGCCAAGCTGCCATGGAAAAATATTTTGGGAAAAATCTGAACAGTTATCATGTACAGACCTTCCGTGATGCCATGGAAGCGATTGAAGAAGGGTCTGCAGATTTTGCGGTACTTCCGATTGAGAATTCTTCGGCAGGTGTGGTAAATGAAGTCTACGATTTACTCATGGAGTTCGAAAACTATATTGTTGGAGAAGTATTCCTTCCAATTGACCATACCTTGGCAGGACTTCCGGGAACTAAGCTATCAGATATTGAACGGGTATATTCGCATCCACAGGCATTGATGCAGAGTGCGAAGTTCTTGGATGACCATAGAGACTGGCAGCAAATCAGTGTGGCAAACACAGCAGTTGCGGCAAAGAAGGTACTGGAGGACAACAATCCTATCAAGGCAGCGATTTGCAGTGCCTACGCGGCAGAATATTATGGTTTGGAGATTTTGCAGGAGAAGATTAATCATAATGCAAAAAATGCCACACGTTTTATTGTGGTTACGAACCAGAAGATATTCCTGAAGGATGCAACAAAGATTAGCATTTGTATCGAAGCAGCACATGAAAGTGGTTCCCTGTATCACTTGTTGTCTCACTTCATTTACAATGACTTGAACATGGTGAAGATTGAGTCGAGACCAATTGAAGGAAGAAACTGGGAGTACTGTTTCTTTATCGATTTTGAAGGAAATATGGCTGACGGGGCAGTAAAGAATGCCATTCGCGGACTTCGCGAGGAATCTAGAAGCTTAAAGATATTAGGAAATTATTAGAAGATTACATAGAAAGCAGGTATTTGCTATGAGAACAAACCAACTGATGTTATACAAAAATATGGAGCACGGAAAGCTTCTTCAGGATATGACATTTTTGATGGAAAACTGCGAAAATGATTATTACAATAAAGAGGATTTGGTAAGTCTTCTTTTCGATTGCATGAATGAACTTCTTGAAATGACAGCAAGTCATGGTTTTGAGGGGAATTTGTGGCATAACTATCTTACATTTTTACTTGCAAATGATGAAAATGCTTACAGTACCGCTTGTGAGGTGGTAGGAGCAGTGAACGGAAGCATTAACGATGTTGCATTGCACGATTTGCAGATATTCCGTGAACTGTTTGAATACGATTTGCATCGTATTGAAAAGGCATTGGATGTTACCTTTGTTTCCATGATTGAGCAGTATGAAAATGTGAAAGGACATGGAAAAGTATTTAATCAGAGAATTCGTGACAGTATATGTGACCTGGCTGTTGCATTAGCGAAGAGTAACGATGCAGAAGAATTCAAGGCAATTCTCACCGAGTTTTATAAGAACTTTGGTGTTGGAAAATTCGGTTTACATAAGGCATTCCGCGTAGAGCACACCGAAGATGGAGTTCAGATTGTACCAATCAATAAGATTGCTCATGTGCATTTGGACGATTTGGTTGGATATGATATCGCGAAGCAGAAATTAATCGAGAACACAGAGGCATTTGTGGAAGGCCGCAGGGCAAATAACTGTCTGCTTTTTGGAGATGCAGGTACGGGTAAATCCAGCTCAATAAAGGCCATTCTCAATCAGTATTATGACAAAGGCCTTCGCATGATTGAGATTTATAAGCATCAATTTCAAGATTTAAATGATGTGATTGCTCAGATTAAGAACCGAAATTATAAATTTATTATTTATATGGACGATTTATCCTTTGAAGAATTTGAAATCGAATACAAATATTTGAAGGCAGTCATAGAGGGCGGTTTGGAGAAAAAACCAAACAACGTATTGATATATGCTACATCCAATAGAAGACATTTGGTGCGTGAGACATTTAAGGATAAGCAGGACAGAGACGAAGAGTTGCATACCAATGATACAGTGCAGGAAAAGCTGTCGCTTGTAGCACGATTTGGCGTAACCATTTATTTCGGAAGACCGAACAAGAAGGAATTCCAGAACATTGTAAAGGTTCTTGCAGAGCGCAGTGATATTCAGATGAGTGAAGATGAATTGTATCTTGAGGCAAATAAGTGGGAATTAAGCCACGGAGGTTTGTCCGGAAGAACGGCACAGCAGTTTATTGATTATCTGTTAGGGAAAAAAGTTTGATAACGGAGGTAATGGCATGTTAGAGGTTAGAAATCTATCGAAGATTTACAAAACGAAAAATGGAACCGATGTGAAAGCGTTAGACAATGTTTCCATACAATTTCCGGAAAAAGGCATGGTATTCCTTTTGGGAAAAAGCGGAAGCGGTAAATCTACGCTGTTAAATGTCTGTGGTGGCTTGGATGCTCCGACAACTGGTGAAATCATTGTAAAAGGGAAAAGCAGTGAGAAGTTTTCACAAGGTGATTTTGACAGTTATCGAAATACCTTTGTCGGCTTTATTTTCCAAGAATACAATATTTTAAATGAATTTTCTGTAGAGGATAATATTGCACTTGCTTTGGAACTCCAAGGCAAACCGAAGGATAAAAAGGCCGTTGCAGAATTATTAAAACAAGTAGACTTGGAGGGCTACGCAAAGCGTAAGCCTAACACATTGTCAGGGGGACAAAAACAGCGTATTGCCATAGCACGTGCGCTGGTTAAATCACCGGAAATTATTATGGCAGATGAACCGACAGGTGCCTTGGATTCCGCAACCGGAAAACAGGTATTTGAAACTTTAAAGAAATTATCTGAGGATAAATTGGTCTTAGTGGTTTCTCATGACCGTGAATTTGCTGAGCAGTATGGCGACCGTATTATTGAGTTAAAGGACGGACAGGTGCTTTCTGATGTTACCAAGACACAAGAAAAGCAACAAGCTCTCAGTGAAAATATCCATACGGTAGGAGAAGTGCTGTGTATTAAAAATGGTGAGAAACTAAGTGATACAGATTTTGATGCTATTAAGAAGTTTTTGCAGAAATCCAGTGGTGATATTATCATTGCCAACAATGAAAAGGATGTGCAAACCTTCAAAAAAGCAAGTCATATCACAGAAGATGGTGAAAGAGAAGTATTCTGTGATACCAAGGAAGATGCATTAGAGAAAAAAGTATACAGACCGGAGGATAGTCGATTTATACGTTCCAAATTACCGGCAAGGCATGCTATAAAAATCGGTCTTTCTAGTTTGAAGACAAAACCGGTGCGCTTGTTCTTCACAATTCTTTTATGTACAATAGCCTTTGTCTTGTTTGGGTTGTTGTCAACCATGAGCTTTTATGACAGTGAATCCACCTTTAAGCAAACCATGTTGGATTCAACCCATACTTTGTTCCGAGTAGGCAAGGTGTATCAGGCGAAAGAAACCATCTATCAAAACGGAGAAGAATCCTACGAATATGACACGATTTTGGAAGGACGTTTTTCAGAGGCTGATTTGGAAGATTTGAAAAACAAATTCAGTAAAGATGCGTTCGGTGGAGTGCCTATATATTGGGATTACAATGTTCGATCATCCCAGTCTAATTACTGGAACAATCAGATTGAAGTTGTAGCTTTTTTGGCTGAGGATAATACGCTACGAGGCAATATAAGTGGAAATTATCCTGCTAATAAGGATGAAATCTGTATTTCTTCTTATATGGCAGATGTTATCATTAATTGTAAAACATATGATGACAGTGGCAATGTAATCGATGTCACAACTCGGGATGAATTGCTCGGTAAAAAAATGGTTATCGATGGCAACGCATATAAGATTGTAGGTATCATGGATAGCGGAGTGATTCCGGAAAAATATGAGGAATTGAAATCACCTGAGAATGAGAATAATCAACTGACATACCAGCTTCAGACAGAATTGGCTGACGGTTTACACTTTACGGTATTCGTATCGCCGGACAGATTGGCAAAAATTGCAGAAGAATATGAGCCATACACAGGTGAAAAACTGGTGATGTACAGACGTATAGGTGTGACTTCCAAAACCAATGCCGGAAAATATAGTTTCCCAGAGTGGTCAAATGCATCTTATGAGCAATTGGCGAATTTGTCAGAGAAACAGAGAGTGGTTTATACAAACGGAGAGAAAGCAACTTTGGCTGATGGAGAAGTGTTGGTTTCCCAGAGAGTGTTTGTCAATTTGCTGTATGAGCTTTATATGGAAAAATCCGACGAGGCGGCTGTCAGTGAGGATTGGAATACCAGTGAAAAATTACGCAAGACCATGGATATCATTGATCAAGTTTCTAACCGAGGCATCTGGAAAGAAAATAAGGAAACGAAAAAATCAGAATTAATTCCATTTACGGAAGAAGAGCTGGTACAAAAAGTACAACAGGTTCTTGCAGCAATTAAAAAAGATGGTGTGCAACTGACAATTGGTGCAAAACTATTTGCAGATGATACACAATCTGTATACGGCGATTTGCGAGAATTTTCTGTAGCAGGTGTTCTTGTCAGTACAGAAGAAAATGTGGATGACCTTTTGTATGTTTCTGATTCCGTTATGGACGCGTGGTGGAATGAGCAAAAAACAAAAGTAGATTACTATTCTGTAGTTACCAGCGATTATAAAGAGGATGCCAGTGCAATTTATGGTGCAATCTTCCTTCAATACGATCACTCTGTGGAACAGACCAATGAATTTTGGGAAATGTATAGCACAGAAACCTTTGGAGAAGATGGTAGCAGAGTGAGACCATCCGGAGGTTTTATAGACAGATTAGAAATGGTTGACTCCCTGGTTAAAGAGTTATCGAAGGTGTTCTTGTACGTGGGATTAGTGCTTGCTGTCTTTGCGGCACTGTTATTATCGAATTTTATTTCGGTATCCATTTCGCAGAAAAAGAAAGAAATCGGTATTTTACGTGCTGTTGGAGCGAGAAGCTTAGATGTGTTTAAAATCTTCTTCTCTGAATCATTCTTTATCTCTGCTTTATGCGTGATATTTGCATCCACAGTAAGCATTGTGGTGTGTGGAATTTTAAATGCAGAGCTAGCAGTAGAATTAGGTGCGTCACTCTTTGTATTTGGTATTCCGTCACTGGTTGTGTTAATAGCAATTGCGCTTGTCACAACTGTAGTGGCAACATTCCTTCCGGTATGGAATGCGGCAAAGAAGAAACCGGTTGACTCGATTCGAGCATTATAATCTATGTGAGGGCTATTGTGAAGGTAGATAAATTATCTATCAGAGCAAGGGCTCTCTTTTTATGTTCATAATAAAAAAACGGACTCCTCACAAGAGCCCGCATTTTTGAACTTATTCAACTAGTCTTATTTCTGAAATATCCGAATCAATTATCAAAGAATAATTTGTATAATACACAACAAATCCCGGTTTGCCACCGCTTGGTTTTTTGACATGCTTCTTTTCAATATAGTCAATCTCGACCTTTTCGTTTCCGCGATTCTTGGAATAGTAGGCAGCTAATTTACCTGCTTCTTCAAAGGTTCTGTCCGGAAGCTCGTCCCCGTTTGTTTTCACAATTACGTGAGACCCAGGGCATCCTTTTGCGTGGAACCACCAGTCGTTTCCATTTGCAAAGTGGAAGGTAAGTTCTTCGTTTTGGATATTATTTTTCCCTACAAATATGTGATAACCGTCGCTTGAAATATAGTGAAATGGCTTGCTGTTTATTTTCACCTTTTGTTTCGTGAATTTGCGTTTCACATATCCTGCACCGATGAGTTCTTCTTTAATCTGAGTTAAATCATCCTCGCTGAGTGCGATATCAAGAGCATTGCTGACAGATTCCAAATAAGTGATATCATCTTTGGTTTCCTGAATCAGTTCTGTCAATGCCTCAAAGGTACGTTTCTGCTTATTATATTTATCAAAATATTTCTGTGCGTTTTCCTGTGGCGTCTTGGTGTTGTCCAGAGGTATCACAATATTTTCATTTGTATAATAATTCAAGCATTCCAACTGTTTGGCGTCAGGCTCCATGCCGTAGCCATATACATTAATCAACTCTCCGTACACACGGTATTTATCGCGGTTTTCCGTGTCTTGAAGCTGCTTGAACTGAAGGTCATATTTTTTACGATTTCTTTCTAACGCAGTTTGGACGATTTTTCGTAAGTCAACAGACTTCTGACGGATACGTGTTACGGTGTTCTTAGTAGCGTAATAGGTTTCCAAAAGGTTTGACATACTATCATAAGTTTGAGCAGTGTATTTGCCGAAATGTGAAAGCGGGAGAGCAGAA
>JAZRQP010000050.1:0-24215 GCA_045649885.1 Faecalimonas sp.
CTGTTCCTTTTTGTCTCCATGGTTTTCTACCACCGCCTGAAACTTCTGAGCGTGTTTTTGCTTTTTGAGTTCCTTGACGTTTATTTGCAAGTTGTTGAACAACTGCCATATGCATTAAGTGTTCGTTAACTTCAACACCGAATACTGCATCATTTAATTCGATTGTTCCAACTTCTTTACCTTCGATATTGTAAACATTTACGTTTGCCATCTCAGTGTTCCTCCTTTCCTATTAAAGACTAGTTTGCTTTAACGCTTTCTTTAATTGTCACTAAAGATTTCTTAGGTCCTGGAACTGATCCTTTTACTAAGATTAAATTGTTTTCAGCATCTACTCTTACGATTTCAAGATTTTGAATTGTAATTCTCTTGCTTCCCATGTGTCCTGGCATCTTTTTACCCTTGAATACTTTACTTGGATCAGATGCAGCACCATTAGAACCTGCATGACGATGGAACTTAGAACCATGAGTCATAGGACCTCTGTGTTGGTTATGTCTCTTGATTGCACCTTGGAAACCTTTACCTTTTGAGATTGCTGTTGCATCTACTTTATCTCCTGCAGCGAAGATATCAGCTGTGATTTCTTGTGCCAATGTGTACTCGTCAGCATTTTCAAATTTGAATTCTCTTACAAATCTCTTGCTTGAAACACCAGCTTTTGCAAAATGTCCTTTTTCTGCTTTTGTTACACCATTTCTGTGTACAATTTCTTTTTTACCGTTTGCATCTTTGTTCACGATTTTGTCTTTCTTGTCTACAAAACCAACTTGAACAGCACTGTAACCGTCGTTTTCAACTGTTTTGATTTGTGTTACTACACAAGGACCAGCTTGAAGAACAGTTACTGGAGTTAATACTCCGTCTTCGGTGGAGATTTGAGTCATTCCGACTTTTGTCGCTAAAATAGCTTTCTTCATTATTACTACCTCCTGTGATTTACAGCGGAACACTTTCGTGTACATCCTAAATTATAGGATTCTTACTGTCTGTTAATTAGTTACTGAACTCTTATTTGTTTTTCATTTTGATATCAATGTAAACACCTGCTGGCATCTCTAATCTTGATAATGCATCAACAGTCTTTTGTGTTGGGGCAATGATATCAATGAGTCTTTTATGAGTTCTTTGTTCGAACTGTTCACGAGAATCTTTGTATTTATGAACCGCTCTTAAGATTGTTACAACTTCCTTCTTTGTTGGAAGTGGTACTGGTCCACTTACTTGTGATCCTGTTTTCTTTACAGTTTCGATGATTTTCTTTGCGCTTGCATCAACTAATTGATGTTCATACGCTTTCAGTGTAATTCTCATTACTTGACTTGCCATAAAAAAAGCCGCCTCCTTTTCGTACTTGGGTTTTAGTACGACAAGTGGTGACTGTACACTCTCCCGTGTGTGTCGTGAGTACTCACACGTTGTTACCGTTTCTCATCGGCTGTTATAGATTCGTACAGTGACTTGTCGCCAGTTTCCTAACTTGACATTCGCTCCACGGAATACCTACCACGGTGGGTAGCAACCTCACGCTTCATCGCTATCTTGTCACAGCTTTTTTATTATACAGGAAAGAAATCTATAATGCAAGCACTTTTTTTAATTTTTTTTACCAGTTTAGCCATGCGGCAAAATTAATAACAAACACGTCATGCTTGCATGTAAGTGGTTGGTAATAATTTTTGACATATGGCGTTCTGCCAAAGCGAGAAGTAGCGTAGCGGATTCGAGCTTGGCATGGCTAAACTGTTTGTAAACGCTTGATTAAATTTTTTCCTTATAGTATACTCTTTTTCAAGTAAAACAAATGAAACTCTTTTTAGGAGGCAGGACATGCGTGTTGTAATTAAAGTCGGCACATCTACGCTGACTCACCAAAACGGTAATATTAATATAAGAAGAATTGAAAATCTTTGTAAGGTGATTTCCGATTTAAAAAATGCTGGATTGGAAATTATCTTTGTATCATCAGGGGCTATCGCCATGGGTGTAGGAAAGCTTGGTCTCAGCAAGAAGCCACAGGACATTCCTTCAAAGCAGGCATGCGCAGCCATTGGACAGTGTGAGTTGATGTATACCTATGACAAGTTATTCCAGGAATACAATCACACCGTAGCTCAGATGTTAATGACCGGTGCTGATTTCGAAAACGAGGAACGCCACACAAACTTTGACAACACCTTAAACCGACTACTTGAATTCGGAGTTCTTCCTATTATAAATGAGAATGATACCATTGCTACTTCAGAAATTAAAGTAGGCGACAACGACACCTTGTCTGCCATTATTGCAACAAGTGCCAATGCAGACTTGTTGATTTTGCTTTCTGATATTGATGGTCTCTATACAGCAGACCCTCGAAAAGATGAGGATGCCAGTTTGATTCCTGTGGTGAATGAAATCACCGAGGACATTATGAACCTTGCAGGTACGGCAGGGACTTCACGTGGTACCGGCGGCATGATAACCAAACTGAACGCTGCACAGATTTGTATGGATGCAGGAATTGACATGATTATCTCTAATGGAAGTAATCCGGAGGTTCTCTACGATATATTTGATGGAAAATCTGTCGGAACACGTTTTACAAAGAAAGGATGATTAATATGACAGTTCATGAACTATTAGATGCTGCCTTAACAGTGAAACCAATCGCAGCTTCCCTAAGTGAAGATGCTAAGAATAAAGGTCTTCAATCTATGGCCGAAAGCCTTATTGCACATACAGAAGAAATTTTAAAAGCAAATAAAGAAGATCTGATCGCTTATGGTGACGGGGTGATGGCTGACCGTTTGCGATTAGACGAAGCCCGTATTAGGGCGATGGCAAAAGGCATCACCGATGTCTGCAACTTGCCAGACCCTGTCGGACGCGTGTTAGAAACCAGAACTCTTTATAATGGCTTGACATTAGAAAAGATTTCTGTACCAATCGGTGTTGTAGCAGTCATTTATGAAAGTCGTCCAAATGTAACCTCCGACGCTGCTGCCCTTCTGATTAAAAGTGGTAACGTGTGCATCCTGCGTGGCGGTAAGGAAGCATTCCGTTCTTCTTTAGCTATTGTAAATGCATTAAAAGAAGGTCTTGAAAATGCAGGTCTTCCTGCTGACCTTGTTGGTATGCCTTCTAACACAGACCGCAGCGAAGCAACAGCACTTATGACTGCTGCCGGAAAAGTAGATCTATTAATTCCACGAGGCGGCGCAGGACTAATTCGTGCATGCATTGAAAATGCCACTGTTCCATGTATTGAAACAGGAACTGGCATTTGCCACATTTATGTAGACGATACTGCAGATATAGAAACAGCTATTAATATAGTAGAAAATGCCAAAATGAGCCGACCTTCAGTTTGTAACGCCGCAGAAGTTTGCCTTGTACACAAAAAAGTTGCAAACGAATTTCTTCCTTTATTAAGGAAGCGTCTCGCAGAGCACACAGATGGGAAACCACTGTGCGAACTCCGTTTGGACGAAACCGCTCAAAAAATCATTGATGGCACACCTGCCGAAGAAGATGATTTTGACACTGAATTTTTGAATTATATACTTGCTGTAAAAATTGTAGATGATGTAAAGGAAGCAGTTGCTCATATTGCAAAGCACTCTACTCATCACAGTGAATCGATTGTTACGCAAACGGATGCAAATGCGACTTACTTTACACAGATGGTAGACAGTGCAGCTGTTTACGTAAATGCTTCTACCCGCTTTACAGACGGCGGAGAATTCGGACTCGGCTGTGAAATCGGAATCTCTACTCAGAAGATTCACGCAAGAGGACCAATGGGACTTTGCGAAATGAATACGTACAAGTACATCATTCGCGGAACTGGACAGATAAGATAAGAATGCTTTATATATAAAGAAAGGATTTAATTATGTGGATAGCAGATGGATGGAAGGATTACGAAGTAATCGACACTTCCAATGGTGAAAAACTAGAACGCTGGGGGGGCTACCTTTTAGTAAGACCAGACCCTCAGGTTATTTGGGATACAAAGAAAACGCACAAAGGTTGGAGAAACATGAACGGTCACTACCATCGCAGTAAAAAAGGCGGTGGCGAATGGGAATTCTTCGATTTGCCGGAGCAATGGCAAATCAATTACAAGAACCTCACATTTAACTTGAAACCATTTAGTTTTAAGCACACCGGACTATTTCCAGAGCAAGCAACTAATTGGGACTGGTTCTCTGAAAAAATCAGAAATGCAGGACGCCCAATTAAAGTGTTGAACTTATTTGCATATACAGGCGGAGCCACACTTGCAGCCGCTGCGGCTGGTGCAAACGTCACTCATGTAGATGCCTCAAAAGGTATGGTATGCTGGGCAAAAGAAAATGCTGCCTCATCTGGACTTTCTGAAGCACCAATTCGCTGGCTGGTAGACGACTGTGTGAAATTTGTTGAGCGAGAAATTCGTCGTGGCAATAAATACGATGCCATTATCATGGACCCACCTTCTTACGGACGTGGACCAAAGGGTGAAATTTGGAAAATCGAAGATATGATTCACCCACTCATTAAACTGTGTACACAGATTTTGTCTGACGAACCACTATTCTTCTTGATTAACTCATACACAACAGGTCTTGCTCCTGCTGTGTTGACTTACATGCTGGCAACAGAGTTGAAACAATTCAACGGAACCGTTGATTCTCAGGAAATCGGACTTCCTGTATCAAGTAACGGTCTGGTGTTGCCTTGCGGTGCATCAGGGAGATGGGAAGCGAAATAATATGTATAAAAATAGTAAAGAGCAAACACCACTTTCATGGAGTTTGCTCTTTTTTCTTCTCTTTATTTTATTTTCTTAAGTTTCTGCACATTCGCAATCACAATCAATTTCATATCCTTTTCCAACGGCATCTGTGGGTCTATATCTGTTGCCACCATCATACCTTTGCGAATTGCAACCACGTTCATAGAATATTTTTTACGCAAATCCAATTGCAGAAGTGTTTTCCCTTCCCACTCTTCCTTAACATCCATTTCCACCATGGACACATCTTCTGATAGTTCAATCAAATCCGCAAATCCGGAACTCAAAATATTCTTTGCGAGTCGCGTTCCCGATTCTTTTTCCGGGAAGACTACGCGGTCCGCACCCACTCGACTCAAAATCTTCTGATGCATTTCGTTGGAGCATTTTGCGATTACCATCGGCACACCCACTTCCTTACATAAGGTTACTGCCATAACACTGACCTCCAGATTGCTTGCCATTGCAACGATTACTACATCTACATTTGCAATGCCTAACTTTTCAATCACTTCCGGGTCTGTAATATCTGCACATTTACAGATAGGAATAGTCGCGCTGGCATCATTTACATATTCTTCATTCTCATCTATTGCGATAACCTCCGCACCGCTTTTTACTAACTCTTCTGCTACGGCTCTTCCGTATCTTCCAAGACCGAAAACCGCATATGTTCGATTAATACTCATTTCTTCTCCTTCTCCCAACCCAGACTAACCTACACTGATTTCCTCGGTTGGGTTCTTAATGATATTCTTCTTTTCTCTCTTGAAATTAAATGCTACAGCAAGAGAGATTGGACCTACACGTCCCAAATACATGGTTGCGATAATAATCAGTTTTCCATAGATATTCAAAATCGAAGTGAGATTTCGCGTGAGTCCTACCGTTGCTGTCGCGCTAACTGTTTCATATAAAATATCAAGAGCATCTGCGCTCGTTACTGCCGAAAGTAGAATTGTTGAAACAAACATAATTGCAAAGGACATACTGGTTACTGCTGCCGCCTTGCTTACCGCTTCTTTGAATAACGTTCTTCCAAACAAATTCACTTCTTTTTGATTGCGAATTGTCGCAAATGCTGAAGCTATGAGCACAACAAAGGTCACCGTCTTAATACCGCCAGCAGTTCCAACAGGTGAACCCCCGGTAAACATTAACAGCAGGCAAATGATTGCCGATGCATTGCTTAGATTTTCCTGCGGTATGGTTGCAAATCCTGCTGTCCTTGTGGTAACGGATTGGAACAATGCTGCTTCCACCTTTTCCATGAACGAATACCCCCCCCTATCGTATTCGGGTTGTTGTATTCAAATAGTAGAATTAGAATGCCGCCAACTACAATAAGTAAACCCGTTGCACTAATCACAATTTTACTGTGCAAGGTGAGACTTCTCCAAAATGGACTTTTCCTTGTTCGTCTCAACTCACTCACTCGCATCAAATCCCACCAAACGATATATCCCAGTCCGCCAAGGATAATCAGCAGGCATGTCGTTATATTAATGATTGGGTTCAACGCATAATCACACAGACTATTTTCTGCAATTATATCGATTCCCGCATTACAAAAAGCAGATATGGATGTAAATATGGATATCCAGATGCCTTTTAATCCAAACTTTGGAACAAAGACCATCATATAAAAACATGCTCCAATTCCTTCTATAATGAGTGTGCCTTTTATAACTTTCTTTACAAAGGCTTCCAATCCTGATAACGTATTCAGATTAAAAGCATCCTGTAAAAGCAATCTGTCTGCCAATCCCATTCTTCGATGTAGAAATACTGTAATGCTCGCCATAATGGTAATAATGCCAAGCCCACCTATTTGTATTAATACCAAAATAACAATCTGCCCAAACAAACTCCACGCCGTGACCGTTGGCACAACCACGAGCCCCGTTACACAGGTGGCAGTTGTGGCGGTAAATAGCGCATCGATAAATGGAGTTGTCTGTCCACTTGCCGAGCTGATTGGCAATGCTAATAATACGCTTCCAACCAAAATGGCAATCAGAAAGCTAAATAAAATATAATGTGTCGTTGTTATGGTAAATCGGGATTTCTTCATTGCATTCCAATCCCCTCTATTTCTTTTAATATGTTATATATATAGGAAATCGGAAGACCTACCACATTAAAGTAGTCCCCTTCGATTTTTTCTATGTGTATTGCAAATCCGCTTTGAATGCCGTAACTTCCCGCCTTGTCCATTACATTATCACTTTCAATGTAATGCCAAATCTCTTCGTCCGACATAGGATTTACATATACATCGGTTTTCACTGCATGATTCACAACAGTTTCATTCCCCTCTGCATCATAACTTAGGACAGCAACCCCTGTATATACCTGATGCTTATCCCCTTGAAAACTTTGAATCATTGCAAACGCCTCTTCTTTCGATTTCGGTTTACCCAGAATAGCGCCCTGATAAGCAACAACTGTATCTGCCCCTATTACCACCAAATCTTTCGCTGCATTCTGCTCGGCAATATCCCTTGCTTTTAAAAGCGCCAGCTCCTTTACTATTTCATCCGGTGTTTCACTACTATATGTTTCTTCTTTATGACTCACTTGAACTTCGAATTCATACCCTGCCTGCATCATCAATTCCCGTCTTCGTGGCGAAGCAGACGCTAGAATAATTTTCTTCATGTTTCATTCCCTCTTAACAATTTGTAACTGTTCAGAGCCAAGCAAAATTTTATAAAACAGACGTAAAATGCTTGCATTTTTTAGGATGTTTTTAAAATTTTATTTGGCGGATACGCCACACCGAGGAAACACAACGTGTTTTCGAGGTTGGTTCTGAATAGTTACGAATTTTTTTATTAAAAACAAATATTGCTCACAATCTCTGCATATAATGTAATTGGCAAATGAAGACAACGGTTGGACTTAAGTATTTATTTACGACCGTTGGACTTCGACTAAAGTATCTATATTATATCTCATAAACATTCTATTTTCCTATAGATTATCAAATATATCTTTAAAAAGATTCTTTCCGTATTTTGTATAGATTTTCTTCGCTAATTCATAGCAATAATTATCATCTCTAGGAGAAATAACTACTATGTTCATGATATGTTTATCGAGAACTAAAGTGTATACAACTCGAATACCGATTCCTTTATATTTAATTTTAAAAAATCCCGTTAAATTATTACTATTTTTATTTCCTAACGGTTTCCCATATCCATTAGGACTTGGCAGAGGTGCTTTGGATACTTTCAAGATTCCCGCTAGCACCTGTTTTCTTACACCACTATCTAGTTTACCATAATCTTTTTGTGCTTCATCTATAATACGTATCTTCCAAGACATTATTCAAGTTCCACACTCCCCGCAAGTTCCTCCAATTCTTCCATTGAGAATCCTTGTTCATTAACAAAATCTTCAAATTGCATAGAATTATCGTTTACCCTTTTTTCAGCTAATCTCATCAATCTAATCTCCTCCACTTTCTCCAATATTTTTTCAAATTTTGCTATCTTTTCTTGAGTTTCTTTATATTCTTGTATAGAGATAACCACCGCAGTAGGTTGATTATTTTTCAAGACAATATATTCTTTATTATTCTTAGCAACATCATTAAAAATCTTCCCTGCTTTTCCCTGACTAAACTCCGAAATCGGCACAAGTCTTTCTGTTAATTCCAACAAAGCTCCATTCATATAATTAAACTCCTTTTCTATTCTATTTACATAATAACTTACATTATTATTTTATGCAATATTTAAATTAAAATTAATATAAATTAAGTTTTTAATCATAATATAAAAGGTATCACATATCCAGATGCGATACCTTCCATTCTACACAATATCTTTCTTAGTATATTTCCAATATGCAATTGCAATTCCCGCAACCGCATATATCATTCCAATTGCAATAAGCTTCACGTCTAATTCAACATTTGCGACAATACTTGCACCATCTGTATAAGCAAATGGAGTCAAATATTTCAAAAACTCTGCACTCTCTGTAATATTAGAGATGAGATTCAAAAAATACATCATGACAGCAATCCCAAGTCCAATCCCAAGACTTCCTCGTTTTAAAAAGGCGGAGATGCCAGAACAAATGCCGGCTATTTCTATCTGCAATAAGAAATTCGCTATATGAAGCAGATTGACCTCTTTCCAAGGAATCTTTTCCCCAACAGCAATCATTGACAAAATGGAAACTGTATAAACGACCACATTTAAGATTAAAATCTGGGCAAATACTGCCAACAGCTTTTGCGTAATAATCTTTCCTCTGCTAATCGGGTGTGTCAACAAAAACTCTGCCGTGCGGTCTTTTTCCTCTTTTGCCAAAATGCCTGCACCACAGAGGGCTGCGAAAAATGCACCACCCATACCAAATGTATTACCACATTCGATAGAGTAATATCCGAGCAAGGTGCCAAAGTTTAACTGGTCCATCCCGAAGGCAGCCGAAAAGCTCCCCATGTCAGCAAAGACATCGCTGATACTCTCCATTTCTCCCTTCATTTCCGGATAAATGAAAATACAGATGGCAAGCATAAAAGTAATTGCACCAGTCCAAATAAGGAGCGAGATACGATTTTGTCTTAATTCATGTTTGAATAATGTCATTATACCTCACCTCCATCCACATAATAGTGCATAAATATTTCTTCCAAATTAGGCTCTGAGATTGACAAATCTTGAATCGGCTGTTTTGACAATACTTCCAATAATTGTTTCATCTCTCCGCCATACAGAAATGTCAAGCCATTTTCTGTTTGTCGTAAATCACGCACATGACTAAGTTCCTCTATATTTACATTTCCCTGCACATGAACACGTTTTGCCTTGGTCTGAGACAAGGCTTCCACACTGTCACAGGCTATGAGTCTTCCCTCACGAATAATTCCGGCGCGTGTACAATTTCTTTGAACTTCTGCCAAAATGTGAGAGGACAAAAATATAGTTGTTCCTTCCGCATTTCGTTCCTGCAAAATTCGGAAAAACTCTCGTTGCATGAGTGGATCCAAGCCGCTAGTCGGCTCATCCAAAATCAAGAGCTCCGGCTTGTGCTGGAGTGCGCATACAATAGATACCTTCTTCTTATTTCCATAAGATAATTCTTCTACCTTTTTATTCACATCCAACTGTAATCTCTCGCAAAGGATCCCAGCCTCCTCGCTGCAATTTACCTTGCGTAAATCTGCTGACAGCTTCAACACATCCTTTACACGCATACCCGCATAGAACATGGTCTCTGATGGCATATAGCCAACTCTCTTTAATATCTCTGCCTTATCCTGCTCAACATCTAATCCCAGTACAGTTGCAGAACCACTACTACATTGAATCAATCCCAACAGAGTGCGGATACAAGTACTTTTTCCAGCTCCATTGGGTCCAATAAAACCGAAAAATTCTCCTTTTTTTACTTCTAGATTTAAGTCCACAATCCCTCTGGATTTCCCATAATATTTGGTTAAATTTATTGTCTGAATAGCATACATATTATTCACCGTTTTTCCTTTTGTTTCTATATAAGAGATATGAATAAGCTGTAGGTATCATCACTGCCACAAAAAGAGTTATGAAAAAAATCGCAACCATAACACTGGTTGGAGCAAGTATGCACAACATCACAAGAAAACCTGTGATTACCCAAAGTTTTCCCGCCATACGATGTGTTTTGTTCCAGTTTTCCTCATCATTTAGAGTCCACGGGAGTTTGATACCCATAGTATAATTTTGTTTGCACTTCGGCATATAATTTCCAACAACAATAAACATAACCCCCACAAGAATGAGCACTATTTTATCCACCTTGAATTCCATTCCCAAAGCAGTTCCGTAAGATATTACTCCAAACAAAACAGAAATTATCGGACAAATCCAGAAAACCAATTGCAATAGCTTCTCCGAGTAATTTTTATTTTTCGGGTCTGCACTTGACCCCAATAGGCAAAGCCAATGAAATCCAAACAAAATTGCAGGTAGCCCAAATACTGTGAATCCTTTGCTGCTCCATCCATCCACTACACCTTCCGCATTCCAATGGGTAGGTAGCTTATCCGGCAGTTTATCCCACAGAATCAGTCCAATCAAAATAGGTATTAATATGACAATAGAAGTTAAAATCAATTTCCCTTTATTATTCTTAATCATTGCTTGTGTCCCCTTTCAAATCTGTAATCCAAAGCATAATCTCTTCCAAGACAGATGCATTTAATTCATAAATAATAAACTTTCCTTCTCTTTCGTCTCGAATTAGTCCTGCATCTTTCAGTACTGACAGATGCCTGGAAATAGATGCCCCAGTTACTTCAAAATGATCCGTAATCTCACCCGCAGACATTTTCCCCTTCTTTAATAAATTTAAAATCTCTCGGCGTATAGGGTCTGCGAGAGCTTTAAGCGTATTGTGTATACCCACATTATCACCTCTTTTATTTAACATTTAACCTAATTGTTAAATGTATTATAACAAAAAGGGCTGACCCTTGTCAACCCTTCAAACAACGATCTATAACCAACTGCTGATAAAGATTTGCAATCCAATAAAGATAAGAATTGCTCCACCCAAAATGCCTGCTTTCCCTGCTAGCTTTGTTCCTGCTTTTCTTCCGATAAACAGACCAATCATGCAGATAACAAAAGTAACCAGTCCAATCAACAAGGATGCGAGCAAAGCCGATGTAAAGTCGTAATCCGAGATGACAAATCCAACCGAAAGCGCATCAATGGATGTGGCTATCCCCTGTATAAACAGCCCCCAAAGACCGATTCCTTTCCCAGAACACGCATCTCCTTCATTTTTTACCCCTTCACATATCATACTTACGCCAATATACCCAAGCAAGGCAAGTGCAATCCAAGGAATCAATATCTCAAACGCTTGAAAATACTGCAACATAGTATGGACACATATCCAACCAGTCAATGGCATAAATGCCTGAAAAAATGCAAAGGTTCCGGCGACACCACACATTTTTCGCTTCTTCATGCATGGCTCGTTAAGTCCGTTTGCCAATGATACCGAAAAGGCATCCATCGCCAATCCTACGCCCAATAAAATGTTACTAATAAAAAAGGTTGCTCCAAATTGCATTCTTATTCCTCCTATGTGAAAACAATGCGTATTATCACATAGTTAACAAATTTTGTCAAGCCTCACTTGACACATATGTACGGGGACCAAAATAAGTCTATAAAGAATAAAAATCCGCCTCCCTGGAATATACTCTTGTATGAAGTTATGTTTTGGAGGACTAAAGTATGCGAAGAAAGCTATCCCGTTGGCAACTTGCAGGTTTTATATTTACAGCAATCGTTGGAACATTACTACATTTTCTTTATGATTGGAGCAATCAGAGTACCTTTGTTGCGCCTTTTTCTGCAGTTAACGAGTCCATCTGGGAACACATGAAGCTATTATTTGTTCCTATGTTTATTTTTGCTCTGATAGAACGCCAATTTATCGGAGCTCAATACGAAAACTTCTGGTGCGTGAAGCTGGTCGGCATATTATTCGGAATCATCATGATTCCCGTCCTATATTATACCTATACTGGTATATTCGGCGTGTCAAAAGACTGGATAAATATTATCATATTTTTCGTTGTTGGTGCAGCCACGTATATCCTTGAATTGTGGCTATTTAAGAATGCCCATGCATTTTGCGTGGCGCCACTATTTGCTTTGCTCATCTTATGTTTGATTGCCTTATCATTTGTAGTATTCACTTATATCCCGCCGGACATTCCATTGTCTCAAGCTCCATAGACAAAAAAATCTATAACAACTTTCTTTTTTTCAAAAATAGTGTATAATAAATGCAGAAATAACGAGGTGTAAAAAAATGAAGTTTATTGTGAAATTAGCAGATAAATATATCGAAATAAATAGTGTGCATGATGAGTTGAAAAATTTCTTTAAGGACTATCTTGTCAATGACGTGACACCGGATTTTTCTGTCTCATTGAGTAATGAAGACATATTGGCAGAACAAGAAGTGACTTCTGAAAATCAGTTCTCGCCTACCTATTTAGAAACACTTGCGCTCTTGCGAAAGTTGGCAGAAATCCTTCCATCCCATACTCGCATCTTAATGCACGGTGCATCCATTTCATATAATGAACACGCTTACCTTTTCACTGCACCAAGCGGGACAGGCAAAAGCACACATATTCGTTTATGGAAAAAGTACTTGGGGGATGATGTGAAAATAGTAAATGGCGACAAGCCGTTTATCTCCCTTGAGGATGAACCTATGATTTACGGCTCCCCATGGGCAGGAAAAGAGAATTGGCACAGAAACTGCAAGATGCCACTGAAAGGAATCTGTTTTGTGCAACGTGGGACTACCAATTCAATTCGAAGAATTGAAGCCAGTGATTGCCTTTCTCTGTTATTTAAACAAGTCTATCTTCCAGCTGACACACTTGCCGCCGGACTGACACTGGAGCTTGTAGATATGCTAATTAAAAAGGTACCGCTGTATGTATTGACATGTGACATGTCCGAAGATGCCGTGAAATGCAGCTTTGAAACCTTAACCGGACTTACATATCCCGTTTTGAGATAAAAGCATAAAAAACCTTGTCGTTCGCGATACGACAAGGTTTTCTTTATCTATTAATAATCAATGAATTATTAACGGCTTTTCTTTTGAGTTACAACAACACCTGCACCAAGTGCAACAACTGCTACTGCTGCCAAAAGCATCCATGTTGAAGATGTACCAACTGTTGATGGAGATGTACCTGCTGCACCACCAGTTGTCACTTTTGCATAGATAGCAACTGGAGATAAATCTTGGAATTTACCTGTAAGTGTTGTACCATCGATTTTAACTTCTGTTACAACTTCCCAGTATCCTCTAGTCTCACTGTAGTGAAGTACTACAACTGACTTAGGATCGCAGTTTTTAAGAGCTGGTACGTCCAATTTAAGTGTATGACCATTTATACAATTTGGATGTGATCCAAATGGTTCCAAGTCGAATACAGGACAAATCAACTTTTTGCCAGACAATGTTGTTTTGATATCTTTGATATCTTCTACGATAGATGCTGGAATCTCGCCCTTATCTTCATTCAAAGTCTTGATTGCATTTTGAACTTCTGCATCTAAGTCTTTAAATGTGTCAGCTTTTGCTTCAACTGTGTAACCAGCTTCATTCTTGCTTGCATCCACTTCCTCTGTTTTGCTTCCTGCTGCTGAAACGCTCATCACAGAAGCTACCATCATAGCTGCCATCATAATTCCTGCTAAAACTCTCTTTTTCATGTCAACCTCTTCCCTTTCTTATTCTTGTATAGATAATAGTACTGCCTGTACTAGATATCTCTGAGCATCATTATTATTACATGTCGATAATGTAATAATCTTATCCTCTGCTGTAATTTCTACCGTTGTATCTATATTACTACTCATATCCTTTTTTGTCAAAACAGAATTGAGATAATAATCAAAAATATTTTTATCTTGGAAGTCAAAGCTCAACATCAAGTGTCTGCTGTCATAAACATAGGCTGCAAAAATCTTATATTTCAACACTCTGCCATCCTGATAAATAAGAATTTCATCATGTTCATCCATGAATTTTCTGTCTTTATACTTATGTAAGCCTTTGAACATGGAACCATTTTTCATGTTGTGTCCATAAATCAAAGTATTCGGGTCTGAAAAATCCTTACTGTTATAGTTCTCTGTATAGATTGCTCCTTCTATGCGCTTACGACCATCCACTGTATGATTCAAATAATAACCGTTATCACTCGGATGCTGCACAATCGGATAATCAATCTTTGTACCAGGAATTGTAATCCATGCATAGATATCCGGATACTGTGCTGTAAGACTTGCAAAATCTATAGGGTTCTCTATCTTTTCTACCTCCAACTGTGGAAGGTCCAACAGCGGCTGAACATCATGCTCAACCTTAATATCTTCATAAACTTTTCCCGCATGCTTTTCAGACATATGTTTGTATAATCCTATACATCCTAGAACAATTCCTGCAAGAATTATGAGAATGCCTATTCCAAGCACAATCTTCTTTTTCACGACTAATCACCCTGCACTTCTTTATAAAAATATTGAAGTACGAGTTCATATAATTGTTCCTCATTTATATGATACTCGTCAAATTCATTTCCGTCAAACTTTTCTCCCGGAATATCTTGAATTTTATCATCAGATTCGTAGCTTGCATCAAGCAATTGCGCGAAAAGGTCAGTTCCCATGCTGGTAACCATATGCGGTTTTAAACTATCATACATATCTAAGACCAATGCTGTATCATTCGATGCCTTTGTCCTTGCAGTCTCCATGAACGCTTCCATAAATGCTTTCTGGCGTTCCATTCGCACCATTGCACTCTGTGCAATCTGAGTATCTCGATATCTAACAAACAGTTCTGCATTTTCTTCCGTAATCGCAACCTTTGCGCCTTTTTTGTATTTAGAATCCACCGATTCTAAAGAACTATTCGGCACAACTACTTCCACACTCTTTAGCACGCCAACCGCCACCGGAATACCATCCATATTCAGTGCAAGATAACCTTGAATTGGAATGCCGTACATGAGATTGGAAACGGCCTCTTTCATTAATCGGCAACTTTCCTCTTTCCCGTCACCATATACATATTGCATATTAATATGTTCTTCGATGAGTCCCAAATCTGTACCATCCATGGAATAAGCGTGAACGCTGGCCATTGTATCACGTGGAATGGCAAATGTCTTTGCAGTCTTTTTCACTCTATCGTAGGACAACAAATAGATTGCATCCGCGCGTCCGTTCTCTGCTCGTGCTTGATTCTCTTCAATTGTCTCCCTTGTGTCGATTCCCATGAATAGATAATTACTTAAATGTTCATTGTACTCATATTTTTTTCCACCATACAGGATAGTATCTTCTCGGTCACTCTCCTTGTATTCCGTAGAATGGATATCATCTTTGTCCCTGGTTATGAAAAAAATCATAGCAGCTATAATAATAGCGAAACACAACAGAACAAAACTCTGTTTTTTCTTTCTATTCATAACATCTTATTTATCACTTGATGGCAGATAAGTACTTCCATACATCTTATACTGGCCTGCATATTTATACTTACCAGTATATTTTCTTCCATAGTAAGTGCCTTTAGCAGCAACTCTGTTCATTACCGCTCCAAGAACTTTACAACCACTCTTTTCCAACTGTGTTTTTACCTTTTGAAGCACTCTACGACTTGTAGCATCCTTTTGGATTACAATAATGGCTCCATCACAAAACTGACCAATGACTGCTGCATCCACCACGATTCCAAGTGGTGGTGTGTCTATGATAACATATTGGAATACTTGTTTTGCCGCCTTTAACAATTGTCCGAAAGCTTCATCACCCAACATTTCTGTTGGATTCGGCGCCGGAGCACCTGCCAAGATCATATAGAGATTTTCATAATTTGTTTTACAAACTACTTCATCAATTTGTTCAACCTGTCCACAAAGATATTGAGAAAGCCCTTTTGTTTCTTCTTTAATATCATAACGTTCTTTGTACATAGATTTGCGAATATCCGCATCAATCAAAAGAACCTTCTTCCCAGCTTTGCCCAGTTCAGCCGCCAAGTTAAAACTGATATCACTCTTTCCTTCATTACCATGTCCACTAGTCAATAAAATAACTTTGTTGTTTTTTCCCGAAAACTGTACATTTGTACGCAAGGTCTTCATGGCCTCTTCAAAAAAATAATTCCCGGGATTACTATCTGTTAATGTAATATTTTTATATGCCATGTCCTACTTCGCCTTTCCTTTTAAACTATCTTTCTTTGCATTCTTACCTTGCAACCCTTTTTTTGATTACTTGTCTTTTCAGGAATCATTGCCAATGTAGGAACACCCAAATATCTCTCAACATCTTCTTCTTTCTGAATTGTATCATTTAGAAGCTCAAGCACAACAATAATAGCACATACAACGAACGCGCCAATCACAAATCCCATAATTGCATTTTTTGTAATGCTTGGGCCCGTTTTTACTCCGTTCTCACCCTCTTCTACAATCTTAGGCGGTGTTACTTCCATCTTATCTCCAATAAACTCAGATGCAACGATTGACAATTCATCCACAACTGCCTTTGCCTGCTTTGCATTATTCATTGTTGCAGTAATAAATAAGAGTCGTGTATCCTCCGGATTGTCAATAGCGATTTTCCCTTTTAAGATTTTATAATTCATCTTCAGTTCAAGATTTTCAATTACTCTTTCTAATACCGGACGGCTGGTAATCAAAACAGAATAATCCTTAGTTAACTGACTTCCAATCTGCAAATCAGTAAGCGAGGTTAAAGTTGTCTCTTTCGTCAATACCAACATCATCGATGTAGAAGAATATGTAGGTTGGATTCTAAAATATGTATATCCTGCCATGAAACAAGCAGAAAGAACTGCAGCTATAAGAATCACCCAAATTCTTTTAATCAATGCGCGGACAAGTCCTATTAAATCAATTTCTTCTTCAAATGTTCTGTTGTTTTCCATTCCTTTTTCCTTCCTTACGCTTTTATTCCATGTAAAATATCCTGTGCATTACCGAATAAAAGTTTATCTTGATATTGTGGATGCAGTTTCTTATGAACCCATTGCAATCCTTCTTTGGACAGAGGAGGGCGCTCCGTTAAATCATGCATATCCGAAGCTATAAAATCAACGACTCCCTGTTTCATCCATCGCTTGGTCATATTGCTTCTTCTATCAAACAATCCCCCCTGGAAAGCACTTACGTTCACCTGTAGTAATGCTCCCATCTCTTTCAGTTCTGCCAATCTTTCCATATTATGCATGCAAAAATACCTTTCCACATGTGCAATAATTGGAATATACCGGTTGTATCGCAGTTCTCTTACAGCCCTATATATAGTCTGATAAGAATCTTCCTGGTCAAATTCCACCAACACATATCGACTGCCGGCCAATGTGAGTACCTCTCCTTTTTCCAACATCTCAACGGTATCCACGCCATAATATATCTCATTGCCGGGATAAATATCCATTAAAATACCATATTTGTCAGAAAGTCTTTCCTCTGCTTCCTTGCAAAGTTTACAAATTTCCTTTCCAACAGCATTCTGCTCCCAAGGAAAATGATGTGGTGTGGCAATAATGGCCTCAACTCCGTATCTTGCACTTCTCACAAGCATCTCTAGTGACGTGTCCCAATCTTTTGCGCCGTGGTCAACCCCTGGTAAAACATGTGCATGTACATCAATTTTCACAAATTTTCATCCACTTTCAAAAACATTTATTTGAATTGTTATTATAACATACATATACTTATGATTCAAGTGTTTTATTCAAGAGACATTTATTCAAGAGACATACCGTCTCGTCTGTGATTTGTTTAGGTCGGCAAATATTAAGAAACTGTTCTTCCGTTATTTCTTGCAACCCTTTTTCTTTTCGTTGCTTGTTAATATGTTCAAGTTGCAATTTCATCAAACGGTCTTGTTCTTCTTTGCCGTATTCTTCCACAACAACGATATTGCCGTTTTCATCTGCCCTTTCTTTGAGCAAATCTCTTTCGGGTAGTTCATCTTCTGGACTGTAACCGTTAAAATTACCATTTTCATCAAGTATATCGGGGTAATTATCCCACACGGTTACATCAGTTTTTAAACCGTTATTTGTGAATACTGGTATTTTAAAATGAATAGTTTTCAAATATCCCATATCTCTTTTATCAGGGAATATTTCAATACTATCAACAAGCAGATTTGCAAGTTGTTTTTGTGCTTTTGGCGAAAGTTCATCAAAGCAACAACCAAACTCAATAATCATATTCATAGCATCGGTTTTGCTCTTTTTGGTAGCAACAACATCATTGATTTTTGTTTGTGCTACATAGATAAGGCTTTCTATTTCATCTAACTGGTCATAGATTTTATCAAGTTGCTTTGTATAGTTTTGAAACTTGCGGTCATAGTGTTTATCAGTAACATCAAGATTGCTTTGTTCGGTCTCATATTTGTTTTGAATACTAATAAGTTCTTTTTGCCTTTTCAAAAGACCATCAAGTTTATTTTGAACTTCGCTTACATCAAACTCTTCATTAAGTCTTTGGGTTAAAGAGTCAATGATTTCAGGAGTTAAAAAACACAATGCTATTGCCTTGCAAAACTCATCTTCAATTTCTTTACAATTATATTGTTTAGAGTGCTTACAATCAATGCCAGTTGTTTTTTTACTTTGTCTGCATTTATAGGCATACGAAACTTTGTAAAATGTTCCATCGGGTTTCTTTTTGCGATTTGGCACACCATACAATTTGCTTTCGCAACTCGGACATTTAATCAAGCCAGAAAGAACATACTCGTGGTCTTTTTCCAGTTTTTCTTTGCGAACTCCTGTTTCAATTCGTTTTTCGTGTGCACTGTTCCACAGTTCTTCGGTAACGATTGCTTTATGTATGCCATCAACCATTATAATATTGTCAATATTGGTTTCCTTAACGATATGAGTTCTACCACTATCGCCATCAACCTTTTCGGTTTTTCTGCGACCATAAGCAATTTTACCCATATAAACAGGATTGTCAAGTATCTTCTTTACAAAGTCAGGTGTAAAGGTTTCATTCTTTCCGTTTTGCCTAACTACCTTTTTAACACCTTCGGTGTTTAACCTTTTCGCAACACCCATCGCACCAAACAATTCCGTTGTAAACAACTCAAAAATGTATCTAACAGTTTTTGCTTCTTCTTCAACAATTTCAAGCATACCATCTTTTAGTTTATACCCATAAGGAGCAAAACCGCCGTTCCATTTGCCTTCTCTTGCCTTTTGTCTGCGACCTGCCATTGTTTGTGTATGTATGTTTTCAAGTTCCATTTCGGCAACGGCTGACATTACTGTTACCATCATTTTTCCTGTTGCCGTTGAACTGTTAAGTCCTTCTTTAATGCAGATAAGGTCAACACCGTTATCTTTCATCAACTGCAGATTTTTCATAGTGTCGGCGGCATTTCGTGCAAAACGAGAAAGTTTGAACACAAGCACATAACGGACATTGTCTTTTTTGGCTTTTATATCTTCTATCATTTGCTTAAACTGTGGTCGCTTATCGTTCTTGCCCGAAAGTCCTTCATCACAGTATTGCCCTGCAATTTCAATTCCAAATGCTTTGGCATATCTGCGAATATCACTCTCTTGTGCAGATAATGAAAAACCATCAACTTGCATACTGGTAGAAACACGAGTGTATATGTATGCTTTTTCTTTTTGAGTTATGGTGTTTTTAACTTTCTTCTTTGCCATTTTACCACCCTTGCCGACCTATGTGTTGTTTTAGTGGTCGTGAGTTTATTATACATCAAAGACAAAAATAATACAAGAGTATATATGAAAAAAACGGAGCAAAATGCTCCGTTTTACTAATTTCTTAACCTGTTTATTTCGTTTATGTAATCATCTTTGGCATTATCATCTACACCATCAAGCACCTCTAAACACAATTCCAGTATATCATCGTGCTTTTGAATTTCCTTTGTCCTTTGTGCAATCAAGTCGGCAACAGGGTTTTTGATTTTATATCTAAACTCAGGCATATAATCATTATCAGGGTTAAAGGTGTAAAAACAAATTTCCTTATTATCAACAATCAAATAGTTTGATATTCTTCTTCGTAATTGTGCCTTATCTTCGTTACTAAACTTGTACCAATCTAAAATAGGCACGGTGGTGGTTATAATTATTGTGCTACCTAAAAATGTCTTATTATAAAAGCGGCTGCGAATACTGGTAGCGGTATAATTGTCTAACATTTTAAGTAAATCAGGAAACTCAAATGCATTATCTCGCAAGTCATCAAGTATTGCCGTTTCCTGTCCTGCATAGTCTTGCATACTATCGTTAGCAGATGATGATACATAATAACTGCCATTCCCGATTTTTTCAGCGAGCATTTTTGCATAAGTTGTTTTTCCGCTACCAGTATTTCCGTAAATAAATATTACTTTAATGTTTCTATTGGGGTCTCTCATAATCTTTTCGCTCCTGTTCTTAAATGCATTTTTAATTAAATTACTATTTTTAGCAAGCACAACATCATCTATATACTCAAAACGGTTATACTCTCGAATTGTGCCATCTGCAATTCTTCTCAATATGGTGTCAATGTCGGTTTTTTCTTCATTTTCAATTTCGTTTTGTATTTCCTGTTCCACATCAAAATTACTATGCACATCTTCCATTGAATACTGATATTTTTCAGGACTGTTCTTGTGTGTCAAATATGCAAGTACATCTTTCTTTTTTCTTTTAATGGTACTTACCCATTGCACATCATCTTTAAACCATCTTGCAACATCTTCAAGGGTGGCAGATGATTGTCCAAAGTGCAAATATAAATGAATGTGTGGTTCTTTTTGTGTTCCCGCTTTGTTGGATGGGTTTTTTGCTTCATCTTCATTTGTGTATACATCCTTATCGTGAATGATGTATGCCCATTGCTTAATTGTTCTATAATCGGCAATGGTATTTTCAATTTCTTCAAGTGGGGTTTTTAAAAATCTCAACTGTTGCACATACTCGCAATGCCTATGTGTTTTCTTGCTCTCGGCTTTCTTGTTTCCATTCTTGTTTTGTTTTTCTTTTTGTGCCATTTTGGCTATCTCCAATCTATAAAATTATTTCGCAATTTTTTAATTGCAAAATAAGAATGAAAGACCGAAAGAAAAATATTTTTTTCTGCATATCTTTTTTTACACTTTTTACACCAAAAAAACACCGCCTTGGACAAGCCCTTTACGGCGGTGTTTTCTCGGTATTTAGCGGTATTGCAACAACTTTACACATTTACACCTGTTTTTATATTTTTTGAGCAATTAGTTTCATTTCAACAAAAAAGAACTTGTTTTGTTAATTGTAATCTCTTATTATTTGTGTTATAATTATCTCAACTTGGGGTTGAGTAGAACTAAAAAAACCAGTTATTGCTATGTTTCAATATGTTCTATATAATTATCTCAAAGGGAGGTAATAAAATGAAAAACTTTGGGGAACGATTAAAGAAAATTAGAAACGATAGTCATACAACACAAGATACTCTTGCCGAGTATTTGGGGGTATCATATCAAGCGGTATCAAAATGGGAAAACTCTATTGCTTTCCCTGATATAACACTTGTGCCTGCTATTGCTAATTTTTTTGGTGTTACTGCGGATTACTTGTTGGGTGTTTCTCTTGATAATACTAACGAAAAAATTGAAACCATATTAAAACAAGCAAGGAGTTATACCCATACAGGCGAAATCAATAAAAGCATTGAAATAATTGAAGAAGCATTAAAAACATATCCAAACGAACACAAATTATTAAGTGATTTGATTGAATATAAAGTAATGGTTTATGAAGATACTGATGAATGGCTTGCAAATATAGAACAAAAGGCAAACTTGATTTTTCGTGATTGCAATATTGATAAAATCAGATATAAAACTATTGTTGATTTGGCATTTGCTTACTCGTTTTGCGGGAAAAGAGAAAAAGTAAAAGAAACTGCTGATTTATTACCTGATGTTGCATATTCAAAAATGGATTTATTAAGCCTTGCCGTTCCCGCAAAGGAAAGAGCAGATTATAAAGCGGATTGCATTCTCGCAAGTGCTGAAAAAATATTATGCGACATTCTGTGTATATCAAAGCATAATTATATTTGGGGAGACCCAAACATTGCAATTGATGTTTGCCATAGAGCATTGGCAATTATAAAAGCACTTGGTGAAGAAGGATATTTATTGTATATGAAAGCAAGTGCATATGAAGATTTAATGTTCGCTTATGCGAAACTTAACAAAGTTGATGAAATGTTCAATGCTATGGAAGAAGTTGTAAATATTTACGAAACCATTGAAAGCATATTATTAAACGGTGGTCAAAAATACAAATCGCCGTTGTTTTCAGAACTGACTTTTGATAAAAACACAATGTCTTTTAATGTTCCAATTTCCGACTTTGAAAGATATTATAATATAATCTCTAATGCAAAAAGTTTAAAACCATTTGAAAATGAATTAAGGTTCAAGAAAGTCTTAAACCACCTACAAGAAAAAATGAAATAATTATATTGCTCAGACTTTAATCGGTCTGAGCAATTTCTTTTTGCAAGGTTTCATATAATGCCTGTATATCTAGTTCCACGGCATTTCGTTTTTGCTCTAAATCATATAATGTTTCATTCATATTGTGGTCGCTCCTTTCCGTTTTCTTCACAATAAATATGATTGATATTTGTTGTGAATGGCTGTCGGCAGACCTTACTGGTTTAGCATAAACCGTAGTAAGTCATATTTCTACGAAATAATATCGGTTTACACATACTGATATTATAGAGCAGAGATATGGCCGCACGAAAAAGCACCGAATCCCTGTGTGGTTTTTCGTAAGGTTAAACGGCAACACTTTTCCTTTCGTGTGTGTTGCCGTTCCTTTGCTCTTGATTACAAAGCAAAGGGGTTTTGATATGAGCAATTATGCAATAATGCGATTTCAAAAATATAGCATTTCTTCCGTTCCTAAAATAGAAAGACATCAACAATCAAGATTTCATTTTTTGAAAAATCTTCCACACCCTGAAAGAATAGATGAAGATATTACTTGGAAGAAATATCCCGATAAAACGATGTCAAAAGTTATAAAAGAAATAATAAAAAATCACGAACAAATATCAAAAAGAAAATTCCGTAAAGATGGAATTTCGTTAGTGGAATTTGTAATGACATTCAGTCCAGAAATGGAAAACTCCATCAACTTTGCAGAATGGCATAAAGCAAATTTAAAATGGTTAGAACAACAATTTGGCAAAGAAAACATAATAAGATTTGATACCAATAATATGGAAACCACAAGGCACGGACATTATTTCATAACACCCGTAAAAGATGGTAAGTTTAATGCAACATTCTTTTTTGGTAAGAAATCACAAATTGTTGGTATGCAAGACAGTTATGCAAAGGCGGTGGAGCAGTTTGGTCTTGCTCGTGGCGAAAGCAAAGAAATAACGAAAGCCAGACATAAAACTATACACGAATGGCACAAGGAAGAATGTGAAAGGTTAGAAAACGAACTGATTGAAATGGCAAACAATGTTTTAGCAGATGAAAAGGAAATTGCACCGCAACCCTTGGAAAGTGATATTTTTGATGAATTGAGGTAATGTGCCGTATGAACAATTTTGAGAAAGAGTGCAAAAGGTGTAATGTTCAAAAATGGAAAAAGGCACTCCGTATTGCAGAGATACAAAAAGAAATTAACTGCACCTATGAACAGGCAGAGCAAATATATAATAAAAAATGTGTCTACGACACTTCAACTCCCTAACCCTCAATCTTGAGGGAACTGGGAGTTTCTTTTTTCTCTCTTTTGCTTCATAATAGTTTTATGAACAGATTCCAAAATATTTTTATTGACCATTATGAAGAAATGA
>JAZRQP010000051.1:0-162567 GCA_045649885.1 Faecalimonas sp.
TATTTATATAATATATATTTCTTTGTTTCTTTCTTTGTTATATTTTTTGTTTAAATATATAAATATTTTACATTAAACCTATTGACAAATTGGAAATAAATGTATATAATAGTTACAATACAAGATTAATGGAGGTGTCGCAGCAATGATTATCAGTAATCTTAAAGCATGTTGTTATGAGTGTCCGTGCCCAGATATTAGAGTGGACAACAGAGAGATATATAATCTGGCTCAGTCAGATGTGTGTTGTACAATTTACTGTCATCATAATGAGGTATGTAAAACCTATTTAGAGTTTAACAATACAAAATTAACTGAGGAGGAGTCAGAATGCAAGATGTAAAAGAAACCTGTGTAAACCATGTGGCCCCAGATGATTATATCTTATTCTCATCATCTGAGCGCAAATGGATCAATAAAGTTTTGAGGTATAAAGAGAAATATCCTGAGGCAGTAAAAATTATCCGCACACCAGAAGATAATTGGGGTATGCTTTATGCCGAGCTGCCAGCAAGCTGGTTGAAGATGTCCCCTCCTCGTCAAGTTAATTACACTGAGGAACAGAAGATGGAAATTGCCAAAAGACTTGCCGAGTCTAAAAGCAAGTAATTTTCATCACGAGGATAAAGAAAAATTGATGCAGTTTTCAATTTTAGCTGCATGGGTAGACAAGTTATACTATATTAATTAAAATTCGTTTTTGGGTTAAAAACTTATAGTTGTTGTGTAGTTTTTAGATAACATGTCAATTTTGATACATTAGGGCGCAAAATGCAGCTTAATATATCAAATATGACTGATTAACAAAGGAGAAATGAATAATGATTGATCTTAAACCAATTGGAGAAGAGATTGCCGCTTTGCAAAAGGCACTTAATAAAAAAGAAAGTGAATATGAAAAAGCGCAGGAAGCAAACTTGCAAGAACAGTACGGAGGTCAGTTTGGGTGCGACTATTGCGCATATAGTTGTTGTGTTGAAGTTGGAGATTACCATACTTGTTGCGATCAACAGCGTTGTATATATTGTAATGATTATTGTGATAAATATGTGCCAGAGAACAAATTAAGCGAGTATATTCGAGACAAGCATTATTATGATTCCAGGATGTTGGGCAAGTTGAGTAGGTTGCTCGGTGTAAATGATATTATACTTGAGCCAGAGTTACACAACAAAGCACTCGATGTATTGTTTTTGATTGATAAAAAGGAGAATTAACTATGTTACAAGCATATCGAATAGAGACTTATATTTCTATAGACGGCAAGAAGCAATATATGCCATTTGCTACAAAAATAATACTTGCTGAAGATTTAGAGTTTAAGGTAATTCACAAAACCTATACGTTTCAGGAGTTAGTTGATAGCAATGCAGCAGGTGTAGATTTTATTTTAATAGGTAAGCTTTGGCCATTTGATAAACCATACGTGAAAGTGCAATATTCTTGGTCTTGTGAAGTAAAGTATGTAGAGTTTGATACACTTACAGTGGAAAAACATTATGAGCCATACAACATTACCATGAATGAGCTGTTTGACGAGTTTCCTGCCGAACAGTGCATTCAGTACCTTAAAGAGCGCGGCATGACTGCTTGCCCTATTCTTAAATAAAGAGGAGAATTAATGTGGTAGGACAGATAATTTACAAGGACGGAGCAACCGAACCAATTCTTCATTATGATGAACATGATGGTTACTGTGAAGTTATTGCACCGTCTGGCAAATATGCATATCAGCCATTTATTAATGTAGTCGCCGACTATAAATATTTAAAACCAGAATTTTTTTATTATGATAGTGGTAAGCACGAATGGTGTTTAGATGTAAGTATTAAAGAATTTCAATGTTTCGAAGAGGTGTAATTATGCCATTTAATGATTTTATTAATATGACCCAAGATGAATTTAATAAATGGTTTCGTGCAGAGGCTGTGGCGCATAAACCAGATTTGGAATTCATGAGGCTCTGCAATGAGTATTTTAGAAACATAGGGGACGACTTTGAGGCAGAATGGTCCCAAAAGAAATTCAAATGGTTCTTTAAAAAACGTCGTCAAAATAAATTAATGACAAAAATCTATCATCGCTATCGCAGCCCATTGTATTATTTAATAGAAAAAACTATTGAAGAAACATTGCCTGATATGGCATCAACAACTGAGTTTTTTGATAAGTTTGTTGACGTTAAAAATCTAGAACAAGGAGAAACAAACCATGGAAGTAATTAAAAAAGGCGATGCGCACCTTCGTGATGCATTTTGCGAAAGGTGTAAATCAGAATTAAAATATGAACCTAAAGATGTATATTGTTCAACTGATCTTTATCAAGGCATAGCGGAAAAGAAATATGTCATTAGGTGCCCAGTATGCAATCATATTATTGTTATAAATACAGAGACTATTAGCGTAGAAAAACAAAAACCTAAAAAGAAGTTTAAGTTTTGGTGGTGTAAATAAAATGCGTGACATGAAAATTAAAATGTTTAGCGAAGAATATCCTAGCTGGTTAGAATCCACAATAAATGAGTGGTTGCAAGAGCATAAAGACTACAGCATCATGAACATCCAATACTCGGCAGTACCTAGAAGCGGATGTGTCTACTATACAGCTATGGTTGTTTACAAGGAAAAATCAGATGCAGTTGGGGTGACTAATTATGGAATACCTTAAAGATTTACAACTTTATAAAGAAGATGGCATATACTACCTGTCGGCACTCATTGGTTACGAAGATAACTATGGTGTGTATAACATATCTATTCCCAAGATTGAATTCCCTGTCACAACACATCTACATGGTTACATCACAACTTGCTGTGGTAACAAAGCAGTTAGTCTTGATTTGGGATTTGGCGAAATGTATGCCAAGCCAGTTGGTGATACAAATACCTTCTTTACCATTACTTGTATCGAAGAAAAAGTCCATGAAATGACATTAGCTGATATTGAAAAAGAATTGGGATATAAAATTAAACTAAAGGAGAAATAGATATGCACCCTAACAATTGGTTTTACAAATTAATGTACCGCAAAAGAGTTATTAAATACACAGCCGACAGTGGTCGTAACTACATTATAGAATACTATCGAACACCATTTTGGACTTATGATAATCGCAATTTTAAAACATTTTTTAAAGAGAAGTTTACTAGTTGGCATGGTCACGTATGGGAAGTGTTTCCTAATGGCGGCAGTGTCGGTTTTGCAGGTAACTTTATGGACGCTTTATTCCCTCGTCGTTCAATGAAACGGTTTTTAATCACCGAAGCTGCTCGTTTGGAAAAAATATTCAACAAGGAGAATTAATATGGCAGTTATAACATTTGATATAGATAAAAACACTGTGAGTGTACTAGTGGAAAAAACAGATAAGGTGCATATAAAAGAAAAAGGTAGTATTGAGTTAAACAAAGGAGATCAATATCCTGTTGGCAAAATATTTGTTAACGGTGAAATTGAAACTTGTATTATTAGAGGTGAGCGTTCATGAAAGTCAAAATCTTTAACGAAGAATATAGTGACTGGTTAGAGTCAAAAATGAATGAGTGGTTGTTGGAACATCAAAACTACAGTATTATGAACATCCAGTACTCAACGGTGCCTAGAAATGGCTGCGTATACTATACAGCTATGGTAGTTTATAAGGACAAATCAGATGTAGTTGAAGGAGTTAATTATGGACAATAAATACAACACACTAGGTCAAATGCTTATTAGACTTGGTCCAGATTATAATATAGAAACACAAATATATGACAGAGAGTATTATTTAAGGAAATACGGTCAATATTATCCCAAAAATATATATCGAGAAGTGGTTGCCATGATGTACGCGCAACAGTTTACCAAAGATATTTATGACCTCTTTGAAGGCAAAAAGTTTCTTCAGTTAGTTAAAGAAGGTTGCATAACAGATGATGACGGACATGTTGCAGATGTTTTCGTGGACGGCTATGTGAGCAACCTTGGCTTAGCAACTGACAACTTAACCTCTAGTGGCTTTTTAGTAAGTGAAAAAGTTTGGCTTGATATCTGTAAATCATGCAAAGTAGAAGTAAACTGGGCCAATAAATAAAGGAGAATAAAATATGAAAACACAGAGAACAAAAGATATGGAACGCTTAAGCATTGCGCTTGAATTGTGCATGACACTGCATAGCGGCCAAACAGATAAATGCGGTCAGCCATATTGGATTCACCCTTTTACTGTGGGCATGTTTAGTTTTAATGGTTTTAGTCATATAGATAGCATCTCATATGCTATCGTTGGTGTGTTGCATGATGTGCTTGAGGATACGGCCATAACAATGGATAGGCTGGTGTCATACATTAAATTAACTGACAAAGAAATTGAAGCCCTGCAGCTGCTTACTCGTGAAGATGGCACATCTTATGATGATTATATTGACCGCATTGTAGAGTCTGGCAATGAAACTGCCATGGTGGTTAAAATGAATGATTTAATGCACAATGGTAGTTTGAAGAGATTTGTCGAAGCAGGTATTCCTGTAACTGAAAAGGACGAAGCCAGACGTGATAAATATCGTAAAGCATTTGATAAAATACATAAAAAGTTAAATGAGGAGTAATGTATATGATAAATATGAATGTTCATATTACACATTGCTGTAAATGGCACGGTTGTAAATATGGTGATCCAGACTGTCCTGTGGTGTTAGGATTAGCTAGACAAGAATATATATGTGAAGAATGTAATGATGACTTATATAATAAAGATTATTTTAGACAATCATTGCAAAATATTGAAGAAATAAAAAAGTTTCTTAAAGGAGAGATGTGAGATGGTAGAATGTAAATACTTACTCCCCTGCGGCTACTGTGAGAAAAAAGATGCTCCATGTACAGAGGTTGAATTTGAAAAGTTTGACGCACAGCTGTACAGGGTGGGCCAGTTATTTGATAAAGGGTTTAATGATAGCACTTGCGGAACTTGTATACACACAGATGGTATGTGTTACACATCTAACCCACCAAAAGTTAAATGTGTACACACTAATAAATTTCATTACTATGGTGATAAGTGTGATTGTGGTAGATATCAGTTTATGTATGAGTCTTCAAACACATTGTATAAAAAATATGAGATGTCAACTACGACTAGTAACCCACCAGGATGTACTTTAACCAAGCTCAACAATTCATCGGAGGAACAATTATGAAAGATTTTAAAAGTGTACAAGAATTAATAGTCAAAGCAATACTGCGTGAAGGCATTACGGTTACACTGAGTCCAGCCAGCCAATCTGTTTACCCTGCAATAGAGGTCAAGTTAAATAAAGACCATGATTTTATTGTTAGACGCATTGAACTTGAACGTCTGGGTTATAGTGATGCGGAAGAAGCGGCGCTTTATTCGTTAAAACATGCCTTGTTTACGTTATTAGAACAGCCATATAGACAGATTGAGGTTGGAGGTAATGATAATGAAGGATAAATTTACAAAAGAAGTTGTGTGGCATAATTGTGCAACATGTCCCCCATCAGAGGTGTTTAATAGTAATTTGTTCGTTACAAGTGGAGCAGAAGTCTTTGCTGCGGCATATGATCGCAAAAATGGCTGGTTTCACAAAGGTATTGGTTTGTTCTTACCAACACAATGCCTTGACCAGTATTGGTGGGCAGACCTTGATCAAACTATGTGCAACTTTACTGTAGAGGAGGGTTGATTAATGCCTAATTTTTTTGTAGTTTCAGACATACATAGCTACTTCACACCATTACAAAAAGCCTTAAATGAGGCGGGATTTGACCCAGATAATACAGACCACTGGTTAGTTGTTTGCGGGGACTCATTTGACCGTGGTGATGAAAGTTATGAATTGCTAAAATATTTAATGCGCCTTGAACGAAAAATTCTTATTCGAGGCAATCACGATGATATGCTTGAAGAGTGCTGTGAACGAGAGTATGCATATTCGCATGATAGTTCGAATGGCACAAAGAAAACAATTCAAGATATTGGTGGTGCGGGTGGTTATAAACCTTTTGCTGAATGTTGCCAGATAACCTGGAATAAGACGGCCAATTATCGTCATTCATTGGTCAATTATTTTGAGACACAAAATTACATCTTTGTTCATGGTTGGATTCCGTGTGAAGTGTATTATGAAGGTGAGGTTAATAAGCCTTGGTATCAACACAAAAAAACATTTGCATATATTCCTGATTGGCGTGAATGCAATGAGATTGAGTGGGAGTCTGCTCGATGGACAAACGGTATCAAACGAGCAATAGAAGGCATTATTGAGCCAGGCAAAACAATTGTGTGTGGTCATTGGCATTGCAGTTTGGGACATTTTTACGACAGTCAAGGCCAAACAAGTGAATTTGGACCAGATGCAGTTTGGGATCCATGGTATCACGAAGGTTGTATTGCTATTGACCGCTGCACTGCACACACTGGTGAGTGTAATGTGTTGGTTATTGAAGATGAATTTTTAGAGGAGTGATGATTATGCAGCAAGTGTTTAAATGTGATTATTGTAAGTTTATGGGTACAGAACAAGAAGTTCGGGAGCATGAAGTAAAATGTTTTGACAATTATGATAGAAAAAGCTGCTTTACCTGTGTGCACAAAATAATTAGTGGTATAAATTACAAATGTGATTGTGGTAAAGAAATTCCAGAGGGTCAAATTTTTGAATTCTGCGATAAGTATGAAAGAAAAGAAAAAGCAGAACCATTGTTTGATTTTAGAAGTATGTGGCGGTGAAAATAATATGACAAACAGGGAGCTTTTAGCAGAATTAGATTATGAAGATCTTGTTATATTTGACAATCCAGACTATGATTCTGCCATTATTGGCGTGTCACATGATGATAGAGTGATTTATGATTATGACAAAATGATTGAGTTTCTTATGGACACAGAAGGTATGGATGCTAACAGTGCTGCAGATTTTGTGTCATACAACACTATAAGGTCGTTGTCGTACACTGGTAGCGATGCGCCAATTGTAATGTTTGGATTTGATTATTAAGGGGGTGACAAAATGAGTAAAACTGTGATTAAGTTTGTTATTGTTGCTGTTATTTTTGCGCTTGTATTATCATTTTCAGTGGTGGCAAGTTTTAATGACACTGAATATGTTGTAACCGTTACTGATAAGGAACGCGTTATCAAGGAAGACAGTTCGAAGTATTTGGTATTTACCGAAGACGAACAGGGCAATGTTCTTGTATTTGAAAATACAGATAATATGTGGCGTGGTAAGTTTGATAGCTCCAATATGCAGGGACAACTCAAAGAGGGTAATAAATATACTCTTACTGTTGTAGGTTATAGAGTACCACTTTTGAGTATGTATCAAAATATTATTAAAGTTGAAAGTGAGGAATAGCTTATGAAAAAACTTTTATCTAAATTGGCGCACTTTATTGGGAAATATGTATACCCCATAGATCAATTTCCGCCATTATATTACAACAATAATAGATATAAGATTATTAGCACCAATTGGGGTCATCGTGCGGCTGAGCCACAGAGGGACACTCTTGAAATTTATGCAGAGCTGGATATGACAGATGGTGACATACCGCATGTAGAGTAAATGTACTCATGATACAAAAAAAGGACATTATTAAAAACAGGAGGTGCATGATATGGAATATATTATGGCAGCAGCTTGGGCATTCATGAATGGCTTTATTTTTAATGTTGTTCTTCCTATTCATGGATTAATTCAGTTATTTAAGTAAAAGAAATGAAAGGATGAAAAGGAATGTTTGTATGTTTAGATTGTGGCGCTTTATTTGAAGAGCCAGGAATGTGTATTGAAACTCATGGTCTTGACTCCCCTCCTTACGAAACATGGAATGGGTGCCCGCAATGCAGTGGCGTTTATGTTGAAACTTCTCAGTGCAGCCAGTGCGGCGAGTGGATTACAGGAGATTATGCTGAGCTTGATGATGGAACCCTTATTTGTGAAGAATGTTATCAGGTTAAAAGTATTGAAGAGTTAAGATAGATAAATTTTTAATATAGGCGGTGGTTAAATGGCAAAATCACAAAAGAACCAAACTTTTGTATTAAAAATAAATACGGGATATTTGTCTCGACATAATTGGAATTTAACATTAAAGTTAAATGAAATTAGAAAACAGCCTCAGTTGGTTGTGAGCCTTGGCTCATCACAAGTGTTGCGTTGGATGCCAGAACTTACTGGTTGTCCAGATGCAGATATTGAGGCTTCGAAAATTAAACAAGAAATTAAAAGACTCAAACAAAATGGTAATTCACAAGAAAATAAGAGACAAATTGGTCAAAAATATGACGAGCTGTATGCATTACAATTTCAACCACACTATATGATGCTTGTTATGGATTCACCTAAGGATTATAGATATGCATGTGAACATGGTTTTACGATTACCATTGTTTATGACGAAAATAAATCTGAATCAATAACATATAGAAGATTTTTGGGTACAGCAGGCTCAATTAAAAAAAGCACTATTATGTTTGTTGATGAAAAGATTCATGACAGGCTTATGAAAAAAATTAATAATGGGCGTTATGAGGGGCCAGGGAATGGCGAAGAGGTTAAGAAGTATAATGGTAAAGAGTTAAATTACAAGTTTATTCCCGCAAAACTGAATGCATATTTTGCGCTTGCATGTTCGGCAAGTATTCAAGTTCCATGGCCCCGTATTATAGTTGTTGATGATGTAGAAACAAGTTTTGAGGCAGAGGTTAGAGAAGTGAAAGACACTGGTAATGAAAATAATCCAGACTGGCCTAGTGTTACCGAACCAATAAAAAAGACAATAAAAATTAATACTTGTGATGGTATGGGCTTTATTACCCCAGAGATGAGCGCTCAATGGGCGCAACATTTAAACGAAGGTGCGGAGCCTCTGTCTGGATACAATGTGCGTTGCGCATTTTTAAAAGGCATGGTGTTTGCTGTTGATTTTAAGCAGTTTGCAGAAGAAATAGCTGGAAACTATTTAATTAAAGATGCTTGGGGCGACATCAAAGATGTTAGGGACGCAGATGTGATTTTAACAGTTTCTATGTTGAAGTTGTGGAATTCATATGCAGGATGTGACGACTATCTTAAACAATGTCAAGAAAATGGATATGAATTTTGTATTGCTAAAAGCGCACCTCATGAGCTGCGTAATGTACATACAACTAACTATCAATATTTACAGGATTTTAAGTTTTCTGATGAGCAAATTAATGAACTAATTGACCCCACAGTTACAAAAATCAAAGAATGTTTGGGGCTCGACTGGAGAAAACTTATTTTATATATGTGCGGCACAGGACTTGATGAAAAAAGCGTGTTACATATGGACCCTATGTGTAAGGCAATTATGGCAAATCCAGAGTTGATCAAAGATCCATATGTTAGGTCTAAGGTTAGTAGAATGATACAAAAAAGAATTAACTCTGCTAAAATAGGTGTTTTAGATGTTGAGGGTGATTACGCAATTATTGGATGTGATCCATATGCCCTACTGCAAAATACATTTGGTATGGAAGTGACTGGCTTGTTAAAAGCTGGTGAATGTTATCATAAATACTGGTCAGACAGAAATGTTAATGAGGTAATTGCATTTCGTGCCCCAATGACAAGTCATGAAAATGTATGTAAGTTGAATGTTGTTGATAATGATGATACTCGTAAATGGTTTAGATACATCACGACATGTTGTATGCTTAATGGCTGGGACACAACTGCTATTAGATGTAATGGTGCCGATTATGACGCAGATACATTTTTTACTACAAACAACAAGGTGTTGCTTGAGTCTTTTGAGTATAAACCTACTTTGATGTGTTTACAAGATAGTGTACCCAAAACATGTCCGTCAGAAAAAGATTATATTAATTCTGACATAAATGGATTTGGAGATTCTATTGGTAGTGTTACTAATAAGGCAACCAATATGATTTCTTTGAGAGAGCAATTTGCACCTGATAGTGAGGAATATAAAAGACTCACCTATCGTATTAGCACTATGATGAACTATCAGCAAAACGCAATTGACCGCATCAAGGGCGTGGTTGCAAAACCAGTTCCTAAAGAGTGGCTTAATCCAAGGTTGTTTAAAATTGAAGAAGATGATGATGAGGCCACAATTTGTGAGAAGCAAATTGATGCAAATATAGCAGCTGAAATTAAACCTTGGTTTTTTATTTATCGTTATTCTCAAATTAAAAGTGAGTTAGATAAATATGAAAAATCAGTTAAGTCGAATTGTAAAATAAGATTTGGTAAAAGTCTTGAGACGTTGTACGCCTCTAACGACAGGACTGAAGAAGAAGAGGCGTTTATATATAATTACGAAAAATATATGCCTGTTAGTAGAGCTCCAGGTACCATGAATAGAATTTGTTGGCGCATTGAAGATGAGTTTAAAACAACAAATGTGCTACCAAATGTAGACTTTGATTATTCTATTCTGAAAAGTGATGCGGAATACACTCAGGAAGAATATGATGCGGTGAAACAGTTGTACGAAGAGTACAATAAAACTATGCAGTTGTTTTTAAAGGGATTAAAAAACAATGACTCTTCAAAAGAGGATAGAGACGCTTTTACTACTAAACTTGCAGAAGATTTTTCAAACGTGTGTAGTGCAGTGTGTTGCAATATAGAAGTGTTAACAAATATTTTGCTTGATATTTGTTACACGTCCAGTAAAAATAAATCTTTTGCTTGGGATATTGCTGGAGAACAGATTTTTAATAATGTATTAAAAAATAATAACTATGTGATACAGTATCCTGTAAAAGACGAGTATGGTAACATAGGGTTTTGTGGCAATAAATTTTCATTGCACACACAACAGATTGGTGGTGATTTAGATGTTGATTTTGAATGAAGAAAAATATGCAAAAACCATATACGATGGTACTAATCAAGATGTTAAATCGATTATGTCTAAAATTAGATATATTACTAGGTATTTTTTATATGCCCAAAATAAGGATGATGCGGAAAATTATACGTGTACTGTAAAATGGTTAAAAGAGCATCATGAAAATTTTGACGAAAGCTGTTATTCTAATTTAATTTCAGACGCTGTTAAAAAGGCGCACAAATATCCATTTTATAATATTGATAGTATTAAAATCACTCAGTCTGAACTTAACACTATTGCATCCTTGAACGACTTAAGGGCGGAAAAAATATTATTTGTACTATTGTGCATGGCAAAACATCAAAGTGTTACGAATGGGTTTACTAATGGGTTGGTGAGATATGGGCTATCAGATTTATGCAAAATGGCTCGTATATCTGTTCCTGCTGATGAAAGAGAGTATATTTTATACAATATTATTCAACAGCAATGTCTGGATTACCCCAAGAAAAATAACACGCAATGCTTGATTGTTAATTTTATAGATGATAACAGTGAGCCAGTTTTAGAACTTGATGAAGTTCGCTGCAAAGAGCTTGCATATGAATATTTGATGTGGAAAAATGAAAGTCAAGGATATGATCGTTGTGAATTTTGTGGTAAGGTTATTAAGCAATATAAAAGTCACCCAAGAAGGTTTTGTAGAGAATGTACAGAAGTCGTTGGTGATGTACCAGATGATGTTAAAGTTGTTCAGTGTGTTGATTGTGGTAAGCTAGTTCCTGTGTCGTTATTGAATACTAAAACTTGTAGATGTAAGGGATGTCAAGAAAAGGTTGATAAAGAATTAAACCGCATAGCATCTCGTGAGCGAATGAGAAGATACAGAGAAAGTCATTGATGTTACGGCCAGCCTCTAAAATGTCAACAATACAAAATTAATAAGGATTTCTTAATAAATTTATATATTCACGTTATTACGTGTTTAAATTTTTCCTAATGGATATATAAACATATAAGTAGCCTTAAGTAAATGGCACAATGTTTAGTTAGACATTGATAGAATTGGGATAGTGTTCGCCACTATCCCCTTCTATTATTTAAAAAAATACAACATAGGAGGAACAAAACATGGCAAAAGCAGCAATTACACAAAAAACAAGCTTGAGCGCAACTGGTATTTTAGCTATTGATGGACAGATTATTGGCATTGAAAATCCAGACAATGGCGAATTTTTTGAGCTCAGTAAACTTTTAGCCGACTTTGCAAACAAAACAGTAAAGCTTAAAGTTGACTATGATTTTGACTATGAAGCAGACGCTGAATAACAAGGGAGGCAAAAAGATGGACAGAATTATGAAAAAGGATGCTCTCGCCAGAGAGTTGGCTGCTCGCACAGGGTTTTATATCAAAAATATGCGTGAAGTGGTTGATGCGCTCAGTGATATTGTTATTGAGCATTTTGAAACAGCAACTTTTGATGAACCTAGTGAGCTCCACGTTGCTACGGGGGTAATTATTGGTGGTCGTAGAAAAGCAGCCTGTGAATCTATCGACCCAAGAAATAGAGAGGTTGTTACAACACCTGAAAAGGTCGTGCCTTATGCGGTTTTTAAACCATCAGTAAGGCTTAAGTTGTATAAAAAGCCCAAAGGTTACAAAAAGAAAAATAAGAAGGTGTAGTTTATGGACCAAACATTACGAAAACTTTCACACGAAAATGAAGCTCAGTACATCTGGAGAGTTGGACAGGCTAAAGATGCAGGCTTGATAGATGCTACATGGGAAGAATTAGCGCCAAGATTAAATACAGAACTTGGCATTGAAGAGACTGAATGGCGCGGCGAATCTGCGTGGCGCAAAAAATATAGAGTTATGCAGCAGGCATGGGATGATGTTTTTAGTAAACAAAAATTTGATGAGACAGAGCTTGCTGATATTGATTCCAGAAAAAGAGAACTTCAAAAGGAAAAAATTAAACTTCAAACTGAAAAGCTTGAGTACAATAGATGGTTGCGTGAAGAAGCAAGAGATGAGTTGATTGCAGAACGTATTTGTGCGGCCATTAGAGAGTTACCTCCACTTGAAGTGCCAGAGATTTTACCAGCGCATATTGCAGGTAGAGAGTATGGAGATCGTGAAGGATGTCTTTTAATTGCAGATACACATTATGGAGTAGATTTAAAAATTACTGGTCTGTTTGGGGAGACAATTAATGAGTATAGCCCAGAAATTTTTGAACAGAGAATGTGGAACCTACTTACACAGGTTGTTGATATTTGCACAAAAGAAGGTTTTACATCATTAAATGTGTATGATTTAGGTGATGAAGTTGATGGACTTTTAAGAGTGTCTCAATTATGGAAGCTTAGATATGGTGTTATCGAAAGTACAGTTAGATATGGCAGATTTATTACAGAATGGCTTAATGAGTTGTCAAAGCATGTGTATGTTAAATATCAGATGGTGAAAGATTCTAATCATTGTCAGTTGAGAATGTTAGGACAACCTAAAAATACATTTAAAGATGAAAATATGTCATATATTATAGCTGAAAAAATTATGGATAGACTTGAAAACAATCCAAATTTTGAATTTATACAAAATCCAACTGGGTATGTGTTTGACACATTGGTTGGTTATAATGTTCTTGGCATACATGGTGAAGTGAAGAATTTAGAGCAGGCAATTAAAGATTTTTCAAAAACATATAAAGTTAATATAGACTTTTTAATTGCGGGACACAAACATCACAAGGATAGTAGTAATGTTGGCATTGAATCTGATGTTATTAGCGTTCCATCAGTGATTGGTGTTGATGACTATTCCTTATCTTTACATAAAACATCCGACCCTGGTGCCACTTTGTTTGTATTAGAGCATGGCCAAGGAAATGTTATAGAGTATAATATTAAACTCTAATTAAGACATGTTTTATATATGTTAATATTGACTGAAGGAAAAGCAACCCACCAGGGTTGCTTTTTGAAAATGCAACCTACCTGGGTTGCATTTTTACTTACATTAAAACAATTCGAAAGGTATGAAATATTTATGGAAAACAAGAAGAAAGAAACAAAATTGGTGTTTAATTATGGTGTAACAAGAAAATTGTTAGCTGCAGGTTGTACTGTGGTTGATATTAAACCAGATCGCACAAATGTAGAAACTGGTAAAGAAAGAGTTGTTCATGTATTTAAGAATGATGAACTCTTCCAGACACAGTTTGAAAAGATTAATAAAGAAATTGCTGAACTTAAGGCTGTCAATGAAGCAGAATAAGGCAATCTTGTTGATTTAAGAATCAAGAAAGGAGGTAGATCAAAATGGCGGCGAGAAGCGCTGGTAAAAAAACTACTTCTAAAAAAACGGCCACAGATGATAAAAAATATCTCTGTCCATATTGCATGAAAGAAAAAAAGAAAACAGAGTTTTATATGAGCACAGACCCTTTGGTGTTAACTGGTATTACTACTATGTGTAAGGAATGTGCAAGAAAGATAGCTATGAATTGGGATGAGCGCACACAGCAGTTTGGCACTTGTACCAAAGCATCTATTCAAGAAGCGTTGATTCGTCTTGATAAACCTTTCTTGAATAAAATATGGGACTCTAGCTATCTTGAATGGGCAAATAACGATAGTGAAAGGCGCAGAACAACAATTTGGGACTCTTATATTAAAAACATAGGTATGGTCCAGTACAGAGGTATGCGCTGGCAAGATAGTGATATTTTTGATGTGTATGTCGAAAAGGCTAAGAAAAGTGCCAAGATTGAAATTGGCAAAGAAAATAGACCGACTAACATTAATGCAGAGGATATTCAAGAAGCATATAAAACTAATAGAAGAGACGCTATTAGAATGATTGGGTATGACCCATTTGCTAATTATCCTGTTGAAGAAGATAAACCTGTGTTATATGCACAGTTGATTAGTTTTATTGACGAAGAAACAAAAAATGATGGTATGAAAATGAATGCTGTTATTCAAATTGTTAAATCGTTTAATCAAATTCAAAAAATTAATGATGCCATTGATGAACTTACCTCTGATGTGATGAGTTTAAATAACAACAATGGTACTATTAAACAACATGCTGAAACAGTCTCTAAGCTTTTAAGTGGTGCTAATGCTCTTGCTAAGGACAATGGTATTTCTGTTAACTTTAACAACTCTAAAAGTAAAGGTCAAAATACTCTTACTGGTAAAATGAAAGAGTTGGAACTGATTGGTTTTAGAGAGGCTAAAATTAATATGTATGACATTGATTATTGTAGAGGTATGCAGCAAGTTGCAGAGATAAGCGCAAAAGCACAGGTAGATCAAATTGGTTTTGACGAAAATGTTATGGATGAAATTAATAACATTAGAAGAGAACTTGTTACTACTCTACAGAAAGAAAGAGATAAAGCAAATGAAAGAGCAAGACTTTTGCTTGTTGAAAATAAAGATTTAAAAGAATTCTTAAAAGAAAAAGGCTTGATAGATGAGTTTGGGCAGGTGACAGACGATGAGTGATGTCATTTTAACTGAACAACAAATTTTAGAACAATGTATTGAAGATTGTTTTGAGGGATATAAAGATTTAGTTCAAGAACTTGGAGACATTTTTGGTGAATATGGTATTTTCATTAGACCTAATTTGTATGACATGACCACCAAAAAATATCGAGAAAAAGTTAACTTGGCAGAGTTCTTACAATGGGGTCGTCGTAATCCATCGAGATTTATTGAGGTGGTTTTTGGCGTACAATTGATGGATTATCAAAGATATTTAATTGATAGTTCATGGAGCAAGCCATTTGTTGTATGGGCGATGTCAAGAAACGGAGGTAAATCTGTACTTGCAGCCTTATTTATTATGGCCAAGATGTTATTGATACCTGGATTTAAGGCATATATCCTTGCAGGTGTTGGTAGCCAAAGTATTGAGTTGTTTACAAAGATGGAACAGTTTGCTATGAAAAACATTGCATCTTTTACTAACTTAAATGATATTTTCCAGAGTAATGTAGTCAAATCTCAGGCGAATTCAACTGGATGGGTGCACAACCCAGCGTCATATACAGTCAGAACTTATGGAGGTTCACAGTGTTTTACACTAAATGGTGCTTTTGATAACAACCGTTCCAAAAGAAGTAATTTAAATGTATATGATGAAGCGATGAATGCCCCAGATGAGTTATTCCATACATCTGAGCCATTTACTACACAAAACTCTGAATTTAAAATGGGTCAAGGCTATAATGCTGACGATATGTTAGCAGAACCTACCCCATTTCCAAACCAACTGCTCTACTGCTCTTCTGCTGGTAGAACAGACCAATATTTTTTTAAAAAATACAAAGAATTTTCTATGCGCATGTTTGCTGGTGATAAACGCTATTTTTGCGCAGACATTTCGTGTGACGTTATTATTAACGCAACTGTTCATAATAAATTATGGCCAGTCCCTCTTCTTACACAAGAAAAGGTTGACCAGGCTATGCGTGAAGATAAGGAAGCTGCCCTTCGAGAATATAAAAATATTTTTACCTCTGAAGGCGGTGATGGACAGATTATTAAAAGAGCGACTATTATTAGAAACTCTGTATCTCGCCCACCTGTTCTGAAAAACGAGGATGGTAAAAACAAATGGGCATTACTTTATGACCCTGCGAGAAGTGCCGACAACTCTGTAATTTTGTGTGTTGAGTTCATACAAGACCCAGTTGTTGGATGGAAGGCACGAATCCAAAATGTGGTTAACTTATTAAATACACTTAAAAAACATAAGACACCAATGACAACGCCTAATCAAATTAAAGAATTAAAAAGATTACTTTTGGCGTACAATGGTGAAGGTGTAGCAGACTATGAAAACATTTTAGGGTTATGGATTGACGCAGGTTCTGGTGGTGCTGGTGTTAACATCAGTGACTTTTTATGGGAAGATTGGGAAGATGAAAATGGTAATATACATAGAGGTTTAATTGATAAAGAGTATAGTCCAGAAGAAGTGAGATTATACCCTAATGCAGTTACAGATAAATTAAGGTTAATACAACCTTCAAAATATAAAACTGAAATGTTTAAAGCATTAATTGAAATGATGGATATGAATTTAATTGAATGGCCTAACGAGTATGATAATCGTGGTTATATTACCATCATGTATGATTTAAACACAAAAACTGGTGTAAAAACACCAAGATATAAGGAACCAACAGAAGAAGAAGTTAAGCAACTTAAAAAGAATGGCATTGAAATTGTAAGAGAAGCGTACAATCTTGATTCTGACGAAGAGGTTGCTTTAAAACAAATCGACGCAATGAAAACTGAGTTGGTAAATATTTATAGATTTAAACAAGCATCTGGTAATGATAGATTTGATCTTGCACCAGATCGCGCTAACAAATTAAATGATGACCGTGCTTATGTTTGTGCTATGGCGGCTTTCTTGTTACAGCAATTACGTAGAGAGCATTTAATAACACGTAAAAAGCCCGACAACAATGAACTTGTTAAGTTTTTTGATTTTAGAAAACCTAAATCTGCACATAGCTATTTTGATTAATGAAAGGAAGGTGAGGTAATGGCAGAGAAAAAACAATCTAAAATAACAGAAGATCTTTTGTTTACTGAAAAGCTTGAACAATTAAGGCAGTTTGCTAAGGCATATGATGATATGCTTCAGCTTGTAGATTTAACATCTAATACTAATAAAACATGGACTGTATTCAACAAAGACAAGTTGCGTACATATTTGAAAAATCCATATCAAGCAAACTCACAGACAAACTTAAGACAACTTTCAAAATTCTTATATACACTCTCCTTCCCTCTTCGTCGTATTATACACTATTTTTCTAGTTTACCTGAGTTTGGTAAATATAAAATGAACTTAAATATAAATTTGGTAGAAGACAATGACGAGGAGTCGTTATTACAAGATTATGAAGATGCATGTAAGTTCGTTAGCAAAATGAATCTTGAAATTAATATTTTTAAAATGTTAATTATTGCATGGCGTGAAGGGATAGCATATTTTCAGCCATATCAGGATGCAGATGGTACATTATTATTATACCCTTTGGACAGCCAATATTGTAAAGTAAGTGCGGTAGGATATGACAATTTATATCGTGTAGCGTATGACTTTTCATTTTTTACTGGCGCCTCTAATGCATTCTATTTAGATATTTGGGACCCTGAATATAAAAAGAAGTATAACGCTTATCTTAACGATTCAAGTTTGCGTTGGCAACAATTAGATACTGCAAGAGCTTTTAAAATAGATATCAGTGATCCTGATTTAATACTGCCTGCTTTTGCTAGTTTGTTTGAACCAATTATTGACTTAGTTGATTTGCAGTCATTAACTGCAGTTAAAGAAGCGCTTGATATTTATAAACTTCTTGTTATGCGTATTCCATTATTGAATAGCCAAAGTCCAGACGACATGGCTCTTTCTTTGGAACTCGCTAAGAAGTTTTATAACAGAGCCGTGGAAGATTTGCCAGAAGAAGTTGGATTAATCTTGTCTCCTATGGAAGTTGACTCGATATCATTTGATAAAAACGCTACTTCTGACTCAAATGCAATTGCAGATAATTATGAGAATTTAATGGAGCAAACTGGTATTGCTCAGATTTTCTCATCTAGCAGACTTACTGGTAGTAGTTCTGTAAAAATGAGTATGTTATCTGATGCATTATTTGCAACAAAAGGCATTGTACAACAGGTGGAAGCGTTTGTTAATGAAAGAATACAAATGGAACATCCAAACTCTACAGCGTACATTAAATTTATTGATGTAACAACATATACTCTTGATGAGAGAATAAGTCAAGTTAAAGAAGCAGCAAGTTTGGGTATGCCTGTTAAACAAGAATATATGGCTTTATTGGGCTATTCTCCTCTTGAAGCAATAGCAGCAGACTGGATAGAAACAAAACTTGGATTATCTGTTGATAGGTTTATACATCCTTTGGTAAGCTCACATACCCAAAGTGGTAATGATGCTTCAGACACTGGTGGGGCGCCTACTAAAAAAGATGACGACTTAAGTGATGAGGGCGAAAAGACAAGAGATGGAGATAAAAACAACAAGTAAGGGAGCAGATACAAATGAAACAATTTATAACAACTACACACAAAGACACTGCGGATAAATTTTTATCATCAGGTTTTTGTTTAGTATCTCACATTGATAATGTATATACATTTTTAAATCAGCCACCTAAGAATTTTACATTTGACGGGATTGATTCAAAAAAATTTATTTACACTAACATATTAAATATTTAATACAAAACAGTGATTGTAGGAGAGGGTTATTGTGGACAAGTATTTTTATTGTTATAGCTATCCTTTAAAAGAATTTTTGTTATCCAATGAACAAAAATCTATTGTTGCAGGAAGACATCCAAAAACGAATAAAAAGTATTGGGTGTTTGAGGGCACAGAACAATTAAATAATTTATTAACCGAATGGAAGTTGAGAAAAAATTAACTTCTATTTTTTTATTTTGAAAGGTATTTGGAGGGGTTATTATGTTGTATATCGAGTATATACAAAACATTTTAAATACTCGTGGCAGATTTGCTTGTGGAGATGAGTATCATGAACGACATCATATTGTGCCCAAATGTCTTGGTGGAACAGATGATAATAACAATTTGATTGACTTACTTGCGAGAGAACATTTTATAGCACACAAATTGCTCGCTGAAGAAAATCCAGATAATTGTGGTTTAGTATATGCATGGTGGCTAATGTCTCATTACAAAACCACAAAACAACAGAGGTATGAGTGTACTCCAGAGGAGTATGAAGAAGCAAAAATCGCTTTTGGTATCATACATAGTGAGCGTTTAAAAGGAATGTTTGCAGGGGATAAAAACCACTTTTACGGAATCCATATGTACGGAAGTTCCAATCCTATGTTTGGAAAGCATCATACAGATGAAGCTAAAAGAAAAAATAGTGAATCAAATAAGGCTAATTGGACGGATGATAAACGTAAGGTATTTGGAGAAGCACGCAAGGGTAGAAAAAATCCAAACAGCAAACAAGTTTGTCAATATGATAAAAGTGGTAATTTTATTCAAGAATGGGGCTCTACAATGGATGTAGAAAGAGAATTGAAGATAGACCATTCCGCTGTTGCAGCTTGTGCAAGGGGTAAGTACAAAACCGCAGGTGGATTTATATGGAAATATGCCACCAATAATTAACATTTTACTGTAACATCCTTTTATTGTAAGGATTTACATATAATTTTTACACGAAAGGAGGATGAATAAAATGAGGAAATTTTACACAATAGATGATTTGTACACTTTTTGTAAAACAAATCATTTTGAAAAATTCAGCTCTGTGGAACAGGGAGCCCCTTTAATCGTACAGTCTTTTGGAACGTTTGAAGCAGATAAATCAAACTTGGATGGACTAATGGCCGTAAAGCTTAAATCTTGTCATACGGGTAAAAATAGAAATAAATCTGGAATTACTGATGACAACATGAATAAGTACAAGCATACTTTTAAGGGTAGGCCTATTCTTGGCGCTATTTATAAGACGGATACAGGCGAATACGAATTTCGTGCTCACGACATGAAAATTACTGATGATGGTAAGGATATTGAATATATTGAACAACCTATTGGTGTAATTTCTCAGACTGAGGAGCCGTATCTTGAATTTGACGAGAAAGAAGATAAAAACTATTTGATGGTGAGTGGTACTATTTTCTCTGATTATTCTAAGGCGGCAGAAATTCTTGAAAGGCGTAGAACTTGTAAGTGTTCAGTTGAAATTGCTGTTGAGGAGTTGAGTTACAATTGTGATGAGGATTATTTATCTATCGATAAATTTAGATTTTCAGGAGTAACCATCCTTGGTTATGAACAAGATGGTGTTACAGAAATTCAAGAAGGTATGAAGGGCAGTAAAATTACTATTGATGATTTTAGTATTAAAACAAACAGTATGTTTTCTGCCGACTGTCAAGACAAATTGATTGAGACACTTGAAAAGCTTAATATAACGCTTGAAAGTTTCAATAATAAAAAACAGAATTCAGAGAAAGGAGGAGAAAAAGTTATGAATAAGTTTGAAGAGTTGCTTGCTAAATATGGCAAGACTGCCGACGAAGTAACTTTTGAGTACGAAAATCTCTCTGATGAAGAACTTGAAGTTGCTTTTAAGGAAGCTTTTGAAGAAACAGAGGTTGTTGTTGAAGAAACGGTGATCGAAGAAGAAATTAAAGACCCCGTTGTTGAAGAGGTAGTTGAGGAAGTTGTTGAGGAAATTGTCGAATCAGATGAAAAATTTATTCTCAAGTATGAGTTAAGTCATGATGATATTCGCTCTGCATTGTATAATCTTTTAGCTGCTACATCTGAGGATGGCTATTATTATACTTGGATTGTCGAAGTGTACGATGATAAATTTATTTATCAAGACTACATGGAAGATAAATTCTATAGACAAGATTACTCTAAAGACGGAGACAACGTTACTCTTGGTGAAAGCAAAGTTGAAGTTTTTAATGAATGGCTTTCTAAAGCAGAAAGAGAAGCGCTTGATGTACTTAAGTCAGATTATGCTACACTTAAAGCTTTTAAGGACAACTATGATGCTGCAGAATTGCAGGCACAGAAGGAAGCAATTTTTACAAAAGAAGAATATGCTATCTTGGCAGAAAATGCAGATTTTGTTGCACTTAAAGATTCAGCAGACCAGTATTCTGTTGATGAAATTGCAGTAAAAGCGAAGTCAATTTTTGCAGACCATGTTATCAGTTCTGGTACTTTTAGTATGAAAAAGGAAGAGCCAGTAATTGATCAGGGTATTCAATTTAATTTTGCTGTAGAGCCTAAAAAAGAAGGCCCTTATGGTGATTTGTTTAGTGAAAACTAATAATCAATTTTTATTATTCAAGGGTACGTGATGTACTCTTTTTTAATACTCAAATTTTAAAACTATAATTTTTTAAGGAGGAACTATTTATGGCACAGGATCTTATTAATAGACACTGGGTAGCAGAGATTTCAAGAGTTTCTGCTGTATACGGAGATGGCCATATCCTTTCAGGTGAAATGGACACAGATAGAGATAATGGCGAAATCGTTACTGTTGGTGATTACAAAGAGGGTGAATATTACACAGTGAGCCCATTTGCAGGTACTTTTTCTGCAAAAGTAATCGAAATTGTGTATAACGCAAATCAGACTATGGTTAGATTTGAACTTCAGGAGGATTGTGAAGGTTATTTCGTACACAACCCTGAAACAATGCCTAATGATTTCTTGGAGATTTATCAGGAAACATATAACTACTACAATAAGCAAGGCGATAGAGCAAGAATGTATCCTATGAAGAAGCATGATGTATTTACTGTATCTATGACCGCATTTGGTCTTGAAGAAGGTAAAGATACACCACCTGCTGTTGGCGCAACTGTTACATGGGATGACGCAACAGGCTACTCTGCTTAATTGAAGGAAAAGGAAGGAGGACATAATTATGCTTAATTTTATGAAATTTAGTGAAGTAACAAAGAGTGCTTTTAATAATGATGAAGCACAGTTTGCAAACTTTTCACAGCTTCTTATTGATGCTGCAAAAAATGAAGTGAAAGAATATTCACAGGCAGACGCAAACAAAAAGATTGTTGAAAAATTTAGAGCTGCTCTTGGTATTGAACCAACAGACAAGCCTCATCAGGTAAGACGTGCTATTAAGGCACACAAAGACCTTGTGTTTGCTATTATTGAAGAAACTATTGACGAAATGCTTATTACAGGTTGGATGAACAACCCATTCTTTATGCAGTTCGTTGATGTTCGTAACCTTGCACTTGGTGATGAGAATGACTTCTATGTAGAAGATGATTCTATCCTTAGTGTATCAAAGGTTTCAGGTAATCATCATAATATGATTCGTCAGAGACTTGGTGCTAACAGACACTTCTCAGTTGCTGGTGAGTGGTATGGTCTTAAGATTTACGCAGACTTCGAAAGAGTGCTTACAGGCGCAGAAGACTGGGCAAAATTCGTATCAAAGGTAACAGAAGCAATTAACCGTTATCTTTATGATGCTGTTTATGCTGCTCTTAAGGGTGCAAAAGACGCTCTTGGTGCAAACTGGGTTAAGACAGGTGAACTTGTAGCAGCAAACAAGGCAGATCTTATTAAGCTTTGTCAGGATATTTCTATGGCAACAGGATCTGAAGTAACAATTTTCGGTGCTCGTGCAGCACTTTCATCTCTTACAGCTATGGCTGATGTAAACTGGGCTCCTGAAACAGTTAAGCAGGAATACTACTCAAACGGTGGCGTTCTTGGTAACTGGGAAGGTATTACTGTTGCAGAAATTGGTCAGGGTCTTAAGAGAGGCGCATCAATTAACAGTGCAACTGTTGAATATATGCTTGACACAGATACACTTTTCATCATTCCTAAGAGTGTAGCTGATAAGTTTATCAAAGTTTGTAACTATGGTGAAACTCAGGTATCTCAGGTTACAGATAGAGATACAAATAGAGATATGAGCTACGAATATGAAGTACTCTACAAGATGGGTATCAACGTTATTCTTAGCACAGTATTTGGTGTATGGACAATCGCTAAATCTTAATAAATATAAGGACTAAAAGGAGATACAAAATATGGCTAATACAAAAAAAACTGTCGTTGAAGATGTTGAAAATATTGAGGAAACTATTGAAGAGGTTGCAACAAAGCCTGTAAAGAAGGCAAAGAGACCTCAGCACGATCCAGATGAATATATTACATGTCGTAGCGTTGTTTTTGGCGAATTAATTTTAATTGGCCCAAAGACAGGCATGAAATATAAGTGGGTAAATCAGGGTGACACTAGAGATGTAACCTATCAAGACCTTACTGCATGGAAGGCGTTAGGTTCAAACTATCTTTTTGCTCCAATGATTATCATTGAAGACGAAAAAGTTTGCGAAGAGTGGGAATCTGATTTTGGTGAACTTTATGATACTGTGCAGGAAGTTGACCTTAGGGCAATTTTCAACTTACCTCATAGACAGTTTGTATCACAGATTAAACAACTTCCTTCTGCTATGAAGTCATCTATCCAGAATATGGCTTATACAATGATTCAAGACAAGTCTTTGTACGACTTGAGAAAAATTGAAGCTTTGGATACAATTTTGGGAACAGATTTAAAAATGATGATTTAATGATAGGAGGTGTATTAGATGACCTCTTATGAAACAATATATAGTCGTTTTTTAAATCGTATTACAGATTTTAACTTAGCTGAGTTAGACGACTATACATTAAATAACATGTTAAGAAGTTGGTTAAGCAGTGCTCTTGTTAAAGTGCGTACATCTACTGATCTGTCACAGCGTGACGAAGAAAGTGAATTGTTCATGAATGAACTGACAGATTTAGATATTGAATTATTAGCAATGGGAATGACATTGGCGTGGATAGAACAATGTTTAAACTCTACAGAGTTAATGTTGATGATGACGGGTGGAAAAGAAGAAAAATTCTATTCACAGAGTCAGCACATCACTGAACTTCGTGCTTTACGTGCGGATACACTTCGTGAGATGCAGCAACTTTATACATATAGCACTTATGTCAATGACGACTACTTTAATTGAGGAGGCGTTTCCTATGAATATTTATAAAGAAATTCCTCCTCATCAAATAGCAGCAGAAAAGACATATCTGCTTTCTGCTATTTTTAAACTCCTCCCATACAAACAAGATAATTACGAACAGCTTGATAATTATTTTGAGTCAGTGCTACAACGGCTAATTGGATTCAACAAAATTTCTGGATTTCAGCCAGAAGTAATTACTATTATGAGCCTCATTGAATATGCACGACAAGAAGATGATTTTAAAAAGTATCGTAAGGCTATTCTTGATGCTTGTGGGATGGTTGAGTTAATTAAGGAGAGTGATACTAATGTTTGACTCATATAGACTTCGTATGTCTACTCTTGGTGGTTATGAAGGAGAAACAAGACGTAGAAACTCTCAAAAAATTATGGACGCTTCGTGGATGCGAGATGCGGCCACAAAACCCGTTTATGTTAAATGGGTAGATCACGGTCTTCCTGTAATTGATGATGATGATTATCCAGTTTACGCTAAATTTAACGTAAAATCTTATCATAACATTACAGGTGACGAAGTTGCATATTTATTACAATTTAGATTAGAGGATATTAAAAACAACTCTAATATTAAAGTTGGTAGTTATGTGCAGATTATGAATGAAATGGATGAGCCTGAATGGTGGTTAATTTGGCACTTAGATGACAGAACTCAATTTAGGCAGTATTCTATTTTAAAATGTACTTGGATTTACAAGTGGGTATCATTTAAGGATGGTATGAGAACGGTACATCAATGTCTGGGTGTAACAAGAAATCAGAATAACTACAATAGTGGTGTATGGTTGGATTATACTTTACAGGTAGTAGAACAACAGCATGTAATGTTAATGCCGAGCAACAAGGATACAAACACTATTGGATATGATAGTAAATTTCTTGTATCTAATGAAGGCAGATATCCTCCAATCGCATGGAAGGTGTCAAAAATACAGCCGTCTGTTGTTAATGATACTGTGCGCTTTACTATGACTCAAGAGCAATTTAATGCAGCAACTGATGATGTTGAGTTGATGATTGCTAATTATAAAGTGTCATATGTAGAGCCAGAATTACCAGAACTTGAAGAAGTGCCTACTGCAAGTGATTTAGAAATTGTTTATGCAGGACGCTCTGCTGTACGTGCAGGTGGAGGATATAAAAAATTTACTCTTAAGTCTCGTGAAAATGATAATCTAATTGACGTTACTGATAGTATTGATTGGCAAATTGATTTTCCAGATGGCGATTCTACACAACTAGAGTGTGTAATCACTGATAATGTGTGTAAAATCAAATGTTTAAATAATTACTCTTTAATTGGTAAGACATTTACTCTTACAGCCAAAACCCAATATGGGATTAAGTCAATTTCTGTGGAGGTAATTAGTTTATGATTAGAAATTTTCAAAAAGTTAATGATGATATCATTGAAATGAAACGACTTATAAAGCAAAAACTTATATCTGATCCCGACGTGCTTGAGGCATTGCACAATCCAGATATTGACGTTGAGGATTCCGATCAATTTTTGGATAATAACATTTTTGGATTTATTAGAGTTCCAACTACTCAAGATACAGTGCGCAATTTTATATGTTTTGCAGTTGATGATATTGAAGATTAATGGCGTTATATAACGCTATGGTCCGCTATGTTTGGAAACGACATAGTGTATTGCTTCGAATTGCTGGAACGCCTTTAGAGCTACTTTACTACAACGTAGATGGTGACATCAAGCGTGAATGTTTAAAAAATAAGTGGATTAGGTGATCAGCAGCCAAGACTCTTAAAAATAAAATATATTTCCAAAATTTATAAACAACACAAAATTAATGCAGGTGATAATTATTACATACGATGAATTTATTAACAATATACTTGACACACGAGGTAGATTCGCTTGTGGTGACAAGTATCACGAAAGACACCATATTGTGCCAAGATGTATGAATGGCTCTGACGACAAAGAAAATCTAATAGATCTTTATGCAAGAGAGCATTTTATTGCTCATAAATTGTTAGCTCAAGAAAACCCAGAAGTTTATAATTTAGTTTATGCGTGGGGTTGTATGGCATGGGAAGAAAACTCTCATCAAGAAAGGCGATGTATAACTCCAGAAGAATATGAAGAAGCTAAAATAGTATATTCTAAATTAATGAGTATAGCCGCCAAAGAAAGATTGGCCAAGCCAGAAAATAATCCTATGTATGGAGTCCGTAGATTTGGTGAAGATAACCCGATGTATGGCAAACATCATACAAAAGAAGTGCGCAAGATATTGAGTGAAAAAGGAAAGGCGAGATACTCAGAGAAAAAGGATCATCCATGGTATGGCAGACATCATACAGAAGAGTCTAAGATCAAAATGAGCAAATCTCATAAAAAGAGATTAGAAAATCCAGAAAATCATCCAATGTATGGAAAGCATCATACTAAAGAATCTCGTAAAAAAATGGGCGAAAATCATATAAAGATGTTAGGGAAGGATAATCCGCGGTCTCGCACCATTGAGCAATACACACTTAGTGGTGATTTTATCAAGGTGTTTGATAGTGTTGGTGAAGCGTCGAGAGCAACTGGCATTGATGGTAGCTCAATTAGTAGATGTGCGAATGGTAAATTAAAATCTGCTGGCGGTTTTGATTGGAAGTATGTAGATTAAAAATTAAGAGTAAGGTTCAACGACCATTGCCTGAAATGGCATTAGAGACAAGCGTCTCGAAGTGGAGCACACCTAAGTTTATATAAATAAGGTGAATAATATGGTCTGCACACTTATGAAAATAAGTGGAGTCGTAATTTAACGACCTATACAAAATAGCGACTTGTATAGAACATAATGGCATCGTTTTAATGAGGTGATGAAAACTCAGTATATTCAGTTTACTTGTATTTGTCACCTTGACGATATGAAAACTGATTATGGAATTGATAGACATGACTTGTTAGGTTATTTAGTGAGAGATCTTTTTAACTGGACCAATATTTTTGGTTTACAGTTTAAACTCATCTACAACAAGGAAAGTGTTATTGATTCTGACTATTACTGTAGAACTTTAAAATTTGAAGCAACGAAACCTAATGCGCTGAACAAGGCAAGAATGGATAATCCACATGACAAAATTAGACGTTGATGAACTTCAGTTATATTTTGGTGATGATTATATTATTAATCAGCACATTAAAATTACACAGCCTACACTTGATGACATTATCAAGTATGGAGAAGCGCAATATTTTTCGATGGTTCATACACTCACTGCTATACCGAGTGATATGAAGTCTCAACTTTGGGATATGGAACTTGATTGGACAAAAGTGGAAGACTTTGAACTCTTTATGATGTTGTCACAAGCTTTAAATCCAAGTAAAACTTATATACTATTTGGAGATTTAGACTTTTCAAGCCTAACTCCAATTAGAAATCCTCAAAATGGAGATATTGTTTTGGCCAACAGAGAAACTGGTGTTGTTGTTGACCAAATGATATATCTCAAAATGATGAGTTATCTTCGCAAACTACACAATATTACACCTAAGGTAGAAAAAGCTGCCAATAAGATGACTAAAAAAATATTGATTGAAGAAGATAGACAAAAAATTTTACAGGCTAAAGATAAGCCTTTTAAATCATATCTATTGCCACTTATTTCATCTGTTAAGGTGAGTCAAAAGTATACAAAAGACTATGTTAGAAATATGGGATTGTATGAGTTTTTTGACGATGTGGCAAGAATGCAAGTCGTTAACAATGCAAACCATTTGCTGTCTGCTTGTTATGCGGGCACTATAGATATGAAGAAAATTAACAAACAAGAGCTCAATTGGATGCGTGAAATCTAGTTAAGCTCTTTTATTATATTAAAAAATAACTTTATTTTATGGGGGTAAAATACTATGGCATTCGATATTAATAATTTTGTTATTGATAGAATCGTAAGAGGTGTTGCTCTTTCACAGGATGACAACTCTGTACTTTTCTCTATTAATCAGATCCAGAACGCTTCTCTTAACTGCGCTTCTGAATCTACAGACGCGGTAGACGCTCTTGGCACTCCTATCGCAACATTCTATAGAGCAAAGTCTGCTGAATTTTCAGCTGAAAATGCTTTATATGACATGAACCTTATGGCTACACAGCTTGGCACAGAAAAGAAAGTTGCTAACGCTGATGCAAAAGTTATTGTTCCTGCAATGGAAACATTTGAAGTTCCTGCAATTGCAAACGGTGCAGACAATCCAGTATATACACTTAAGCACACTCCAACTGCAGATACAGTTCCTGCAGAAATTTATGCACTTGAAGATGACAGTACATTTGGCACAAAATATACTAGAAACACACAAGAAACAGACGCTACAAAGATTGGTGCTACAGAGTTTATTGTTACAGGCAATCAGATTGTACTTCCTGCAGGTCTTACAACAGGCACAGAAATGTTTGTTATGTATGATTATGAATCAGACTCAGCAGTTGAAGTTGTAAACTCAGCTACAAAGTTCCCTAAGGGCTGTAAGTTTGTTATGGAAGTTCTTGGTTGTGACGTATGTGACCAGACAACTCTTGTTTATGCTTACGTTATCTTCAACAACTTTAAGCTTAGCCCAGACTTTGACTGGAGTATTGCAACTGACGGCACACATCCTTTCTCAGGTAAGGCACAGCAGGCTTACTGCGATAAAGAAAAGAAATTATTCTCAATCGTTATTCCTGAAACAGAAGACGACGAATAATAATTATTTAACAATAAGGGGCTGGGATAACCCAGCCCTATTTTGTAAAACAGAAGGAGCGTGACTAATATGGGAAGACATACTCGTGAATGTATTGTATGCAATAAAACATACGATTATTGCCCAACATGTTCGAAATATAAAATGCAGGCTGGTTGGATGACAGAATTCCACGACGAAAACTGCAAGAACATTTATGATATTTGTGTGCGCTACAATTTACACATGCTTACAAAAGCTGAGGCACAGGCGGCTCTTGAAAAATGTGATCTTACAAATAAAAATAATTTTAAAGATTATATCAAGAGAGACTTTAACAAAATTTTTGCTAAAGAACCTAAGCCAGTTGTAGCAAAAAAACCTAAAGCTGTTGCTAAAACAGAAACAACTGTTGAAAACACAGAAAAATCACATGAAGTAGTTAACAAAGAAGAAGAAAATGAATAAGGTACTATAACTTCATGTTGTACGCAACAAGGTTTTAGTACCTTATTTTTTTAGGCAAAAAAGGAGAATATGTATGAAAACATACTCAAGGTTACTTGGAAAATATTATGACGCAGATAATGCAGTATATATAGTTAATATGTTGCAAGTTGCTAGGTATATGAAAAACGGCGGCGAAACATATTTAGTAGACATTCTGTGCGACAAAGCAAAAAAAGAAGACACTTTGGTTTTTGTGTTTGAAAAGACTCCAGAAATTAAAGAACTTTATCGCAAATGGAATGCACATGAATTAAATTAAAACAAACGAGGTGTGAAACATGTCTGATATAAACATAAAGTCGTTAGATGATATATATAATGATTTTGCAAGTCTTGTAGGCGACACGCCCGTTTCAGAACAACTTAGTATTGCTTTAAATAGAATGGCAGAAAAATCACATGTACACGGTGAATATGTTACCAGAGAGGAATATGATGAATTAAAAGCACAGCTTGAAACGTTAATTGACCTTGTTGGTGATGAAGCTGTGTCAGAACAAATTAGCAATGCAATAAATAATATAAAATAAATAGGAGGTGTTATAGTGCAAAATGTGTTTAAGATATATGATGGCAGAACAAGTTTTTGGCAATGGGACACTAAACAAAAACTTATTGTGCTAGATGAAACTATTATAGAAGTGCATTTTTCCAATAGGGATATGAACCATGCCATTCCTAAAAAAGTGTATGTTAAAGATGGCATGAGATTATGTAATATACCTGACATTCTGTTGCAGTTGCCAAGAAACTTAATTGCTTATGCTTACGCAGATGGAGCAACTGTTAAATCTGTTAAATATGCAGTTATTAAGCGCCCTATTCCAGATGGATATGTTGCAGACCAAACAGAGGAAATTGATGAAATTCTTCAGCGTCTTGAAATGCTTGAAGATGCTCTTAAGCAGGGTTCAAATGGCATTAAGAAGTTTGATGGCATTGTAGATGCGGCAGTTTGGGCTAAAGAAAATGCGCAGGCAGGCATCATTATTGTTGTCAAGATTGATGAAAAATGGATTGCTCACATCGTTGAAGATGACTATAGCGTTACTCCTATTTGTAACTGTGATGGTCAAATGGTTGAGGTCAACATCTTTGATGGCGGAGATGGAGATGGACATGAAGATATAACAGAAGTTCAAATTTGGGATGGGGGTAGCGCTGCTGGTATTTAACCAGCAGTATTACATATATAAAAAATTTAATAAAGGAGGATGAAAGACATGGCAACGACAATTATTAAAACTGTAATTCAGTTCAGACGAGATACCACAGAGAATTGGCTTTTACATAAAGATATTATTCCTGCTGCTGGTGAACCTTGTTTTGACTTGGATTTACATACTTTAAAAATTGGTGACGGCATCACAAGTTATGAGCATTTAAATGCCATTGGTGGTGTTAATGTTGATGTGGATGGAAAGTCTATTGTTTTTGAAGATGGCGCATTGCAACTTGCTGGATTTGATGCGGCAGCAGTTGGTGCACAACCTCGTAAAAACGCAGAAGGCGTTATCGAATGGGTTGTACCTTCAACTGAAACAGTAGATGGTTTGCAGTCAACTGTTGCGGGTTTACAGTCTGATGTAAGTGCAATTCAAGATGTACTCTTTCCTGCTGCTGAGAATGGTGTGAAACCATTATTAACAAGGGTTGAGTCTTTAGAAAACAAAATTAATGGTTCTGGTACAGATACTATTGACGCAAAGATTGACGCAAAAATCAATGAGTTTGCATCAAGAGTAACTGATGATGGTACCATTAACACAATTCAAGAACTTGTTACATATGTGTCTGAACATGGTGGAGAAGTTAAATCAATCATTGCAGATATTACTACTTTACAAGATCTTGTTGGCTCTACTTCTGTGCAAGAACAAATTAGTGACGCGTTTCAAAATAGTGGTTATATTACTGAGGACGAGGTTGAGAGTACATTATTAGCTAATGTTGTTAAAGAGATTGCGGTTAATGGTACTGTGTTAGATATGGTTAATGGTAGAGTAGATGTTACTATTCCAGAACCAACTATTGCACTTAAGCCTTCTGATGAAATTGATATAGCAGAAGATGGTACTGTAAGCATTAAAACAGTTAGTATTGATAAAATTGTACAAACTGAAGACCAAGTTATAGTCTTTGATGGTGGCAGTTCTGCCAACTAACAATTATATAATATTTTTTTAATTAAAGGAGAAATTTAATTATGGCTGAAAAAATTTTTAACACTAGAATTTTAAACAAAATTGACACTCTCGAAAACTGGAGCAGTTCAACTTTAAAAATTAAGCAGGGCGAAATCTGTCTTGCAACTGTTGCAGCTTCTGCTGGCACTGGTCTTGAAGAGCCAGTTGTTATGATGAAGGTTGGCACAGCGGAAGAAAAAACTTTTGCTGAACTTCCTTGGTCTTTTTATGCTAAGGCTTCTGATGTACTTGCAGCTTGTAAATCAGAAGAAGGACTTACAGCATTTATTAACACTGTAATTACTAATGCAAGTCTTGCTTCTAGTGCTGACATGGAAGCTCTTGCTGGTAGAGTAACAACTGCTGAAGGTGAAATTGACACACTTCAGTCAGAAATGGATGCGGTTGAAAAGAAAGCAGATGATAACGCTACTGCAATTGAAGCTCTTCAGGGTCTTGTAGGAGACGAAGAAGTTGCAACTCAGATTTCAAATGCGATTGCTAACCTCAACCTTGCTGAAACATATGAAGCAAAGGGTGCAGCAGCAGCTGCGCTTGCAGAAGCTCAGACTTATGCTGATGGTAAAGATGAAGCTATTGCAGCTGCTAAGAAAGCTGGCGATGATGCACAGACTGCTGCAGATAAAGCTCAGGAGGAAGTTGATGCTCTTGAAACTTATGTGGGCACAATTCCTACAGGATATACAGAAACTAATGTAATTGCATATATCAACAAAAAAGCTGAAGAAACTCTTACTTCTGCTACTGGTGGTAGTTCAGAATCAGCTGCTTCAGTTCTTGCTGCATTAAACACATATAAGTCAGAAAATGATCCTAAAGTGCAGGCTAACACAGATGCAATTGATGCTATTGAAGCTGACTACTTAAAGGCAGCTGACAAAACAGCACTTCAGGAACAGATTACCGCTAATGATGGTGAAATCGCTGCTCTTCAGGGTCTTGTGGGCGATACAGATGTATCTACACAAATTACTACAGCTATTGCTAATAAAGCTGATAGTGCAACAACTCTTGCTGGCTATGGCATTACTGATGGTATGACAAAGACAGAAATTGAACAGGCTATCGAAGATGCACAGTATGATGATACTGATCTTGAAGCTCGCGTAAAGGCCAATGAAGATGCTATTGGCGTTCTTAATGGTAATTCTTCTGTTGACGGTTCTGTTGACAAGAAGGTAGCTGACGCAATTAATGCGTTTGCAACAGCAGTAAGTGATGATGATACAGTTAATACATATAAGGAATTAATTGATTATGCTGCTGAACACGGTTCAGAATTTACTGAACTTGTTGGTGAAGTAACTAACAACAAAAATGCTATTGCAACACTTAATGGTGATGCTTCAACTGTTGGTTCAGTAGATAAGAAGATTGCAGATGCTATTGCTGCAGAAAATCTTGGTCAGTATGCAACAGATGATGACTTAGCTGGTGTTGCAGGTCGCGTTACTACTGCTGAGGGCGAGATTGATCAGTTACAGAAAGATGTAGATGCTGTTGAAGCACTTGTTGGTGACACAGATGTAGCTACACAGATTTCTACTGCTATTGGCAACCTTAAGCTTGATGAGACTTATGATGCTAAGGGTGCTGCTGATACTGTGCAGGGTGCACTTGATGAATATATCGAAGCTAACGATGCAGCTGTAGCTTTAAAGGCAAATGATGCAGATCTTGCTGCTATTGCAAAGTCAGGTAATGTTAATGACTTAATTCAGACTACAGGTGATGTTTTGGTGTTCGACTGTGGTACTTCAGCAGTTTAATCAAAAGATAAATTAATTTAAAATTTTAACACAGCAGGGTGGCTCTGAAATGATGAACCACCCTATTCTCTAAAATTTTGAAATTGATAAATTTAAAGGAGAAATAAAAGATGGCAGAAAAAAATTTTAATAACATTCGTATTGTGCATAAACATGATACTGAAGAAAATTGGCTGAAAGCCACTGGGTTTGTCCCCAAACAGGGTGAGATTATTGTTTATGATAGAGATACAAATCACTCATATGAACGCATTAAGATTGGTGATGGATCTTTAAATGTAAATAATTTGCCGTTTATAGGCGATAATGCCATTTCTAGTTTGTCTATTGATGGTCAGACAATTACTTATACAAAAAATGACGGTACGGAGGGTAGCGTTCAGGTTATTGTAGACGACACATTATCAGGTGAATCGGTTAATCCAATTCAAAATAAAGTTGTTAATGCTGCCATAGGTAATTTAAGTTCACTTGTGGGTGATACCAGTGTTGCAGATCAAATTGCCAATGCAACTTATACTCAGTCTCAGGTTAACGACCTTATTGCGGCGGTTAAAGCAGCTTGTATGCCTAGAGTGAAAACTGTAACTTTATTTGTAGATGAGTGGCGTTATGACAGAGGGGAATATTATTATGATATACAAGTAAGCGGCATGACTGCTAATAGCCAAGTGAGCTTACAAGCAGATGCGGCATCTCTTGCCATATTGCAAGATGATGGAATCGCTTTAGTTCCAGTTACTTATAGCAGTTATGTTCGTATCTGGACAGTTGGAGGTTCTCCTAGAGAAGATCTGACTATTCAAATTACAGTACAAGAAGTTACGGAGGTGTAATGTATGGCTGATGGAATTTTAGGAAACGCAATTGGTGCTTTTGGTTTTCCAAAGACATATATTTTAACCGATGAAAATGGAAATGAAATTATTGGTACGTACGTAGAAAGTGAAACCATATTTACAGCTACTGATAATGACGTTAGAGAAGGTATGGTTTATGCTTCGGATAAGGGTGTAAGTACTGGTAATAAGGTAATTCCTGCGTATCATACATTAGAGGGTACAAAATTAATTACGGCAGGTAGCAACTTTATTTTAAGAATTAATGGTTGGGATTATACAAAGTTACAATGTCTGATATGTAAATACAATAGTAGTATCTCAAACAGTGTGGCTACGGACAAAGTTGTTATAAACAACAATGTATATAATGTACAAGAGGCTGTATCAATATCTGAAATTACTAAAGATGAAGTTAATCAATTGATTAATTTGGGTATTAGTAATACATCTGATACACCTTATGTAATTAGATATTTTACTTATAAGGAGATTGATTAATATGTCATTAAATTACGCATATAATTTTGCAGAAATAGAAGATGCTACCAACATGTGTATTGGAATTGTTAGTACAAGCGATGCTACACAAGGTGGTCCAACAACAGGTGGCACAACATACGTGTCAATTCCAGTTTATGACGAAGAATTTATTATGAAATACTACAACTGGGATGATGAAAAATTCTATTATGACCCAGAATACACACAGGAGTACATCTCTCCTTTGTTATAAAAAATAAACAAACAAGGTGCGGGGGCAACTCTGCACCCACGATTTAATTCCAGAGGCACTTAACGGTGTCTTTTTCTCTACATATAGAAAGGAGGAATTATAAAAATGGCAACGAAAAAATTACAAATTTTAGGCTCGCTCGGTAATAAAATTTATACCCAAAACGAAGAGCCAACTGATGCCCCTGAAGGAGCATTGTGGTTGGATTTAGATGAAGATTCTCAAGCTGCATCGGGTATACAATCAGACTGGAATCAAACAGATCCGACAGCAGATGATTATATTAAAAATAAACCAAGTATTACAAATGGAATTGATGGTAAAGATGGTCAAGATGGTGTGGGCATTCAGTCCATAGAGCAAACTGTAATTTCTGATCAAGATGGTGGCGACAATGTGTTAACTGTGACTTTAACTGATGGACAAACAACAGATTTTACGGTTAAAAATGGCTCAAAAGGTAGTGGCAGTGATGCTCAGTCAGACTGGAATCAAACAGACGAAAACGCTGATGATTATATAAAGAATAAGCCATTTTATTATGGCGAAATGTATGTGGAAGACTTTGTATTACCAACTCCTACTGAATTGTATTCTACAGTTAGTTCTGCCTCAAACGCAGATTTGGGTTATGCTTTATTAGGATACAAGGCTATATTTGAAGCTGGTAAAACTTATACATTGTTAGAGACAATAACAGACGGAGAAAACTCATCTTCTAAAAATATAGAGTTAACTGCATATCCATTGACCGCATTAGGATTTCCAAGCGCATTTGCTGATGCGGTAGCCTTATTAGATTCAAGCAATAACATTTATATTGCTTCAGGTGCAACAGCAACAGACCTAAAAAACTTTTCTGATATCGCTCTCGCAGAGGATACGATGTATCTTACATACAAAATTGAAGACCCAGATATATCTTATACACTTACATGTAAAGAGTATAACAATACAATTTGGCAATACAATACAATAGATGTTAACTATCTTCCGATGGAGCAAATTGGTGAAAATATTAAATTACCAAACGATGCTGTTAAAACAGCAGCATTAGCGGATGACACTGTTACCACAAATAAATTAGTTGATGGTTCGGTAACATCTAATAAAATTGCAAATAATGCCATTGGTAACGATTTGCTTCAAGATGGCGCGGTAACAACCGAAAAGCTTGCAGACGGTTCTGTAACCTATTTAAAACTTAAACCAATCGATTTGATTGTAACTCGTAAGGTTGATGTTCCTGTTGGATGGACAGAAGAAGTGTTTTCTCCAAATGCGTATACAAAAGTTGTAGTAGACGCTTCATACACGGTGGATTTTGCGGACATACCGTCAGAAGTGAGCCAAGGTTGGTTAAGTTTGGATTGTGGTCAGAATATTCGCACATATGTTGACCTCTCGCAACAAGGCTCATCTTCTCATATTGATTTTCATATACATATGGTTTGTGAACATATACGACCATCCAATGGAACTAAACCTGTTGGAATTATGCAGTATACAGTAACAGACGCTAGCGGTAATATCATAAAAGATTGTTTTAAAGTATATCAGGATGTAACAGCGGTATCCTCTTTTAGCATGGCGGTTTTGGCTCCAAACAATACTACATACATTCCTTTTTATGGACGATACACAATATATGGTATGGCGCTTGAAAGAAATACATACAACATGGCAGAAAGTCAGGAGGTTTAAATATGAAAGCTTTGATTAATGGCAAACTTGTCGAGGTTACGGAAGAAGAAATAATGGAGTTCGCAAAACAATTTGATAATATTAAAACCCCACAAACGGTTACAGACAAAGAAAGAATATCTGCATTGGAACAAGCAATCACTGACCTTGCAAGTCAAATCATGGGGGTTGGTATAGATGAATAATTTTATTAAAACACAATACAAACTCTATATTTCTGGAAATAAATCTATAGGTATAGAGAAAATTAAATTACTTGCCAAATTATACATGTCTGAAGAAGACCAAAAAGAATTATTTGGCGAAGACTATGAATAATAATAAATTGTATAAATAAAGGAGGTATGTAAATGTCTGTTTTAAAAGTAAAAAAAGATGGTGTATGGGAAAGTGTCTCTGGGACATCTGGGCACACTCACACTATTGATGATATTACAAACTTTCCAGAAATCAAACCAGACGGTGGCGATGCAGATACTGTAGATGGTAAACACGCAAGCGACTTTGCATCAGCGTCAGATGTGTCAGGGCTGAAAGCTCTTGTGGGAGATACAAGTGTTGCAGAACAGATCAGCTCTGCTGTGAGTAAGAAGTCGGATGTTAATCACACACACAGTGTTGATGACGTTGGGGATTTATCTGAGAAATTAAAATCTAAATATGAAAAACCATCAGCTGGTATTTTAAAAGATGACCTTGAAGCATCAGTTCAAACTTCCTTGGGCAAAGCCGACACAGCGGTACAAAGCCTTGAAGGATATGCAACTGAAGATTATGTAAAAACTCAGGTGAGCTCTTTGGTTGATGCAGCGCCAGAGACATTAAATACTTTAAATGAACTTGCTACAGCTCTTGGTGAAGATGCTAATTTTGCAGCAACTGTGGCTACCCAGATTGGCACAAAGGTAGATAAAGTTGACGGTAAAGGTTTGTCAACTAACGATTATACTGACACAGATAAAGAAACACTTGAAACTATTAATAGTACTGTTGGTGATCTTGTTGCATTTGTAGGTGACAAGGCAGTGTCTGAACAGATCAGTGACGCTGTAAGCGGTAAGGCGGATAAAACTTATGTTGATAATGCTGCGGGGGCTGTTACGCCTGAAATGTATGGTGCTGTTGGCGATGGTGTTACTTGTGATGCGGATGCTTTTATCACAGCGTTAAAGACGGGTAAAAAAGTTGTATGCGATACTACAAAAACTTATTATTTCTCAAAGCCTGTTGACGTAAGAACACTCTTAAAGGGGCATCTTGACGGCAATAACGCTCAGTTTGTTAACTTTCATATTTACATAAATGTTAACGAAGCGTTTAATGGTCAACAGAAAGCATATACAGCTGATAGATTTATCATTGAAAATATGATTCTTGGTAATGAACATAGCTATACACAAATTTTAGAAGGTTGGGAAACACCTTGTATTACAAGTGGTTCACCAATGATTATTAAAAATATTATCACAAGATCATATCCATATGTTTATGCACTCGTTGGTACATATATTGATTTGATACAAGTTGAACAGTGGACTAATGCAGTAAATTCTGCGTTATACGAAGGATGTGATATTAATCTTGATGCAATTTCATATTTAAATAGTAATGGTCAATATGCAAGATTTGACAATACTGATTTAAATACAATACAGGGTGATGGCTGGAGATTTTCACAATGTCAGGAATTTTATAATCCTTTAGTGCCTGAATACAAGTTTTTTGGCACACGCAAAAGATTACCATCTGTAATGGAGCAATGTGTTCAATGTAGCGTCGATGTGTTTGATAGTGGACAATTAGTTTTAGTTGGTTGTCATTATGAAAATGCAACAATTAGATATCGTGCAACAAATGGTGATGCAAAAGTTACTTTTATTAATACATATTTTTATGCAACACATGATTTTATTGATAATGAAAATGCTACCTATATCAACTGTTTCTTCCAATGTGCTGAGGACAGAGTGGGAAAAAGGCCATTGGCTGCGATGACGGGTAATAAAAGTTGGTATGACTTAAAATGTGATCTGATTGGTTGTGTGGGGCCAACCACTTGTAAAATTGACACTAGAAAACTTAAAAGCTATAAAGCAGCCCCAAAAAAGACTTATACTAATTGTACCACCCATTATGCAATAAACAGGTTTACATCACACACACCAACACTTGAATCTAGATGGTGGAGCACTTATTTTGAAGCCGAGGGTGAATATATTTATGACGTTTGTTTGTTTACAACCTCATTGGATGATGTTGCGGTGGCGCACAAACAATTTACTATCACTAAAGATGCATCTTCTTTAAACGATTGGGTTCACTCACAAGCACGATACGCTTGCGGTGGCGTTAGATTGTTAATATTTAGAACTAATCCTGATGGCACAGTGTATAAAACTGAATATTATGTTAATCCATCTTTAACTGACAACGCAGACACTAAAGTTATTTTACATTATTATGATGGTGGCTCTCTTGCTATGTTTCAGGTTGATTTGGAAACTGATTATGGTCTTGAACGTATTGCAACGCCTTGGGTGTTAATAGATTCGCTCCCAACTATTACAACAGACTTAACACAATATGGTAATGCCGCAACTATTGTGGTGAATAGCTCATTATTTGAAGCAAATGGAGTGCTTGTTACTACTGATGGTTCTACGTTTAATTTAAATGAATGGCGTAGATATGGTTTAACACAGCCAGCAACTATTGATCAGGTGAATTCCAAAGTGCCATTAACAAGAACCGTGAATAGTAAGGCTTTAAGTGCTGATATTACATTAACTGCAGAAGATGTTGGTGCTGATCCAGCAGGTAGTGCATCTACTGTATTAACCAACGCAAATCAATACACAAATCAACAAATATCTGAGATGGTTGGTGACACAAATGTATCTGCTCAGATTGCTACTGCCATTGCTGCAAAATCAGACAGTGACCACAACCATAATGGTCTGTATGATGCATTTGGTTCTGCAGATGGAGCGCTCGCAAGTGCAAAGCAATACACTAACGACGAAGTTGCTAAAAAAACTCAGGTACAAATTATTACTTGGGAGGCCGATGACTAATGGCGTTATATTTAGGTAATAGTGAAAAATTAAAAATTAACTTAGATGACATTATATATGTTTTAAATTTATACTCAACAACATCTATTACAAATGGCGTTAGATTGTTGTCTTCAGAAGGATACATATTAAAGGATTCTAATGGGTTATATTTAACTACAAAGGAGGGTGAGTAATTATGGCAACAGAATTTCAATTGTCTTATACAGCAAATGAAATCAATAAAAAATTAGGCAAGATTGATGATTTGTCCGATGAAATTGATGTTGAACGTAAAAGAATTGATCAGCTTGAAGCAGATGTTATTCCAACTTATTGGTTAAGCGCTTTAGAAAACGGAGCAAATGCTATTCGTCAGGCTATGGAAACAGCAGGACGAAATAAGTCAGCGTTCTTGTTTTATAGTGACGCTCATTGGAACCACAATAGCAAAATGTCACCTAAATTGTTGAAATATCTTTATAAGAATACTGCAATGACAAAGACTTTCTATGGTGGCGATATTGTCTATACCGAAAGCACAGATAATGAAACTATGAAGTATTTGTACGAGTGGCGAGAAATGATAAGGAACTTACCAAATCATCACAGCGTTGTTGGTAATCACGATGACGGTAATTACGGAGATAATACTTCAGGAGATAATCCTTCACAAAGTATTTTTGATGAAAATTATGTTTATGCTTATTTGTTAGCACCTGAAGAAAATAATGATATTGTATATGGTGACGGTTTGTATTATTACATTGATGATAATGCAGAAAAAACAAGATATTTATTTCTTGATACAGCATATAATGGTGTTGATGTTACACAAGAAAGTTTTATATCAAATGCCTTGAATACAGTTAAAGATGGGTGGCACATTGTGGTTGTTGCACACATCTGGTATCAGCCTAATTATAACAAATACGATGAGAAACCAATTCCAATTGCAGGACTTGACACAAATGCTTCAAAAGTTATCACACTTCTTGATGCTTATAATTCAAATGAAAACAGCAAGGGAAAGGTCGAATTTTGTATTGGCGGACACGTTCACCGTGATTATGTTAATAAAACAGAAGGTGGCATTCCTATTATTCTTGTTGAAACGGATAGTCAGGAAATAAGAGATATATTTCCTTACGACCCCGAAACAACAAGCGAAAGTTCAGTTAGTGGCATTATTGCTGATTATGATAATAAACTCATAACTGTGGTGCGTGTCGGCAGAGGAAGTGGCGGTGAGGTTAATCTTGAAACAGGTGAAACTCATACACATAGTTATACTTCTGAAATAACAACGGCTGCAACTTGTACGACAGCAGGTGTGAGAACTTATACTTGCTCTTGTGATAGCACCTATACCGAGACAATCCCTGCGACAGGTCATACCTATGTTGATGGTGTTTGTTCGGTTTGTGGAGCAGAAGATGGCAATAGTACACCAACATATACAAATGTTCTTGACACAGTAGGATATACAAAGGGTATTTATTTAAGTAACTTCAACGAAGGTTCAGATGAAAATGCTTATACAACAGATTTTATTCCTGTGTCAAATTCTACTGACATTGTTTATTTGGAAAACATAACTATGCCTTATGGTGGTGGTCACGGTTGTCGTGTTGCTCATTATGATATCAATAAGGAGCAAATCGCAGGTGCTTGTTATGGTATTGATGATAATGTTCCCGATAAATTAGTTGAGAAAGATGAAATTACTAACGATATTAAGGCATTTAGGGTTAATCATAGTGCTTGTCGCTATATCCGTATTTCTGCACAGTATATTGACGAAAATTCAATTATCACAGTTAATGAACCGATTGAACAAGAGGTAACAAAATGAGTTTTATTATCGGAACAATTATAGGCAGTATGCTTGCTTTTGTTGCCTTAGCCCTTGCAAAAGTAAGTAAAGATGATAAGGAATAGATATAAATTTTATTGCAACAACAAACACAAACAAGATTTTTTATAAAAACAATTTAGAAAGGAGATATGTTAATTGATTACAGAAAACTTATCGACTTTAAAAATACACAGATTAACACAAGAACAATATGATAAAGCTGTTGCGGATGGTAGCATTGACGAAAATGCTTTGTATTTAACTCCTGAAGAAAAAATTGATTTAAGTCCGTATGCCACTGTAGAGCAAATGGAATCTAAAGTGCCATTAACAAGAACCGTGAATAGTAAGGCTTTAAGTGCTGATATTACATTAACTGCAGAAGATGTTGGTGCTGATCCAGCGGGTGCTGCAGCAGCGGCTGAAGGTAGAGCAAATGTCTATACTGCCGATCTAGTTGGCGACCAAACAGTTGCTGAACAAATTGCGAATGCAGGACATATGACATCTACTAATCCTACTGGCACGGGAAGTTTTACTATGAATCATTTAGATGGCGATGCTATTGGTGAGAATAGTGTAGCTTTGGGTTGTCAAACAGTAGCCTCTGGCTCTGCTTCTTTTGCAGTAGGTAATAACGCTTTTGCGACAGGTAATTCTTCTCACGCTGAAGGTTTTAGCACTCGTGCAAGTGGTGATTATTCTCACGCTGAAGGAGGATTTAGTGCTTCTAAAGGGGAGGCTTCTCATGCTGAAGGTTATGATACTACGGCAAGTGGCGACAATTCCCATGCTGAGGGATATAAAACTACCGCAATGGGCAATTATTCTCATGCAGAGGGCAACTCAGATGAAAGAGCTTGGATAGTAACAAATAATTATGGCATAGAATTAGACCAAGCAACCAGTGATAATATACTCGAAGTTCACTACAGGGCATATGACGATGATACAAATATGTTTTCTCTTGCTTATGGCGATTATTCCCATATTGAAGGCAGTAATTGTCTTGCTTTGGGCTTAGCTTCTCATGCCGAAGGTAGGGATACTTATGCAACTAGCACTTATTCCCACGCTGAAGGTACCCATACTAAAGCAACAGGAAGTGGTTCTCACGCAGAAGGTGCTAGCACTCAAGCAAGTGGCATTGGTTCTCACGCAGAAGGAATGCATAATATTGCAAGTGGTAATTGTTCTCATGTAGAAGGTATAACGAGTACAGCAAGTGGTATGTATTCCCATGCCGAGGGTCATAGTACTACCGCAAGTGGTACAAATTCCCATGCTGAGGGTTGTCATACTACCGCTCTTGACAATCAACATGCACAAGGACATTACAATAATACAACTAATGCTTCAAAAGGTGTTGAGTCTGGTGTTAGTGATGGTACCGCTTTTGTAATTGGTAATGGCACATCGACATCCCTATCTAACGCATTTCGTGTAAGTTATAATGGAACAGTATATGCAACAAATAAAACAATTTCAACTGGTGCTGACTATGCCGAGTTTTTCGAGTGGCAAGACACAAATCCAAATAATGAAGATAGACGTGGTTATTTTGTAACTCTTGATGGCGACAAAATTAAGCTTGCTGAACCAAGCGATTACATTCTTGGTGTTGTTAGTGGACAACCAGCTATGATTGGTAATGGTGACGAAGAGTGGATGGGCAGATATGTCCTTGACGATTTTGGCGCTTTTATCTATGAAGATTTTGAATATAAGGAAGAAATTCCTGAAGAAATTCAGGAAGAGGTTGTAGATGAAGTAACTGGTGAAGCAACAATGGTCACAAAAACAGTAATAAAAACTGTTGTAAAGACAGGTACAAAACGTAAAGAAAATCCAGACTACGACCCAACAAGACCATACGTTCAAAGAGAAGATAGACCAGAATGGGATGCAGTAGGTATGCTTGGTGTGTTATCAGTTAGAGACGATGGCACTTGTCAGGTTAATGGTTATTGCCAAGTAGCCGAAGGCGGTATAGCAACTGCATCTGACACAGGCTATCGAGTAATCAAGAGAATAAATGACTATATTGTACAAGTTGTATTTAAATAACATGTTCGTATTGTTTTTCCGAATGGCGGTTGTATCTACGCAGCCGTCATTCAATTTAACATGAAAACTATTCAGAGTAATCTGATTTTAAAATAAATTATAAAAAGGAGGTGCTGCCAAGTGGATGTTTTAAGTGCGCTACAAGTCACAGCAGAAAAAGTTCGAGACTGGACTGAAGGCAAATTAAGCAAAAAAGTAGATAAAATTGGTGGTAAACAATTAAGTGATGAAAACTACTCTTTGGCAGACAAAGAAAAAGTAGCTGGTATGGCCACTGGATTGGCAGTTGTAGACAACAAGCTATATTTAAAAAACGAAGATGGTATTATTGAAAGTAGCGCTACATCTCTGCCTGCAGGTTCAGGTGGCGGCGGAGGCGGCGGTGGCTATGTTGGCGGTGCCACTGTTGAAAATAAATTACCATCAAGTGCGTTGTCGGCAGCATTGGGTACAGATGTTTGGGTTAAATTTTTCTTTGCATCACCCAATCCTGGCAACGGTACGGCTCATATTTTTGTAACGTCAGGCAACAATGATAAAACTTTAAAAGGTTCAGTACCAATTGAGAATGGTAAAAATAATGAGATTAATTTAAAAACATATCTTGGTAGTGGCAGCAATATTGTTGAGATTGTGTGTTCTGACCAATATGGTGCGGAAGGCAAGGTGTACTACACAGTTGAAGTGATTCAGTTGTCTATAACTCCTATTGGATTTAATGACAGTACAGTTTTTACTAAAGATACAGGTATTCCAATTTCTATTAAGTTTGATGGCAATATTACGAAAACATTACATTTTGAAATGACATACCCTGATCTATCTGTACAGGATCATATTGTTGAAAATATTGATTATGATAATGCATCTGCGACGTATGATATATTAAAAGTTGCACAAAAGAAAAAAAGTTTATCACATGGTACGTATTTAACAAAAATATATACGACTGCAACAATGGATGATGGCACTGTTATTCCAAGTAATGTTTATACATTTGATATTATGTACAGCGAAGGTAAAACTACTCCGCTTATTAGCTCTGTATATGATGTTAAATCGGTTGCACAGGGCACAGCACTTCATATTCCATTTACAGTTTTCCATACAGCTCAAATGAACCCAGAAGTTACTTTAACCATAGAGCCAAGTGAACAAGATGGTAAAAAATATTTGCCAGACATTAGAACTGTTACGGGTGGCGTGCGTCAATCATGGGATATTAAAAATTATCCTACTGGCGATGTAACTTTTACAATTTCATATGGCGGCGTCTCAAAAAGCCATACGCTTAATATTACTCCAAGTATTATTAAACAAAAAGTTAGAACTGATAATATGAAGTTTTACATTTCGGCTGCAGGTAGATCTAATGAAAGTGCAGGGTGTGATGTTTGGCAGGGTATTGATGATGAAGGTAATGTTGTGGCTGATACTACCTTTACTGATGTTAACTGGGCTGTAGCCAACAAAAGGTTTGAAACTTCATATGAGGATGAAAATGGTGAAAAAATCACCACAGCAACTCAATATGCAATTGGTACAGGTTGGGCTACTGATAGTAATGGTGATACTGTATTAAGATTGGCTGGTGATGCAAGAGCGTTGATTAACTTTAAGCCATATGCAGTTGACCCAAAACAGCATGGTAAAACTATTGAGCTTGTCTTTGCAATTAGAGATGTTAATAATAGAGATGCCATCGCGATGTCTTGTATGAGTGGCGGTGTAGGTTTTGAGGTTACATCTGATACTACAATATTTACAAACGGCTCAACATCTGCGGTTTGTAACTATGTAGATGGTGAAAAAGTGCATGTAACTCTGGTTATTGAGCCACAAGGCACAGACGAAAATCCAAATACTCGTTTATTCTGTGCTTACTTAAATGGTGTTATGTCTAGTGCGATACAATATACAACAGTTGAATCTTTACATCAGGGTAATCCAGTTGGTATCTCTGTGGGATCATCAGAATGTTCTATTGACTTATATTCAATTAGAACTTACGATATTGCTTTGACCAAAGAAGAAGTGAGAGATAACTTTATCGCTGACAGTGGTGATATTGCAATATCAGTTGAGAATGATGTATATAGTGGTAGCGCAATGCTGTTATCTAAAGTTGAAACACAAATCCCAGTTATGAGAATTACTGGTGCATTACCATCTTTAAAAGCAGACAGTAATAAGAAAAAGGGTGGTAAAGATTATCCAGTAGATATTGATTATACAGACCCAGTTAATATTGATTTAAGTTTTAAAGACACAGCTTTAATTCATGTTCAGGGTACCTCTTCTGAAGGTTATCCTCGTAAAAACTGGAAGATAGAATTTGATAATGCTCATCAACATATGCCTGGAATGATTCCAAGTGATGTATTCTGTATGAAAACAGACTTTGCTGAAAATACAGGCTCTCATAACACTGGTAATGCCAACTATGTTCATACGTTTTATGATGATGTAAAAACTCCTCCACAAGAGGAAGATTCTCGCGTTAGAACAACTATTGCAGGTTTTCCATGTGTTATCTTCCATAGGTTAACTAGTAGTGAGCCTTATACCTTTGCTGGTAAATATAACTTCAACTACGAAAAGAGTTCTAATAATGCTTATGGTCTTACTGACGCATATCCAGATGCAGAATCATGGGAATTCAGAGAAAATAAAGAGCTTGCTTGTCAATTCTTAGATGAAATTCCTGATGATGTAGATGCATGGAATGGTCCAATATTCGAAGCAAGACATCCAGATGGTAGCGAGGATATTGAAGCTTTTAGAGTTATGCACGATTGGGTGCTTAGCACTAATCAAGCTGAGGCGACGGGTGATGCGTTGATGGATGAGTATGTCGATGTTGATGGCGTTACTCATACTCATGATACTGCGGCATATAGACTTGCAAAGTTCAAAACAGAATTTGAAAATTATTTTGAGCTTGATTTCATGCTTATATATTACCTTTATACATTCGTAATGCTTATGGTTGACCAGAGAGCTAAGAATATGTTCCTTTCTACATGGGACAAACAGCACTGGCAAGCGTGGCTTTATGACAACGATCAAATTTTTTTAGTCGTTGTAAAACCTTTTCTTATATACGGCGAAAATCCAGAGATGGACAACGCCTAGGAAAATTATAAAAAAGTTATCGATATTTTAGTACAAATGATGAAAGAGGTGTAAATTGTTTTATGCCAAGAATAAATCCACTTGAAAAGTATGCTTATTTAATTGGACAAAAAATCAATAAATGGACTGTTCTCGAATTAAAGAATAACAGAAGAAATTGTGATGCTATATGTATATGTGAATGCGGCACTATAAAAGCAGTTAATATTTATAATCTTATTAACAATAAAACGCGCGACTGTGGGTGTGGTAGAAAAGCAATGTTGAGACGGACAAGAAGTAAAAATCTTGTTGGACAAAGATTTGGTAAGCTTGTTGCTGTGGAACTATTGCCAGAAAGTAATAAATTCAATCGCAGACTATATAGGTGTAAATGTGATTGTGGTAATGAAATTATTGTTCCTAGTAATTGTTTGACTACTAATCACACATCTTCGTGTGGATGTATTTTGTCTTATTATAATATGTATATTGATATGTTATTAGACAAATTGAATGTAAGACATGAACCAGAATATACTGTCGTTATAGAAGGACACAAATTCCGATATGATTTTTATTTGTGCGATTATAATTTAATTATAGAATATGATGGCGAACAACATTATATGCCAGTGAATTTTGGCTATAGTGATTTAGCTAAAATGGAAGAGAAATTAAAAACAGTGCAAAAGTATGACAAATTAAAAAACAAGTATTGTGAAGATAACAATATTAATCTTTTAAGAATCCCCTACTGGGAAAAATCTAATATCGATAAACTTATTAATAATTGCCTACAACGACTGAGCGAAAAGGGTCTTGCTGAAACTGCATAAGCAAGATATGCAACAGTCTGAACTGCAACTATAATCTAAAAATGAAATTGCAGAGGGAGAGTCGAGTGTAAAGACACTCTTGGAAGAACCCTCCCCGCTTGTGGTAACACAAGTCATAAAAGTAACAGATTGACATGTTTAGGTATAAACAACGAAGGTAAACTTGTATTTGATTACTATCATCAAGACTATGGTGTAAATAGCACTTTAGGTGTACAAGACGTTTACAATGGTAAAACAAGCGTTTTATGGACCAATTTCCATGAAGCGTTTGCAGAAGATATTCAAACAATGTATCAGTCATGGAGAGTGGCTGGTAGTGAAAAATTGTCATACAATAAAATGTTAAAATATTTTGTGACAGACCACACTGACAAATGGTCTATTTCTATGTATAACGAAGACGCAGAGTTTAAATATATTGCTGCACTGAGAAATAATAATAACCCAGAATATTTATATCAGGTAAGGGGTACTGGCGAAGAACATTTTAAATATTTTGTTAAAAATAGATTGATGTTCTGTGACTCCAAGTGGTTTACAGGCGACTTTGTGGCAAACACTAATAGAATTGTTATGCGTATTAATACTCCTGTTATAACAGGCAAGTTTGCACCAAACCCAACAATTTCATATAAAACATTCTCTAATATGTATGCAGCGGTTCGTTATGGTACAAACACTAATCCGCTTGTTCAATATACGCCAAGAGATGAACTTGTGTCATTAGGTAAAGATGTTTCAACATTTTTCCACGACACTGACACATATATTTTTGGTGCTAGCGAAATTTCTCACTTAGATGATTTGTCACGTTTGTATTGTAGTACACTGAATATTTCAGCTGCTTCAAAGTTGATAGAATTAAATGTTGGGTGCGATGATCCAAGTTATGAAAATCCTAATTTAAAGCAGTTGTCATTTACTAATAATAGATTGCTTAAAAAGGTCAATGTGTGTAATTGTACTGGATTTGGATCAGATGGAAAAAGTTCAAAAATATTAGACTTTTCTTTATGTCCAGACATCCAGGAAGTACTTGCTACTGGTAGTAATATCACTAGTATTAACTTACCAGACTCAGGTTATTTAAAGATTGCCAAATTGCCAGCATCAATTGACACAATTAAGCTTATTAAACAAAAACACATTCAGACGTTTGAATGTGCAAGTTATGAAAACTTAAAATCTATTAGAATAGAAGATTCAGTCAACGTTCCAGTTACAGAGATTTTAAGTGCCATTCAAGATGATAGTTATCCTAATGTGCGTATTGTCAACATGGATTGGAATGCAGCCTCAACATCTGAGTTATCTCGAATTGTTAATAAGCTAAGTCAATGTAAGGCATTAGATGCGTCAGGTTTGGCAATAACTGACACAGCGATTGTGACTGGTAGAGTGTATGTAAATGATACTGTGTCTGACGAATTAAGAGCATTTGTACATCAACACTTCCCTGACTTGGTTGTTGTTGACAAGACAGGCAACACCTTCTATTATGTTGACTATTTAACTATTGATGGTCATATTTTTGACACTGAATTAATATCAGCAGACGAGACCCCAAAGGGTCCAGACACAACACCAGAAGATATTATTATGGACGATCATAGATATTTATTTAAAGGCTGGGATATGTCTAGTTTTAAAAAGAATCAAAATAATAGAATTAGTGGTAATTGGCAAGAGCAGTTTGCTGTTGCGTTTTACGCTGATACAACTGATATCAATTGGATTTGGCGCGATTGGGCAAACAAAGGAGATCCTGCACAAGATCCAGTGTTGGCAGATAAAATTGAAGTGCCAACTAAGGCGAGTACAAGTGATATACGCTATGAATTTAAAGGTTGGGATAACTTACCAACAAATATTCAAATGGCAACAAGAATTAATGCGGTATATACCAGCATATATCCTGTGCGCTACTATGCTACAGATGATACAACCATTCCACATTATGAGCAGTGGATTAAAGACGGGGAAAGTGCATACGACCCAATTATAGCGGGTGAATGCAATGCACCTGATGATATTGTTATGAGTGATAAGTCTCTTAAGTTCGTTTCATGGATAGATATTCCAACTAATGTTACATCAGTTTGTAATGTTTATTGTCAGCGTGATACTTATTGGGCTGCAAAATTCTTAAACGATGGTGTTGTACATTGTGTTGAATGGATACGTGATGGTAGCAATGCTGTTGATCCAAAAAATTATTTTGGGGACTACGAAGTGCCTACACGTAAGCCAACAGCACAATATCAGTATACATTTACAAAGTGGAATGGTAATTTTACAGCACTTACAGAATCTAGAGATTATACTGCTGAATACTCTGCGACAGTAAGACAATATACAGTTTATTTTTATAATGGTACTACATTATTAAAGACCGTTCCTAATGTAACTTATGGCACAACAACAAGTTATACTGGCAGCACACCAGTCAAAACAGATGTTGGCAATCCAGAAGAATATGTATTTAAAGGTTGGTCTCCTGATGCGACAACAACGCCAATTACAGGTGAAACAAAATGTTATGCTGTATTTAAGTTTACTGGTTATTTGTTTGGTCAATTAGGGAAAACAGATGCAGAAGATCAAGGTTATGGTACAATTGATAATCCTAATTGGACTGCAATTAATGCTTATTGGGATACTATTAATTCTGATGTACAAAAATATAAAGCAGGCACTATGACTGAATCAGCGTTTAAAACAAAATACCCTATTGGTGGTCGTATGCTTGTTCCTGTAGCGTTAAGCGGTGGTACAGTTACCGCAGACGTTGAAATTGTCGGTTATAATCATGATGATTTAGCAGACAGCTCTGGCAAAGCACCACTGACATTCTTCTGTGTAGATTTACCTAACATTAAACATTGTATAGATAATACAAGTGCTTATAATCAAGGTTGGCCTAATTGTGACTTACGTACATTTACAAATCAAACAGTTTATAGTGCATTACCCACACAATTAAAGTCTATTATTAAACAAGTAAATAAAAAATGTGATGATGGTGCGGCAACACAAAATTTGGTTACTACTGCAGATAAGGTGTGGATTGCATCGGTAGATGAAATTGGTGCTAGTGCATTAACTAATACTTATGTATCAGGACAGGGTGAGTGTTACTCAGATGTCTTTAATAATACCAATGCTAGTCGTATTAAGTATGTTGCGGATACTGCGAGCGCAGATCGTTGGTGGTTGCGTTCTTCCGTATGTAAAGATGTAAATAGTTTGACTGTATATCGTGTACAAACAAATGGTATGCTGTTTGGTGATTTGATTACAAACTCATTTTATGTAGCATTTGGTTTTTGTATTTAATAACATTTTAAACAAACATTGACACAATATGTGTAATGTACGAAAGGGGTGATTTAATGACATTAGAAGAAATCAAAACAGCGTTATTTGGCGGCGGAGGAATATTACTGATTCTAATGACTTTAATCGAATTTACTCCAATAAAATTCAATCCATGGAGTCGGATAGGGCGTGGTATTGGACGTCTCATTAATGGTGAAGTTATTGACAAGGTAGACAATCTTAGTCAAGAGCTTACAGACCATAAAGAAAAAAGTGAAGAGCGTCATGCAACGCTTTGTAGAGCACATATTTTAAGATTTGGTGATGATTTACTGCATGGTATTCCTCATAGTAAAGAAGGTTATGACAATATATTATTAGACATAGATTCTTATGAAAAATATTGTGAGAAACATCCAGATTATAAAAACAATATTGCAGTTGAAACAATCAAACATATTAAAAGAATGTATCAAAAGCATTTACAAGAAGATAGCTTCTTATAAAAAAAACAAATTTACAAGAAAGGAATAAAAGGTGAAAAATATGAGCAAAGATAAAATTTTAGACATCGAATTACAAGAAGATAAAGAAATTTCTGAACTTACACTTGAAGAGTTATCTAATGGTAAAGGAGATGACGAATAATGGCAACTTATACTAACAGCTCATTGGTTAATTATACAAGAATTAGCCCTAACAAAAATACAACTCGTGTGCACTCAGTACACAATCCTAAGGGTGTAATTGATAAGATTACAATTCATCACTGTGCAGGTAAGCTTTCTGTTGAGTCAATTGGTAATGTATTTGCTGGTTCTGATCGTCAAGCAAGCTCTAACTATGGTATTGGCACAGACGGAAGAGTTGGTATGTATGTAGAAGAAAAGCATCGTCCTTGGACTTCTAGTAGTGGAGCCAATGATTTTCGTGCAGTTACTATCGAGGTTGCTAATGATCAAATTGGTGGCAACTGGCATGTTAGCGATAAGGTACTTAACAAGTTAGTTGATTTATGTGTAGACATTTGTAAGCGTAATGGCATCAAGAAATTAAACTACACTGGCGATACAAGTGGTAATTTAACAATGCATAAATGGTTTGCAGCAACAGTTTGCCCAGGCCCATATCTTGAGAGTAAATTCCCATGGATTGCAGAACAGGTTAACAAAAAGTTGAACGCATCAACTACAACAACAAAACCAACTACAACTAAGCCAACATCAACTACATTATCAACATCACAGTATAAAGCTGGTCAGCTTGTTACATTGTCCAATGTTGCATTATACTCTACTGCAACAACAAAACAAGCAAGTGGAAAAAGAACAGGTAATTATTATATTTGGAGTGTAGATGCAATAAATGGTCGTATTCGTATTACAAATGACGCGTCAAGCGTTGGTAAAACAGGTAAAGTTACAGGTTGGGTAAATGTTGCAGATCTTAACAAAAAGACAAGTACTACAACTACAACAAAACCTAAACCAAGTGTGCCAAAAACATACAAAAAAGGTGATGTTGTAAGGCTTAATAAGACACCTTTGTATGCGAATGCATCAACTACCAAGGCGTCAACCACAAAGTCAGGCGATTATTATATTTATGATGGTGTTAAAACTAACGGAAGATATCGCATTACAAATAAAGCAAAAAATTGCGGCAAAAAGCCAATGTGGATGTATGTCACAGGCTGGGTTAAATTATAAGGAGGAATAAGCTATGTTTTGGGAAATGTATGGTGGAGAAATTATTACAGCTATCATAGGACTTGCTGGCACTGCGTTAACAGCCGTTGCTGGTTGGCTTGCAGTTAAAGTAAAAACATGGTGGGAAACAAAACAGAAAGATGAAACTATTGCCAAGGTAGTTAAAACAGCAGTTCAGGCAGTAGAACAGATGTACAAAAACTGTCATGGACAGGAAAAACTTGATTTGGCACTTCAGGGTGCTTCAGAAATTCTTGCATCAAAGGGTATTGTGGTTTCAGAGTTTGAACTTAAGTATCTTATTGAAAGTGCAGTTGGCGAATTTAACGATGTGTTTAATAAGACAATTGTCCCTACAGATGTAGAATGTGTAGAAGAAACAATTGAAGAATAATTAATTTAAAAAAGTGGGATTCGTGCGCGGGTCCCACTTTTGTTATTTGAAAAAGGAGTTGATGAATATGCTTACTGTGGCTGGAATTGACGCTTCTACAACAAAAACGGGCGTATCCATTATGGCAGATGGTGAATTGATTTATTACACACTTATTGATCTTCACAAAGAAAAGGATGCTATAAAGCGTATTCAAAATATGATGATTAAAATTTGTGAAGTGTTAGAACAATATGATATTGATGCTGTTTATATGGAAAAAGCGTTTAAACTTACTAACACAGATGTGACTATTAAGTTAGCCAATTTGTCGGGCGCAATAATGTTGTATTGCGCTAAAAATGGTATTGAATTTCATAATCCATTACCTACGGAATGGCGTGCAAAGATAGGGATTCAACAAAGTAAAAAGGTTAAACGAGATGTGCTTAAAGCAGAGGCTATTAAGGCCGTTAAAGATGAATATGGCATTAATGTTAATGATGATGTGGCAGAGTCCATTTTGCTCGCTCGTAGCGCATTTAATTTGCCGAAAATCGGAATTACAGAGGATGACCTTTGGCAGTAATTAAATTTGAAAATTATGCTGCCATGGGACGGTTTTCTGTGGCAGTTTTTTATAGATAAATAAACAAAAAATGAGGTAAAAAGGAGATTTTACAATGAAGGTACAAGAATTAATTAACAAGTATGAAAAGAATCAGAGAATTGACATCGCAAAAGAGGTAGAAGCACAACCGTATGTAAGTATTGTTGCCAAGCGCAATATGGCAAAGCTTATACTGGATAATTGTACAACAGTTGTTGATGGTGAAGTACACATTGATTCAGTAGATAGGTATCTTTTATTTACTATTGCAGTGATTGCCTTGCATACCAACTTGGAGTTTTCTGATAAAGATAATGAAGAATATAGCGCAACAGCAGATTATGATTTGTTGTGTCAATCAGGATTGTTGGTGAAAGTTATCGAGACATTTAAAGATGATTATGCTTCCTGTCAAGAAATTTTAAATATGATGACGGCCGACAGAATGCAAAATAATATGACTATTGACAAGAAGCTTTATAGTTTGGTGGACTCAATTCAAGATACTATTAGTAATGTTATAGAAGGTTTGGCAAAAAGTTTAAATTTAGATGGTCTTACAAAAGATTTGCCCGTTGACCCACAACAAATTACAAAAATATTAGAATTAATGCAAAACAAATAATTGAAAATAAATTAAAGGAGGACAATTTCATGAGCGCCAATATAAATACTATTTTGGATAACATAATTGCCGACGCAGAAAAGAAAGTAAGAACAGATTTACAACATATCAGTTCTATGGCAAAAAAAGATTTTTACGAAAAAGCAAAAGAAGTTGTCTTATTATACTATACACACTATAAACCACGAGTGTATGAGAGAACGGAAAATTTAAAAAAAAATGTAGTTGATGACGACTTATCTTTTGTAACTCTAAATGGTAATGGGTATGATGCATGGATACAATTTAACTCAGATAATATGTCAGACTACAAAATTGGCAGCAAAGACGTGGTTGTGTCTAATTTTATGTATGGTATACATGGTAAAAAAAGCATTGCTCAGGAAGACAATCCAGCTATTGATTTAATGGATGACTTTCAAAATAATTATAAAAAAACATTAGATAGTTATTTTACAAAATTAGGATATACAATTAATTAAAGATTGGGGGTGTATATTAATGGCTAAACAATTTAATGATTTTACATATGGCGTAGGGTTGACCATAAATGCCACTTCATTTAAACAGGTGAAGGATGATTTAAAAATCAATTTAGAAACCTTAAAAAAGATGATCAAAAGCTATGATGAGATGCTCAAAATTGATCCTAATGCAGATTTGTCTAAATTGCAAGCACAAATAAAGCAGGTGCAAAGTCTCGTTAATGGCATTGGTGGCTCACAAAATACATTCGATAATTTTGTAGATAAAGGCGTGTTAGATAGAGTTGCTGCGTTAGAAAATGGATTGCAATCTATTACATCAGTATCTCAAGATGTACAAGCAAGTTTATCTGCAGTTAAAGCAAGCATAGCTGAAATCACAGAACCTTTAAAAAACGCTGGTCAGGCGAAATTTCCAGCAACATTTGATAATTTGTTTGGAGGTATTCAAGACCAAAGTGCACAAATTCAAAGTGTTAAAAATTTAATACGCAGTCTAGAATCAGAGTTGCCTAAATTACAAAATTTATGGGAAGAATTGGGACATTCAAAACCAAACAAGAATTGGAGTATAGACGATATTGATGATTGGATTGTAGGGATTGACGACATTAAAGATAGGCTATCTGACGTATCAAAAATGGATTCTAGTCAATTATCAGGGTTTATAACAGAATTAGAGACGATTGGTGGTAAATTGGGATCGGCATTGGCGTCTATGTCTCAAGAGCAAATGAAATCGTTTCGCATTGATGACGAGTATGTAGTTAATGAAATTCAAGAGTGTATAAATATCATTAAAGAACAAAAAGTAAAATTAGATACGGAGTTACAATCATTAAATGAATTACAGACAAAATATGAAAATAAATTATCTGCTCAAACATCTCGCGGTAAAAGTTTGGGTGTTCAGTCTGACTATACAGCACAAGTGAAGGTAACCCCAAAAATTAATGATACAGAATGGGCAAATAAAATTAATGACACTATTAAAAATATTGAACCACAATTAAGCCCTATTCAACTCACTCCTACCTTTACACATAATTCTAAATCCATTCAAAAAGAACTTGGTACAGACTCTTCTCAAATTACGCATACAGTGAATGTTAAACTTAATGTTAATGTAGAAGAGCAACAAAAATTTGAAGAAAGAATAGCGTATATAGACAACTTAATTCGCTCTACCAAAGAAAAACTTGCAGAAGATGCAAAATTTAAAGTGAGTTTTACATATGAAGATGGTGGGCGTTTTAGAGATGTTGTAACCACTTTGGTTAAACAACTTCAAAATATTAATGTTACTTTAAAATTAGCCAATAAAAAATCATTTTTAACTGCGATTACTGCGTTAAAAAAACAAACAACAGAAAGACTCAAGAATATTCCTGCAGATTTTAAAATTGGTAATACTGACAAATTTATGTCAAGTGTTGATGCCTTGCGTGAAAATCTTGATAAAAAAATTGGTAACATTGGTGTTAATTTAAATATTCAAAATTTACCTCAGTTCACAGCACAGGCTGCTTTGATGAGAGATGGTATAGAAGATTATTATAACAAAAATCCCATTGGAGCAGTAGTGGGCCCAGGAAGCAACGGTATTGAAACTGCCACAAATGATATGCAAGAGCTTTCAGAGGCAGCTAAACAGGCTAATTCAGATTTAGAAAAAAGCAAAAACATTCTTCAGTCATTAACTAATGAAGGTTTTAACTCTGCACACTTTTTGGAGCTTGGAGACATTAATGCAAAGGGTAAAAAAGTAAAAGATTCAACTAAAAAACTTGAAAAGCTTTTACGAGAGTACAATGAGTTAAAGAAAAAATTGCCGTCTGGAGATGTACCGCTTGAAGATTGGTTTAACATTTACCCAGAGGCGGAAGGTAATGTAAGTTTTCTTGGTGCTTTTGTTAGCGCCAATAGATCGAGACTTCAAGAATTAGAAGAGGAATTAAATAGTTATCTTCAAAAACAAATTGCATACACACAAAAAAGACAAGAAGCAGCTGAGGCAGTTCTTCAAACAGAAAAGGCAATTGTCAACACTCAACAAGAGAGTGTGACTGGACCACAAGAAGATGTTAACGCAGGGGGAAATCAACAGTTAGCTAAGTCTGCTGAGGAGGCAGCCAAACAAGTTAAATCTTTAAATGGCACATTATCATGGCAAAAACGAATATTAAACGATTTAAATGATAAAGGTATTCAATCATCTTATTTTACTAAATTGGGTGAATGGGATAAAGAGTCTAATAGTTTTAAAAAGAATACACAAGAAATTCAGGCACTTGTTCAAAAATATAATGAATTACGTGATGCACGAATTGCAGCAGGTGGAAAAGCACCAGGCAAAGAAGAGTTGTCTATTAAAGGTAAACTTGTTGCTATTTTACGCAGTCAAAAACAACATACACAAGAAATTATAGCTGCAAATCAGGCAGAGTTAGAATCTGCAAAACAAATTGCTAATACTTATAAGCAGAGTGGCAGTGCTAAATCAAAGGTTGTACAAGCCACATCAACCCAGCTTGATAATTTGACTACAAAGTTAGATAAGGCAAAAGCAGCTTTACAACAACTGCAATCTGGCGATTTAGGTGCAATAGGTAAAACTGGATTAGGTGACGTGAGTGGTCGTCTTGAAGAAGTTGGTAGTACCCAAAAGCTTCAGCAAGTTTTACAATTATATAATAATTTAATTATTGCTAAAAATAAATGGATTAATAGTGGTGGTAAGGGTGAATTTAAGTATGCTCAACAGTTAGAAGTTGTTGAACAACAACTTCAACAAATTCATCACGATCAACTCCAATATACACAAAATAGACTTGCTGCCTTAGAAGAGGAAATAAGAAAAGAAAAGGAAAAAATACAACTTCAAGACAAGTCTAAATCAGCTGGCACTCAAAAGGCTACATTGTCAAGCGATCAAGCTACATCTTCTGTTGTTAAACTTGATGGTGCGACATTAAACTCATTAGCGAAAGATGAAACTTTACGTACAATCGATGGAAAAATTAATACCATTATAGGTAAGTTGGGTAACATTAACATTGATGGTTCAAACATTTCAATTAATGCCAATAATGTTTCAGTTTCTGGCAAAGGGGCATCCGCAGCTGGAGGCATAGGTGGCACAAAGAAGGACTCAGGAAATAAAGAGGTTAAGTTGTCTACTATTAGCAATTACTCACAACAACTTACTGCTTTTGAAGAGAGGGTAAAACGAACTGGTCTTTACACCGATGAGTTAAACAAAGAGTTTAAAAGATTGCGCACTCAACTGGATGCAATGAAGGTACAAGATGACGCAGAATTGTATAAAATTGATTTAAACCAATTTAAAGAAAGTTTTGATAAATTAAAAACATATGATCAATTGTATCAAAAATTTGTACAGTCGCAATCTCAGATGTTGCAAATACAACATAAAATTCAAAACTCAGACGGCTCTACACAGCAACTTAGTGAACAATTAAAGCAAGAACAAGAAATCTCTCTTGCTATTGAAGAGCAGTTAATAAAATATACTGATTTATTTGACACTCGTGCACGTCAATTAGCAATTGAGGAAGCTATTGCACAAGCAAATAAAGCAAATGCAAAAAGTGATGCTACTCAGAGCGACAAAAATATAAATAAACAAAATGACGATATAGCAAAAATTGTTGACAATGCTAAGCAGAAATTAAATGATATGCAATCTGTTATGCAGAATGCCAAAGTCCCAATGGCGGATGCGGCTATTGCGAAATTTACAGAATATGATAATTTGTTAACAAAATTAAAAACAAAACAACAAGAAATTGCAGCCAATCCAGATTTGTTGAAAGATGCGGATTATAGCAAAGAATTTAATAATTTGTTGTTGCAAATGGAAGCAGTCCAAAAAGAATTCGGTGTTTTACAAAAATCTTCAGAAACTTTTTTGAGTAAAATTAAAAATCCGCAAGATATTCAGGCACTTGGTTCAACATTTGATGCATCTAATTTAACACAATTACATTCTGCAATGCAAGAATTTGCTAATCAGGCGGGAAATGGTGTAGCTAAATTAATTGAATTTAATGATACTGAGCGCACTGCCACTTTTGAAATACAAAACAATAAAGGACAAATTCAACAATTGACTGTTGAATATGATACCGCAACTCATTCTTTAGGAAGGTATATAAGTAAAACAAGAGAGTCAACATCCGAAACTCAAAAATTTATTAACAGCATCAAGCATAGCTTTCAGAATGTTGCTCGATATATTGCTTCATTTGGTAGTGTTTATAGGATATTTGCTATCATCAAGCAAGGTGTAACATATATTCAAGACATTGATAGTGCTTTAACTGAACTTAAAAAAGTTACAGATGAAACTGATGCGTCGTATGAACAATTTTTACAAAACATGTCTAAAACAGCTAGGGTTGTTGGTAGTACAGTTGCTGATTTAACAACTATGTCTGCTGAGTGGGCAAGGCTTGGATATTCTATGGAAGAAGCAGGAAAGCTTGCAGAAAGTACTGCAATCTTATTAAATGTTTCTGAATTTAGTGATGCAACTAAAGCGTCTGAGGCTTTGATTTCAACAATGCAGGCATTCCAATACACTGCCAATGAAAGTCAGCATGTTGTTGATATTTTAAATGAGGTTGGTAATAATTACGCAATATCATCAGATGGAATTGCAACCGCATTACAAGATTCTGCAAGTGCACTTATGTCAGCTGGTAATAATCTTGAACAAGCAACAGCTTTAGTTGCAGCAGCCAATAAGGTTGTTCAAGATCCAAATAGTGTTGGTAGTGCTTTGCGTACAATCTCATTACGTCTTCGTGGTACTTCTGTGAAAATTTTAGAAGAAATGGGCGAAGAAACAGAAGGTGTAATAGAAAGCACAAGCAAATTACAAGCAAAAATTAAAGCTCTTAGTGGTGTAGACATTCTAACCAATGCGGGAGATTATAAAGATACATACACAATACTTAAAGAAATTGGCACAGTTTGGGAAGAAATGTCTGATATTGATCAGGCTGCTCTTCTTGAGCTTATGGCTGGTAAAAATAGAGCAAACACATTGTCTGCAATTCTTTCTAATATGGAAGATTTAGAAGGCGCATATCAATCTGCTATGAATGCAGAAGGCTCAGCTCTTCGTGAAAATGAAACCTATTTAGATTCTATTCAAGGTCGTATTGATTTGTTTAACAACTCAGTTCAAACAATGTGGATGAATTTTATAAATAGCGATGTAATTAAATTTTTCGTAAATGTTGGAACAGGGTTAATTGACTTAATTGACAATATTGGCGTGTTCCAAACTGCCCTTATGGGTATTGTAGGCTATTTAACAATAATAAAAAAACAAGATTTGTCAAAACTGTTTGGTAACTTAATAGGTGGCAAAACAAATAAAATACAATTATTAGATGGTCAAGCATTACAAGACGAAATTGATATATTTAATACGGAACTATCCAAGGGTGCTGAGGCATTTGGGCAATACAAACTAAAAGCAAAAGAAGCAGGCAACGGCATGGATATACTTGCTGATAAAGTTGAGAAGGGTGTTATTCAAACCAAAAATGGTAAAGTTACTGCGGAAGATTACACCATAGCATTACAATCTCAATCTGAAGCTGCTCAAAAAGCTGCAAGGGCAGAAAAACTCAAGAGTGTTGCAATAGGCGCTTCTGTAATATTGATTTCAGGTATTATCTCAGCTATTAAATCATATGCAGATAGCATTAAAACACTGGATGAACGATATGAAGAATTACAATCCAATATTACAACTGTTGAGTCTGATGTAAACTCTTTAAGCTCTCAGTTGGAATCTATTGGAGAGCAGATAGATGTACTATCAAATAAAAACTTAACAATCGCAGAAGCAGAAGAGTTAAGAAAATTAAAAGAACAATCAGCAGAACTTCAAAAACAAAAAGAGTTACGTGAAAGTACACTTGCTACGTATAAAAAACAAAACCAAACAACTTCTTTAGAGATGTTTAATCAGAAACTGAAAGAAACTGCCGCTGGTCAAGAGAAAGCCAAAGAAACAGCTAAATCATGGGCAAAGGCAATTGGAGCAGTCTTAGATGTTGCTTTGATTGCAGGTGGTGTTGCAGTTACTGGTTTAAGTGGCGGTCTTGCAACAGCAGCTGGTGCTGCGATGATGGGTGCAGGCATGAGTGGTACTGCGACATCTATAACTGAAGCTGCGGCGGATGCGTTGGGTGGCACTACTAAGTCTGTTAATGATTTAACACAGTGGTATGATTCTTATGTGGATGCAATCAAAACAGCAGAGCAAGAAGTAGCTGAAGCAGAGGCTACATATTTTGCCAATATGTCTGATTCTAATTACGAAAAGTGGCAGAAAAAGCTTGATGCATCTAATACACTTAAAGAAGATTTGTATAATAATCTTGAAGAAATGCAAGGTTATATTAACAATCTTGAATATAATAATCAAACCAAAGCAACGATAGATGAATTTAATAAGCTTATGACTCACATCTCTGTAACAAGCATGGATGGAGATGTTAATGCACAAATTTCTTCGATTGAAGCACTTAAATCAGAATATGAATCTCTCTCACGAGGTGTAGATGAACACGGTAATAATATCGCCTTGTCTGCAGAAGAGTATGCAAGATATCAAGCTATTATTTCACAAGTGCTTGGTTATAACGTCGGACTCACACAATCTTTTGATGAAAATGGTAGTGCGATTCGTGATGCCGCTGGTAATTTAGTTGGCTATAATGACATCTTAGCTGAAACAATTAAGTTGTTACAACAACAACAGCGTCAAGCAGCAATAGATGCAATTGACGGAAAAAATAAAGATGGTGCTCCTTTATGGGATGCATATGAATCTGCAGCAGAACAGGCACAGCAAACAAAAACTTCTGATTACAAATTAATGCCAAATGCTCTTTCTTCATGGAATAGCAACGATTCTGCAAAGATTGTTGGAGAAGTAATTGGCGAAAAACAAGGGTTATTTGATGATCCAGACACCTTAATTAAAGAATACACTTCTAAGGTAGCCCAACACAGAGATGAGATTATCGCAGCTATAACTGAAGGCATGAGAGCAGAAGGTATTTCAGAAGAACAAATTGCATCTTACGTGGATCAATATACTGCTTGGCTTGACGATGCACTTGGTAGATACTCTGATGCAAACAATGTTTTATCAAGCGAGTTTAAAAAGACTTTGGCGATTGTACCTCAAATGTCTAATGCTTATAGTAATCTTACTGGCTCACAGCTTGCATTTGTTAATGAGTATATTTCATCTCTTGAGTTGACAGACGACATGTCGAAAGAACAAGTTCAACAAATTAAGGATGATATTGTTTCTTTAGTAGACACTATCGGACAAGATAAAACATTACAAGCTGCCATTAATGATTTAATAGCTCTTGATCCATCAGCAATGCCAGTAGCTGAATATAGAGCAAAGTTTACTGAATTATGGAATACTATTTCTTCATCAGTTCCAGAAGGGCAACAAGAGGCATTATTGAATCAATTATTCCCTGATCAAAGTCAGATTGACACAATGATTGATGCTGTCAAACAAGAACTTGAGGCAAGTTCAAGAGTTTTTGTTGAAGGTTTAAGTCTTGAGGATTTACGAATTGCTTTCAAGATTCGTGCAGAATACGACAACGACTATGAAGAATATCAAAAAATTGTTGCAGAACGTGAAAAACTTGCTGAGAGTATACCCGATGAAGAGCGTTATTTTGGTAATGTAGACGAATACGCAAGACATGTTATTGTTGTTACAGATAATTTGATTGAAGAGTTAAAAACTAAAAAGTTAATTCCTGATGAATGGACCAAAGATAATGTAGGCAATTATATGACTACATTTGGTGGTCAAGATTTTATTAACAATGGTGAGTTGACTGGACAATCAATTTTATATACTCCAATCTTACCTAATGGTGAGATTTTACACAAAGATACTCTTGATACTTATATTGATGCGATCACTCAAAATGCTACAAGTGAAGCAGATGTTTTAGCAGCAGATAAAGTTGGCATGATGATAGGCGAGCAATTTGTGTCAGGTATTATTAATGGCGTTACTAATGTTGACGATCAATTAATCAATTCTATTCTTGATCCTGTGTTTAGTAATCTTAATGGTGCTAATATAGCAGAATATGGCGAACAAGTCAACCAAATTGTTAGCGATCAAATTGTTAGTGCGTTAGATATTACTGATTCTGAGGCAGTTAATGAAATTTCAAATATGGTGTCAGACACGTTAGATAATGCTTTTGCTAACGCAAGTCCAGATGCTAGTTTGACTGATGTTATAGATGAATATTCTATGGAATTAATTACTAGTGCTTCTGCAATTAAAATGTCACAAGAACAACACAATGTTCAAGCGGATATTTATGATAAAGAATATGAAGCGTTAGTAAACTTAAACACTGCTGGGTTGACTTATGAGCAGTTACAACAAAAAATTGCAGAACATAAAACGAAAGTAACTGGCCCAATAGTTGAAACATACACAGCGTTAATTGAACAGGTAAATAAATTTAATGAAGTTGAGTTACAAACATCTGAAATTGTTTTAGATAATACTAAGGTAACACAAGAATATAAAGATTCATTGGTTGAGCTTGGTATTTCTGAAGAAGAGTTGGCAGAGTGTTTTGACGCAAATAATAATTTAGTTGTTGTAAACGCTAAACGATTAAACAAGTTGGTAAAGAGTGCTAAGAATAATACTTCTCAAAATGTTAAGCTTGCCAAGTCTCAAGCAAAACTTCAGTACTACGAACTTTACAAAAAGATGCAAGGATATATTAATGCTGAGGGAAAGGTTGTTGCAGGCAAAGTTAAAGAGATCGTTGCTTTATATGAAGAAATGAATGCTCTTGAAAAAACCATTGCTAAGTACTCTAGACTTGAGGTACAACTTCTTGATGCAGCTAATGCGTATGAAAAATTTGAACAAGCTCAAGAAATAGATGCGGCAACCAATTATATAGATGACGCAGCAAGCATGGTTCTCGCTCTTGGTGAGGCATTTAACACAGCAGAGCTTGGTTCCGAATCAGCACAAGCTGCAATTGCTGGCTTGGTTCCTAAAAGTGTTTATGAAGACTTAGATACTGTAGATGAAAAAATGGCAGCCATCTATGAATACTTTAAAAAAGGCAAAATAGCCCAATATTTTGCTCTTGAATTTGATGATGATGGTAGTATTACAAATGCTGAGATGAAACTTGGTAATCTGCGTAAGTTTATCGAAGATGGTTTGTCAAATAACACATTTGCAGGCACTGACTGGCAACATTTTGAATTCTCTGAAGTTTTCTTGAGTGGATTAGAGCATGCAAATGACAAGTTGCAATTTTTTGCTGACAATATGGGTGTAACTAAAGAAGTTGCATTTGCTTTTATTGAAGCATTAAATGACCACGATATTGAGTGGTTAAATGGTGACTATAGTTCATTGTTTGATATATTAACTCCAGAAACTCTTGAGGGTAACTTATATAACACAATGCAGGCCGTAGCTGATCTTAATGTACAACTTGCAACAGGTAAAATTACAGCAGAAGAATATCGAAATTCTATGTATGGTCTTCAGGGACAATTAAATTCTGGTGTCATCACTCAAGAAGAGTATAATGAAGCATTGGACAGTTTAAGACAGCAGTTGTTAGATGGTAAAATCACTGCACAAGAGTACAATGAAGCGCTGGTTGGTTTGTCTGGACAAGAGACTATTCTTGCTGACCAAGCAAGAGAGCAGGCTAATGCATGGTATGAAAAAACTGAAAAACTTGAAGAATACAACGAACAGTTACAAGAATATTATAAACAGCTTGAAACTGGCAAGGATGCAGATGGAAATCTTATTAATGCTGAAGAAGTTCGTGATAAAGTTGAAGAAGTTAGTGGTCACATTAACGAATTAACAAAAGATCTTTCTAAATTAGAAGAACCAACACAGCTTACAATGCAAGTCGCTTTGGATGATATCAAAAAAGATTTAAACAAGGCAAAGAAAGAACTTGAGTCCGAAAAAATTGATTTAGAAAAGGCAATTGCGATTGATGCTGAAGGTAAATATTATGTTACAACAGAGTTTGCAGGTAATCAAAAGTTAGAAAATTATGTAAGCTTGCTTAATGAGCAACATACTCTTGAAGTTAATATGGGTTCGGAAACACCAACTGTTTTGAGTACACTTGAAAGTGTAAGTCAAACGCTGAGTGACATCAAGCTGTTGTTAGAGACAAAATATAATCTTCAACTTGATACTGATGGGGCATATAAAAATGTCGTTACTTTTAAAAGTTTATGGGATAAAATCTCAGACAAAAGTGTAACACTTTCTGTTATCAAGTGGGTATGGGAAAAGATTAAACGTAGCACAGAAGATGATGAAGAAGGTGCTGCAAGTGTAAATGGTACAGCACATGCTCAAGGTACAGCTCATAAATCGGGCAACTGGGGACTTCCAAACAGTGAGCATGATTCACTTGTTGGAGAACTTGGTCCCGAACTGGTTTGGAAAATAGCCAGATAATTTATTTAATTGCTGGAAAATCCTAAAGCTTATTAAACTACAACGTGGCTCGTAAGAGTGAGCGTGAATGTTGACGAAAGTCAGAAAAAATTAATAAGATGACATATGGTGAAATAAGTGACATATATGGCGACATAGTCCTAAGTGTCATACATAATGGGTAATCAGCAGCTAAGATTCTAATAACAACAACACAAAATTAATATTAGAATAAAGTTCAACGACTAGTCGAAAGACGTAGGATCGCAAGCTATTGGCGATTCGAAAAGGTAAACATGTAAAATTAGTTCTTAAACTTAATCATTGACAATTCAAAGGGGTGAGAATATGTTAGTAGAAGGTCAAAAAGTTGAGGTTAAATGGAGTCAACGAAACAAACATTATTATGAATCGTTAGGATATAAATTTACCACTTATGGTGATATTTTTAATATTTGTGTCGAAGATTTAACAATAGGGTCACATCAAAAAGTAGAAGTTGTGTGTGACTATTGTGGAAAAAAATATAAAATTGAATGGCGTAATTACTTTAAGGTTGCCAACAAAGGGCAGAAGTGTGCCTGTGCTGACTGTAAGGTTATTAAAAAAAATGATGTTACATTACTTGACAGGCAAACAACACTATACAACAAGCTGCAATCAAAGTGTAAAGAAAATAAATATATATTAGTTACACAAATAGATGAAATTAAAAACAATATCACTTATATAAAATATATATGTCCTATTCATGGAGAAAAATCTGTAAGAATTGCTAACTTTTTGAGTGGGAAAAAATGCCCAGATTGTGCTATTGACAAAGCATCTAAGAGATATAGATTATCGCCTGACGAAGTTGAAAAAAGAATACAAGATTGTGGTGGGAAACTTTTTAACAAAGAAGAATATATAAATTACTCAGAAAAAAATTTGTTAATAGAATGTTTCGAATGTGGAAAATCTTTTTTAACATCGTTGCATAATTACACTCAGCATAACGGGCAAATATGTAGTGATTGTAGAAGCGCGGAAAGTGTAGGAGAAAAAAGAATACGTATTTATTTAGAAAAGCATAAAATCAAATTTGTTTTTCAAAAATGGTTTTCAGATTGTAGAGACACCAATCCGCTACCATTTGATTTTTATTTACCCAACGATAATATAATCATTGAATTTGACGGCAGACAACATTTTGGTGAAACTAACTATTTTACCTACTCCTTTGAAACAACTAAATATCATGATGAAATAAAAAATAATTACTGTAAGGCAAATGGTATTTATTTAATTAGAATCCCATGTTGGAATATTGAAAAAATTGAACAAATTTTAGATAAAGAATTAATTTTACATGAAGATATAGTCTAATCTCATAGGAAACTATGAGGGGTGTTGGCACACCCTGTTTTATGTAGCGAATAAAACAAAATATAAATGTGTAGATCCGCAAAGTGGAAGATATTATACTGTTGGCGACAATGGTGCCGAAATGGTAGATTTGAAGCGCGGAAGTATAATTTTCAATCATAAACAAACAGAAGGTCTCCTCAAAAACGGCCACATCGCTTCTCGCGGCAAAGCTTATGCAGAAGGCAATGCCCACGTAACAATTTGGCCAACTGGCTCATCTCAGCAGCAATGGGATGGCACTGGTTATAGTAGTGCTACTGACCCAACATATGATTTAGCAGAAGCTCTTGATGACGCAGCAGATTCTGTAGAAGAGTTCGAAGAAACTATTGACTGGATCGAGACTCGCATGGAAGAGCTTGATGAGGCATTAAGTCTTTATAATGCTAAGCTTGAAAATGCTGGCACTCCAGCCGAAAAGAATGCGATTATTGACGAGATGATTGCGGTCAACGAAGATATCTATGATAATGCGATAGCTGGCGCAGAATATTACACCAAGCACGCAGAACAGTATTTAGTTGGTATGGACGAAGAGCTTGTAGCAGCTGCTAAAAATGGTGCTATTGCAATTACTGACTTTACAGACGATGTAGACGAGGCTACTGTTGAAGCAATTGAAAATTATCGTGAGTTTAGTAGTAAGGCGGCAGATTTAACACAGCAAGCTGTAGAAACAATTGCCGAAGTTCGTGACTTAGCATTACAAAAAATTGACAACACTGAAGCACACGGTGATGCTAAAACAAATATTGAAGATAGTCAAACTGAAAAACTTCAAAATGCAGTAGACTACGATGAGGAACGTGGTCTGATTACTGATCCAGCATATTACGCTGCAATGATGGAAAACTCCAAAAAGAAGCAAGAATATTGGACTGAAACTCGTGACCAAATGCAAAAAGATTTTGATGCAGCGGTTGAATCTGGCAAAATCAAAAGAGGCGACACAGCATGGTACGAATATCTTGATAAGCTTTATCAAGCTGACGCGGCCATTGATGAAGCACAAATTGAGCTCGAAGAATATCAAAATGCAATCAATGACCTTTACTGGGATAACTTCGATCAGCTTATTGATAAAATCGATTATGTATCAGATGAAACTCAGGGTCTCATTGATATTATGAGTGATGCAGATATGTTCACCACTCCTAAGGATGCTGAATACTGGGGTGCTGACGATGTCCAGTGGACTGACGAAGGTTTGGCTACACTTGGTTTGCATGCACAAGAAATGGAACGTGCAGAAACTAAGGCTAGAATGTATACTAGAGCTATTAATGATTTGAAACGAGAGTACGCGGCGGGTCATTATACTGAAGCTGAGTATCAGGAAAAGTTACACGAATTAACTGAAGGGCAATATGAGGCTATTGAGGCAGCAAAGAAAGAAAAAGAAGCAATTGTAGAATTAAATCAAGAACGTGTTGATGCCATCAAGGAAGGCATTGAAAAAGAAATTGACGCATATGATGAGCTTATTGATAAGAAAAAAGAGGCTCTTGATGCCGAACAGGATCTTTATAATTTTCAGAAGGATACACGAGACAAAACTAAAAACATCGCAGACCTAGAACGTCAAATAGCGGCGTTATCTGGAGATAATTCTGCATCTGCTGCAGCAAAGCGCAAACAACTCGAAGCTGAATTGTTAGAAGCAAAAGCTGACCTCGAAGATACTTATTACGACAGATCTATTTCACAACAAAAAGAAGCACTTGATACTGAAGCGGAAGATTTCAGACAACAAAAAGAGCGCGAAATGGAAATATGGGACGAGTACATGAGTAACGTAGAACAGGTTGTCAAGGACAGTCTTGATGTTGTTCGTGAAAACGCAGATGATATTGGTAATACTTTGACTGAAAAGACCAATGAATATAGCCTTACAGTTTCTGATGCAGTATTATCACCTTGGCGTGAAGGTATGGATGCAATCGATGAATACACTACCAAGTTTGGAGATTCTATCAGCGCAACCACTGCACAGTTAGACCCATATGTACAAAAATGGCAAGAAGTGCGATTGGCAATTAAACAAGCTAACGAAGAGGCAGATAAATACTATCAGTCTAATTCTGATCCAGGCCCAAGCGTCGAGGAAATTAATCAAGAAAACAAAGATTACATTGGTGCGGTTAAACAATCTGAGCCAGAAAAGAAGACCGAGCAAACAAAGACCGAGCAAACAAAGCAACCTTCTTCATCATCTGTTGATACATCTTATATCATGGAAGGTTCAATTGTACAGGTTAAACCAACAGCTACTCATTTTAGCTCAAAGAGTGGTAGTGCAAAAATGGCTTCGCACGTACCAGGTGGTACATATACAGTAATGGACGTAGATGGAGGCCATACATTAATAGGTGTCAATGGAGTTGCTACGGGTTGGGTATACAACTCAGACTTAACGATTTTAGACTCAGCAGGTAAATCAGGCGCATCAGGTAATACTTCATCTACTAATACGGCACCAGCTCTTAAAACGGGCTCCACAGTAACAATTAGCAAGACTGCAACACACTTTGGTTCCAAGAGTGGTGGCGGCAAGATGGCCTCATTTGTGCCAGGCGGTACATACACAGTAATGCAGACTAGTGGCGACCAAGTTCTTATTGGCAAAAATGGCATCGCAACTGGTTGGGTAAACAAAAAAGACATTGTTGGATACGCAAAAGGTACAGCTGGATACGCAAAAGGTACATTAGGGGTTGATGAAGACCAGTGGGCATGGATTGATGAAATTGGTGAAGAATTGGTTCTGCATGCAGGCGAAAATGGTAAATTAAGATACTTAACTAAAGGTACCTCAGTAATACCTCATGACCTGACAGAAAAACTGATGAATTTAGCAATGAATCCTCAAGCGATGCTTGATTATAATAGACCTACAACTGGGTTAAGCAAGGGTGTTATTAATAATACTATGGAAATACATGTAGATGCGAGTGTCGGAACTTTACTTCATGTAGAGCATATTGATGGCAACAACCCTGACGAGGTTATTAAAATTGTTGATAAGGCATGGGATAAGAAGATGCAAGGTCTTAACAATGCTATGCGTAAATTTACGCGCTAATACATTAACAGGGAGAGAGTCGTAAAAAGCTCTCTCCTTTTAATATAAAAATTATAGTAGTTTTTAAGAAAGGACGGTGAAGTTTTATGAGTAGCTATAACACAAGCTTTTCCTATTTGGGAAAAAATTCAAAGGAAGATTTTAATTTAATTATTTCGCACTTCGATGATAATGCCGACTCTGGAGAAGTTGATACGTTTCTTTCTACAGACGCTGTTTATACAGATTCATATGACGGAACACGTCAAAATTTTTATGGGGCAAAATATAACTCAGTTGCTGCGCCACAAATTACCCTCATCAAACAGGATGGCAGTGATTTTGGCATAGAAGATAATAGACAAGTATTAAAGTGGTTAACTGGCTCCAGGCAAAGCACATGGATGGACTTTTACATTTGGGATGATACGGCGCCAAAATACAGAATGTTGGGTAGAGTCTCAAATGTTTCACAATATAAAATGGGTGCACGCGTGGTCGGTTTGATAGTTACATTTGAAAGTGTTTCTCCATATGCCTATTCTGCATTACAAACTGTATCTAAAACAGTTACTGGCAGCACTACATTGACCATTCCTAATGATTCAGACGATGTACACTCATATGTTTATATGAATGTTAAATACGATAATGGCAGTGGAAATTCTTTAACAATCACTAATAATACCACAGGCGATGTGACTAGTGTCACAGGGTTGGTATATAACGAAAGCATCAATATTAGTGATAATATGATGATTACTAGTGATAAACCAGCAAAAACCTTTGGTACATCTTTTAACTTTGTATTTCCTCGTTTGCAAGCAGGAAACAACTCGTTGAAGATTGAAGGTTCTGGATATATCACTTTCCAATATATTACACCCGTTAAAATCGGTAACATGGCAATCGATATCAACGTTGTGCGCGACCCAATATGCGACGATTCAGGCAATATTATCATTGAACAATTGCCATGGAATCGTATTTCGGACAAACCAACTACCCTGCAGGGATATGGTTTATCATCTGAGGTAAATAAAAGAATTGCAGATGCCGTAAAGACTTTTGGTGGCGAAGTTGGTGAGGTCAAAAGTGCATTGGCTTTAGCTAACCTTGAATTGGATGTGGTTCAAGCCCAGTTAAGCAATGTATATAACAAACAAGAAATTGATGCAAGATTGGAAGGATTAACATTTGATGCTGACGGTGGCGTGGTTGTAAGTGCCATTCCATGGATCAATATTTCGGGTAAACCTAGTGATTTAGCAGGATATGGTATTGAAGATGATGTTAATGCAAAAATTAAAACAGTCACAGAAAAACACACAACAGATGTTAACAAAATTAATTTAGATATATATACAGCAAATAGCCGCTTAGATACTGCTGAAGAGGCCATAGAGCACATGTATAGTAAAACAGAAATTGATGATAAATTAAAAAATGTACAAACAAGTATTAATGCAGATGCATTAAACGCTATGCTCAATGAAGTATTTGAGTAGTATAAAATATTTTATAGTAGTTTAAGAAAGGAGTGAGGTTATGAGACTCCCAAAAGATTTATTGTCGGGCAATTATAAAAAGCCTCGTATCTTTCTCTGCGAACCAAACAAAGAAAAAATTTGCCAGTTGGATACCAGTGAAACAAAGGGTAGTTTTAAATTCAATGGATTGTCGGAATTATCCTTTGAGGTTGCCCGTACATATAACGACTTGTTAACTGGCGAAATTAAAGTTAATCCATATTATGATAAAATTGAAGCCATTAGATTGATATATATTGAGGGCGTTGGATATTTTGAGCTTCAGGGCCCAGAAATTGTTGGTGATGGCATTAAAGAAATTAAGTCTTGCACGGCTTATAGCTTGGAGTGTCTTTTGGCGCAAAAATACTTGGAAGACTTTTATATTAATACTGGTAGGGTGGATTCAGTTGAAGTAATCTATGCGGGCGAAAACCCAATTGTGCCAGTTTCTTTATATAATCCAACTAACAAAAGTTTAAGTTTGTTGCACTTAATCTTAGAAAAAGTGTATGGTTGGAATATTGGACATGTGGATTCATCATTACAAAAATTGTGCAGATCGTTTGAAGTAGATAGACAATCTGTATATGATTTTCTGATGAATGAAGTGTGTCAAAAATTTAATTGTTATATGGTTTTCGATACTGTTAACAGCACAATTAATATATATGCGGAATCATTAACTTCTAAATTTATTGGTGACGGTTTCACAAAAGTGTTTACTGTAACACCTCGTTTTGATGAAGTAAAAACTGTGTCGATAGGTGGATATAAAACTACCAAATGGGATTATGATGCATCCACAGGTATACTTACTCTGGATGATGCACCTGCAGCAGGTGAGATGGTTGAGGTTGTAGATGGTGCATTAGAACAATGGGAAACTGATGTGTTTGTCACTTTTGATAATTTATCTCAAGAAGTTAAGGTAGAATACGATGCAGATGCTATTAAGACAGTTTTAACTGTTTCTTATGGTAATGATGAAAATGTCAGAGAAGTTAATCTTGGTTTGCCGTATATTACCGATTTATCATATTATTACACACCTGAATGGATGGGTGAAGATTTATGTGACGCATATGCTGAGTATTTATATAAATGTAACCAAAGCCAACCTGAATACACTCAAAATTCAGAAAAGATGTTAGAGTGGGCAAATTATATTGAATTTGAAGAATACAGACTTTCATTACAATATTCATTGGTTAATAGTGTGGGCGAAGATACTATCGGTACATATTATGTTAGAGGTGGTACGCCGCCTAATTATTATTACACAGAAGTTTCTTTACCAGCAGATTATACTGTTGGTGTAAACTATTATAGTATGAATACTACCAATTTAACTGAGCAAAAAGTAAGTAAATTATATTCTGCTCTTAAGTGGTATTTTAATGACGAAAACGAAGCAAGTGCAGGACATGAGGGCTGGGAAACAGAAATGGACAAACTCAGAGTAGATTTTTCATTTGTGTCTGGGCAATTTAGCAGTTTAATATTAACATTAAAATCAGTATCATCTGATCGTACTTCAAGTGTAATAGTAGATGATGCGTTGAATTCATTTTTGGGGCTAATATGGAATGAGCTTGGTAAAGTGCCATTGGAGTTGTTGTATTACGAACCGTATAAAAAGGTACAGGTTACTAATATTGAGGCAGGATGGTCTCAAAAAGACAGTGAAAATTATGGTTATTATTACCCTGTTGTAATCTTTTTGCGTTCACTGGAAAAAGCTATTCGTGAGCGTGACAAGAATATCTCAGAATATAAAGCACAGTATGGTATCTTACAGCAAAAAAATGCCCAAATTAGTGAAAGACTATTAATGACCAAGAACTTTACAGAAGAACAACTTGTTAAACTTAATGCCTTCTTGCGTGAAGATGAAGTGCATTATGATGATATTATTTCTACAAGTGCCGATTCTATTAAGGATAGCTTTAAGGTAAAACAAGACGCCTTGGAAAATGGACGCATTGAGCTGCAAAAGTTATGCCAGCCTCAGTTGCAGTTCTCTATGTCGATGGCAAACATTTATGCGCTTCCTGAGTTTGAGCCAATTATAGACCAGTTCCAACTTGGTAAAATGATTAAAGTTGGTATCAGACCAGGTTATATCAAACAATCCAGATTGCTGCAAGTTGATATTAACTTCGATGATTTTTCTGATTTCTCATGTGAATTTGGTGATTTAGTTAACTTGCGCACACAATCTGATATTCATGCAGATTTATTAAAGAATGCTATTTCTGCAGGTAAGTCTGTAGCAACAAATTCAAACTACTGGACGAAAGGCGCAGACCAAACAGGTGAAATTCAAAAAAAGATAGATGAAGGTTTGCTTGATGCTATTACAAGCATTAAAGCCATGGATGGGACCCAAGGTGTCGAAATTGACAAATATGGAATTAAAAATTAGTTCCCCTATGTAGTAATACATAGTGTAAAACGTACTTAACTGCTGGAAACCCCTTAGAGATATATCGCCACAACGTAGTTGGAAACGACAAGCGTGATGGTTTAAAAAGTATATATATTGGGCAATCAGCAACCAAGACTCTAAAGTTCTTTAAAAATATTTTCCAAAATAACTTACAATACAAAATTAATTATAGGAGGTGAAATTATGACAAGCACATATCAAGAATTTATTCAAAATATATTAAATACGCGTGGAAGGTTTTCTTGTGGAGACGAGTACCATGAACGGCATCATATTACTCCACGATGTATGGATGGCACAGATGACGAGAATAATTTAATTGATTTATTTGCAAGAGAGCATTTTGAAGCGCATAGACTGTTGGCTTTAGAAAATCCAGATAATGCAAAATTGGTATATGCATGGTGGATGATGTCTACCACAATTAAATCAAATCAAAGACGAGAAAGTATTACGCCTGAAGAATATGAGGAGGTTAAAAAGATATTCTCTCAAACAATATCAGGTAAGAATAATCCTATGTACGGTAAGCCATCGCCAAAGCAAGGCACTCATTTATCAGAGGCACAAAAACAATATTTAAGAGAAATTAATACTGGTGAGCGCAGTCCAAAATATGGTATACCTGTGAGTGAAGAAACAAAAGCAAAAATTCGTTTGGCACGTCTTGGTAAAACTGCCACAGAAGAAGCAAGGCAAAACATGAGTAATGCACATTTAGGTAAAAACATGGGTACTGAAAGCAACTGTGCTAAACGTGTAGCCCAATATGGATTAGATGGTGTGTTAATAAAAATTTGGGATTGTATGGCTGATATAGAGCGTAAGTTAAAGATTAATGCAAAATCTATATCAAATGTATGTCGTGGAGTGACACATACTGCAGGAGGATATCAATTTAGATATGCAGATAGAGATGTTTGTGACCAAATTACTCCATATACCAGTCAAAGCGGTAAATATCAACTGAAAATGATTGCTCAATGTGACGATGATTGGAATATTATTAATATTTGGCATGGTTGCATAGCCGCACAAAATGGCACTGGAATTAATAGATCACACATTAGCTCTTGTTGTTCTGGCAAGAGACAACATGCTGGTGGATATAGATGGAAAATATTAGATGAAAATTATGAGTAAGGCTCAACGACCATTACCTGTTACGGTATTAGGAGCAAGCGCTTCGAAATGGTACGCCCCTATTTCATAGGGTGAAGATATGGTCTGCTCTCATATGAAAATATGAGTGCCGCAAAATGGCACATAAGGCTTAGCGAACCTTATGCAACACATAGGACATTTAAGAAAAATAGACCCCGTTACTGGTGAAGCCGATCCAGAACAGGGTTGGATTACAAACAATAAATTTTTATACAGTGATGATGGTTTCCAAACCACAAAATCTGTTTTTGGTAAATATACTTATGACGGCGTAACATACTATGGCATTCTTGCAGAAGCCATAGTTGGTAGCATTATTGTGGGTACTAACTTAGAAATCGGCAATGCCACTGGTACTTTAAAGTTTAATGAAGAAGGTTTTTCAGTTACTAATGGCACAGAAACTTTTAAGGTAGACCCTTCGTCGGGAAGCTTGGTTAGTCTATCTAACGGATTACAGGATGTATTATATGTTGGTGAAGATGGAAAGTTATATCTTGTTGGTGACGGTAAAGATTTAGATATTACACTTAATGACACCGTTTCTTCAATCAACCAAACTAATGAAGAAATTAAATTATCGGTTCAACAAGAAACCTTGCGAGCAACCACCGCAGAGGGAGGTTTGGCAACCAGTCTTGAGTCTGCTCAATCCAATATTACACAAAATGCAAATAATATTGCACTAGAAGTATCAAGAGCTACAACTGCAGAAAATGACTTACAATCACAGATTAACACGGCCAACACAAAAATTGACCAAACAGCAGAATCTATTACAATTTCAGCACAGAATGTTCAAAAATATGTTGATGAGAATTATTCAACTACAACTGAAATGAATGCAGCAATTAAGACTAGTGCTGATTCTATTAATAGTACTGTTAGCGCCAAGTTTAGTGACTACTCAACCACAACTGAAATGAACTCTGCCATAAGTCAATCAGCTACTTCAATTACATCAACTGTTACATCAAATATTTCGTCTACGTATGCAACAAAAACAGAAGTACAACAGCTTAGTAATAAAATTACCTCAACAGTAACCGAAGACGATGTTGTTTCAATTATAGAGCAAAGCGCCGAAGCTGTTAAAATTGCATGGAATAATAATAGTAAGTATATTGAACTTACAAGTGCGGCATTACAAATTAACGAATCTTATACCAATTGGGGCAATACATATTATAGAACGTTAATGACACTTGATCAATATGGAATGCGGTTTTATTATCAGGGTAATTATACAGGTAAGGTAGGTACTAATAGCTGGGCTAACACTCCAACATACAAAGGTTTACATTTTAATATTGATCACGACGGAGGATATATATGTTGGTCGGCAACAGAGAATGAGGGTGATACCAATACAACAGCGCGTTTTGTGTACCATCATGGTAATGATGAAAGTATAGCCAAAAGAGGTTTTTATTTTTATGAACCCATCTATACTCAGGGCTATCTTTATTTACATGATGAATATTATATTCATAGATACACTGGTGGCTGGGTTGGTTATGCGGGGCCAGTTCAATTTGCTAAACCTGGTGTTGTTACATTGGAAATTGATCCTCAAGAAAAAACAATAGATTGTTACACAGATATAGATATGCACAGTTATTCTATCACAAATACATCAGATGTGCGATTGAAAACCAATATACAAGATACGCAAGTTAGTGCGTTAGAAGCTTTAGGTAAAATTAAAATGAAAGAGTTTGATTGGATTGAAAGCGGAGAGCACGAGGAGATTGGCATGATTGCGCAACAGCTGCAGGCGTTTTTGCCACACTTAGTACATGAAAATGTGGAAACTGGTGCGTTGTCTATTAAAACCACACAATTTATACCTTATTTAATTAAAGCGATTCAAGAACTGACTGAGTATATTACTGGTGAGTCATCCACATTCTCATTGCGAGATAGATGGATGGACACATATACGGACGATGAAAAATTAGAATTTATGAAGCTTGTTAAATCAAATCGTGATTCTAAAACTTCAGAGGAGTGTGTGCCACAACCGCCAGTATTTTTACAATAATGCACAACAAAAAAAGGAGAAGAAACAAATGAATAACAAACCTATTACAATTATTAGAGAAGACTTTATTAAAGATCTTATAGATTTATGCAACAACTCTGGCTTGCCATTGTTTGCAATCGAAGATGTTTTAAGAAGTGTAACCGCAGACGTTCATAATGCAAGTGTACATCAACTTGAGGAAGATAAAAAGCGTTACGAAGAACAACAAAAAGCTGCAGAAAAGCAAGTAGAAAATAAATAATACTTAAGGGTAGAGATTAATTTCTCTACCCTATTTTTTTTCGCCATTATACATATCTATGTATCTTTTTAATGCCATATTAATTAAATTTGTCACAGTGCGATCTTCTTTTTTTGCTATACGTTCCAACTCAAGACGTTGCTCAACCGACATTCTTAAGGTGAAGTTTATGCTCTCTTTTCTGTCTAATTTTACCAAATATATCACTCCCCTCCCTATTATTTTAACCTCTCTCCGCGTCAATTGCAATGCAAAAACAAAAAGAGTGGTTAAAACCACTCCTTACTGTAAATTTTTAATTACTTCCATAGATTTATGCTGAGTTTCTTTAAGCAAATGTGTATACACCTTCATTGTTGTATTAATGTTGGTATGTCCTGCCATGTCTGCCACCAAAGGTATTGGTATATTGTTATTTATCATTAAACTAATAAAAGTATGCCTTAATGAGTGTATGCTACAATTTTTAATACCCGCTTGTTTAATAATTCGTTTAAATGCCCCATGTGCAGTTACATATGTTATAGGTTTATCTGTGTGAGTACCTGGCAGTATATAACCTTGTGGGTCATATTTGTGTGATGACTTGATGTCTAGTAAAGCTTGTAGCGCCATATCTGACAAATATATTGTGCGCACAACTCCATTTTTGGTTGAATTTTGGTCACGACGTGTACTAGTATGCTTATCCATATTTCTTACTGTTATCATCGTCCTAGCAATCGTTACAGTTCTATTATCTAAATCCACATCACTCCATTTTAAAGCCAATGCCTCACCTATTCTACAACCAGTATACATAATAAAGACATAGAATGGGCCATTTTTAAAAAAGAATGAGCCATTTTTATTGCGCATATAACAAGTTGCCACAAGTGCTTTACGTTCATCTTCTGATAAATATCTAGTTTCTTTATTTTGAAATAAAGTCTTTTTTGGTAAGACTACTTCTTTCATAGGATTAATTTTTATTTTTCCTCTTAGCTCTGCGTATTTAAATATAGAACTCAATTTTGCGTAGACCTGTCTTACTGTTTGATATGAATATCCGTCTTCTTTTAGTTTATTAATAATTAATGTCTGAATTAAATGCCCATCTATTTGTTTTAACTCCAAATCTCCAATGGGTTTTATTATATATTGTTTCACTGCAAACTCAAGAGTATCATATGTGTGCTGCTTTACTGTTGGCTTCTTTACTGTTTTTAACCAAGAATCTACGAAGTTTTTAAATATTATATCCTTGTCTCCTACTATACCTTGATTAAGTAAGGATTCAAATTCTAACTTCTTTTGCAAACAAGTCTGTTTATCTCCATAAAAATATTTTCTACCAATGCCTTTATATGATACTGATAATTTCCAAGTACCATTGTCACGCTGTGTCCAAGACCCTTCTCCGTTCATTCTTTTTTTTGCCATAAACATCCCTCCAACAATACAAAATTAATTTGTACTTATATTATAAGTGTTGGTTAATGGTATGGTCAACTATAAAATTCGTACCACAAAAATACCACAATTATGTCATTATTCATAGTGAAAACACATTAAAACTAATGATTGGTAGTGAAAGAAAAAACGCTGTAAAATAGCTTTTTGTAAGGGATAGTGATATTTATCATTAGATGCCTAAAATGCGCTTATTATATCCCAAGTTATTATATTATCAACTAGCTCTTTCCTAGTAATCATCAGCGTTTCCTCCGTTGTAATTTTGTATTTGACCACATCATTTACCACAATTTTATTGTACCACAATATTGCATTGCATTGCAAGATTATTTTTTATAAGCTAAAGATTTTTTCTCAAACCATGCATCAACTTTATCTTCGATGATAAGAAATTTGTGTCCAGTTCGCACTGATGGAAAATCTTTACGTTTTACTAAATCGTATACTGCATTTATACCTATTAACCCTGGATGTTCAGTATTTAATTTTTTATACAATTGTTTTACTGTTATATATTTCATTTTATCATCTCCTTGAATATTTTTAAACATCTTTGTTTATAATTAAAATAAGCACTTAAAACATATGACTTTTACCTCATAAGAAAAAATTTACGGGGCAGTAGATTGTCTCTTCCTACTGTCCCGTATTTTTTTATTTAATTATTCTACAGTGGTACATGTAGCAAATGTAGTATCTGAATCAGTACAAGTTATATGTGGTGTATATGTTGTGGTATGCCCATATACTGTATCTTCTTCTTCATGTGTTTCAGTGACTGTTTTTCTAATTAATTTGCTTTCTTTATCATATTCATAAATTGTTTCAACAATATCTCGTTTTATCATTTTTATTTCCTCCAAATATTAGTTTGTACCAGTACTTCCAAATCCACCAGCGCCTCTTTCAGTGTTATCAAGAGTATTAGCTTCATTAAAATTAATATCTACATAAGGTAAAAATACCAATTGAGCAATACGCTCGTTAGGTTGTACACACTGACATTCATCTGTGTCATTATGTAATGCCACCATGTACTCGCCCCTATAATCCTCATCTGCTACACCAACACAATTGGCTGGTCTTAAACCTCTTTTAGTTGCCATACCGCTTCTTGCAAATATAGCTCCAAAATATCCTTTAGGTGGCTGAAAAGCAAGTCCTGTTCCAATTTTTACAGTTGTATGTGGTGCAATCATTACAGGTTTGTCAATACAGGCTGAAAGATCATATCCTGCAGAATATTTACTGCCTCTTACTGGGATGTTTGCGGCAGGGTTTAATTTAACAAAATTGACTGTTGCATTTATCATATTTATTCCTCCAAATTACATCCAAAAACATGAACGAGAAAAAGCTTTATGTTTAGAATAAGCATCTTGATTAGTATCATCTTTTACAACATATGTAAAAGTTTCTTTGTAATCTTCATTATATTTTTTAATTAAATCCACAGCCTTATCAACTGCTTCAGTAACCTCTTTACGACGTGCATCTTTTTCTGCTTTAAGTTTTGCTTCAGCTGCTGCCTTTTCTTCTTCTTGTTGCTTTTTGATACATTTCATTTCGCAATTCATTCTTGATTGCACATCTGAATACTCTACTCCACAAATGCCACATTTATAAACATTTTTCATAATACATCCTCCAATTAATTAATTTTGTATTGTTATTATATAAAGTCCACAATGACATTCTCCAGCTTCTCCTCTTTCAATTTGGTCTCTAAAATCTTTACAGACACACTTATTATCTTGAGAAAAGGTAACTGCACAAGCACAATGTCCATCATTTTCTTTAATTTTAGCACGAATCTCTTCTTCCAATTCTTTATCGGGATTTACTGTTACCTTAATCATTATTGTTTGCCTCTTTCCAAAACTTGTATGTTATATCATGCCATGTTCCTTGTTGCCAATCCCACATAAGCATTTTTTGATTTGTATTTTGATTGTTTAAACCGCCCAAATGTTGATTGTATGAGCCAATCTTACAATAATCCAAATTTCCTAATACGCGAATATGTAAGTCAGTCAGAAAATTAACACCTGTATATAAAGCGGTTTTTAATCCATATTGGTGAACTTTAATTAATAAATCTGTAAGTTCTTTTTGATTTTGATCTCCACCCATAAAACATACACAGGTAATCAATCCTTTGTATTTTTCAATTAACTCTACTAAATCATCAGATATATAGTCACCCTCATACGCCCACAAATATTGACTGTGGCAACCCTCACATTTGTGAGGGCAACCACTAATATTTATTGTTAAGGTTACTTCGTCTGGAACTTCTTGAAATGTAATAGTATATCCAAGGTATTTTAATTTATTCATAGTATCTCTTATTTGCCTCTTTTTGACGTGCTTCAGAGAATGCAGACACTCTCTTAAGATATCCAATAATTCTAGTAAGATAATCAATGTTTGTGCTTCCACAGTTTTCACAATGGTCCATACGATGCTTACTAATGTGACCACAATCATTACAAATTGTATTTGGAATATTAAATGTATAATATGAACATCCAGTTTTAATAGCATCTCTCATAATCACTTTATATTGTTCTTTTGAAAGATGTTCATTAAGATTGCCATGAAGGGCTGAGCCACCATCAAGATATTTGGTAAGTTTTTTGCCGTGTAAAATAAACTTATCAACAAGATTTGTTGTTTCATCTTCTACAATATAGAAATAACTATTATAACAGTCACGGGGCACAAAGTATCCGTCTTCTTTGTCCCATTTTGCATTTTTTACTCCAAGATTTTCTGCTGGAACAAATTCTGTATTAAACATTACTTCCTCTGTACGAGCTGCTTTGTTTAATTCATATATAGGTTTTAAAATCTTTTCACAATATTCAAAATACTCTTCATTTGGAGTAATTGGAATACCTAAGAATTCAGCACCTTCTACAAAGCCATTAACTCCAATAGTAAGAAACTGCTTTTCCAATGAAATAAATCCAGCATCATAAATTGGTAAAAGTTTGGCATTAAAATTATCTTTCATAATTTCATTAAATGCCAAAAGGTATTTGTGCACTCTTTCAACTTGGTCTTTCACAGCTTCAGAAATATCAATACCATCTCTTACTGCATTTTGTACAAGACGATTGATGTTAATTGTAATAACGCCCTTTGAACCAGTTGATACGCCACCTGCTCCAAGAGTAAATGAGAATGTATTATCCTGTAATTCATTTCTGAGTCTGCAACATGACGCCAAACTGTCAACACTATCACTTGTGTATGTAAAGAATGAATGTCCTTCAGCATACATTTCAGCAGCAAAATCAGCCCATTCTGGGTCAGCATAATCATTACCATCGTTTAAAAGATTCATTGTTTCTACTGGATATGTTAATGGATCTTTAAGACGCTGGTTGTTAAACCACTTCATATATCTTTTCTGTAACCAGCTTACACTCTCCCACTGGGGTTCTGTATCATCTGGAAACAAGAAATCATGGAAAATTCCATCGAAATAATACTTATCAAAATAAGCACAATTCCAAAATACACTTTGATATCCGCGCGCCGCTGCTGGCTGATTAATAGAATGTACTACCTGTTCAAATCTGTCAGTAATAATTTTATCAATAGTTTTTGGATTTAACCCAAGTGTTACCACTTCATTAGGGCGCTTATAATAATCATCACCATATTCTCTACGGATGAAATAATCAAGATATGTTAAAAACTCTGGTGTTGATACAGCTCCTGCAAACTGTGCCGCAATGGCAAATACAAAGTTAATAAATTCACCGCAAAATGAATCAAGATGTTTTGGTGGTCCAGAAATGCCACCAACTGCTTTTAAGCCTTCATAAAGAAATGGATACATTGTAACTGATACACAATATGGCATGACTGAGGTTTCGTCATGTTTGTATATTAAATGCCCCTCAAGTTCCTGTATATATGTGTTAGCCACATCTTCATTGTACATTTCTGTTAACTTATTCATCATTAACAGTCTATTTGTACCGATTAAATCTCTTTTAGGTAATTCGTTTTGCATTGTTGCAATGTTTTTATTTTCTACATTGGCGTTTTGGTCAACTTCACTACCACTAGAGGCATTAATCGCTTTTTTGTATTTATTAATAAAATTTACATGTTTTTCGTAACTACTATATTTTCCCATGTTTTACTGCGCTCCTATCCATTGTGTTGCCTCTTTAAAGTCGTATACCGTGCCGTCAACTTCAAGCTTTGGAACCGACTTAAAGCCCTTTTCTTCCATTGTTTTAATATCAGTCACTTCTGTGTAACTAATATTTTTCTGCTTTAATTTTAATTCAAGCACTTTACATTTAGGGCAATGTGTACTATATAATGTCACATTCATTCCTATCACTCCTTTGGTTGTATATTTGTATAAAATTCAATATCAAGCAAAACATCCTTGATACTGTTATTAGCATCTATAAGATACATAAAACCATTTTTGTATTCATGTAGTGTATCAGATAAATTGCGCAACCAATCATCTTTTTCGTCGTTATATAATCTTGACACAATTTCAGCATCAGACGAACCTCTATCGATCATACGTTCAATTCGAGTTCTTACAGATGTATCAAAATATAAAATAATAATGGGACGTTCAGTATGATATTTTTCCAAAAGTGTTTTAACTCCTGGTACGTCAATAACATATATGTCAGCTGCATCGATTTGTTCTTTTGTTGCACAATATCTGTAACCGTTATATTCAGTGAATGCAATAATATTATTCAAACCATCAAACTCTTTGTCTGTGATGAATATGTGCCCAGTTTCATTCTCATGTCTTTTGGGACGTGTGGTGTATGATTGTAATTGAGTAAGTCCATATTCTGATTCTAAAATATTTGCAATTGTGGTTTTGCCTGAGGCACTTTTGCCCACAAAGAGAAATAATGCATTATTCATTTTGTTCCACCTGCTTTACATATGCGTCATACACATCACTAAGTCGTGGAGCAATACCACAACTTTTATGTTCTGTGCAAAACTTAAATGGTGCATGTGCGCAACATTTAGGAACGAGATATTTAGAGAACTTTCTACATTCTTCATCATATTCCTCAACACATTGCTTCATCTTCTGAACCATTCGTCTAATTTCCCATTGTGCGCGTGTGCATAAGCGCTCATTTGCTAAATGAATAAGTTCTCTACCATTCATTTTAACCTCAATGACTGTTGCACAAGCATTTGGTAACACATATCTTGCATCTTCGGCTGGAATGCCCAATCCCACCAATGCGTTGTACGCCTGTTGACAATTTACCATGTGTTCCATATATATAATCAAGGCGTCTTTGTTTACCTGGATTGTAGGTGGTGTTACATATGCAAAATTATCCTCTTCGACATATCTTTGTGAGCGTTGAGCGTAGCTCGCCTCTCTGTGTCTAACTACCTGATGTGAACAATTTCCACACCATAATGCAATATTATTCCGACGAACAAATAGAATATGATTTGGAACTTCTACGCAATATACCATTCCGCTATAATTTTGCTCAGAAAAATGTTTATTCTTTTTTACAACAACCTCATATTTTTTTTTACCACTCATAGATAAATTGATAATATAACATGGGTAATTGTATGTAATTTTATGATTATTCCAAATATGATAACATCCAGACCTGTCGTTTATATGTTGAGTCGCTGTATAGCCAGCCATAAAACACAAAGAATATAATTGCTCAGCTAATTTAGGTGAAATAGTATAAATTTTGCCACATTTATTTTTATCTATTGTTCCGTCGCCTTTAATATATTCATCAATAAATATCTTAGCAAGTTTATTATTAAAATTATCAAAAATGTTAAATGGTATATTTTTTTGATAACTGTTTCCAAGATTGTATAAAAATCTGCCAAGAGTTTGATTCTTAAATTTTATACATTGCCCATCGTAACAACACTTAAACCCATTATCTTCAACAATTTGTTTAATTACAGGTATATTTTTTTCTTTTAATTGACATATTGAAATCGAATAAGAATTTTCTTTTTCATTGTAATACACTGAACCCTCTGATAAGTACCAAGCTAACAACTTATAAAAATTTTCTCTATTAAGGATTAAATCAGGAGTAGTTTTTGTATATGTATTACCTTGGTTGTCTTTTCTTTCATACGAGTAACCTTTAATTATAAAGTTTTCATCTACTTCGTTGTTATATTTTACAACTTTATTCATGTAAAATCGATTGATGTTTATAGATTCAGATGGCTCCAATGAATAATTTGCATGTGTTCTTACATCATATTTTTTAATATAAAGATTATGATTTGGTGTTACAAGTAAATCTATATTTTGTGACTTGTATTTATGCATTATGCCATCATAAAAGTACATAGTTTTGTTTAAAATTTGTTGAAATTCTGCCTCTCCATTTTTATTAAGAGTCAAAACTCTTTCGTCATCTTTTACATCTTTAAAAAGTTTCCAACCTTCACTTGTTAATATTTCTGTTTTATCGTCATAGCAAGCTCTAGAAATAAACTCAATATGAAATGTAAAATCAGCAAACTCAAGTACCGAATGATGACCAGATTTGTAACATGCATTCATAATTCTACCATCTGCAGTTGGTTGACTATCATAACAATTGCTAGCTGCCTCCTCAATGGCAAGCACGGGGTTTTGTGTTACTCGTGTTAGAGTTACTTTCATTTTTGTCATAGCCAACCTCCATTAATTTTGTACTGTTTCTTCTACAGGAGATTCCACATCAACTGGTTCTGTCTCGCCATCAGCATTAACTTTACGAGAAAGACCTGTGATACAGAAATTTTTAAGGTCTTTGATAAGGCGCTTGTAATCATTCATTGTGCGCTTGCCAGGCTTAGCTTCAGCTGCAATGATTCTATCAAGCACAGTGCGACAGATTGTTTGAGCACCAATCATTAGGTTTTGGCGCTGAATTTTTTTAAACTCGGCTTCAACTGCTTCTCTGAAGGCATCCTCTGTTGATGCCTGCTCAGCATCTTCAACTGCCTCTGTTGACACTTCCTGCTCTTTAAGTTCTTCTGTTGTGGTGTTTTCCATGAAATCTGACATGAAAATCACACTCCTTTCTTTATTTTTGTGTAACTATTATAATACATTAATTTTGTATTGTCAAGAGATATGACGGAATTTTCTGACATATCTCTTGAAATTTTTCAGTATTAAAACTTTGATTTATTGGTTTTCTTTGCTACATCTACAAGCCATTTATCGTATGGTTTAATTTTATCTACAATCATTTTGTCATCGCCATCTTTTTTGCCCAATATTGCCACCTGCTGACCCTTCACAATTAAATCTTGAAATTTTTGTAGGGCGTCAGGCCATATTGTAATTTCAATCAAACCATCACCAGAATAAATATTCGCAAAGGCAAACTGTTGACCCTTTTTGGTTTTCTTTTTTTGGATTTTAGAGATAATGCCCACTATTACACATTTTTCACCAATATCATATGAAGAAAAATCATCAAGGATCTTATATGCCCTAGTAAAAGGATTTTCGTCACTTACGAATATCTGTAAAGTTTCAAATTCCCAAAAAGCCTCATCTTTAAGATATTTTTCATTACATTCTTCTATATACTTTTGATATTTAAGTTTTTGCTCGTATTCGAATTGAAGCCTGCGCTTATCGTTGTAAAGCTCTAACACTCGTTCTTTATCTACTTTCTTTCCTATCATATATTTCGATGTATCAATATCCCAATCTACCAAAAGTTGCATCTTTGTAGGTAGTGTAGATACAGGCTTATATTCTTTAGTTTCATATTGTGATTTTAAATATTGAATCAAAAATTTCTTTTTGTTTTTTGTTGGAATTGCTCCTGATTTAACAAGATTGATGATTTGCGCTTTAGTAGGCTGAACGCGCTCTATAAAATCAGTAAAATCAAGAAACTTGCCATAAGTATTTCTTTCGTTAATAATCACGTCAGCCAATGTTTCACCTATGCCCGCAATTGCAGAATATCCAAAAAGAATTTTATCATCTACGACAGAAAAATTCATTTGAGACTTGTTAATATTAGGTGGAAGTATCTCTACATTAAACTGTCTTGCATCTAAAATATGTTTGTTAATCATACCTGGTTTGTTTTTATTCATATTAAACAGTGCATTAAAAAAGTATTTGCTGTAATGACATTTAAGATATGCTGTTTGCAAGCACAGTACGGCATAACTGTAAGAATGAGATTTATTAAACAGATAACCACCTTTTGTAGATAAGTCATCACTAATTTGTTTGGCTAATTCTTTACTATAACCATTATCAATAATTTCTTGATATAATTTTGCAGATTCTTGTTTAACTAACTCAATATTCTTTTTACCAATAGCTTTTCTGAAAAGATCGGCACCACCGTAACTTCTGCCGCCAAACTTTCTTACAATATCAAGCAGCTGTTCCTGATATATCATACACCCAAAAGTTTCTTTGAGGATTGGTTCCATATCTGGATGAATGTATGTTACCTTTTCAGGATGTTTACTACATTCGATATATTCTTCAAGCGCCCCCATAGAGTCAGGTCTATATAAGGCAAGTACCGCAGAAATTTGAGACAAATCTTTTGGTTGCAATCTTAATAACAAATCCTTCATTCCTGCGCTTTCAACCTGAAATACACCATTAGTCATAGCACTACTTAACAGTTGATATGACTCTTCGTCGGTTTCGAAATCTACATTATTAATATTAATTTCCCAGTCAGATACTGATGCATCATTTTGCGTTTCTTGTACGAGTCCCAAAGAGGCAACACCAAGTACGTCATATTTGATGATACCAACTTCTTCAACAAGACGTTTATCGACCTGAATAACATGTTCATTTTCTGGTCCCAGTTTCATTGGCATAAAGTCAGTAATCTTACCATCCACGATACCAACTCCGCCTGCGTGAGTTGAGGTGGTTTTTACACGCCCAGCAAGATGGCTTGCAATATCAAAAAGTTCTTGATATTTTTCTTGTTTTGCAATATCTGGGTTGTTTTTTAAGCACTCCTCAAAGGTTGGGTAAATAAAGCTTTTACTTAGTTTGTCCATCTCTTTATATGGAAAACCTAACACTTTACCACAATCTTTTAAGGCCACTACAGGTGTGATAAATGAAAAGTTAATAATCTGGCAAACTCTATCTTCACCATATTTATCAATCAAATAATTGATAACCATACCTCTATCATATACATCGGTATCGGTATCAGGCATACTTACACGTTCTGGGTTTAAAAATCTTTCGAAGATAAGACCGTACTTAATTGGGTCAAGGTCAGTAATCTCAATAACATAACAGACAAGACTGCCAGCACAACTACCTCTTCCTGCGCCCACTTTATTGCCGTGATTTTTACACCACTGTACAAAGTCTGCAACAATAATAAAATATCCGTCAAAGCCCATCTGATGAATAACACTTAATTCATAATTAATACGTTCACGATATGCCTGTTGTTTATTTGAGTCAAATTCATTAAATTTACGCTTATTCCAACCTTCTTCAATAAGATACTGAAGATATTCGTAGTTATCCTTAAAACCTTCGGGCAGAGGGAATGTAGGCAGTTTAGGAGATTGAAATGGCATATCTACAGTGTCACATAAATCTGCTATTTCGTTAGTGTAAGCCAATCCAATATCAACCATATCGGCTCCAATTTGCTCATCAAGCACTTTGTGAATTTCTTCTTCAGACATAAGATAACAATCGTTATAACTTTCAGACATTGTTTCCGAATCATGAGCAATCTGCACTAAACGACCTTGGTAATAAAGATCTTCTTTTGATGCCGCATGAGAGTCTGTGGTTATAATCCATTTAGTATGAGTTTCTTGTGCTAACTTAAGAACTTTTGCATTATATTCTTCTTGGTCCTGATTGTTACCATGTGCCTGTAACTCTAAATAAAAATGAGGAAACAGAGATTTGTACTCTCTAATATATTCAATACAGTGAGTGTAGCTTTGCTCTCTTGATAGCTTGGATGCTAAACAAGCAGATGTTATAATTAAATCGTCTGCATATGGCGCAATGTCATAAATAGTAATACGTGGTCTATAATATTTACCATGGAGTTCTGATAAAGTAATTAATTCATTAAGCGCAACTCTGCCGCGTTCATTTCTGGCAATTGCAATTAAGTGAAAGTATTTACTATCTTTATTTTTTTCATTGCGGTCAAAACATTCGTAGAATTCTACACCATAAAGCATTTTCACTTCTGGATAATCCTTTTTAAGTTTATCAAAATAGCACCAAGAATATGCGTTACCATGTTCAGTGACGCAAAATGCTTTTAAACCAATTTCTTTGGCTCGCTTTAAATATTCTTCGCATGTTCCGTACCCATCAAGAAGACTGTACATTGTATGATTGTGTAAACTACTATAACTCATTATTTACCTCCTGTGTCTCATCATAAGCAAACTCTCCAAAATATTTATATTTTGCGATGTCATATGCTTGTTTTGCGTCGTTAATATTTTTAAAATAACCAAGGTTGATATTTTTATAATCAACCATAATCTGAGCACGCCACTTGCTTACATTTGAGCACCAACTGACACCTATCAGTCCAGACGTATTTGTTCTCATCTTTTGTTTATGTCTACTATTTTCTTGATTGGTGCATAATTGAAGATTTTGTTTTCTATTATCATATTTTTTATGATTTTTATGATGTACTTGCTGGTTTTTAGGTGCTTCCATAATTAAACGATGTATTAATGTGTCAGAAGAATCTCCTAATTTTTTACCAACAACGTATCCAATCGCATTTATATACCATGTGTATGGTAATATTTTATCAATATCTTCTTTGTCAAAATAAAATTTATCGCCACTGGATGTATAACCGATACCATATTCATTATCCAAATTGTACTCATTACCTTTTCTAGCTAACATTCCATATGTATTACCCATATTTCTTGCTTCTAATAGTTCACTTGCCAAACACCCGCAGCTTGTGGAATGTTTATTTGTTAAATTATAACCTCTAACTATTTTAATTGTACCTTTTGGACAAGTGCATTGACATTTCCACATAGTGATATGCTTTCCATTATTATCTATAACATCATCTGCTTGCTCTAAAACAACCCATCTTCCAAATTGCTGTCCAGTCAAATCTTTTTTTACTTTTCGTTTTCCCATTTTATCACCTCCATTAATCTTGTATTGTTACTTCCTCAGCTTGCCACCCTGCATTGTAACTTTGGTGGACTTAAACTCCTTCATCATTTCTTCAAAAGACGCATGTTCACTACTGGTAAAACCCTCAATGGTTAGATCATCACGTTGTCTGGGTCTATATGTGCGCTTTTCTTGAGCATCACGTAGTTTTTTGGCGCTACCTTGTAACTGTTGTACTTTGTTTTTAAAAGCCTGTCCTTGTTGACTCTTGAAATATTCGTATGTTTCTTTCATTAATTCAACCTGTTCTTTACAGCGACGTCTTTCAATACGTAACTCTCTGATGCGTTTATAAAGCAAATAACCTGCATACATGTTTTTAGGAGCACTTAATTCTATTTCGTGTTCAATATCCTGCAATTCATCTTGAATTTCTTGAATTCTCTCTAAGTCTCTTTCATAATCTTTAACAACATTTTGATAAATTGTCACCATGGTGGTTACATAATTTTCTATAATGTTCAATACTAATACTCCTTTACATTAATTTTGTATTGTAATATTATCATATTATGCATATTTTGTCAATAGAAAAAAGGCACATAATTTTCACTATGTGCCTTAGTTATTAATCTATTGGTCTAAAATGTTTTGCACTTTTTCTAAGCCATTGGCCATCAAGATAAATTAAAAACAATGGATAGCCATTGCTATTGTAAGTTATATCATATACTTCTACATATCGAGATTCGTCAGGCATGTATAACACTAATGGTTTTGTGCGGGACATATTAGGTGGTGGTGGCGGAGTAGGCTTCCTATATGTAGGAGTTTGCACTCCAGAGTTAACGTTTGGTGGTTTTTTAGAAGAGTCAAATGCCTTTTGGGGCTGCCATCCTTTAATCATAATTATCTTCTCCTATCATTTTTAAGAATTCATCTTCTGTAATAATTGGGATATTCAGCTCAACTGCTTTCTTATATTTACTACTACTACTTTGTTCGTTTGTAATAAGATAGTCAGTTTTCTTACTAACAGAGCCAGCTGCTTTCGCGCCTAACTCAGCTAGTTTTGTATTTATGCTATCTCTCGTGAAGCGGGTGAGTTTTCCCGTTACACAAACAATCTTTCCATTAAACGGATTGTCCACAACCTCTTTACTTTCACTCTTTACAAATCGCATTTCTAAAGAGAGGTTGTAAATTTCATCATGATGGTCACGCAAATAGTCTCTGATTTTATGCCCAGTTACTGTGCCAATGCCATCTAAGTCATTCCATATTGTCATATGCCATGTGCTAAACATCTTGTTGGCATCATGATTAAAATATGCAGCAATCACCTTGGCAGTACCAGTACCCACATCAGGAATACCCAATGCAGCAATAAAGTTTTCTAATCTAATATCTCTTGATTTTTCTATTGATAATAAAAGATTTTCTACGGACTTTTTACCGAATCCGTCAAGTGATATAAGTTCATTCTTGTAATCAGAAAGATGGTAAATGCTCTTTAAATCCTTTATATAACCGAGGGAAATAAACTTCTCAAGCGTTGCTTCTGACAGCCCATCTATGTTGGCGCATTTACGACTAACAAAATGAGTAAATTGAGCAAGTTTTTTGGCTGGGCAGTCTGGCATAATACATGTTAATATATCTTTGGAAAGTTGAACAATACCACCGCACGCAGGACATGCACCTGGTGTTTTAAAAACTTGACTATTAACTTCATCCTCGAAAACATATATAGCCTCTTTAACCTGAGGGATAATTTGATTCGCTTTATAAATTGTTAACTTCATGCCCTTGTAATAAGGATATCCACCACTCAACTGTCCCATAACAGATAAATTGTGCATACTGGCACGAGACACGTCAGTACCGTCAATTTTGATCGTTTTGAAAATTGCAGTCGGTGTAATTGTGCCTGTTCTACCCACTGTCCACTCAATATCTTCAAGCTCAGTTTCGTACTGTTCATCTTCAAATTTATAAGCAATCGAATGTCTAAAAAACTTTTCTGTTCTACCAAGCGAATTGCTTAATTTAATAGAATCTTTAGCCATAATAACACCATCAATCGGGATACCATTATCATTGGCATATTTACGTAGATGAGATAATATGTTAGGTAAGTTTTCTTTGTCAGAAGAGTTATTTGTGTACGTAAACATAAAAACAATTTGGAAACCTAATAATTCTGCATATTTAAGTTTGAAAAAATTACTCTCTTGTACGTCTTCTATACCTTCAATTACTCGCCACGCAATAAAATGCATATTGCGATATTTGGTCACATCTGTATTTAAATTAACTAATGTGCCACTGGCAAGGTTTCTAGCATTGTGATACTGTTTATCTGTTGGTAACTCGCTATTAATACGTTCAAAATCGTTGTATAAGATTATACTTTCACCATCAATAACAAGTTTATTTTTGTACGGAATGGTCGTAGGAACATTACTGTAGCATTTTACATGCTCTAAAATATCACTACCCTCAATTCCATCACCACGAGTAACAGCACCAACTAGAAGACCATTTTCATATGTCAATCGCGTTGAAAGCCCATCCAACTTTAATCCCAAATAGCAGTCATCGTCTCCCGCCCATTTAATAAGCTCCTCTATGGTATGGCATTTGTCAAGGCTGAGCATAGGTACCTCGTGAGTTATTTTGTCTTGTTTGGACAGTACTTTTGCACCAACATTATGAGTAGGACTATTAGATAATACAAATCCAGTTTCTGTTTCTAAGGCCTTTAATTCTTCTAACGCAGCGTCAAACTCTGCGTCGGACATAATAGTATGTCCAGAATTATAATAAGCATCAGAAGCTTTATTAAGCAGCTTTACCAGTTCTTTAATTTGTTCTACTTTGTTCATTAACCTCTCTCCATTTCTTTAACAAAATATCATCTTCTCCAGATAAGGTTCGAGCGATAGCGCCCAACCAGATTAGTTGTGAATCTTCTATACGAAAGTCTTCTGGGTGATTATTCATAGCGTTTATCCACTCTGATATTGGATGCCATACTGTAGGTCGTTTATATGTAGCCGCTTCTACACTGTTCATTAATTCTATCAATATCTGTGCATTATATGGCTCATTTGCACGCATTATATCACCACTCAATCTTGATACCCTTCCTCTTTTGATGAGGTTTTAAAACATATGTTATTTTCTTAGTTTCAAAAGAAAATTCTCCACTGTCAGGATTATATTCACCCGACACACCATCAGTTTGCATCTTAATAACATCTGGCTTCATACCATATCTTTTTAACCATTTTTTACTGATGCGTCGTTTTTTGTGCCAACGAGCTTGTATCATAATAGGTATATCTGCTTCTATAATAAACTTATCAGGCATATTGTACGCTTCATTGGGCAACACAAAATCATTGATACTAACTTCAAAACTGGCACTCTTCTGGTTTAAATGATATGTCTTGAGTGGCTCTTCTGCGGCACTGAATTCAGATTCTTCGATAAGTGATACGCTATCCATCAAAGTGACACATTCACTATCTCTGTAGAGATACAAACTGCCACAACCTAATCCAATATTATTCATGTCACTCTAACCTCATCTCTTTAATGCGATATGTACATTCATCATCGTAAAACCTCATATTGTTACACCAACATTCATTGCCATCAAATTCTGGTTCAAACTCATTGCAATAATTTTCTATTTCTTGTTTTCTGTTCTGCAATTTTCTTTTTGTCATTTCTTCACTGGGGCAGTGTATACACTTTTCCACCTGTTGTCTCTTTAATTTCTCAGCCGCTTCTAATTCTTTCTTCTTTTCTTCAACTGTTGCGCGATCAAGTGAAGCAAAAACTATACGGTCACAAAAATCTTCATATTCACCCGAATATTCATGCAACAGGTAACACATACAATTTTTGTCGCCATCCAATATTACACTGCACTTTCCAAGCGCATTAGATATTTTATCTTTAACACTAATCATACTTTCTTTAGTATGAAGATATACCGTTACTTTCATTTATTATTTACCTCTTTCTGATTTATTGACAGTCTGGACAATAATCCTTATCTCCATCTACGTAATGAACCCACCCAGCTTCTTTAGCTTTATCTAATGCTTCATTATGGCTTTCTGCGTAAGGACTGTGTTTTCCGCATTTGTCACAAATTCTATATTTGCCAACACTAGTTTTCAACCCACTTATAAATAACGCTCCAAAAAGAGCTATCCACCATTTATTAAAAACAATAGCAAGGACAACCCAAGCAACAACACAGACGATGTTTTTAATTGCCCATGCCCACCATGCACTTTTATTCATATGTTTACACCTCTCGTAATAATTTGTTATGTATTAATAGCTTCTGATATTTCTTTAAACATTTCAGATAATGCTAAACATTCTTCTTTTGTTAGATCGTGATAAAACCATTCATCACAACATTCCACAAGATAAAAGTTACCATCTTGCTCATAACCGACACACATTATTCTGTCATTCGAAAGTGTTCTTAACAGACGCTCGTATTTTTGAAGCGTCTTGTTTTCATTAAGAGTTGCTTTAAACTCAGATTCATACATCATATTATTTACCTCTTAAAACTCTTGTTGTGTAATTTTATGTATCAAGATCACAATGCTTCAAAATTGATCTGCCTTCCTCAGGAGAAAACATAGCAAATTCCATATAGCCTTGTCCATTACAAATGTCACAAACTGCTTCTGTGCCCTGACACGTTCCCGTGCCATTATTATTATTTCGTTCTATTATTGTGTATTTTACTATCTTACCAGTGCCACCACAAGCACCACAAGTTGTACGCATTTTATACATAATCGTCACCTCTTTAAAATCTATCTTATTCCTCTTCTTGATATTCGCCTTGAATATCAATAATACTGTGATGAAATTCCACAATCTCAATATTAATTGAGTTGACAATATATTTATCAAATTGCCAAATCCTATTTGGAATAACTTCTATCGGAGTTTTAACCTCTCCATATACCCCTTTTTCTATTTCTATATCACTATCATAATCATTATATAGAACAATGCCATTAAAAATAATTTTAATAGGACAAAATGATGCGGTTTTTTCAATCGCTCCACGAAGAGTTAATTTACCATTTGCCATATATCTCACCTCTTAAAACATTTTTTATTAGTAGCTATTTGAATTAGCTCTTTGTGTCAAAACATTATTTACTGCTAACTCCAAATTGCTTCTAAAATTCCAATCATTACATAGACCATCTACCATTGTTTTTAGCATAACGTTTTGTAGCAATTTATCATAATTTTTCTTTAACTCAGCAATCATCATCTCTTGAATTTCTTCGTATGCAGGAGATAGATTAATATTTTTTGCTGCTTCAAACAAAATTTGCGATGCTTCGTCTGACTCATAAGAATATCTTTTTGGTTTAATAAATAAGCTTCTAAGAGTACCATCAGTTTTTAATGCTTCAACAATACATTCTCTAATAATTTCATGCAGCTCTTCACTTGAAAACGCTTTAAGTTCCTTTTCAAGAACATCTTTGAACATTGTTTCATCAATATTAATTTTTAATTCCATATATTTTTACCCCTTTAAAATGTTAGTTTTAAATGCTTGATGTTGTTGTGGTTATATTATAGTCAATAGGGTATACTCTACAAGCACCACATTTTTTACACCTAAATGTATTTTCTGCTGTAGATGCCAACACCCATTCCCACTCATGGTCTTCTTCGGATTCGCATACTTTATTGATAAGCGTAGACTTAATGTATTCTTTTGTAACACTATCTACGGCATCGTCAACTGGATTGCACTTTGCCCTTTGTCCTCGTTCTATAATTTTCTTATCACATTTCTTATCCCACTTGGAACACCACCCACAAGGCGTTTCGTATACGCAATTTATTGTTCCCATCATAATCTTCACCTCTTAAACTAATCTTTTATATGTTATAACTAATTTTTTCAAGCGCCTTACTAATGGCTCTTGGATATATTTTGCCGTCAGAAATCTTCAGTTCATGCTTAACTATTTTTAAATCTCTATAGTTGTTTACAAAATCAACATCTTCTTTTGTTGTACTGTTCAGTATACGATTTAATTCATGTTCTGCTTCTTCAAATGTTGTTCCACCGATAGCATAACACATGTCCATATGCCCAACACCGCTAATTACATACAGGATATTATGGTTTAGATTGGCAATATAATAATCTTTTAGTGTCATATTTTTACCCCTTTAAAAATCGAATTTTAACAGTAGTCGTCTTCAAATAGACAACCGCCAACAATTACATCTGTCCAGCCGTCCATACAAACAATGTCTTTAACATACACAGCAAGTCTATGATTGGGCTGAGTAGCACTCTCCCATAAATGAGTTAAATAAATATGGAAAAATTTCTTTATATCATCAGTGCCAGTTGTATAATATGCAACGCACTCAAGTGGAACATATTGACCATTAATATAAAACTTATCTGGGTCGCCAAAACATGCAAACCGAAGGTCTATTCGCATATTTTTTGTTTCGCATAAATCATGAATATATTCTTGTAACTCTTTCTCAAAATACTTCATGTTTTTCACCTCTTCAACGCATATTAATTTACTCTATTTTAACAATCACTTCATTAGACAACCCTGCCGCAGCCAAAATAATTTTTGCCACTTTTTCGCTATCAACATACTTGTCTTGTATTAACGCTTTAGCTAAATTTAAACTAAAGTTAATTATAACATCCTCTTCTTGTTCATTAAGCCTGTGTCCAGAGTCACCTTTGTGAAGCACTTCCTCAAATTCATTCAAACATTCTTTAATATTTTCAAACATATTTATTTCTCCTTTTGTATTTTTAATCTGTGATTCTATCAAGCCACTCCAGAAAACGGCCAACCCAACTTAATTCAAAGTGTTGACACTGTGGGTGCACAAAATTTGTACATCTATGTGGTCTAAGCTGGCCTGTTAACTGGCAGTGATAATAATCTTCTAATCGCTCTTCGTAACACTTTTTGCAATGTTTACACTTATACTCATACATCATTGTCATTCTTCCTTTCTCCATAACTGCAAAAATCGTTATCGTCCACAGGGTCAGCGTGATAATAGCAATATCTGTGTCCATTGTAACTTTTGCAATCCTCACATCTAACCACAGGAACTACATCTGCGTGTGCGTTCTCAATATATTGAATTACATCAAGTCCAAAACCATAAGCATCTTTTTGTGTTGGTTTTCCGTAAGGGTTTACCTGTGTTTTAATCCAATTTATTAAACTTGCACAGTTTATGTGTTTATCCATTATCAACCCTCCTGTTCCATTCCTCAATAACATCTTCTGCTTTTCGTTTTGGTTGTGTAGTTATTAAGCACACTTTACAATGCACATAATAAGTTCCGCCACTCGGGTAAAATCCCGTCTTAAACTTTCGTTTCACAAGGTTTGCTTCACCACCACAAAACGGACAAGGTTTCAATTCATTCTGCATTGTTGTCACTCCTTAATGTAAATCTATCCAAGCAAAAATTCGGTCAACCCAACTTGCTGTAAAATTTGGGCAATCATTTTTACAGCCGTAATGCTTGACTTCAAACGGAGTGTAGCCTGTGCATTCATTCTTACACACTTGTCCCGTGATTTCACAACGATATAAACCTTTTATTGAATGCTTTTTGCAAAAGATACATTTATACATTGTTATCACTCCTTTACTGATTAATTATGGCACCTGAATGTTGAAACCAATAAAACGCTTCACCATTTTCATCTTTATCGGTAAAGGATTTCTGTATTGTTACCGAAAAATTATTTCTGAGAAGTTCCATAGTATCACCAAACATATTACATTTAATATCTAAAAATCTATCAAACTGTGATTTAAGATAATTAATAATTTCTTCTTTTATTTCAGGAGTAAATTTAGTATTATAATTTGGATTTACATACTCAAGTATTTTATCTCTTTTGAGATATTCTTCTACTCTTTCATCAGTGCTTGTACTTTCATCGCAAATTACAGTCCACATACAATCCATAAAATGCATGATTTTATAATAAAAATCATTATCATGAACTGTTACTTTAATTATCATCTGCTCTCACCTACCATTGTTTTTGTTTTTAAAATTCTTCTTGTAATCAAGATATATTGTTTTAACTGTGTAATATATTCCTGCAACAATTTCAAGTAAAACAACAACCACTATAAGAACGGTTAAGGCAATTAAAAAAGCACTTGATAAATAAAAGTCAATTGTTTCATATGGCATCATTTTCAACTCCCATTTCATCTATAATTTCATCTATAGTTAAATCAGGTTGACCGTCTTTTCTCTCACCATTGTATACGTGTATTTCTCCATAACATCGTATTACACAATTAGGGTCCATACCCTGCTTACTTAAATGTAAATATTCAATAAGTTGCTCTACAGTCCAAGTATTAAATTTCATCAACCCTCACCCACCATTTCTTTTAATCTCTTTGCTTCATATTTCCAATCTTCTGCAATTCCTTTGTGAATATCAACAGCCTTTTTCAATCTCTCAATCTCTGCCTGTTGACTTTCTACAATCTGCAAAGTTTTTTCTCTCATAGCACTTGCTCTGTTTACTTCGTCTTGTTCAAGTTCTGCACCATCAAGCCATTTATCAACAAAGTGCATTACACCTGTTAACTTGTATTCAAGATTCTCATTCTCTGCTTGAAGTCGGTTGATAAGGTCAGATGAAACAAAAATATCACCTTTCATTAAATGGCGAATAATATCATCTAAAGTCATACACGAGAGTTTATATATACTTACTACCTTTGCTTCTAATTCTTCGTATGCTCTTGATAAATCTGTTGACATTATTTTTCTTACTGCTTTAATCTCGTTATCTGTCATTTTGTTTCAACCTCACATTCACTGATTTAATGGACTAAACCATGCCAATCCATCTAAGTCATCATAACAATCGCCATCATCTCGCCAAATAGCTCTTGTCTCAGCATAATGTTTATTAATAAACTCCCAATAAATTTCTGCAGTAAATTCGTCACTACACTGAGGAAAGTCAATTCCAAGAGTGGCGGCAATTTTATCTGCCAAAGCTATTTGAGCTTCTGAAGGTAATTTGTTTTCCTTTTTATGATGTGAATAACCGTTTTCACAATTCCAGCACACCTGTCTGCCCTCTGGGATAATTTCTCCACAACATACACATGTATCTATATTCATTATCTATCACCTCTTAATTAATTTTGTATTGTTTAGTTAATAATTTCACATTCTTGAATAATAACTTGTGGTGTACAAACTCCTTGATATTCGTTTATACTAACTTCACCCACAACATTAATCGTAATAGTATCACTATCTTCCCCATCCCAAGCCGAGGCCCATTCAAGAAGGGGGTTATTTTCTGCCATATTAAACTGTACAAACTTTACATCACCAATCAGAAAAGCCACACTATTAAAATTTTTACCCTGAACATTAATGTCAGATCTTGTAATTGTAATATTTTCAATTGCAATTTTGGGCTCTTTTAATCCAGTTCCCCACAACCAACTGTGTTGATCAATGTCAACAATAAATGCTATTGATAATTCATCTGCATCTAATACAAAATCACATGGTATAGCGATATCAAAATCTACTGTCTGTAAATAAGACTCAAACCATTCTTTTGCCGATTTAACATTTTTTGCTTTAATTGCTAAACCAGCAGCATTACCATGTCCAGAACAAAATTCAAACTTGTTGCTTAATAAAATCAATTGTTTTAAATCTGTAATAGGACTGCCGTCAAAATTACGACAACTACCAGCAAGGATCTTTTTGCCATTCCTTTCAATTTCTTTGACAATAATAGCTGGTCTTTTGAAATCACTTGCTAACTTCATTGCACTTAAACCAATAAGACCAACTTCGGCAATTTTTGATTTAAGAAGAATGATTTTATCCTCAGGCATAACCATGGTTTTTAACTCATTATACACTTTATCACGCTGTTTATCCTGTCGGCTTTTTGCATTCTTAGCAAGACGAGCAGCTCTGTCATAAATATTTTCTTCAACAAGTCCATGTCCACGTTTATCATACACAAAAGTTTCATCTTGTTCAATCATTGCCCTAAAAAGCAGTTCTCGTTCTTCCAAAGTGCCGATTCTTGTGATGGCATTTATGACTGGCGAGATGTACCATGCAATATTGTGTACCGTTAATTGTCCACGCATACTATATTCCTGCGCCTTAGCCAAAGCTACAAGAAATTTGTTCTTAAAATTGTCAATGCCTTTGTTGATAATATATCTTGTTTCAAAACTTCTAATGTCCATAACATCGGCAACATTACCAACACAACACAAATCTAACAAGTCGTCCGCGTAATCTGTCCACAATTCCTCATCTATACATTTTAAAAACTGATAAACGATACCAGCGCCAGAGAAACTTTTATTTTTGTAATGTTCGCTAAGCTGATTGTTGACAATAATAGCTTTATTAAATTTTGCATTTTGATAATTACTCTCTTCCTCAGACTCTTCCTGATAATTAGAATCATGATGATCAAGAACAATGCAGTCAATCCCTTTTTCAATAAGCGCATTACATTCCTGTGCGTCATTTGTGCCTGCATCTGCGATTATAAAAAGTTTTACATCATCTGGAACTCTTAAATATTCTTTATTTCCAATTCCGTGCATTTTAGGACGTGAGTGCATCATATATTCTACTGGGTAATCTGGATCAAGCGATTTAATGTATAAATACAACATTGCACTTGAAGTGTAGCCGTCTGAATCTTCGTCAGGCATAACCAATATTTTATCACGAGCTTCATAGTGTTCTAAAAAGCATTGAACTGCCGTCTGCATATTTGATAAATCCCAGCCGCTTTGTACAACATCATCAGTTAATTTTAAATATTTTTGTGTATTATTTACTCCACGATTGCGTAGGATTGTTTCAATTATATTTTGTGTATCATTATTACCGATTAATTGATATTTCAAACAACATTCCTCCTTATTTTATACATATATTACCATATTAATTTTGTATTGTCAAGCATAAAATAAAAATAAGCCACAGATTTTTTCTGCAGCCTATTTTTATATATTACTTTATACCAAAATATTTTTCTTCAAGTTCAGTTGGAGTTTTTGCTTTTCCAAGTTTATTATAATCTTTATCGTATATATAATACTGCGTTCTATCAGTGTTGGATGTAATAGTATATCGCGTATTACCATTGTTGTCACGTCCAGAGAGCCATATAATTTCATTTCTGCCAATTTTGCCCATTATAATTACCCCTCAAACTTTTTTAACAATCCTGATAAAGACATACCGTTTGTTTTACACAAATCATTTAATGTAGTATACATATCATCATTGGATTTAATGTTAAGAGTGTCATATAAATAATCTGAAAGTTTCTCGTAAGTGTCTGGACCATAATTTGGATTCCAACCAATTAAAAATTCCCCATTGATAGTTAAAAAGTCATAGGCAGTACCTCTTTTGCTCTTACCTCCAAAAGCGAACCAACCCCAACCTTTATTCCAAGGAGTTGCATTTTCTAATTTATCAAGGTCAGATTTTTCAATCTCCCATACTGAATAAGAAAATACATCTGTACTCTTGTATGTTTTTGCTGCTTGTATACCAAGCTCTTTAAATGCACCTTTAATTCCATTAGTAGCCAATATTTCAATTTTCATTTGAAGCGTTCTCCTTTTGATAATGTTCTTTCATTGCTTTAATCATAGTTTGCACATCTCTACGTTGGAATAAGTTTTCTTCGCACCATGTAATATAATCTGGATGTTCTTTATACACATCAATGAGTTTTTTGCCCTTGTGTTGCCCAAAGCTTAATGTGAAGTTTTCATCAAACTCTACTTTTTCCTCCAAATCTTCAAAGATATCTTTTAGATACTCTGGAATTGGCATATCAATATTATTACGGCTGCTGAGAATATCACATTCGTGCACAAACAGTTCCATTGCATTTTTGGGCTCTGGCAATACAATTTTACTTCGTTTTGATGTGCAAAACTCACCACTATGTGCTGCACACATATCCGCAATAGCGTCTTTAATTCTTTGTTCTACATCATGTTCTACCACAGTATTTCTAACCCATTCTGCTGCCAGTAATGGATGGTCAAATACAGTATACGAAGACTCGCCATTTCCAAGTTTTAAGGCATCATGAAAATACGCCACACATCTAATTGCATCTCTTTGTTCTGCTGATTTAAACTTCTCACGATTACCCTTTAACGCAAGTCTGTAGTTTACAATCTCAGCAAACATAATAATGTGATATACTTGTCCATGAGGTTGACACTGGGTGGAATTATGCCATTTTCCAGTTGTTGAACTAGGCATAGTAAATAAATAATCTGGCATTTCTTTTATCATATCCTCACAATATGTTCTCATTTTATCTGTTTCAAACTGACTTAACCCATGAGAAAACACCTTTACTTTATCTTCTGCTCTCATATATTTTCTCCCTTTGTGTATTCTTTATATTGATACTCTTTAAATAATTCTTTTTCTTTGTATTTTCTTGCCATAATGGCATCTTCTTTGTGTTGAAACGAACCTAAATAATATGTTTTTTTACGATATGTGATGGAAGCAACCCATTTATTTCTTCTCTTATCGAGCTCCACACCAGTTACACCACTTGTATTATTACTCCTAAGTTTTGTATTGCACGTATTCAATTGTTGTTTACAAATTCTTAAATTACATTTCCGATTATCATATCTACGACCATCTCCGTTTTTGTTATGATAAATATGGTCAACAACAATTTTAGGATCTACAACTCCCATAATCAAACGATGCATTTTAACTAACTTCCCGTTAACCCTTGCTTCTACATCGCCCTTTTTACCAATACTCCAGCAATAGTCATGAATTAACTCATAATCCTCTAAGTCAAAATAGAATTCCTCTCCTTGATATGTATAACCAATACCATATTCTCCAGATAAATCATATTCATTATATTTTTTACATATCTCTTTTGACTTGTCAATCGCATAGCATCCACACGAATTTGTATTTTTAGAAACCAAATTTCCAGATCTTACTTTGATAATTGTATGTTTATCACAAGAACATTGACAAACCCAAGTAACTCCCCATTTATTGTAATTTTCTCCTCTATACAATACTGTTAACCTTTCAAACTTTTCTCCTGTTAAATCATGAAAATTTGTTGGAGTCTTTTTCTTAGAAACAAAGGGTGAAAATTTTGATAATATTGTTGGGTCAATATTTGATAAATCAGCAATTTGACTGTGCCATTCTAACCTCTCTTTTATCATTTATTACAACATTCCCTTCAATTAATTTTGTATTGTTTTGTCTTTTATACAAAACATCTATCCATTTACTCAACTCTTGCTTGTTTTTATCACTCATTATTATGACCATCCCTAATTTTATGTATATGATTTTTAACCAAATAGGCCCATTTCTCAGGATTGTCGCTTGGGCTTTCTTTTTCATCAAGTATATTATCCTTATCTATAATTGCATAAACAGTAATACCATCCATAAACATAGCAGCAATCTCTTTAAGTTCATCTTCTTCAACATCTTTATCATATGCGAATATTGGCGTGCAACCTGTACGTGTTATAAGTTCTACTTGATATTTGCTGATAGTTTTCCCGCCCGTAGACACTGCATTACGATAGCCCATTGTAGCAAGTTGCTGTACTGCTTTTTCTGATTCAAATATAAAAATATTTTTGCTATTTTTTATATATTCACGGTTATACCAATGTCCATAAAGAATGCGCCCTTTGTTACATTTTTCAATGTGCGTATATTTAGTATGCCGTTCATCAGGTTCCCCAAAGTATCTGCCTTTTACACCACAAAGTGCCCCCAAAGAATCTCTAAGAGGAATTGTAATGTAACCTGACTGAGCGTCAAAACCTATCTCAAACTCTTGTTGTATCTCTAAAGAGATATTATCATCATCAAACATTTTATTACCATAGGGAAGATAATAAGACAAAATTCTTTCTGATATTGGTTTAATCGGAGTATCATCTGCATCTTCATCATTTAGTTGCATATCTTTAAGCATCCGTAAAATTTGTAGTGATTCACAAGGCTCTTCTCTCTCTGCATAATAATCTAACCCCAATAACCCATGCACATATTTTAATGCCTCAGGAAATGAACAATCTTGATAAAATGATACTAAATCAAAAATGTCCGTAGTTCTTTTATTTTTTGCAATTTGTCTAGTGTAATTAAGACATGTTAAATTTTCATTCAGATAAACGATAACTGCCTGTGTGTTATTACCATCAGGGTTTGATGCACTAATATACTCTCCTCTATGTCGGATATGTTTACATCCAAGATCATCTAAAATTTGTTCTACATACTCATTGTCTAAAATATATTCTTTTAGCTCTTGGGCTTGCAACACATTCACATCCTTTCTGTTAATATATTAGTGCATTAATTTTGTATTGTCAAGAGTTTATTTAAAATTTTGGTTTAAATGCTGGAATTGGTTGAAGTTTAAACAAATTCTTTTGGTGTTTTTCATCAATCTTTGTTTTAATTGCTTCATCTTCACATACGCCTGTGCGAATATACTTATTTAGCACTGCATAAGTAAAACCAAAATTATCTTCATCAGTTTTACCACAGAGACCGTCACTTGGAACTTTATGAGTTAACTCATATGGAAGTCCAAGAACATCTCCAATAGCAACTACTTCATCACTTGTGAGATTAACAAGTGGGCTAAAATCTCCCACAGAATCGCCCCAGCGTGTTGAATAGCCGATGTAAGATTCTGAAAGATTATCTGTACAAGCCACTCTGCCGTTGAGAGACTGAGAAACAGCATATAGTGTAGCCATACGAATACGAGGCGGAAGATTAATTCTAGTCTGTTCTGATACTGTTACACCTTTCCCATTTTTGGGATAATCAATGCCGCAGAGGAGAGAGTCTACAGATAATCCAATATCAATTGTCATAAATCTAATATTTAAAAACTCAACAACGGCATAAGCGTCTGATATATCCTTTTGAATACCATTTGGCATAAGAACTCCAATAACTCGATCCTTGCCGAGTGCTTCAACACACAATGCTAAAACTACTGACGAGTCCTTTCCGCCACTCGTTCCCACAATACAATTACAATCTTTACCGTTCATCTCAAACCAATCTCTAATCCACTGCACACAATCATTTTTTACTTTTACTGCATCAAACATTATATCTCTCCTTAAATCTTTTTATTACCCACAAGATAACATAATTCTTCTAAAGTTTTGACAACTTCGCCAAGACCTGCTTTATCATCAAGAAAAACATTGTAAAATAACTTCCCACTAATATAACTTGCATCTATAAAAGGTGCATTTCGATTTATTGTGTCAAACGGAATTTCTTCATCAGTTAAATAATCTCTAATTTTATCGTGATTAGGATTACAAGTATATACAATAAAATACGCATTGAGTACATCTCGACAAAGTCTTAATACCGATTTAACATCTTCACAAGAACCGCACCAATAAGGTTTTACAGTATCATCAAAATCATAAGCGATAATAAGACGTTCTTGATTTTTGTACTGTTCAATAAGACGAGATAGCAAGAATGAGGGATGTGTTGAGTGTAAACCTGTATATAATTGTTTATTGTACAAAAATAATGGATTATGTTTGTTCATTAAAAGGCACCTCCGTGCAATCGATCTCGGATATCTTTAAGGCTATACTCTTTAATCATCTTACCATCTCTAAAGACTGTTATAAATTCATTGTAAAAAACATCACTTGCTTCAGCCCATGTATATCCATCTCTATAGACGTATTCACCATTTTCGTCTTTAAAAACTCTACAACAACCTTTTTGAGATGTTTTAAATCCACCGTCTTTTGGGTCTTTAAAGATTGGATAAGGCTTACCATCAATCTCACAATAAGTAGCCTTAATACAAGAACTAAATGTATCTCTTGTAAATGGTTTAAGCATACCATCTTCTTCAATGCACTGAAATGAGAATGAACCAACACCAAGAGCTACATTTGAACAAGCAAAACCATTTTCCATAAGGATTTGATAAATCTGTTCGCATCTCTGCACTGTAATACTATCACCGTAGATAGCCTTTACATGAGGGTCAAGCACCTTGTAGCCTTTACTATTAATTGTGCCACCAAACTGGTCCCACAACTTAAATACAGTCTTTGTTACAACTTCAACGCAATCTCCAGAATCTCCACGCATTAACATACAACCATTGTGATTCATAATTTCCGTATGAAGCTTAGGAAGAATATTATCAATTACATTCCAATAATCATAAGAATCAAGCACTGCAGAAAAACTTGTATTTGGATAAATTTCTGTAAGAAGTTTACAAAGAAGAGTTTCTTCCTTGCCGTCAATCGCATAGTTGCTGCACATTACTGCGTGCTCAGTAGACGGAGATCCAAATGCCACAGGTTCTTTTGTGCAGTCACAGTTATAATTTTCCTCAAGATAACAAACAGTAGGTACAGTGGCAGTGTTTAAGAAAGATAAACACCAACCCGCACCAGCCTTTTCGGCAGACTGCAAACATTCTTCACCCCTAAAGTCAAATGCACCAAGTGCTCTTGCTTTTACAATATTGTCATCACAAGTTAAATCATAATATTTGTTTACAATTTCTCTATATGTGTATCCAACTGTTGCAGCCAACATTGGATGCCACATTTCAGCTGAGATAAGACTTTCAAGAGACTGTGGCAACCAAGCAAATTCTGGATGAGTATTTGTAATACCAAATATTGGTACATGCATAGGAACTCTTGTACCCTCTGTAAGAGCTATAATTTCAATTGGCAAATATCCAAGAATATGCAACTTTTTGATTTTGTCAATTTTATAAGCATCTTTGCCAAGAGTTGCATCCATAATTCTTTTGTAATCAGAGATTACATCATCAAAAGGTTTGCTGAAAAATTCTTCGTTAAAATAATCAATAAGATAAGTTTTAATGAAACCTTGAAGACCAAACATAACTACCTTATCCCATCTGTTTACTCGACTCATGCGAGGAGTGAAATAAGAAACAGACTTAGTTATACCATTAGGCAGCATTTCAGCGTGTACTGCCTTATAAAAATCAATTAATAACATTGGATTTGTTCTTTTCATAATTCAAAAACCTCAATCTTTTCGTGTTCTTTTGTAAAAATACTGTTTGTTGTATAAACTTTTTCAATTAAACCACTTGTAAGCAGTTCACCCTCAAAGATAGTGTTCTCACAATGGGTTATATAAAGGTAAATTTCTTTTGCACCAAGTTCCTTGAGTTTTTTAGCACTGTGGTAAAATGTCCCGCCTCGACTGCAGATATCGTCCACAATAAGAATAATCTTATCTTTGATTTTATCTACACATCCTGCGACATCAAGTCCTTCAATTTTACCAGTTTCCCAGTTGCGCTTTTTAATGCCAAAAGCATATTTATATGGTAAATTGGTACTGTAACGTTTCATGGCACCTTCATCTGGATAGAACAACATCCAATCATCTGTACTGTTCATGTCAGGCTGGCCTTCTCCCAATTGTTTAATAGCTTGTAAAACGTATCCCTCTGGAGTTTCAACCACCACATTATTAAGTAATGCTGCGCTAACATAAGAATGAGGATCCAATATCCATATACAATCAAAATTAAGACTGTTAATAAAATCGCAAAAATATTTTAACGTAAATACTTCGTCATCATTTTTTACTCTGTCCATTCTAGCGTTGGGAATATAAGGCATATGTAAACCATAACATACATTTACAAAGTTTTCTTCTAAATGTTTTTTGATTAAGAAAAGATAAAATAATTCATTGTCTGATTCGTAAAACCAGTCAATATCTATCCAATTTGACCCATCATATGGCTTTTCCTCAATCATCAAAACATTTACATTTATCTTTGGAGTTCCATCTGGGAAGTGTTCTATTTTTACAATTTCATCGTTTACTTTAATCATATCTTATTCTCCAATCACATTAATCTGACACATCTTCATTGTTGTGAGCGCTGCCTGATGACTCTCAGGAGTTACACCAGCACAGCAACTTGCATCAACTGTAATTTCAACTTCTGGATAAAGTGCTTTAAGAATAAGTGCATTTGATACCACACAAATATCTGTACAAAGACCAACGAGTTCAATTGACTCAGGAGCTTCTTCATCAAGATAACTATTAAACCAATTGTCTTCATCCTCGACAACATTGAAGTCAGAGAGGTTGCTTACCCAATGAGGATAACCAAAGTTTGGTTTATCTACAATACTATGATTCATCGGGCCACCAAGCTCTGATGAAATTTCCCAACCAAAAGTACCTTCAATACAATGTTCTACAGGAAGCTTTTTACCTTCCATTGTATCAAGATAATTTTCCTGATGTGTATCTCTTGTAAACACAATGTCATTGCCCTGAGCCATATAGTCTTCAATCTTCTTTTTTACATTTGGCACAATAGCCTGAGCCTCTTTTGTGCCAAGAGCACCATCAATAAAATCATTCTGCATATCTACTACAATTAAAACTTTTTTCATTTGTGTTTCCTTCTTTCATTAAATTAATTTTGTATTGTTAAGATTTTTTTACAAGAATCCATACTCCACCATTTTGAGTACCCATAGCAAGAGCTTGTTTATGCGTGTCAACTAAAATATCAATATGTTTTTGATTAACTCCTCCGCCGCAGTCTTCCGCAACTCGCCATCCATAACCTTCGACATAAACTTTTGTACCATAAGGAATAACCGAAGGATCAACTGCTATCGTTCTGCCGACAACTGTTTTTGCTCCAGTGGATGTAAGTCCATTGCCATGACCACAAATATGGGCATATTTTTCATTGCAGTAATGAGTAAGCTTAAAATTACCAAGATATACAAGGTCATATGTATCACTTTTTAAATCCTGAAGTGTTGCATTGGCAGTGTCAAGTTCTGATGACATAACAGCAAGAGAATTAGATAAATCATTATTTTTTCTAATTGTGCTTTTAAGTTTGTCTTGCGTATTATTTAATTCATTTTGTATTGTTGTTATTTGACTTTTTGCACTTTTAAGCTCTTTTGATGTACGGTTGTAGTTAATAACTGTACTAACATTAAAAACAAAAACTACTGCCAAAAGTGTCGCTACAATAACTAAATATTTTTTCTTAATCATGATTTCTTGTCCTTTCAACTAATTGCGCAATAAATGTTGCCGCAATATCAATTTCTTCTTCAGTATTTTGATGTCCAATTGTAATTCTGATACTGTTTAAAGCTTGTTCATCTGTAAGCCCAATAGCTTTTAATACATGGCTTGGAGTTTCCTCTCCTTCATTGCATGCCGAACCTGCAGAAATACAAATTCCATACAAATCACATAATGTTACAAGTTGTGAACCAGACACACCATCAAATCTAATATTAATATTTGAAACTACTCGGTTATCAAGTGAGCCATTTAAGTGAGAACCTGGAATTGTTAACAACCTTACCAACATTTTATTTCTTAAATGTTTAATATGTTTATTACGTTCTTCCATGTGTTCCACTGCATCTTCAAGCGCTGTAGCCATAGAAATAATACCAAGAACATTTTCTGTACCACCACGCTTGCTATTTTCTTGTTTGCCGCCATTAATTAGTGGTTTTAACTCTATGCCTTGTTTAACATATAAAAACCCGACTCCTTTTGGCCCACCGAATTTATGGGCTGAAGCAGAAAGCATATCACAGTTTAATGCCTTAACGTCAATTGGAATGTGCCCTACTGCCTGAACAGCATCAGTGTGGAAAAGCATATTTTTGCTATGTGCGATTGTTGCAATATCCTGAATAGGCTGAATCGTCCCAAGCTCATTATTGATATACATACATGACATCACTTCAAACAATCTAAACAACTTATGATCAACACAGCTAAATCGCTGTGGGTCCACAACTCCATCTTTGCTCACATTAATTTGAGGATAATGTGCTTTTAAAGAATGATGTTCAAATTGCGTAGATATTGTCATATACTGACTTGTTACCCAACTGTTTGCTTCTGACCCACTAGATGTAAAATAAATTTCATCAGGTTCTGCATTAATGCATTGAGCTATCCTTTGACGAGCATCTTCTATAAGAAACTGTGATTTTTTTCCAAACTCATACAAACTACTAGGATTGCCATAATCATCAAGATGTTCAATGATGGTTTGTTTTGCCGCATCACATAATGGCGTTGTGCTCGCATTATCTAAATATATCATTACAACACTCCTTTCATTAATTTTGTATTGTTATTATAGCAACATTACTCATGTTTGTCAAGAGTTATTTGTAAAAAAATGCAAAAACAGGGATAGTTTGACTATCCCTGCACTATTTAATTAAGATTTGTTTTTATGTTTTTTGCCTATTGCAAAACCAACTATAAAAGTAATAATAACAATTGCAACAAAGGCTCCAATGTTTAATACAATCATGTTAACACCTTATTCGATACATTTAAATGAAATATCTGTACGTCTATTTCGCTGCATGTTTTCTTCACAATCATTTGGTGCCACAGGTTTAGTGCTACCATTACCAATTGCAATGATTCTATCGGCGCTAATACCATTTAACACAAAGTACTGTTTAACAGTTTCTGCTCTCTGCTTTGATAATACCATACCGCTTTCACTATTAGTGTCAGTTGCAATATTACCTTCAATCTGAATAATGGCACCGTCAAGAACCTTAGCAATTTCAATAAACTCATCCAGCTTAGAAGTTGCTTCACTAGAATTTACAAATTTAGCAGTATTCGCTGTAAAGTTTACAGTTGTAGATTTTTTAAGCAATGCTTCTGTGTTAATAATTTGCTGTTCGTTTTTATCTGTTACAACTACATTTGCACCAGAAGATGTATAAGTATTTGCATCATACTTATCAGCAAGTGTTTCAATATACTGACTATCAAAAATAGTATTCACTAAATCGTTGTTAACAGTTTCTCCAATTGATTTCCACACACCACACATATCTGTATAAATTGTCTTGGCTGTTCCATTAAACAACTTAAGATTGTCCGCATATGTTGTTAACTTGGCTGATACACAATTATCCTTAACATCCTGATCAGATGCTGTAGAGAACATCGGCATTACCTTTTTAATTGTATCAAATTCAGTGTCGTACACACTAGATGCCTGTAATGCACCATCAATAAATGCACTCACCACATCAGGATTTGCTTTTGCAAAATCTTCATTGAAAAGAACGCCATCCATAATAAGACTAGATGAACTTGCTGTGCTAAACAAAATATGTGCATCAGACATGTTCTGTGCCTGTGTTAAATATGGCTCCCATGTTGCTGCCACATCAATCTGACCAGCAAAGAATGCTTTAGCCGCTTCGTCAGGAGTTGCAAAGAAAATCAAATTGTTGATAATTGACTGTTTCTTACTTGCTGATAAATCAGACTGATTGACAAACCATACTACCAACGAATGAGCTTCTGAAAACTGAGGTACACCGATTTTTGCATTTACTAAATCATCAACGGATTTAATATTAGAATTTGCAATAATACCGTCGCCACCGTTTGAGAAGTTTGTAATGAATGGCATAACAACATTAACTCCACTCTCTTTAAACTTCTGAGACAAAAATGCTGTACGGTTAATAGTGTATCCTGCAGCATCAAGTTTGCCGCTGACTAATGCATTACTAGACTGCGTTGCATCATTAATGATACTAATATTAACTTTGATACCAAGTTTGTCGTAAATCGAGCCCTTTTCGGTTGATAAACCGCCGTTAGCATCAATAATAGACTTCCAACCAATCCATTCATCAAGTGACAAATTAATAGTATCTTTGCTAGTCTTTGTTGTATTGATTACATTGCCATCAGCATCAACCTTAATGTCATTCTTAACAACACCTGTCTTAAGACCAACGGCTACACCACCGATTACAAGAACAACTGCTAAAACTACTGCGAGTATTTTTGCGCTCTTTGTTAATCTAAATCTTTTTACGCCCATTTTTATTCTCCTTATTTGTTGTATTTTTTCTTTAAAGCGTCAAGATAATCGTTGCTTTGAAGTTTTTTTGCTTCTGCTTCTGCTTTCTGTAACTTGGTTGAAGTTCTGTTTTCATGGATAACTTTTGAACCTTCTACGATAGCATCCAAGTCCTTGTTCTTATCTCTGATAGAGTCAAGAAGTTTATCTGTTGCTGTAACATTCTTAAGTTCATCCATATTATCGTAAACTTCTTTTAACTGCTGTTTTGTTTTCATATTTTCAACAACTTCTTTGCTTTCTCTCTTAAGTTTACGAAGATTTTTATCACACATCTGATGTGCTTCTTTAGCCTGTGTTTCAGCTACAGTAAAGGCTTCAATTAAAGACTGAACTCTTTCGATATCAGACATGATTTCTTCTCGTTCTTCTGCTTTTAACTCAGCAAGATCCATTCTGCCATTTCTAACAAATGCCTCACAGTCAGTCTCAGCTTTAGCAAGTTTTTTCTTTAAATTTTCCATATCTTTTTTTGCATTAGATAATTTTCCTGTCGCTATACTCAAAGCATCTTTTGCTCTGTTGTATGCTTCCTGAGCGTCATCAATTTTTTCACTATAAATAGCCTCTGCTCCTTCAGGTGTTGTAGCAATATCCTTAATAAAAATTCTTGTAAATCCTTTAAATAAAGCTCTAAATTCTGGGAAAAGAATAAGTAATGCTACAAAAATTACACATACAAGTATAATAATCAATGCTGTCAAACTCATTAGTTTTCACCTCCTATAAATCTAATAAGTGCTTCTAATTTTGCAATTTCAGATGCAATGATTTCGTCTGATTTTTTCATCTTTTCTTGCTCTTTAGAAATATCTACAGTAAGAGTGGCAATAGCCTGTTTAAACTCTTCAATCTGTGCCTCTTTATCTATAATTGTATTTTTACAATCTGCATCAATCTGTTCCTTAATTTCGTTAAGAACACTAATTCTCTTTTCACCGTCTTCTGAAACCTCAGTTGCAGTTAAATTAAAACTGCCAAGAATAGCAAGAACTGATGCCCTCTTAGTATTGGTAACCATTTCTTGAGGAAGGGAAGAAATAAGTTCTTCTACCTTAAAAATAGAACGTGATTTATCAAACAAATCATTCTGAGTGTAAATATCATCAACCAATGTATTAACATCTACACCCTCAAGTTCTGCCTCTACGACCTCTTCTTCATAAGCGATTGTATTATCAACTGACACCGCATAGTCTTCAGTTGGTACTTCTTCTACAAACGCTCTTCCAATAGCTTTTAAAAACTTTCCCATATTAATTCTCCTTAAGTTGTATTATTTTATCACACATTTTATTAGCCTCTTCTACGCTATGTGTGACCATTAAAATTGTATTATTAGTGCGCTTATGTATATCTAATATTAAATTCTGCATTTCGTTTCGTGTCGCACCATCTAATGCAGACAAAGGTTCATCCATTAAAATGATTTTTGGATTCATAAATAATGTTCTAGCCAACGCCAATCGCTGTCTCATTCCACCAGATAACTGCCTTGGATATTTGTTGGCATCTTCACCTAATTTAACGACTTTAAGCATCTGTTGAGCATTGTGTCGATCTTCATCGGTGATATTGCCTTGTATCTTTTTAGCAATAAGTACATTGTCCATGCAAGTTAACCAATCAAAACAAGTGTAATTTTGGTGCATCATATAAATACCACTCTTATGTGGTTTGCTGACTTTTGCACCATCAACAAGTACTTCGCCTGATAATGGTTTAGTTAATCCAGCAATTGTTCGAAGCAATGTTGTTTTACCACATCCAGACGTCCCTAAAATTCCATAAATTTTATTATCAAACTGATAACTAAATTCTTTTAAAAGGGGTGACGCTCTTGCATATCCTGTGCACAAGTTATTCACTACAATCATTGATATACCTCCATTTAAAAATCTTCTTAACTAACCATTTTGATATACTATCAAAAAGAACACTAATAATGATTATCATTATAATAGCCATAAACACTAAATCAGTTCTTCCTCTTGAAGAAGATTGTTGTATGATAAATCCTAGTCCATATTTTGCGTTGACTGTTTCTGCCACTGCAATATAGGTCCAACCAATGCCATACATCATAATGAAACTATTCATTAAACTTGGAAGGGTTGCTGGTATTTGAATCTTTGTAATCGTTTGCATTTTACTCATGCCTAATGTTAGCCCCGTATCAATTAAGTCTTGGTTAACTTCATCTAACGCTAACATAACGGATGGCATCATGTAGACAAAAGTTGCAATGAATAGAAAAGCAATTTTCATAACCTCATTTATTCCAAACCACATTATTAATAATGGATAGAACGCTGTAACAGGCACATATCTTATTGCGCTAATTATAGGATAAAGAAAATCTCGTGCAATCTTAACATTATATACGATGATACCAATAGGTATGGATATTAAAGCAGAAACAAATGTTGCTATCGTTATCCTTAAAAAAGAATATTGTATGGCTTTAAACAGTGTGCCATTTTGTACAACCTCTATAAAATCTTCCAATACTTTTAAAGGCTCTGGAATAAAAATAGGATTAGAGTACTTTGCCGCAACATTCCATATTGCTATTAAAAATATTAACAGTATAGCAACTTTTATTAGTCTATTTATACCATTATGTTTCATTAGTATTTACTCCTTGTTTATAAGATCTGGCTGGGGTGGCAGGATTCGAACCTACGAATGCAGCAGTCAAAGTGCTGTGTCTTACCGCTTGACGACACCCCAATATATTATTTAGCGAGCGCATGCACCTTGTACTTTGGCATCAAAACTCGTACCCTTACGCCAATGCAAGCATCGACTTGTTGGGAAAGGCTAATCCTTTTGACCGCACACTTTAATTCTCACTTACTTAGTGAGGTAGATTGGAATTGCACCAATGATTCACTAACACACTTTCTGGGCCAGAGAAAAGTGGACTACCTCGTATCATTAAGGCGGTTTTGTGAAATTGCCGTTTTCACTTCCGTAGGGAACCTCCCCAAATAAGACCAACCACCGTAGCCTTGGTATTTTTTATCTTAAAGACATAGTTGAGAACAGGCTCATACCAAACCCTATGAGGAGCTAACTTAAAATTCTCTCAACCAAATTTTAAATATCGTAGCCATGGATAAGCCTAACCCCTACTGTACTTATCCGCCCCGCCCAGTCTTTCTAATTGATGTTATCTCATATAGCCATTGCGGGAGTTCCCAGAGAAAGAAAAATTAAATGAACAATTGCTCAACAACCGCCATTGATTAGTAGCGAATCCTTTTTTAAGTTGGTCATTTATATACCGTACCACCACTCTCTGTACGGTAATCTCTGTTGTTGACTTTAACAAGGCTGTTTCTTCTTTCACCCTATGTGTGCACCATAGCAGCTTGCCCTGACTAGACATTTAACAATCATGTATAAAGATTGCACCTTATTGATAAAATTAATTGTGTTCACGATAGCAGAGTTCTGCATCAATTGCGCGAATTTCTTCTTTTGTTTTTTTGATGTAGTACGTAAGAGAAAATCTAATTAATACAGATTTGGTTTCTCTAAGAGTTTTCTCCCAATCTTCAATGTCTGCAAGTAAACATTTTCTTCTATGAATTAAAGTGTCTGTTGACCAATGTTGATAGTTTTTCATATTGGTATCTCCTTTTTTAAAATTTTGGTAGGGATGGCGGGACTTGAACCCGCACGGTCTCAAACCACAGAATTTTAAGTCCTGAGTGTCTACCGATTCCACCACATCCCCATATCGCAACCTTTGATTAGCTACGTCAAAGACTGCAACACTTAGTACTAAACTTGTGGCTGTATACACCACTCGTTGCCAGCGGCAGGATTCGAACCTGCTCTAAACCTTAACTGGCATATAAATGGACAGTTAGGTCTGTCCTCCCGCACATCTGCCGATTTGATCCGAACCATCCACACACGCCTGCTGATGTTTTCGTTGTAGGTAGTGGCGCATTTTGCTATCTTATCTACCCGTGGTATTTCACTTTAGTCACCTAAAGATGGAATCATAATGCCTGTTGAAGGCTAATACTTTGAAATCCAATATTAGAGGGATTACTAAATATTAGTTAGCGATATTAACTTTATAATTACTTTCAATGTACTTAATATCAACTTTGAGCTTTGAAATCTCTTCAAGTGTTGAACCCAACTCGTTGATTATGCTTTGTTTTGTAGCAACATTGTCGCTCTCACTAACCATACCCATAAGAATGTTTTTCTTATTTTCTGCCTTTTCCAATTCAATTTCAAATTCTCTAAGAGTCTTGTTACCAAACTTACGAATTTTAGATGTCATTTTTGAATAATCTACTGCTTCTTTGAAAAGAAGATATTTATTTTCGATATCCAAATAGTTCTTATATGTATTTGCCATAGAGTCATCTAATGAAGCGACTGAAATAAACATCTGATGATATTCTTTCATGATTACCCTATACTGATTAAGAATTTCATACATCTCGTTATAAGTTGGATTAAATTCAATAAGTGCCATAGTCCACACCTCCTTATATTTATAATTATAATTAGACTGGAAATATGTGCATATACTTCTAACAGTCTTTAAAAACTATCATTTAAGTCTACGCGACTCTGTACTCACTACTCAATTAATTTTGTACTGTTATTATATACCATTAATTTTGTATTGTCAATACTTTTTTGGAAAATATTTTCAATTATTTTTCATATCTATATTTTTTGCCATCTTTTTGCCAATCAATAAAAACATAACGTAATTCATCGTCATTATCAGATGGACCAATCAAAACACCCCAAATAAACACATCATCACTGCCTACTAATGTAATAAGAGTCTGCTCATCATCACAGTTAAAATATTCATTAGTGGCGTTCATAACAGCAGCAATTAGTTCATGAATATCTGTATATTCCTTAATTTCATCATAAGACATACTCATAACATCCTGAAAAGCAATTGTGCCATCATCACGCGTAATACATACATGGTTAATCCACTTTCCATCGCGTTCAATCGCAAAATAATTATCCATTACCGCACCCTCCACTATCTACTTCAATCTCAGGTGTATTAGAATCAACGCCAATAAGACCACAAACAATCTTTTTGCTTAAATTACCTTTGTGATTATTAATTTTTTCAAGCAATTCAGATTTAAATTCTTCGATGATTTCTTCTTTCATCTCTTCCTTAGTGATTGCAGCACGGCTTAACTGAATTTTATATGAATTAACATCATCTCTCATTTTATCCAAATCTCGTTGCATCTTTGCGGTTTTTTCTTTTTCTCTTGCAATACTACTTTCTGAACTTTTAATTCTGCGAGAGTATTCGTCAAGTGTAACAAGTGCAGCATCATATTTCAACTTAACTGCCTTAGCCTCTTCTAATTGTTGTTCCAACCCTTCGTTAGTCAACTGCAATGCTCTGCTTCTGTCATATTCATCAACCAAATACTGTTTAATGTCAGGCACAGTAACAGAAACTTCTGTATCTGGAACTACTACAAGTTCTTCGTTCTTTTTGGACTTGGATTTAAAATATGCTATTAAACCCTTCTTTTCTTGTATATTAGTATGAGTCATAGAAATAAACCTCCAAGCACATTATTTAATCAGTTCCTTGTAAGTCTCAAGCATCTCTTTTAACTCAGGATTCTTTTCAGCCATCATTTCAAACATTGCCAATTCCTGAACTTCTTTTAACTTCTTATTCATTTCTGTTTTAAGTTGCTTTGCTGTCTTACGCTTTTCAATGCGTTCATTGTAAGCACTCATGTCAAACTTTGCAACAATCTCTCTACCTTCGTTGCAATAGTCTTTCATTGACTGAGTTACACAATTATCATCAATAATCTGAGTTACTGTTGCAAGACCAAAGCCATGATTTGCAGACTTAACAACAACCTTATCGTCAACCATAATACTATCATCATAAACAGCATAGGTATATTCCTTGTTTACATTTGTACCTTCAAAAAATTTAACTTTACATACTCTGTAGTTTCCCATTAACATATTGTTTTCTCCTTTATTATCACTATCATCATCATTAAAACGTGTGCTACAAGCAACTCCTTCGGGTAGAGTTCTATCAATCAGCTGCAAGCTATTTGGGTGGTATTTATATAAACCCATATCATCAATTTCTACACTTATTGATGTCCCAAAAACATGTAAAACTACACCCTGTCTACCAAACGTATATAATTGAGATTTAACCACTTTAACTTTGTCGCCTTTTTGAAATTTAACAGCCATAATTGTTGTCACCTTTCTGGAAATTTTTAGTTAGCTCGAAGTTTATTAAACATATCCACAATATTATCTTCTAATGGATATCTTTCTGTTGAAGTAGAGTTTTTTGCAAATTCACGATTTACCATATCTACATACATTGATGCAGATGTCATATTTCCATCTTGACCATCATCGCCCATGTAAAACTGTTCCCAGTCCTCATCAGACATTAGTCGTTTAACATTCAACTGCTGAATAGCAAGGTTATCGAAACTTACAACCTCGAACCAGCTTTGGTCAATCATAGTAGGCAAAACATCATACAACATAGATTTAACTTTTTCAATAACCTCACCCTGCTGATTATACATATCCTTACCACGACGAAATTCTTTATAGCCAAGAATCAAAACTTTAAGGTTATGGTATGCAAGTTCTTCTAACTGTGTAGGGTGTACAATACCATTAATCACATGAATAACTGCATTAGGGAATTCTTTAAGTGTAGAGATAAACTCATCTGTTACGCTTACAAGTGACACCCCAAGTCCATAAATAAGTCTTTTGTCAACCAATGCTTTGATGAAGTTTTTATGTTTCATAAAATGAAGTTGATTTACAGTCATGCTTGGAATCAACTGTAATTTCTGACATTTTTCAAGAAATGGAACAAGACTTGGATGTTCTAATGGGTTGCCGCCACCCAAGGCTAGTTCGGTATAAGGATGCAGCTTATCAATAAAACTCTCAGACATAATGTCACCAAGCTTACCATCGGGGGTAGAATTCTCGTGGCACTGTGGGCATCCCATGCTGCATCTGTCACAAATTTTGATATCCATTGATTCAGGAAAATCTGCTCTAAAGAAATCCAAATCGTTTTCTCTTACCTTGGTGCCAGTAGCCAAATCAAGGGTTACTGTGTAATTTCCATTCTGATATCTAACAAATCTTTTCATTTCTTACTCCTTAGCAATAACCGTAATAGCAAACTGCTACAATTTCCTCACCACCAGGTGTTGTGTAATGAGTTACATCACTCTCATAATCACGAGTCCAATGTTCGTAATCGTATATCTCGTATTCTCGAAGTACTTCATAAATTTCGTAGTCATCCATTGCAGATATGTCGTTAAACTCACCGTCATAATATGTACTTAATTTAGCCTCTTCTACCGCTTCAGCCATGGTTAAAAAACGATCAGGTGCACTCCAACGTTCTTGATATAATAATTCTCCATCACGCCACTTTTCAAATTCATTTTTTGACGCTATAGCAATTGAATGTGTGCTACTACTATTTGTCTCAAATACATTTCGTCTAATCTGTTTCATATCTTTTGCTCCTTAATTTCCTTTATAAAAATAATCAAACTTTTCTTTATCATGATATGGATTAGGCTTCTCAACCCACTTGCCATTTTCGTATTCCCAAATAAACTCCTCTGCAATATTACATCCTGATGGGCGTTCATCCTGATTGTCATTACCAGTATATACACAACTATCTGGTCCAAAGAGGCATCTCATAAGCATATCATCATCTGCCAAAACAGCATCAATAAATTCTCTTGTATCATAGCTGTGATCAATATATCCATTGTTTAAATAATCATACTCTTCGTCATACTCAGGTTCTTCAAAGTCATACTCTATTCCATGACGTCCCAGCATATCTTTTAATTTATTTAAAAGTTCTTCCGAATCATCCATACACAAAATTGCAGTATAGAGATAGGCTGCGGTACCCACACAATCATTTTCCCATCCAAATTCACCAATTCCAAAATAAATGCATTTACCTGCTGTTACTGGTGCTTTTGAAATACAAATACTATGTGTGCTGCTTGAATTTGTTTCAAAAACATTTCTTCTTGTTTGTTTCATAACAAAACTCCTTTGTTGTTTTATTGTGCCTTTATTATATGAAATTAATTTTGTATTGTCAATATGGTAAAATATACAAAGATCTTCATCTGTTTGTAATGACGTTTTGTACAATATGCACATTAATTATAATTTCTTTTTCAATATACCAATTTCTTTCCAGACATTTGCGTTCATATCTACTTCAAAACAAATTAAATCGCCCTTTGAACCTAATCTATTCTTAACAATTTTTAATCCTACATAATTTTTATTAGGATTTAAATCATGCTCAACAGGCTCTCCCCAGCTTAAATCATCATCATCTGATGTGTATACATAATTCATTTTATCATCGTAAGTCAAATGTTTCCACATTTGTAACTGGTCGGCAACGTGCATTAATCTTTTACTACTCGCAATTGACTGTGAATTAAGATTTTCAATAGGAATGTCCCATGTAGCATCTGTTAACTGGAATGTACAAATACAATATAACTTTGTATCATGTATCCATTCTGTAATTTTTGTACCAGTAGCTGCAAGTTTAGCGAAATCTTCAACGCCGCAGCATTTTAAGGTATCATACGCCACACCATCGCAGTTATAGATTGTTCTAGCTTTTTTAATTTCCATTTCAAGAACTTCATCCTCATATGAAGCGCCAATGTTTTTAAAAAGAAACTTACCTTCACTTTCTGATTCAACCCATTGCATAATTTGTTGTATCGCTCTATATTCGCTAGAGTTGTCGTGCACTCTTTGTCTATAATCTTCTTCGGTTTCTATATAGTTGCCGTCTTTGTCCATTTTACGATAAATATAATTGCCATTATCGTCCTTAAATGAACCAAGCGCCAATTCACGTTCTGGTTTAGAAATCCCTTTAATTCCGTGTAACTCTTGAATCTCTGGAGCGTTGATACAAGTAATAAGGAAATTTAACTTAATGGCTTCTTCGCTCATTTCATTGGCAAGTAGTAATATTTTCTGCTTTTGTACTAACACTAAATAAGCAATCAAGTATACTAAATTTCTACCTTTACCGCTATTACTTAATGCACCTGTCATTAAAACATTACCTGATAAAAGCCCACGATAATATTTCTGTAAATAAGGCCATGGTCCAGATACGCCTTGTGAAGGTGTACATAAAAATTTATCAATATACGAAGCTGCATTATCGCTTAACAAAGATGGTTCGTCAATTGCTTGTACTTTATTAGCCACTTTATCAATACGACCACGAACTATTCTACAAACATCATTAGATGTTAGTGATTGAAAGTTTTTTAAAGCAAGGATTTTTGACACATCATATCCTGTTTTGTGAAACGCTCTTAATAAAGAATATTTTTTTAATGTTTCAAAATAATTCTTAAAATCGTTTGGGTCAGCAAGACTCATTAACTCTTTAATAGTTTTATAACCACCATTTGCCTTATATTCCTTAAGTCTTTCGAGTAACATGCTCGCAAAAGTATTTATTTTTAACTCTGTAAATGTTTCTGAATATGACACGTAATAATCAGCAAATAACTGATAGAAAAATTCACATGCCTTATCCGAAAAATCATACTTTGGAACAATAGACTGCCCATATGTTAAATAAAGTGTTGGGTCTTTAAAAAAAGATCCGACAACCAACATTTCAGCTTGTACATTGGTTAATTCTAATTCCATATTCATCCTCCCTTTATTTAAATAATATCATTAAGCAAATCACTAATATCATCCAAGCCATTCGTTTTGTTAACTGACTTAATTTTGCTATAATTAATTTTAATATTTTCTTTTTGTCTTTGCTTTCTTTCGGCTTCCTGAGCCTGTACTTTTGCTACGTGTTTCTTATAATCTGCAAGATGACTAATCAATATTGCTAAATCATATCTTAATCTATCAATATCATTTGTGGGTCCATTGAGTTTTGATTTGTTACTCAAAGCAATCTTGTCGAGATGTTTTTGTCCCCACATCCACATTTTACACAATTGAATAATATCTATTGGTTTACAGTTTTTTCCTTTATATTTGCCTGACTCTAAATCTGCAATGATTTGCCAAAATCTTGATGGCACCATAACAATATCATAATGGTCCAACAACCATATATTTAAATCATCTTTTGCCCAAAAATGCTCTAACATCTTCTTAGTGTCTGCTTCGAGCGCCCAAATATTATCAAGTGCCTCTTGCCACATTGCAGGCTTACCGCGTTTTGAAGCAGCCTTTTGGGTTGCCATACTTTCAAAACAAAATGAGTGATAATATTTTTTATCAAAATAAATTACATCTGTAATATTGTTGCGCTCAATCTCTATTGTCCCTTTGCATTTGGCACATTTGCGTTCTAATACATCAGCCATTATTTATCACCCCATGGAAGCCCAAAATCACTGCGTTTAATCTTACACTGTGGCTCTCCATCTTTCCAGAATACTATACCTTCAATATTAAACTCTTTAAGATAATCTCGAATATCCTCAAAAGTTCTACCGACACTCAGATGTACCTCTCCGTGTTTAACAAGAGTGTCCCATTCTAAATGATAAGGATTTCCTTGGAAATGAAGACCTATTGCCTCATAAGTTCCCTCTGTTATATCATCCGTATTATCATATGCTGCAATAAACCACTTATCAGCAGGATTATTTTTATCTACCTTAACCCAATGAGGCCAATGTCCAGTGATAGGGTCTGGATCACAACAAGGAATTGCTCCTTTTGGTGGATTCTTACCACGTTTTGCGTCATAGCGTTTATAAAATTTACCATTAATAATAGCACAACAGGCGCCATCCCATTTTTGTGTGGCAATTCCCTCGCCATCCAACACCCATTCCATACCCTCAGTTACTCTATCAATAATTCCAACCTTTTTGTGATTTTCAAAAATTCTTTCAAATAATGTAGGTATCTTTTTCATTCTGACTCTCCTTTTGTTGTTTTACCACATTGTACCACATTAATTTTGTATTGTCAAGAATAAAAACAAAAAAAGGGAGATTTTTACATCTCCCCTTCATTATCTTCTTTTGCTTGTTCTTTGCACCATGCATTATAATCATCATCAAACCGCTTAACATCTGCATTAAATTCATCTATGGTTTTCTTGTAAAATTTCAGACTGGGTAATAAGATTTTTTCTTTATACCCCTTGTTAATCTCGTCATAATACAAACCCATACCCACCAATGCATCATACGGCTCTCTGCCCTCCTGTAAACATTCATCACAATAGGCATATGAAATTCCACCACAAGATGAACAGCAAACTGTTGTTTTTGTTTCCTTATCACATACTGCACATTTTTCCATAGTGTGCACATCTCCTTTGTTGTGAAATAAAAAAATGGGAGGCTATAAAGCCTCCCTTTGAAATTAAGCTGGTGTTACAATTGAAAGAATTTTTGCAAGAGTTTCAGTATCTGTTAATTTTTGATACTGAACTGGCAAACCTGCTTCCTTTAACTTTGTCTGAAGACTCTTTTTGGTGTCTGCATCGGCTGCAGTGATAACTTTTTTAATTTCTGCTTTAAGTGTCTTGCAAGTTTCAACATCCTGTTCAAACTCATCAGCATCTGCATCATCTTTCATTAACTTGTCTTTGTTTGCTTGATAATACTCTTCTCTTTCCTGCTGTTCCTGTTTAGCTTTCTCTTCAATGTACTTATCGTCTACTTTATGAGATTTAATTTCTGCGCGAATTGCGTCAGATACAGTTTTAATATAATTGTCTACAGAAAACTCTACTTTCTGCTCAATCTGAGAAAATCTACCACCTGCATCTACGAAGCCATCTCCACGGAACCACATATAACGCTGAGTTCCCTGTACAAAACTATCTTCAATCTCTTTTTCGATGTCAATCATCATCACGACGTCTGCTTTGTTTGCAAAAATACCATCATAATCATTTGACAGGTTAGATGTGAGCATGTCGTATGAATCTCCATTTTTCTCATTCACGGTTCTGTATTTTGTATGACCAATCCAGATAATTCCATAGCCGCTATCTTCTAATCTTGTCATTAAATTATTAATTATTTCTGCAACTTTTTCTCTAGGTCTTGCATAACCACCAAAACAAGCATTGAACTCATGTCTTTCACCTGTTTTTCTATAATCTAAACGAACAACTTCTTTTTTTGCAATTTCAACTAATTCGTCTACTGTGTCAAAGCAAATAAATTTAAAATTGTTGTCTGCTTTATTTTCAATAAGATCTTCTGCAATTTCCATCAGAGTGCCCCAATCTGGTGCTTCATCATACACCATTCCATCCAAAGCTTTATAACCTCTTTCATTTCCCACTGAAAGCTCAAGTCCATAAGATGGATCGCCATAAAGTGCCATCATAAGCTGATAAAACAATGTTGTTTTACCTGCCTTTTTAACACCACGCCAATAATGACGATATGAAGCTAAATCTACTTTTACTTCATTAGTTTTATATTGTCTTGCCATTATGTATCAATCTCCTTTAATCTGTAATTTCCACTTCATACTTATATAACGCATCATATAGTGTTTGTGAAATCTGTGCCCTATATTTATCTGCAACTTCTTTTATGTATTGCTCCTTACGAGTCTTGTATGCGTTAAATGCATCTTCTATAGAATTGTATCTTCCTAAATGTTCTCTTTTACCATTAGAAACATGACATCTTGCTACATATTTTCCAAATCCTAATTGTACGCCTATAGGCAAATCACCACGTTGATTTTTTCTTTTAACCATCAATGCATTAATCTCATTTGGAACAATTAAACATGTTTGTGGAGAATATATCTTATTCCCTTTGTACAAAATGTCTTTGTCAATTTGCATTCTTTGTCCATCAATCTCGTAGTAATTATCTTCATACCATTGTGCAAAATTTTGGAAATTATGCCATTCATCGCACACTGTACAATCTTCATAACACACTTTTGTTGAATTTGAATTATCACTATAACATCTACGAATCATTAGTTCCCATATACAATATGTTTTTCTGTTGTCGCCACCTGCACTAAACTTACCTACTCCGCGATAACCAACTCCACATACAGTTTTATCATATGGATTATCCGTTTTTCCATTTTTAAAAGCATTATAATCTGTGCGTTTTCTATAATGATATTCATCTTGAAATTCAACAATAATGTTTTTACTATTAATATAATCAACAATTTTCATAAGTGTACCATTGCGATTAACATTTGTCTCACCAATACGTTCTTGACGGTTCACTCTTAATTTTTCTGTATTAGCCATATTTATATTTTCGCCTGCCGTTAAGTCTTTTATATTGCGAGGACAAACAGTATTGCCCTCGCGTTTTTTACTTAATCATCACCATGGATTATCTTCTGAATCTGTATCATCAGAACCCCAATCGTCAGAGCCCCAATCATTAACATCATTGTTTGAATTTGTCTTCTCACCAAAATTTTCTGTTGCTGTTTTAGCTGTCTTGATTTTTTTAATAGCTGCATTAATTGCATCTTCTGTGTAATCTTCTTTTTCTATACTGTTAGGCTCTGCGCGATACACAATATATTCTCTAATTGTAGGAGAGTTGACTCTCTGCATAGGTGAAGTTTCACCCCAACCTGAGTCGTCCTCTTCAACAACACTAATATCATTAATCACTTCTACTCTACCGTATGTTTTGATAGAATATCCAGGCTTCATTGCCTTTTTCAAATTGTTTGCAAGTTTTGCACAGTCTTCTTTAAGAATAAATGAAACATTTTCTACAGTATTGTATCCAACGGAATACCCTGACAAAATAAATCTGCCTGTTTTTTTGTCATTTTCATCTACCTCTTGATCTATGGATGAGAAAACAATTGTGTTTTCAAATTCACACATTTCTTTATAATCTTCTGCATCAAAGTCTATAGGTTCTTTGGTATAAGAAATCTGATTAGGCACAAGCTCTACCTTTCTGCGAGTTTGACCATTTTTATCAGTATAAGAAGAAAACTGGAGATTTCCCTTGATAAAAACACTGTCATTATCTTTAAGGTTTTTGTGTAACCACTCAACAGAATCAAATTCTGTAAAGGTTTCATTGATATTCTTACCGTCTTCATCCTTACCAGTGCTAATATTAATACCAATAAGTCTATAGTCCTGACCAGGAGCCTTCTTTCTATCTGTCCATTTAACTGCCTTAGTAGTTCCCTTGGCACCATTTTCGCCCTTTTTATAATAATACACTTCTGTACGAGGGAATCCTCTCAGTGTAATATATACAGTTTTACCTTCTGCAATTTTTACGCCGAACTCTAACGCATTCCAAGTTTTACCGTCCTTGGTTCCGCTTTTGTAAAATCTCTGTGACTGAGTTCCTGTCACAATACCCCTAACTTGAAAATTACTAGGTGTACTTTTCATTTCATGTAACTTCTCTTTTGCCATTTTGTCATATCTCCTTTTTTGTCATTTTAATGTATATATTTATCTTCGTTAAAGCTGCAATTGTCACAATCGCCATTGCATTCAAATTCGCCTTCTTGAATGTCTGCTTCATAAACAACCATATCTTGGCAACTTGTTTCAAAAACATCATCAAGTGCATCAATAAGTGTATTCATTGTGCTACATTCAGCTATGCAATCCATAATTAAGTATTTAATCACTTCATAATTGGTTCTATTGTACACAAAGCTCCATGTCCATAGTTCATCACAACAACATCCGACTGTAAACACTTCACCAGCTTCACTCGTTGAAATAGTTATGCAATGTCTTTCGTCCAAATTATCGTTTTCGTGCACATAAATAATTTCTACATTTTCGTTATTACACAAAATCATGCTGTCAATCTCCTTTGCTTCAAAATTAATTTTGTACTGTTCATTATAAAAAAAATATAATTCCATTAATACTTGTAATAGCGCTCGTCCAAATATGGATCTGCGTACAATACAATATCATCTTCTTTGTCCCCGCAATTAATTGCCTTATAATGACCACACTTTGGACACATTGCAGTGACATATAATTGATCAATTGGCACCGCCTTTTCTATAAAGTGTATTTCTCCACACGAAACGCATTGTAGCCAACATCCTTGTTTCCTTGCCATACCCACTCATATTTTGCCTCCCCTCTTGAAAGTCCAACACATATATGTAAAATAACATTAATTTTGTATTGTCTACTTATTTAAGTAAATAATACCATATATGCATTAAAATGTCAAGAGTTTTTTCAAACTTTTTTGAAAATATTTACAAACATCCCATTGCCTTGCGGCACCCCGTTTCCCTGCAGTTTCCTACCATTACATTTTTCTAATTTTAATACACATTAATTCATCAGCAAAATAAAATAAGTTGTCTTGCACCCCAATATTTTTAATCTTACTTTTTTCTATATAAATCTCTTGTTCCCCAATCAAAAAGCCAATGCGCTCTTCGTCGCTTAATAGCTGAAAAGCGCACTTTAAATTTTGATCTCCATATAAATCATGGTGAATGTGTATCCATACATTTTCCCCATTGATACTCTTTAGTGTTTCTACTAGTTCTTTTATACCATTTGCACCCAATTTAAAGCCCTCCTAATATGTCGAATGTTCTTTATTCATTAGTAAAACTGCAATTCCAATTGTTATACAAATTGTTTATAACGCGAGATGAGATTGTCTACTCTATGATCACTACAATAATTATATTTATCCATTAACTTTTCTCCATCTTTTGTTAGTAAAAATTCTTTTAATCCAAGTCCTGTTCTTTCCATTCCTTGTTTTAAATAATGGGTCATTCCTGCGGTTTGTAGGTTTTTCATTGTAAGACCATCAATTCCAACAAACTTCCTACAAAGCATAATTCGCCTATAAACCCACCTAAAAAATTTATCATCACTGTCTGCTGCATGAGCATTATCGCGCTCTTTATATATTTTATCAATACCTATTAATTTTTTAACCTTTAGCGTATCTCCATAACACATATATGCATCTTCACGACAAGCTTTAACCAACAAATCACAAAGTCTGTTAGTTAAATCAAAAACCCTACCATCTGGTAATACTAATTGCTTCTCTTGCTGGTTAATCATATGTAATTCAACTCCAGTAAGGTCACGCATGCTATTGCCTGATAATCCCTCAAAAAGCGCTTCAATAATTGCCTTATCTGTCCAGTTATATAATTGGTCCTCAATTTCTACAACCTCTTCTCTTGATAACACTCTCTTAGCATCTTCAGGAATTAAGTTTCTTACCATTTCTGTTGTAATATTTTCGTATGCAATGTCATTTGCCAGCCCATAATGATACTTTTTCCAAGCACAATACGCCTTTAAAATAACATTGTAGTTAAGCAATACATTATAAGACCTTGCTTTAAATTCTTTGTACATTTCCAAAATCTCTTCTTCTGTAAATTCACTACAATCTTTTGTATACTTATATTCATAAGGTGAAACCTTTCTGAATAAACTATATAGTGATGTTTCAGCCACCACTCTTGTTCTTAAATAATCTTTTATAAACCCTTCTTTCAAATTTTCGTTATACATTATATTCCACTCCTTATGTGGGTAATTTTATTTTATTATTCCAAACACATATTCGTCAATACATAAATGTTGGAAAAATAATACTTATTATATAGTCTTTTATGTTGAATATTAAATAATTAAATTATCAAGTATATTTGCTGCTTTTATTTTTGATTCATGATCAATTTTTGTGTATATTTTAGATGTTGCAATATTAGCATGGCCCAATTGATCAGCAACCATATATATATCTCCTGTTTTTTTATATAAATTTGTAGCACATGTTGCTCTTAATTTATGAGGAGTGATATGTTTGCCAATATCCTTAGTATATTTAGCTATCATATCTTCAACAGCAGAAACACTTAGTCTATTTCTTTTTCGAGAAACAAATAAAGCATCAGTATTAACATCATAAAAATATTTATCTCTATCATCAACCCACGCAATTAGTTTTTGTTTTAAATTTTCACCAAAATGCATGATCCTATACTTATTTCCCTTTTCTACAACTTGTATAGTATTTGTGTCGAAATCAACATCCTCTAAATTTATTTGTGTTATTGCAGATACACGCAGTCCCATTGATATACCTAATGATATAATACATATATCTCTATTAATAAATTTTTCAGTACAATTATTATATACACTATCAATACATTTTTTTATTTCATCTTCTGTTAAAAAAACAACATTATTATCTTGTTTGCAAGATGGTCTAAATGTTTGGTCCATTGGATTAGAATCTATTAATTGATTAGATTTTAAATATGTAAAAAATGTATTGAGTGCAGACCATCTGGTTGCACGTATATTATTTCCAGTTTTAACTGCTTCTCCATTAATATTAGTTTTATATCTAATTGAAGACATATATTCATTAATAGTAAAAGAATTTACATTTTTATAAAATGAATTGTCATAATTATTTTTTGTACAATAGTCCATAAAATTAATAATATAATTAATGTAAACTTTAATAGTATTGTATGACTTGTCTGCCGCCTCTAAATAATAATAAAAATCTCTAATAATTTGAGGCATTAATGTGATTTTAACTTTAATTTTATCCAATTCTGTAATTTCTTTTTCCAATCTGCCATTGGTTATTTTCATACAAAATCACTCTCCATTTATTTTTTGTCTTCTCCAGCTAAAAAATATCACAGATGCTGTTATCCATATGCCAATCATACTTGTTATATTTTGTAAAAATAGTCCAAAAATCATAGCTGTAATATACCAAATCCATGCCGAAACAATACCTTCTATATATTTTGGATCTACCTTTGAATACATATCAACTTGATTTGAAACATTATGCACTACAACTTCCTCTATATATTCATTGAGCTGTTCTGTAGAGATGTTAAAAATATCCCATGTGTTATACAATGATCTAAAAGAGTATATATTATTAGTTATATCATGTGATTCAAAAACTAAATATGAATAAAATCTAAATTTGTCTTTGTGATTCTCACATACCTTCACAACTGTACCTTGGCTATATTGTTTACCTTGAAAACAAAAATAATTACTCACAAATATACTCCTTTCTTTAAGGATTTTCCACAATATACACATATTGATTCTTGTTTTTTGGCATATAAGCGTGATAATATTCCTTAATGAACTGTTTAATACCATCAATGCGAGCATCTTCATCATCAATATTACCGTCTGTTAGTATATAAATATCTTTAGCCACCGTACAATGTCCGTTAAGCAATCCAATAACTACTACGTAATCACTTTCATATAATAAATTTGTTTTACAAATTACATTATATTTACAGGGTTGTAAATTATAATATTTTAATTCATCTGGATCTTCAGTAGAAAATATAAGCTTATCGTTCAATTCCATTTCATCAGCAAGAGCTGCCAGTTCATCAAAAGTTGTTTTTTGCAAATAAGACATAATATCATTCCTTTCTTATTTTAACGTTTTAAAAGCTCTTGCCACGAATATTTAATCTTAATATTGTATCCATATTGTTCTTGCATCAATTTACGATACATTTCCCAAAATAGATTATGTGTCATTGTTAAAAAACTGGCATGTATCACCTCGTGTGCAATAATGTTTTTAATTTCACTATCACTTGCCTTTAAGGTATCTTCTGATAAGTGTATTTCGTATTTTTCTGGCCACCTATATCTATAACAAGCTGCTACCCTGTCATATTGACGTTTATCTATATAAATTGTTCGTTCTAATGTATCTGGCACTGGAAATCCAACGCTAATTGCATCATCAATTACAGTATATAATATACAATTTAGACTATCCATAACACACATCTCCACTATGTCTTTTTTCTTTTCTTTTTTGTTTGATAACTTCCCTTTGTCTCCACCAATCATGCTGTTCATTTTTTTGTAAATGCCAACACTGCTTGGCAAGACACTCTTTGTGTTTAATTTGCTTAACCGTCAAATTACAACGATGAAGTTTACAATATCCTGCTACATTATCAGAATATGTGTTAAACAAACATGTTTTCATTATTTCATACTCTCCTATCTGACTTACGATCATTTTATCACATTAATTTTGTTTTGTCAAGATTTTGCTACTAAGCGCCGACATTCATGCGTTTTGCCATTGCTTGTCTATATGGCTCAAATGCTTCTTTTTCGTTGTAGCCAGCTATTTTAAGAATTTCCATTCTTTCATTTTCTTCAATAATTCTAATAATTTTAATTCTATCAGCAATAACCCATAAACGGTTCCCACTTTCCTTAAAGTTGTAAAAGCCATTATCAGGAAGTCTGTCTGTAAAACACTTTTTCGGCAACCCTTGGACCATTTCTGTATAATCTATATCTGCTACATATTCAACCTCACACCAAATGCGTCTAAATCTCTTACCTCTTTGAGATTTGTATGTCCCATCCGCGCCCATCAACCATGGAGCAGTAGGAAGCTGCGTTCCCAAATGCCACCCAGGTCTATGTGAAAAGTTTGGGTGATGCTCAATAATTTCTGCAGGCACCCATTCATTCATAGGTGTTTCTTTTGTTTTTCCAATAAAAAGAGGGAATAACTTACCGTCATCCCTCATTTCGAATAATTTCCATCCTTTTTTAATTTTCATAATATCAATCTCCTTTAACTTTATCTTGCAAATATTTAACTTGCTTTGGTGATAATTCAATAAGTCTATCATCATATTCCCATTCACCACTACGCACCAATTCTTTCGTTTCATCTACAGAAATCTGTGTAATGTTAAAAAGAACTGCATGTGGAATAGATACGCTGCCATACTCTTCATTAAAACAAATCTGATATAAGTTACTTAGTGTTATCATAATTTATTCTCCCTTACCATTTCTCAACTTCTTGCCTTACTTTACTTTCATACTTTTCAAAGAACTTGCATTCAGCACAGTTGTCACAATTCTCTTCCTTTGGAATGCAAGTATAATAAGCATAAGGACAATGTCCCTGAGGAACCGTAGCTCTTGCTACTTCAACTTTTAATTCAATTATTCTTTCTTTTAATTGTTCTATTGTTGCCATTCTGATTCTCCTTTGCCCACTTTCGTGCTTCATTTAATTTATCACAACTGTATACAATATCTCCCTCTTCGCTGCCAAGGCAAACATCATACCAGTTGTGCATTCTACCCGCTCTGGTCCCATCATCCCAGTAGTTTTGTTCAACAGATTTTACAATAGTGTAGTTGCCTATTGTTTGTATTGTTTTAGTTTCTTCTATTTCTTTATACATAAATACACCCCTCTTTTAATAATCTTCATCAAAATTCTCTTGCCAATCTTCAGGTGGCAACAATTCTTGGCCAGACAAGTTATACCATTGTCCACATTCTGTGCACTGGCAAGCTCCATAATATTCATCGCGTAAATAAACTATATTTCCACAGTGACAAATACCATGGGCGTCTTCTCTTATTCTCCATTTTCGCGCAACAACCTTATTAAAGCGTTCAAATCTCTCAGGGTGTTTTAAACACCACTCATAGTTTGCTTTTGCCTCAGGTTGTAAATGTTCGGATAACACGCCGTTTTCATCACAGTCAAACGCAAATCCGTTATCATGACCATCATCAAATACAAGGTCGTATTCTACAACTATTTTGTATTCTGCTGGCGTATAATTTGAAATCATATACTATTCCTCCTCTGCGTCAAACAGCATTTCAATATTATTATTTTCATCATCAACATTAAAAGTCAGCAACTCAATTTCACAACTATAATTTCCATAATCAGCTGTAAAATAAATGTCTGCATTAGGACATAGTTTTTGTAAGATTTTTAAATTTGTAATTAAGTGTTCAATTTTCATGCTTCATATCTCCCTTTATTTATTCTCTATAATCATCATAAATTTCAACGTACTTATATTCTTTATTGTTATAATCAAATCCGATGACTATCTCTCCGTATTTGTTAACAAAATCCACAAGCTCTTCAAGACTATTTATTTCTATTGACCAAACATCCCATGTTCCATTGTCTCTCGTAATATAACCTTTTTCATTTACCCTGTGATTTGCGCCAACCGAAAACCACTTGCCTTCTTGTTTAGCAAATCTTTTATCAAATTCTTCTGGACTCAAACAAGTGCGTGTTTCCACACGAACTATACTATCACGCTTTGCTTCTGCGCAGGGTGGCATATCTCTACCCCAAGAACTTGTCCTATATACAATAAATTTCATTTGTTATTTTCCTTTCTTATAAACTGGGGTTGTGCTGTTTCATATATTGTCCACAGTCTTTTAAATATTGCTCATAAACCTCTTTATCTTCTTCTGGACATTCCCAATCCGCACTATGATGGCATTGCTTGTTATCACAATACATACATTTGTAATTTGGACTGCAATCTGGTACTGCTTGCTCCCATTTCTCTTCTAATGGATTTACTGGAAGTTCAAGTAACGTACCATCTTCGTTTAATAACTCGATCATAACCTTACTCTCCCTGTTTTACTTTTATTTTCTTCTCATAACCAACTCAAATTCGGTGCCTGGATATGTAATGGAATACTCTTCTTTTCCGTTCATGTTTCCCATAAACCACTCATATACAGCACCAATTGCGCCATTAGTTACATCTTCTTTTTTGCCAGTCCAAATATGTTTTACTGGATCTTGCGTTCCATAATAAATTGTATTTGTAATTGGACTAACACCAAATCCTTTTGCCATGATATTTGCCTCCTTTTAATTATCTTCTGTTTTTTAATCTATGATAAACAACATATGGTAATCCCCAAATAGGACAAGTTATAAATAAAATAATAGCCACCCATATGCCAATCACATAATCAAAAATTTCATCCTGCATTGTTACCACCCTTTAAAATCCTTCTTTTAAATACTACTATTTGCCTTTTCTAACTTACTCCAATTGTACCAACCATAAAAAGCGTTAATAGTCCACGCAATATACATAGCGACCATAGACCACTGACCAAGAATAATAAACATAATCAAACTTAAAACATCAATTGCAATCCAAATAGCCCACTGCTCTCTATATCTCCACACCATCAGTAACTGAGCAATAACCGCAAGAGCAACTGTAAAAGCATCAAGATAAGAAAGTGTACTGCCAAGAATATTATCGCCAAAGTAGCCAAGAACAAGAGTGCTTACAATGGTAACAACAACGGTCACTACCCAATGCCAAGGCTTAAACTTTTTTGCAATTACCTGTTCGCTGCCGTCTTTATTTTTCGTCATGTTCTTCTTCCAAAGAATTACACCAAAAATACAAGCTACAAAATAAAATACTTGTTCTCCAAACTCAAGATACAATGCAGCATCCCAACAAATAATCATATATGTAATCATCTGGATAAAGTTGAAAATATACGAAGAAATCTTTCCCTTTGCTGTAAGTACTACACAGATAACACCAGCAATACCACACACCATTCCAATGGGAGTATCAGGAACAAAACAATATACAATCAACTGAAGCAATACCATCGAAAAAAGAAATACTCTCTCAAACCAACTATATCCATTCCAAAATTCATTTTTAATCCATCTTGCCATTTTTAATAATCTCCTTTACATCTTCTACAATTCTCTTAAAATTATTCCAATAACCACCATCAAGAATAGTTACTTTATCCCAATTACCAGAAGCCTTTATATTGTTACATAGAATTTCAAACAATTCTCTTCTCTCATCTTCTCCACTGAATGCCATATATCTTGTGTGGTCATCGACGAATACTCCATGAGGACAAAGTAAATAAATCTTATCCCATCTACATTTTTTTGTAATAGCATCTGCTGCTACTGCAATTTCTTTAAACTCATCTTCTGTCAGTTCAAGCTCTGGGTCTTTGCAATAATATTCTGCATACATGCGAGTTGTCATACTATCAGAATCGGCAAAGAATATACCTTGATTACTTGGGGAGTTAATCAGTTTCTTATTCATCTGATATTGTCCATCAATAAATGCCATATAATCAGCACCATCAAGCTCCCATTCTGAAATATAACTTTCTTCCATATAGTCTCTCGCATATTCATGAGAATACGGTGCATTAAAATACTTTCCCAAATCCTTGGTTAAAGTTGTCTTTCCTTCGCTTGCCGTTCCACAAATCAAAATGTTTGTACTAAATACTCTTCTAAATGGGAAAGTAATTGTATCCCAATGCTTAATAGGATTCTGTCTAATCTTTGTTGCAGAAATCGGATTTAAAGCTCTGTCTAACTTTATAACTTCATAGCCTAATTCATTTAAGTGTTCGCAATATTCATTTTCACTAACATAAAATACTGCACTACCATTTGCCCCAAGTGAATAAATTCTTTCAACCTCATCAATAAATTTATTCCAACCATTTGGATAAGGTTCAATACCAAGCTCTGTTTCGTTAATCGGATACACAGCAACTAAATCATCGTCTGCAAAAAATTCTCTTACATATCTGTAACGAAGTTTAAGTGGCATTTCTTTTCCACCTCTGTCTCCGTCACGACCATCAACAATAACGATGCAACCGCCATCACACTCTTTTTTTGGCTTGCATAATTAAATCTAAGTGACCTTGATGCAATGGTGCGAATGTTCCGAAAACTACGCCCACTTTATTGCCATTTAATTTTTTCTGATAAGTATGAATCATATCACCACTTAAAACCTTTCTCTTACTGTATATATCTTGCCATCTTGTTCAATAACTTCATATCGCTCATAAAACTCATTCATTGATACTTCGTCAGATATGGTTACTTTGTATTCAGTGGCGTATTTGGAAGGGGTAGAACACACGACTGCTCCAAACACAACGCCAAAACCTAGTCCAGCAATTATTCCACATGTAATCGTTACGTAAGGAATAAATGCTGCGTTTAAACCCCCATCTGCAATGTAAATTATCACACTAATTACAAACATTGCAATCCACGATACGATAAAAGTTATCCAAAAAGCTTTCCAATTAAAGACATGTTCAACAACTACTTCGCTACTTGTTAAAATTTCTACACCAGTCATAATTTTATCTCCTTTAAATCCTTTCTCTTATTAATTAAATCCAACCATTACAATTTTCTGTTGTCTAATTGCCTCGTCAAACCAATTAATGCTATCGTCACTTGTATATTCATTTTGCAAATATTCCAAAGGATTTTCCATATCCATATATTCAAACAGCCAATCCTTTTCTACAATAGCAATAACCTCGTCAAAGTCTGCCTCAATTCCTTCTTCTTCGTCCTCACAATCCATAAACCACTCACTACACACACAAAATGCAATTAAGTCTTTATGTTCTGCAAATTCTATATATTCAGGAATTGATAATACAATACGTTGTCTTACTGTGTTCATTTATATTTCCTCCTTAAAAAATCATTATTTTATTTGTTTACATCTTCAAGATAGAACATTTTTTCTACTCTCACCCCATCTTGCTCTGCAAACCTTAACATATTTTCCTTTGTTTCAAAAAAGAATGTTTCATTGCCAAAATCTTCGTGATAAAATTTCAACATCCATCGCTTAAAATTGTCATAAGAATTATCTCTTATAGCCATTGCCACTTTCTGTTTTGTCTTTGCGTCCATATTAAATCCTCCGTGTGAAATCACTCTTTTATAAGTTTAAATTATTTAATGCACACTCAAAGCGTTTACTCGTTACATAAGCAACAATATCTTGTTCGTGCCTTTTAATTCTTTTCTCCAATAATTCTTTGCTTTCTGGATGTTTTTCAAGAAGTTTTTTATCCATCTTGTATCTTGCCACATAGTTTTTCAATGTGGGCATAGGCATATGTTTTTTCATATCTAAATCCCCCCTTAAAATCTTATTTACATTTCATAAATACCCACTACAATGTTTTCATAGTATTCAACAAAACTCTGAATAATATCTTCATCTTCTATTTCATAAAAATAGTATTCATATCTATCCCAGGTTGTATTTGCCTCTTCAGTAAACATCTTTAACGCCGCATCATAATCTTTTTCTATGACACACCATAAAGTCTGTTCCTTAGTTTTGCTATCAATGACATCTGCGTAAAACATTTTGAATCCATTTAACATAAAAATCAACTCCATTAATTTTGTATTGTTTAATGTTGATGAAATAAAACTGCCTTGAGTTTCTTGGACCAGCAAGCACCACAAGCAGAGCATGTGGATTCTCTTCCAGGGCACACAAATATATTCTTTGGAAACTCAGGATTTAAACTCTTGTCATTAAAATCAATATATGCTATACCAAGTCCATGAGGATTTGGAACATGCCACATTTTATGCCAAGCCGAAAACATCACATTTAAATTATCTGGTAATTTTCCGTTTTTGTCAATGTATTCGTTTACAATTTCATATTTCTTTGTGAAAGCCATATGTTTAACATTAGGAGTTTTCTTACACAATTCAACCATTCTGTTGAAAAACTCTGCATCAGCCACATCACCACTATCGAACCAACGTACTTTAGGCAACCCAGAAAATTTTATCTTACAATATATCTGCTCAAAGAAATTGTCTGGATCATCATAATACAACCTAAGGTTTCTATAATATGCGCCCTGTACTACGGCAATCTGTTGACATCCCTTACCTGCATAGCATTCATGTCTACAAGGAGCATCTGGTCTACAAGTTGCCAATGGAAAAGCAAGGTTTAAACACGCCTTGCCCGTCTTACTATTCTTATTTGACATACTGATTTCATTTGTGTTGTTTGCAAGAAAGTCAATATATTCTTGACGGTCTTTTATAAATTCCTTATTTTTCTTCTTTGACATATTTTATTCCTCCAATTCTTTCCCGCAAATCTTACTTACGAGAACTTTTTCTTGTCCATAATAATGCTCTATTACCGTAGCGGTTTCTTCTTTGTCATAATGTTCCAGAGCATGTCTTAAATTGCCATATTCGTACTCATAAATTTCGTTATCCTCGGTAACTTTTAAAACATACAACATTTAACCATCTCCTTTTTAACCAAAGACTACTTCACCAAAAATTGCATACTGAACAATCATGTCTGCCATTTCGGCATCAATTTGACACACATCCACGGAGCCATCTGCATGCACTGCACCATATTCATCCTCTCCATTTTCAATCCAAAGTTTAAAACCTCGCATAAAATTTTCAATATCGAGTTCATAAACTTCATCATCTTCGGCGTCATATAATTTCAGTTTGCCACCTCTTGAAATTTGTTCACTTGCATATTCTCCGAGATATTCACCAACAACCTCAGCTGCGTTACACCAATAGTTAATTCCGCCTTCCAATGCCGCAACCATAATATCGTCAACATCTGTTTCGCTTAACATAAAGTTAATTATTGCTTGTCCGTGAAATTTTTTCATATCAATCACCTATCTCCCTATTAACAGTTGTATCAAATGGCCATGATTCAAGGTCTACACCAAATGCCATTTGAATTACCTCAATAATCTGATGAGTATATCCATAAATGCCTTCCCAAGCAAGCCATTCATCTAAAAATTCTACACCAGACATAGTTAAGATCTCTGGATCTTCTGACATGTCATCTTCGTCAAGACCTCTACGCATTCTCAGTTCTTCCATGATATACATCGGAACTGTTACATCATTTCTGTGAAATTTTAATTCCATTATTCTTCCTCCTCATAAGTACAGTTCTCTAAATTAATTTCGTCCGCATGATAACATATCATATCAATCACATCAAAATCCCACTGACTATCTGGCAAAACCTTTTTACATATCAACATATCTTCCAATGAGTACAATTCTTCTGTATTAATTCCTTTGCCAGCCAACTCTTCTTCAATCGGAGTTGCTATATAATCCTCAATGTAAATTTCCATTCTGTCAAATATGTGTGCTGCAGATGAAAATCTATCACCCTCAATATTACCAATATTTCCACCCTGATTATCAATCAAACTCCAATAACCATATTCATCAGTCATCTTATTGTAATCATCACTATGTTTAACAAGAGTAAACTCTGTTAAATCGAGAAATTCATCAAACAGTTTTTCCCATTTATTTTGTTGCTTCATACTGATTCCTCCTTGCTACAGCAAAAATCGTCATTAGTAAATTCAATTCCAGCATAACATCTCTCAATGATATCCCTATCTACTAATTCATCCGCACAAGCCAATTCTCCCCAAGATGGCGCATCAGTTCCGTCTGCGCTATCTTCCCAAAATCGACTGATATAATCTTGGCATAACTCTTTATACTGCCCTGGTGACAATTCTCTTACTGTCATAAATTATCGCTCCTTTATAATATAATCAACTTCCGAATCATCACTTACATAACAAATAATTTCTTCATCATAACTTACGTCCACCATATTTGTTGCCACATCTACTGCTTCCTGAGGTGTTGTACTATACAACCAATCCATTATAGCCTCTTCTGAATCTCCCTCAACAAACATTTCGACTGTATGTGTTAATCTCACTTTGCATTTCATAATAAAACCTCCCTTAACATATTCTGTTATAATCCTTAATTGTTTCATTACACCAATCATAAAACGCTTGACAGTCATCATATGATTTGATGCCACCCTGATGCGTTTCAAATGCGCACCAAGCAATTTCTCTTGCATAGCCTGCAATATATTGTTTATTTACTGTGTCTAGGTCAAAATATTCCATTACATCAAATATGTCGAACCAAACCACAAACTTAAATCTTCTAAACCTTGTTATATCTGCGTTGTATATACGGCCATACTGTACATAATAATAATTGTGACACATGCTGTTATTTACTTCGAGACACTTTTCAAGTTTAGTTAATTCAATTGAAAAATCTTTCATTAATCTTCCCTCCATATAATAGAGTTGTAAGAAACGCCTTCGTTATCTACGTGTACATTTCTCTTGATATCGCAAATATCATCAAGCTGGCCCTGTATTAATTCAACAACTTTGTCTCTACTAAACATATCTACAAAGTCTTCCAAGTAGTTACAGAATTGTCTCTCTTGATGTTGCATTACTGATTCAGCATCTTCTCCAAACCAATCATATGCCAAAATTGAATTAATCATATCAATACAACTTAATTCCTCTTCACGCATTTTGTATTCTTTTGGCGGCTTGATATATTTGCCATCAATCCAACCAAATCCCTTGGCATTCATTTCTTTACGAAGTGCTTGTTTCTTTTGCTCTAATATTTTGTCAGTCATGGTTATTCCTCCTCAGTTTCAAGCATCCATCCAAAACCAAGATAATCAATATCTTCATCTTCAAAGCCCATGTCTCTTATTTCTTGTAAAGCAAATTCTGTTTCATATGCGTCAGCAAGTACCCATTCTATACAACCTTTTGCTAATTTAAACAATCTGTGATAGCTTAAACAATTGTCGTCAACATGATAATATACTTCCCTTGAAATATAAGTTAACAAATGAATATGGTCGATTTTAGATAGCTCCCCTGTCATCTTAACCAAATCACATTTAAATTCATTTGTCATGAAACGCTTACTATCATCTTCTTGCATGATTTCTTTACAAGTGCGTTCAACATTTTCTTGTGTCAAATGTCTATAACCACAATCCATCAAGTGTGATATTGCCATTCGGAACATTGTTTCGTTTATATTTCGTATTTCTTCAATTTTCTTTTTTGATTCTACATAAGATTTCATAACTTCAACCTCCGTTTATACCCGTTAGGGTATCATTTTAAATATAACTATTTCCTTTATACCCGTTAAGGTTTAATATACACTCATAAATTTCGTAAGCTCTCTTTATAGGCTTCATGTTCTGGAGGCAGAATACGGAGACGTATCTGAGTATCCTGGTGATAGCCAGGATGATCAGGATACGTTACCGTACTCGATGCCTCCTAACTGAATTAATTTCCTTGTGTATATTGATGCTTATCTCATGATTTAACACACTCTGTATTTCCGTAGATATTGCTTTACCCGTCTCATATCGAGATCGCAACTGTGACAAATACAGCGGGTGAAGCAGCATGATAAAGCTGCTTACCAGCTGTATGACTCATCAATTGTGATCTGAATTGAATTAAAATACCTTATGTGTTAGCAGTATCTATCTGCATTGAATGGTTAATTACTTATTATAGATTTCCTGCATTCTCTTCTGAAAATCAAAGTTATTATCTTTAATCACTTTCTTCATAAGAGCAAACATTCTCCAACCTTCACCCTTGTATTCATCAAGTACTGTATTAAGATATGCCATAGAATTAACACCATAATCAATTCCGTTGACCGCAGTAATAGTACAACCATGGAACATAACAAGGTTCTTAAGTGTATAGAATGCACCCTCTCCCTTATAAGCATCAATCCATGCTTTACTCTTTTTTGTGTTATAAGGAAGCTTAACCATATTTTTCATAAACTTAGATAATACTTCATGAATTTGCTTATAACTTCTTGCATATTTTACAGCACCAGCATATCTTCTCACAGGATAATAAAGTTTCTTATTCAAGTCTGCTACGAAGATATTAACCCCCTTAACCTTCTTATAAGGCACACCCTTACATTTCTTTGTAGGAAGATTTTCTACATAATTCTTAAGCTCAACAAGATAGTCCTCAATTACTGTAGCAATAGTGTTTCTATCAAAGAAGTGCACTCTTTCTTCAAAAGTTTCCTTATCTCTTTCTTCAAGCTTACCAAGAACTCTTACTTCTTCAAGCATCATTTGAAGTGTGTAATTGTAGCCATACATTCTTCTAAGGCAAGCGTTGTATCCGTTATCTTCTCTATCATAAGATGTATAGTTAAGCATATGGAACATCTGAGCCATAACAAATCTTCTGTGAAGCTTTGTATTTCTTACATAACCATCTGCAATAATCTGATTTAAAATAGGGTCATTTTCTTTTGTTACTGTAATTGTGTTTGCGTTTGGATTCATAACGATATACTCTCCATTCTCATTGATAGACAATGTAATTGTAGAATTCTTTGCAAGACCTTCAGGAAGATTAACTGTAAAAAACTTTCCTGTATTGATACCCATTTCGTTCATTTTGTTCATTCTTTCGTTTTTGTTTAACATAAAAACATCTCCTTTAAAATTCATTATTTTTATTTTCAATCCAGCTTTTTAAGATTACTAAGTCTGGATCATTTGCTGATTGCCAAAACCATTTGCCAATGTCATCGCTCCAAGCTAACACGCCCTTAAGGACCATACATAATATAAATCCTTCAAGTTTGGCTTGGGCCACTTCTCTTCTTTCACCTGTTGCCATTTCTGCATCAGTGAGTTTGTCAACAGAAAGCGCCTTGAAGTAACATTTTCTTTTATTGTCACTTCTTTCACTTGGTAGTGAATACTTATATTTCTGATAAAGACTCTCTATCTCTCTTAATATGCTCTCAATAGAGTTGTGCTCAAGTTTAACAAGCATTCTTTCTTCATCATAATTACCACCATCAATAATTTTCTGCTTGCCAATTTTCATAATTCGCTTTTCAAAGTCAATATAGAACTTTTCTCCATCACTGACTCGCTGAATTAATTCTTCGTAAATAGTCATCTATTTACCTCCTTTACAATTTTAGATGTTCAACAGTTATGGTATATTGCTTTATAAGCTTCATATAGCTGAATCAGAGAAGCCTTGACGACGCAGAGAATCCAAGATATTGGATTATGTGCGTCATTTGGGCTTATTACTGATTTAGCAATTAAATTTAACTGCCTTACAATCTATTGGTATACTCCAAAAAACTGCTCATAACAACGACACATTTCTTTAATTGTTTCATATTACCAGTCAGTGCCACGAGCAGCCTGGCATGAGAGCGATACTGATAAATCGCTGGAGATGCCTGGCTCCTAGTGTTCTTTGACTGGTCGTTGAATTTTTGCTACCTTGCAGTTATCCCTTGTGTTAAGGTTTTAAGATTACTCAATAATAATGGCACATTTCTTTATCAGCTTCATATTGGCAGCATATGCCAGAAGTAGAGATCCTTCAATCAGGAGATATCCTGATTTGAGGATCTTTACTTCTGGTTAAAATGCTGCGAATTAAACTTCTATTATCTTGCAATCTTTCCGTTGTGCTACGGATATAAATTACTCATAATAACGGTGCATCTCTTTAATTGTTTCATATGAGCCGTGCGAATGAAGGAATCTGAGTTAGCAGGAACTGCACCATCTAGATTGGATGTATCCAATATTGATGGAGCAGGATGGCTAACTTCAGATTCGATTATTTCGCACGGAACAATTGAATTTTTATTACCTTGTAATTTATTGTTGCACTACAAATCTAAATTGCTCACAACCTTGATATATTTCTCTATTTGTTTCATATGAGAGCTTAAAGCGCCTGTCTAGATGACGGGAAACTGCTGGGGATACCCAGCATTGTTACCCGTCATCTCACAGGTTAGCATTTAGCTCTGATTAAATATAGTTGCCTTGCAATTCACTGCTATATTGCAGATTTAAGTTACTCACAACATTGATGCATTTTCTTTATTGGTATCATATTAGAGGCGTGTGAGCCTGTACAGCAGGTAATAATTATGTCGGTGTGACAGTGTTTATTACCTGCTGTACAGGGGTTTTCACGCCTTCTATTGAACATAGTTGCCTTGTAACTTATTGATGCATTTCAATTTAAGTCATTCACAATTGTGGTACATGTCTTTAGTGGTTTCATGTTCGAAGGTTATCTTCAGATAGGGAGAACCGATGTCATCTTGATAAAGATGAAATTGGTTCTTTTATCTGGTAGTATGCCTTCTGCTGAATTTAATTGTCTTATAACCTACTGCTGTACTACAGGTTGGTTGTTCACAATATTGGCACGTTACTATATCTGTTTCATATTTAGCGTCAATATACGCATTGTCATCCAACGCATCTGCTTGCAGTGCGTTGCGCTCCCAATGCGTACTGTTTACGCTAATTTGAATTTATATTGCCTTACAACCAAATGCCATGCTACATTAATGATCACATACTTCTAACTAAGGTATCGAAAACCGCACGCCTTGTTAATAAAGCATTTCTCATACATCCGATACTATAATATCCCTGTATTTCTGGTTCGGTTTTCTTTCGGTTAGCAGTTACATTCTTACCAGTACCTCTTAGAATTGTGTAATCATCTTTATCATTTACACTACCAAGACCCCCTATCTTTTTCTTTTTTGTCGCACAGGCTCTTAAGGCGTCCATTACGAATGCGTTCAAAGTTTCAATATCCTTTTCTACATTTATAATAGGAAGCACTGATGTTGCCCATGAATATGTTCCATCTCCTTTATAGAGATAAGAATTAACTGAATTAAGTGCACGTTTTGGTGTGGTATTTTTAGACTTAATTGTACGTGCTTCAATTTCTTTCTGAAAACTCTTCACACGATTCTTTGAAAGTGTAATTTGTTTACCTTTAATATTAAAACCAAGAAACTTAACCCATCTATCTTTGTAAACTGGTTCAACCTTTTTAGGATTCAGGGTCATTTCCATTGTTGCCAACATATCTTTAACCACATCAAATGCTGCAGGCCAATCTTCACCAAGGGCCATCAAATCATCTGAATACCTTACGTAATAAACATTTAATTCACTTACTGCCTTATCAATTGGATACAACACAGCATCTGCCAAGAAACTTGCTACACTACAACCCTGCTTTAATGACTGATAATGTTCGATTAAATCTCCATTAACATCAAAGCACCAATCTGTATGATAGTATTTTCTTACAATGTCAATAATTTTTGACTTGCCAATTTTATTCTCCATTCTATCGAATATCTCATCGATATATCTAATAGGCACTGTATCAAAATATTTGGTTAAGTCTGCCTTAAACCCAACCTGTCTTTCTGTTGACTGAATCATTTGTCTTGATACTTCTTGTACAATCTTGCCGCAACCTATACCAGTTTGATACGACTTGCAACACTTATGCACAAATTCAGGAAATAATTCAAAGAATAAATTGTTTGCAATTGACAAGAAGATACGGTCAATATTTTCATTTACGTAAACAATTCTCATATCTCCATTATCTTTTGGGATTTCTGCTTGATGCGGCGGGGCAATCTCATAGTTATCAGTTGCAATTGCATTATACAGCTGAATTCTTACTGCAGGAGAGCACAACTTCCTTAGCTCTCCCTTGTCAATATGCTTGTCCACACCAAGTTCAAGAGCCTGCTCCCAACGCTCTTTTTCAAAAAACTTTTGTAACAAAACATCCATCTTTATTCCTCCTTTGATGGTTTATCCCATTCACCTTCGGAAAAAATTTTATTGTCAATATACTCCCATCCTGTTTCAATCATATTGTCTGTAAACCAGTGAGTTTCACAAAGATTGCGTAGCCTAGCAATATTATTTTCTGTTGCAGGATAACCTCGTAATATTAATGCTTCTTTAAGGTCGGCATCACACCAACGCACTATACCAAACCATGTAGTATCATCCGTAGATTTTTCTTCCGTATGAACTATCAAGCAAACATCTTCAATACCATAATCAAACTCATCACATTTGACTTTCTTAACATGCAACGCAAGTGACTTAACAGGTACAAAACACTGTTTAACACTAAAAATACATGATACACTTCCATCTTCAGTAACAAGATTTACATTATAGTCTGAAACATCTTTGTCCATTCTTAATAGATATAACAATTCATTAACTGTCATACTATTGCCTTTGCCAATAATATCATGCGAGTCAAGAAGCTTTTTGAAATGCTTTTGAAATTCTGCGTTAGTCATGATAATCCTCCTCGGCAACTTTATTCATGTCAGCAACAATTTCTTCTACAGTCTTATCAGTGTCAAGTGGGTAATATGCTAGCATTTTGCACGGATAGTATTTATCCATATTGTCATGCGTTTCTGTTCCATATCTATTGCCATCATAAGGTTCTGTTTGAAAACCAACCCAGAATTCAAGACAATTAGTATCAAGATTAATGATATATGCGTATTCACAGAAAAGACTGTCTTTAATAAAATCATTATCATCAATCATATATTTAAGACCATCTTTATAAACATCTGGGTTGCCTTGTGCATTTCTCAGCAAACAATACCATTCGTTGATGCTGCCTGTGCTCACAGTATCATCATAATATTTCACACATTCATTAATTTGCTTTTTTGTAGGTGTGTCATTGCCGTTTACCAACACAATGTTGTCAAAGATTTCATTCAGCTTTTCAACTGATGTTTCTTTGCAAAACTGCACCATCGTATGACCAAGACAGTTAGGATAACTGTCATAGTGATTATATGTAAGTTTGTCTTGCTCATTCTTTCTAAATCCTAAAAGTCCTCTTGTTCCCATAATATAAATCTCCTTTAATTTTAATTTTGTATTGTTAAATTAATTCAACAATTTCATCTTTAAAACGTATAACATTTCGATTATCTTCTGCATTTTCAAATGCAACAATTAAGCCGTCAATGTCCTTCACATCAAATATACCAAGATTATAATCAACATAATCCAGCTCTTCTAAAGTAAACTCCTCAAACTCATCATCCCAAGATTTCCTTTCCTCAATATATTCTTCTAAACTTTCATAGCCGCAATATACACAGAAGTCAACTTGATCAGTATCGAGATTGATAAACACATCTCCCTCGCTCCACTTTTGTAAATCATCCATGCACTTATTGCTTAGAGCAATGATTCCATTACTTCTGCTATAATCTTCTGTTTTGAAAGTTTCATTTGGAAATAAAGTTTGAATATACTTGTGTTCTGATGCATCATCAGTTCCCGCAATGCCACCACCGTTGTTTTCACAAAAACGAATTAATCTAAGCAATAATTCACTTTCCGTTTCATCTTTATGATTATAGATACAATCTATAATTTTCTTTGTTTCGTAAAGTGCACTACCAGTGTAAGCGCTCCAATGATAATAAATTTTTGCTAATTGTTTTTGATTATTTTCAATAGTGACTACTAACCTTTGACCCATATCTCATACTCTCCTTTACCTTCCATAATTTCATTAAACATTTTTGTTAAATTTCCGTCAAAACAATAGAAGTCTTCACTTGTATCATTATCTTCTAATGTGAAGTAATAAATATTTGTTGTTTCATTATATCCCAACATCAATACTACTGGATTTAAAACATCATTGTGAATAAATTGAAGTAGCGGCTTGTCAAAATCTTCGCTGATATAGTCCTTTGGATTCTCTAATATCTCATCAATGGAGTGATGTGTAAGAATTTGTACCATGTCAATCCACCTCTTCAACCTTAATAACTTCAATTCCAAAGAAGTCAATTGCATCACTTATTCTTTCAAGGAATTCCCTTTTGTCCATATTCATAAACTTGTCCACAGCATCATCTTCATCTTCTGCTTCGACTGCAATGATGGCTTCTGCCATAGGTTTAAAATAAACATCATAAATGTGTTTCATATCAACACCCTCCCTTATTAATGATTTGGATTATACAATTCAATCTCTTCTGTGTAATCTTCGTCTTTTGGGTTGTTCCATATCAATGCTCTTATCAATCCGCTATCTTCTACGGGAGCTTCAATAAGAACACGAGGTCTTGATAGGTTTGTACCCTTATCATTATCATCAACATACTCAACATCGATGCCTGGATATTCTGGGTCTTGAGATATTGTTGCAACCAAATATCCGTTGGGCAATCTAATTTGTAAAGTGTTCATATTAACACTCTCCTCTTTTTACAATTTCATAGCTTTCTGTTAAAAGCTTCATTAAACTTGCAGTGAATCTACATATTGGTGCTGTCTGAGTAATCCACTCAGTTCTATTGCTGGTCCATCTAGTGCGTTTCTGCAAATATACTTCCTGCCCTGTGCGGAAATATTTAGTATCATATGGCATAACTACCTTAATTACAGTACCCACAGGAAGTTTGCCAAAACTATTTTTGTCTTTCTTTTGAGCAAGATTTGCATAGCATTTTTGACGCCACTCATTTGCATATTCACTTTCCGTTGGAGTGAGTAGGTCAAGAATTCCTTTAGGACAGTCATATTGGTAAGGTCCAACTGTTTCATCCATGGGTTTGTATGCAAAGTTGTAATAGTCTTTTATGTTTGTAGATGTTAGAAACACTGCTGCAAACACCTGCTGTTCATTTTCAGGAATGTCAACAATTTCCTCTGTGTTAATATCTTTATATTTCTTTAAGGGTTTTACTGCAGCATAATATGTGCTACCTACCATAGAAGATTTAAGTACATCATAATATCCTCGGTTCAAACCTTCCATAAAGTAAGCATCACATTCTGCTTTTCTGTCTACCTTTCCGTTTTTATAATGTGTTGCGTGATATTCAGTCCAGCCCATAACTATTCCTCCTCTTCTTCGAAATCTTCAGGAACTTCGAACCATCTATATACATGCTCGTATTCATCTCCATCTTCATTCCAAACCATACAGTCTACAAGAACTACATTAAGGTCATTGGCTACAATATGGTCAATTTCGCTTAATGGGTAGTTCCATAAAGAGTAATCATAATCTTCAAGGATTGCTTCAATTGTTTCAATATCATCTGCGCCTCTTATGATGTAGCAATCACCCGTTACTGCACAAATGTAGTTTTGTGGTGAATAAATCTGTTCTGATTTAACCATAATTACATCTCCTTTGCTGCTATATAATCACAATTAATGAAATCTTCAATCTCTTCTTGCGTCATCAACTCTGCGAGCTTTGCAATTTCTTGAATATTGTTAAAGCATATTAATTTCTGTTCATCATCAATATATTCACTTGTTATCCAGCCTTCACTGTCCCAATTCATATATTGTTCTGCATTCATAATATGTTCTGTATGACAATCATAGTCAAGAAATGCGTATTTAATCTTTCCATCTTTAATGTCAATAAATAACTTTCCATCATTATTGTCTTGACATTCAAAAACACATTCATTGAACGAACATTCAGTGTCTTTCCAATATTCATCTTCTTTATATTCCTTGATAATATCACAACCCATAACAATATCTTGCATATCAAAGTTGACATCCATAATACGTTTCAATTTTTCTGTTTCGGTTGTTAAATACCAATCATAATGCAACATCTCTTTTATCCATTCAAGAGTATGTTTGCAGCGGCTAATCATTCTTTCGCCATAATTCCATTGATAGTATCTTGCAGTTAGATAGTTCACACCATCTTTATTATATCTTACATAAATCTGTGAGCGCTGTCCCATAAGTACATCTCCCTTATATTAATTTTGTATTGTGTTAACAGTGGTAATCTAATGTTTTACCTATATAATATTTCTGTCCTTGTATGCTTCTTCTGACAAAACAATCAAATGTAAGCAACTCTCTGCTAATATTATAAATTTCACCATCATCCCACATTTCTACTTGGCCAGAAACATCTGCATAAAAACCATACTTTTCTTCGTATGTGTCATTTACTTTCCATAACAGATTATCATCACTGCTACTAAACCTTTCAAGCGTACAATCTTTAACTTGCCCAAGGGCTATCTGAAAAGCTTCAAATTGCTGTTGAAAATACGCTCCTTTATTTTCAACCACAAGATAGTCACCATTATCATCTCGACCAAAGCTAATTCCCTTAACACACTGTTGTAGCCATTTAATATCTGCGCTTCTGTCACATCTGTCATTTATATAATCTGCAATATCATTTAAGAACTCAGAATCATAATAATCACATTCGCTAATATAATTGTATTTCCCAATTGGCTCTGTGTTTAACTGAAAAATTCTACTATGCATAAATACATCTCCTTTAATTTTGTGTTAAGCTATTCTAACTAAGCCACCAAATCTTTCTGCTATTCCAATGCTACCAAATTCAGAGCACCATTCATCTGTCTTATTCCAAACATATACAAGAGCATATCCATTCTGAATATCTGCATTGTCCATTTCCCATTCCTCTTCGTATTGAGACACAAAAAGGAAGCTGTACAATTCTCCGAACTGTGTTAATGTACGAATAACATGGTACACAAGGGCATCATACTCTTCTTCAAATGCCTTGACCTTTGCAACAAGTTCTTCATTGTCGTCAAATTCATACACACCACCTGTCATTTCTGACATAAAGATTTTATCATTCTTTTCAAAGAAAGTGATATATGGTTTATATAAACCAAGTGCTTTCATTCTCTTAATGGCTTCTTCTTTTTTAATATTCATGTTTATTCCTCCTTATTAATTTCCCAACAATCACAAACATCGCATTCTGCAAGTTCTGCAACTAACTGTTCCGCAGATATATCGCCAAATCGTTCCTCAGCAATTGCTTCTGCCTGTTCCTGACTATCTGCTTCTACTTCAAAATCCCATGCTCCTGCATAATGAATTACTACGTTATATTTCATATTTATTCCTCCCTTAAATAAAATCCTTTATTGACATCCCAGGAGCATCCCAGGGATTGCTTGGACTATAATCTCCGTTTTCAGCTGATGGAGTATATTCATCATCTTTATTGTGCTCATTATAACAGTCCCAGATTTCTTCAAATACATCTTCAGAAATTGGTTCGTCTGCCTGAATACGATACAATTCATTATCGGTGTTAAATATATAGTCACCATCTACATCTGCTAAACTACAATCTCTTTGTTTTAGCACTTCAACCGTACCGTCATCATAAATTTCCAGCATGAACGCCATATAAGTATCACCATTAAAATGCTCTATTTCAAATGATACTGTATTGATTACCTTTTTCATATTACCAACTCCTAACCAATAAAAAATGCTTTGCCTTTTTTAAGTGGATAATTACCACTTCTGTTGTTAATCATTTCAAGTAAATAATCAATATCCTCACTTGTGTCATCAGCATCAATATAACTGACATCCCAAGCACAATGAATACCATTTAATTCGTCATCATCACCGATATAAACAGGCATTTGCATTATTTCCTTTTTAGGTATTCCTGCTTTCTGTAACGCTGATATAAAATCGAGAATCTGTCCTACTGTTAACTGTTTCACTTTAAAATTCCTCCCATTCTGTGCATTCACCAGTTAATTCATCTTCTGCCATCATAAGTTTAGCATTAACCTCTGCCCCTTCAAGAACAATCTCACCCTTTCGATATTTTTCTTGGGCAATTTCCATTGCCTCTTCAATGTCAGTTGCTTCAATTTTAAATGACTGTGAAATATGTTCTTCGATAGTGATTGTAAATTCGCTTGGGTTGTCATTGAAGTTTACCTGAGGTAACGCTTCATCAAGATATTTTTGAAACTCCGATTTTGTAAAATTCATATACATTACTCTCCTTTACCATCTGGCAATGGACAAATGAAGAAACTAAACATTTCATCACAAGCATCACAAGATTTTTTTAATAAATCACAAGTACAAACCAAATCATCTATACTCATATCTCTTACATGAAAGTGTGGACATTTCTTGGTCCAACAATCTTTTGGAAATCTATCAACCATAACATTATCTCCTTTACCATCTATTTCCGTCACTTTGAATAAGTTCAACGAACAAATCAAAGCACTCATTGTACAATTCGTCATCAAGTGCAATATCTTCAAAGTCTGCATCGCTTGGTTCATCAGGCACTCCTGTAATAATCCAAGTCATATATATATATTCATCATTTGCGTTACACATCAACTCATGCATTGCCTTGAGCTGCTGAACTCGTGTACTAAAACAATGTTCTGAAATTGTTTCGTTTATCTCAAGTTCTTCATTACAGTGTGAGCAAAATATTTTTTCATTTTCATAGTGAATTTCTACTGCGTTTCCACAAGTCTTACATAAACGTATCATAATAATTTTCCTTTCTTAAATAAAGTTGAACATATAATCGGGCTCAAGACCTAATTCACTCATCAACACTTCATCAATTGTCATACAGCTTGTACCGTCAAGCACATCTTCTATCTCGCTTTGACATTCAAGGTATGCTTGTTTGGCATCTGCGTAAGACAATCCGTCTCTTCTCATTAAGATTTCAATTATTTCTTGCATAATATCTTCCTCCTTTATTGTTTTACATTTCTATATTTCCGTTAACATCAACATTGATGCCACCGTACTCTTTGAGTTCACTTAATGTACAACCAAGCTCTCTACACATCATGTCGAGCCATTCTGTTGGTCTATCTTCGTCAACATAACTATCAAGAGTTTCATCTACCAAGAGTGTGATTGCGTTATATAATAATGTCTTTAAGCGTGCATTATCTCTTTCTAAGAGTTTAATTTTATATTCCATAGCTACATCTCCTTTATAATGAGCAGCAAAACGCTGCAAGTTTCTGCCATAAATTATATGTTGATGGCTTCATTCGTACAGTTTCTGGTACACCCGTAGTGCACTCCCAAGTGTATGCCTGTTTAAATAACCTACTTGCTCGCTCCCTTTCGCTTTCGGTAAATTCTTCTTTCCATCTGCGTTTACGACGCATAGTGTTCCACACACTTCCATATCTGGTCATGCAAATCATACCAAATGGAATAAGTGCTTTTGTTTCTTTGTTTGTAAAAACCATTTCTATTGATGCCATGATTTATACCTTCCTTTCATCTAACACTACATGCTTCATAAGCTCGTCCATATTAAACTCAAACTCAGGATATACACACCAACCACTTGGCATCATATTTCCCGTGCAATGTCCAAGATTATTCTGTTCAAGCCAGTCAATGATTTCATTTTCATTGTTGTTTATGTCAATAAACGCACAGTTTGCTTTGCATGGTACACTGAGGTTTACTGTTAAGTTCTGCCATGGTGAATAATACCCTTCGTCGTTTGAAACCAAGCCTACATAAAGATTTCCGTTTTCTGAATAATTTGCAAGTTCAAAATACATAGAATGATTTGAGCCGTATGCGTTTAGGGCTAACATAGTCTACATCTCCTTTTATTTTTTAAATGGCTCATCAAGCCATGCATATACCTTTTTTAAATCATTTTCGCTTTCAATTCTAAATGATTTATCTTGATTTGCACCCTCACGAAAAGTGATAGACCAGACTAGTCCATCTCTACTGTCAAAGCAAGCGTCAACATACTTGACTGCCTTTCTGTTGCGTTCATGCACAACTTCATACATGCCTGGTCCCCAGCAGTTGTTTTTCTTGATGTATTCTAATAATTCAGCAAATTGTCTTGGTGTCATAATTTATATCTCCCTTAATCTAATCCAATTTCTTTACGAATAACCTTAGCTACCTTAAGCAAGCTATCCATGTACAATAAGCCGTAACCTGTACTTTCCACCACTTGTACTATTTCAAGCCACGCCTCTTTGAGTTCTTTCTGTTCCTGTGTCATAATTTATATCTCCTTTATTTTTTTTAACATTCAATAATTAAGTGTATATACTCTCCCATATGAGAAGAGAATTCTCTTGCTAAATCGTGTCCACCAATAGTAAACTTATCTAAGTCAAGACCAGTAATAGTCCATTCAGAATAACCTACATAAGATACTTTTGTTTCCATATCTCCGCCATACATCATGCTAACAAGTTTCATTTGTGCTTCATACAATGAAGATTCATCTTCTGTAAAGTATGCTCGCATACTACAGTTTTCAATTAAAGAGCGTCTGCCACCAAGTCCCTTATGGGTGTTTGCAAAAAATCCATTAGACTGAGCGTAACTTTCAATTTTGTCAATTATTGAATTGCCCCCGTAGTAGCTGTCATCACTATCGCTTACTGCAGGCACACCATCATAATCTGTTTTAAGAAATCCCTTAATGTACAAGCAATTATCTGGAAGTAACTCTTCATCATCAGGAATTTCTTCTGTATTGCCTTGTTTGTTAAGTAACTCAAAATACTTTTCTACAAGGTCGTCAAAGTCCAATCCAAAAATAGGACAGTTTCTGTCACAACTGCCATATGGTTCTTTTCTGCAATTATTACACCATCTACTCATATATTATGTCTCCTTTACCAGTCAAGACTTTCTTGATACTTAATTGCTCTATTAAGTGCATCAAGCATTTCTGGATTTTCATTAATCTCTTCCATAGTTAAATCAAGGGCATCAAGTGTATCCGTTAAATCATATGTGTAAGTATACTCATGATTTGCAAGTTCATAGTTAAACATATGGAATAGATAATCATCTTTGTTGTCCTTGGCAACCTTTTCTCTTTCTTTTGCGTGACGCTCTAACATTTCATGCATAGCATCTGCATCACATTTTCTGACATAGCCGCCACCACCGATGCTGTAGATTTTATCTGTGTCATCAGGTGTTAATCCAAATCTGTTGATCATCATGTCATTAAATTGCTCTGTGCTAAAAGCAAAGCCAAATGGGAAATTATCTATTTCCTTTTGGTGTTTTTGTTTAAGTGTTGTATATGGGTTCATAGTGTTTACCTCCCTTTTATTCTTCTTCGAACTCCAACATAAACCGAACTGCTTGTCGCTGCTCAGGTGTTAGCGTTTCTGCATCAAGTTGAAAATCACCACAATTTTCACAATTACAATATCCGTCATCACATTCATAAGAATTGCGATATCGACAATGGTCGTAAAGTGACATATTATTCATCTCCTTTTTGCACATACTTATTAAGTTTTCTTGCTTTATGCTCCGCCTGTTTCTTAAACAGATAACACCACTTTAATCCTTTAATTCCGAACCACTCCCAACAACATTTTAAATGTCCTTTGAAATCATATGGCATAACTTCATAGGTCGGAGTATTACTATTATGATAATATCTATCTACTTTCCACAATGTCATATATTATGTCATCTCCCTATACTTATCACCTAAACCTGACTGTCGTCTTAACTTATTTATTTCCTTTTTAAGCTTTTCGTTTTCATAAGCAAGTATTTCCAAAGGTTGAACAAGTTTGTCTGCATATTCCAAAACATCATACAAAGATGTTTCTTTCATGTGGTCAACCAGTGTAAAGTGGTCGTAAATAAACGTTTTAATTAAGGCAAGTGCTGCTGGGTCTTCGTGTGCTTTAGTTAATGCGTCTAAACAATCTTCTTTAGTGATTTTCATTTGCATTGTCCTCCTATACCTCGTAGAATTATTCTTTTTCTTTCCGTTGGGCTTTCAAATATTCTGCATATTCGATGTCAGACAAATTCAAGCCTTGTTTTGCGTTTGGGCATCCAACACAATAACTTGAATACTGTAGCCCACACTTCTTGCATTCGGTCATTACGTGTGTCACTCCCTTATACTCAAGAATACATCATCATACACTTCACATTCACAATCAAACTCTGGACCACACTCGCAAGGCTTATTTGCCTTTGTAGTACCACTGTTATCGTATGTTAATGTATATTCTGTGTTGTAGTCAGGCACAAAACCTATATCTGTTTCTGTAAGCAACCACCATACTGTGTTGTCGTTTGAACGGAACTGATAATATGTATCTTCAATTCCATTGTTGTCTTTTAATTCCATTGTGTGATGGAACTTGCCTGTTGTTTCTATTATGGTGTTAGGTTCTGCTTTACATGAAGTTAGCGTTGCTACTGTGAGCAAACATAATGCTGCAATTAATATCTTTTTCATGACTTGTTCTCCTTTTTCTTTTGAGATTTTGTTTGTCTTCCCTTACAAGGCATAGTGCGAGTAGTTTCGCCGCAAGCCTTGAAGTATATACAGTTACGACATGGATATTTTGGTTGTTTCACTTACATCACTCCTTTGTCCATAAAGGGTTATTTACATTCTTTAGCACATAGTCATTGATAGTTTGTTCGTCTCCAACTAACCAGCCAAATGATAATGATAAATGTCTATGTTTTGTAATAGGATTAACCAAACATAAACCATGACCACAATTAGTAATATCTGCGTGTAAATTTGCTGGTTTCTCTTTTGTCCAACATGCCCAGTTACATAAGTCCCAAATCTCTTCTGCAAAAAAATGTGCTACTTCGGCATAACCCAAATATGTTGGTGTTGTGTCATGTTTTAATTTTCCACCGTAGTGTTGTTTGTATAGATAAATATCTACTTTCACTTACATTACTCCCTCCAATAAATCTGTATGCCTTACACAATATGTTTGTCTTGTACTGTCATTATCAAGCTCAAAGTTGAACCAATAACCTACTTTATCTATATGGTCCAATTGTAGGTTAACTATTTGCCTTGGTAATAAAGGTACTTGGCGATAGAATGTAGAGATAGCTTTATCTTTTTCGCTTAGCCATTCTTCTTGTTCTTTAGAGTCAATGATAGCTTGTAATCTGATGCATTCGCTTGTGAGTGCATCAACTTGGTTATAGAGTTCCGTTTTGCTTGGTGGTTTAGTTTTCATTTGCGTTCAGCTCCTTTATTGCTTTTTTCACTTGTTTGAGATATTTAAGTTTTTTTGTGGCTTCGGCAATTTTTTCTTTCTCTTGTTTTTCAAGATAAGTCAATAGTTTGTTTACACCCTTATCAAATTTGTCTTCTGAGACATACATAACTTCACAATGTAGTATGGTGCTGTATGGTATAACCGTATTAATCCAATCAATACAGCTTGATGCTTCGTTATATGAAACTTTCTTTTTGTGAAGTTTCTCTTTTATCCATATTTCATAAATGGGAATGTTGTTTTGAACGCATGTGTCGAATTGCTTTTGGGTCATTTGCCTTACTCCTTATCTTTTAAATCTTCCAACATATCCAAGGTTACCAATGGAGACGCTTTAACATCTTTTGGTGCCCCAGAATTATCAAGAGTCACTACAAGGATGCTTCCAAAAAAGATAATGACGAGCAGTAAAATTAATACTTTCATTTGCTTTTATCTCCTTTATTTCTCATATGGTGCTACTCTCCATTTCTCTATAATGGAGTCCACAGTGTCATATTTTGTTACTTCAATTCTCTTACAGTTAAAGCGAGCCTCGATACTATAATCAAGTATTGGACAAATCTTTTCTACCAAATCTTGAGCAAACCCATCAAGGCAGCCACAGGTACAGTCTACAATTCCGTTGTGTGTAAGTATAAACATAATTTTGATCTCCTTTGTTATTCATTTCCCTGATGGTGTAACATCAAAAAAGGCTACACATTCATCATCAACATATCTTACGACATATGTTTTTCCCTTGTATGCATACAGTTTAATTGAGATGTGTTGCCCACATTCGTTGGTATATGCTTCGTGGAACAAACAGTCATCGTGTTCCACTATTTCTGTTAGTGTATCTGCCTTAAGGGCTCTATTGAGTGCCCTGTCAAAATTATAATATTTATGTCCCCACATATTATTTCTCTCCCTTTGGTGCATTATCATAGATGTGTAAACTGTGTCCGTAATCAATGATGGCATAGTCATCATTGTATTCTACAATGTTTGCGTTTTTGATTGCGTGCATTGTGCCAAGATTAAAGCCTGCAAGCAATATAAGTATTGCCGCAAGGATGATTATGATTTTTCTTTTCATAATTATTCATCTCCCTTAAAGTTTAACATTAATTTTGTATTGTATCAAGTTTATTTGCCTTATAGATGTCAACACAAAATGTTCCATTTGTATCTTCTTCTATCTCTTTTTTGCATTGCCTTGCTTCGTCAAGGTCACAAAAGAAATATGTCAACATTCCATAATCTTCAGGATACATACTGTGTTTTGCGTGTACAATATAAGTATTCATTTGCCTTATGCCTCTCTTTCTATTATAAAGCCATCAAAGACTTCTACTTCATTTGCCTTGAGTGTTGTGTCTACCTTTGGACCTGACATAATAAGATGTATTGTAATGTCTGCTCTTATTTCGCTTTCAGGCATATTAGCATAATCTTCCCTTATTAGTTCAGTATAGCGTTCATAAAAGCCATCCTCAATGTTTGCTGCAACATTGATTTTAGTGCAGTCATATTTGATTTCGCTTGTGTCTGCATATCCCATTTCCTTTGCTACTGCATCAAAAAATTCTACTACTGTGCAAGGTGGCATTTTGATCTCAAGTTTCATATGCAACATCTCCCTTCGGCAACTATTAAAAGTTGTGTAAGTTTATTAATTGAATCTGCTGTTTCCCTTGTAAGCCAATAATCTGTACCAAAGTGCTCAACAAAGAAGTTATACATTTCCTTTCTGCGAGCAATGATTTGCCTTAATAGAGCAATGTTATGTTCATTCATTTCCCTTACCTCACTTTCTATTTCCCTTGTGTATTTCCCTTATAGGAATACATTTCCCTTGTTTATTTCCCTTGCGTCTGTATATATTCATCTATTTCCCTTTGTGCTTCAAATATATTGTCAGCAGAGCAAAAAAATTGCCCACCAATGTGGACTTCATAATGTTCTTGTTTTGGTATAATTTCAACTTCCATTTTTCTTTTTTCTCCTTTTTGGTTTTGGTGCTACCATATTATCAAAGCGTTTGTCTATGATTACACGGCAATAATTATCTACTTGAATATCATTTGCGAGTGAGCTCAAGTGGTCTTTCTCTTCTTCTGTTAATGTGAAGCCGAAGCCATATGGGTCTTCTAATAATCTAATTTTCATTTTGACGTACTGTTTCAATGTCATAGTTCCCATGCTTCTGCTTTCGCTTTCGTAAAATTCTGCCATAATTAATGTCCCTTTCTGTTATAATTTATTCTGCTATAATCTACTAGTCTTTCAAGTGCCTTGTCTACTTTCTTTTCGTTGTATTTTCTTATACATCTACGGATATTTCCTATCACGATGCGTTTAACTGCCTGCTCAAAGGCTATCATCTTATCCTCGTGCATAAAGCCATATATAAGTAGTATAGCGACTGCTAATTCTATCAATGTTGTGATTGCAAATGTTGTTGACATAATAAACTCTCCTTGAAGTAATGTTGATATAATATATAATGTGCAGAGTATGATATAAAGCGTTAAGTGCTTACCATCAACGCTACATATAACATATATGATGTTATGAAATAATAATATAAAAGCTATAAAAAATAAGCCCCCAACTGAATTAATAGTTAGGGACTTATGATTATATGTATACAATAGTTATAATGTTAGCAAAATGTTGATGTTGACACACATCATACGCTCTGCTCGTTGTCTCTCATCACTATATGGTGATTTAGAGAATTGTGGATAGTTACCAAAGTAATATTTACTGGTGCTTAAATCTTGAAACACCAACCAATGCTTACGGTAACCACACCGTCTAATAAATTCTTCACCACCAAATATATCAACCAACTCTGGTAATACAATTGGTGGTATTCTGCCGTGCTTCTTGCCGTCAAGGTAGTATGCCCAAGTGCCACTATTGACACCTTGAAAGTAATCACAATTATTCTCATCTACCATTGGTAATACACACATAGTGCCATTGCACTGCTTGTCGTGTGATACTATAAGCATCATCATAACATCAACTCCTTAAAATATAAAGTGATAATGTACATAAAGACTTATATACATATGTCAATATATATTATGTAATATATACTGATATTTATATATAAGTACATCAAAAATATACACACTACACATTAACTTCAACACAAACAAGTTAGACTGCATGAACTTAATGTGTAGTGTGTATTATTAAATACTGTGAGTGCTAAAAAAGTTTGCATAATCAAAATTCTCATCATCATCATCAATGCCATCTTCTTCAATATCGTCATCGTCATCATCATCAAAGTAATCGTTGATGTATTCATTATCAACAATATCTTCTGAGGGTTTATCACCAACTGCTGGTTGTGTAAAGTAATATAATGGCAATGTATATATACCGTGTGGGAAAGTCATCATCTTTGCTCTATAATATTTAGTAACTATGTAAATATTTCTACAACGGTTTTGTCCACAAGGGATATATATCATATCACCAGTCTCAATTAAAGCTACCTGCCATTCAGAAAAGCGTTCTGTAAATGGTGTTTCGTGTCTCACTTGGAAACTTAATCTATTTGGCTCAAAATAAAGGGGGTACTCAATGTACCCCTTTGTGTATGGATTTTGTAATTTCATAAAGCATCTCTCCTTAATAAAAGTTCACAATATTTTCTTCAACTAATGCAAACCAGTCATTTAAAAAGACTTGTTTGGAACTGCGAATAGTGTTTGGTTGTTTGATTATTGTCACAGCGTTTTGGCACATTCTATAACAGCCCACAATGTCGTGGTTGCTATAAAAAAGCTGATATGCTTCTAAAAGTTCTGGCAACTCTTCAAATGTAAGATTGTCTACTAAGATTTCTTCTGTGGTTAAATCGTGAATTTCATAAGTTTTACTCATAATTTTTTCCTCCTAAAAATAACCGACTATATAGGTAGTTCTACACAGTCGGCGTATATTTTTTGCGTGTTTTTAGAACACAAAAAAACACTTGAAAAACTCCAAGTGTTTTGTTCTACTCTAAAAAAAAAGAAAAAAAAAGAAAGGGGGTAAAACCCCCGTTCTTTACTTGTTATTTTTTCTGCTATCCCAGTAAGCCTTTACTGTTGCTAACTGTTCATTATTTAATGTACTAACTATATGGTAACTACTTGCAAACTGTTGTAATTCACTAAGAGTATCACAATAGTAGTGACCATTACTGTATTTAACATTAGGGTAATTTTTTCTAATCATTAAGTGATTATAAGTCCATACTGACTTAGTAGTGAATTGATTATAACGAATACCTTTTCTTGATTTATGGGAATTTTTAGGCTTAAAATCTTCCACTACAAAGTCAAGTTTTGCTGTTGTAGTAGGCTTGTTTACTTCTTCTTCAAAAGTAGTGTCCATTGCTAATAATTCTTCAATACTCATAGTGTTCTTCTTCTTTTCTTCTACTTCTGCTTTTGCTACTTCTGGAGTATTAAGCATATTAGAGAACATATTAGTCATCATATTCTCCATAACTTTCTCCATATACTTCTCCATCATAGTTTCCATCATTTTTTCAAAATTGTTTGTCATAATAAGACATCCTTTCTGCCGATATAATTTTTTATTTATTTATCTCAACTGATTCGGCGTTCAGTTGATGTCAACAATATATCAGCTAAAAAACTGTTGGTCAAATCGGTTAAATTTTTTGTTACGCAGAAAAATACATATTTTTCGTTGTAACTTTAAAATAATAATACCACTATATATAGGGGTATTTTAAACCACAAAGCCCAAAAAACCACAATATATAGTGGTTTAGGGGTTTTGTTTGACACTGACCCAAAAATTAAACATTTGCATATTTTATTCAGGCATACATATAATAATACATTACACCAAAAACACATTTCTCATGTCACAAAACCACAATAAAAATCCCTGCATTTTCCACCACCCCACTAAAACATCAATATATCTTTACTAAAACTCACACATATACCCTTCAAAATTTTTATCTCGGTGTATATCAATAATTCCTTATTAAAAACTACCACTTTAACCTCTTGATCTTAAAACACCCTGCATACCCATAAATCAACGCCTAAAACCTACAAACCTATAAAACACTAACAAACCCCTAACAAATCAACTTTCACCCCACATCAATACCCAATCAAAACACTTCTCTTTGCCAACAAAATACCTTACTAACACACCCCAAAACACAACACTTCAACAAATCCTTAATAAAATGCCCGCTTAGGGGGGGGTTACATTAAACCAAAACACAAAAACACCCCTGTTAACCCCTATCTACCCACATACATAACTAAAATGCAAAAAGCACTTGACAAACACAAAACACCATGCTAAAATAACACACAGTACAAAATTAATTACAGGAGAAAAACACAATGCCTTTAAATTATACATTTTTAATTCATTCAGAAATAATGTACGCCATAGACAGGCACAACAACATAATGCCAGGCGAAAAGATAACATTCTTAGATGGAGCCCTATTATGCCTCATAAAATCATTCCAAGACAAGGGCCAAAAGTTCTACATGTCCAATAAAGAGCTCAGCAAGTTATTTGCCTCAAACGAATCTACAATACAGCGCTCAACTAAAAGGCTCTGTGCACTTCAGTTAATTTCCTCTGAAAAGATTTATTTTGGACAGCAGCCAAGGCGTTATTTAACATATAACCCCCAAAAACTGCAAGAATTCCTTACAACCTATTAAAATATTTCTTTTGGTTCTTTTCTTTGAACTGAAGTGCAAAGTGAAGTGCATACTGAAGTGCATAAAGCACTTATATAATTATAATATATAATAATAATAATATATATTCGTAATACTACGTATTACTCATATAAGTTTATATTCTTTATATTCTTTTATATTTATAT
>JAZRQP010000052.1:0-2890 GCA_045649885.1 Faecalimonas sp.
GGGAATTATACAACTACGTTTATACGATACTCTTTCTTTTCTACTGGAGAAAAGAATCAAAAGAAATAAAAACTTTAACAGACGCCTACGTCGTCTGCTAATTTTTTATTTTTAATTTTGATTTTCTGAGAGAATGGAAGACAAAACGAGACATAAATAACCCCTAATCCTCAGTATTTAAATAAAACAAAAATAATAACCTTCTATATATACCACCACATTGACACGCAACCATTCGAATCCCATATCGCCGACCACACTCCTCCGCCCCACTTGGACCACGGCGCAACCCGATCCTCCTCTTTGCTAGGTTGTTTCTCATGTTTTTATCGTTATTAACAAATGAAAAGGCAGGTCTCTCAAACCTGCCTTCATTCGTTTACGATCATATACCTTCTTTGATTTGTGAATTGCATGTTGACGACTTGGCCAGCCGTGCTCAGCAATCTCTTCATCGCGGCTCGCCTTTCGGTTTGCTTTGATGTAATCCATTTGTGTAATCTTCATCTTTTTCATCATCACAATGCTCTTAATGTAAAAGCTTCAGTATAATTGATATAACGAGATGTATCCTTAAATTTAATCCATGCATCCTCCTTATGACTTAATTCGGAGAGTTGATTCGCTGTTATATTACCAAACTTATATATTATCTCATCCAAAATAGTTAATTCTTCTGGTGAGAAAGCCGTTAAATCAGGAGCCATCTTTGATGTTAATTTCTCTCCCGAATCGCCAGATGCAAAAGACACTATCTCAAAATCTATATCCTCTATTGATCCATACACAACATTCCATTTTTCAGGAACAGGACCATATTGTATCGCCTTGTACGACAAACCTGTCATACCCACTCCTCTTCTCTTATAACTGCAAAAATCGGCATAGAATAATAATTTATTCATCTTAGTGGTAAAGACTCCACCTAGCTTGTCGATAAAATAAAGCAATATGTTCTTAATTTTACTTTGAGATTGCGGGGCATAACCAGTAATAGAGGAACGTTTTACCATGTTGTAAATACGAACGACTGGAGTATCTTCAATACGCTTGATTGCTTGCTCTAGTTTGTCGCAAATCTTTGCAAAGTCTTGAGCCGAAAATTGATTTTCTGCATTATGCACATATGTTGAAAACACCATCGGGCTCATAATACTTTTCAGTGTTTTACCAATAGCTTCACTTGGTATCTCTCCATTTTCATACAAACGATACTGGTTTGCACCAAGACCCAAGATCTCAGACATTTTAGACGCAGACAAACCATATAACTCTCTTATTGCTCTGATCTCATCAGGGAATGGAATGCCATACTTCGTTCTATACTGGTTATAAACCTGACTGATGTTTATTTCATCTAGTTCTGTTGTCGTAAACTGCTCTTGAGTATCAACACAAACATAGAATTGAGCAACATAGATAAACTTTTCCTTGCGGAAAACAAGTTCACGTTGTTCCTGACACAATTTAACCTCACCACCAGTAAATGGACTAATCATACTCTTTAATTCTTAAAAGGATAACTCATCTTATGTTCTGCTTTGTGAAAAGAGATGCAGATCGTTCTACTATTCGGTAAGCCTAATGAGATTTTAATATATACCTCATTGCCTTTTACGTCTTTACCGAACACCCACAAATCTCCACATTTATTGAGAGTGTTTACAATTGGCCCCTCCGAATAATCCTCAACAGTTATAGTTTTTATGACTTCCAATCTATAATTAGGGGTTATTTCCAATTCAGCCAATGCTTGAGTATTCTTGCCGCGGTCATCTCTAAAGATGATATCATATATTTTGAGCTTTTCGTGAAACTGATTTAAAAATTGTTCAACTTCAGTTCTTGTAGCCATATTTATCAAATTTTGTGCAAAGATACGAAATTAAAATACCTTTGTCAAGTATTTTTACTAAAAATTCAACTTTATCGTTGAAATTACAGTCATTTATAGGTCGATAGTAAGGAGAAACGCCGAAATTCAGATACATATACAGTCAAATACTGTCGATGTGGAATTTAATGCTAATATTAGCAACAGACTATACACATATGGGAGATTGACGAGAACACCCCTATGAACAAATGTACCATGAGTATTATATATTAGGGAATTATACTACTACGTTTAAACAATACTCTTTCTTTTCTATGAGAAAAGAAACAAAAGAAATAAAAAGAAGTTAGCAGACGCCTACGCCGTCTGTCAACTTTTTCTTATTTTTATTTTGATTTCTGAGAGAATGAAGGACAAAACGGGACATAGATAACCCCCATCTCCTCAGTATATCAAAAAAACAAAAATATATCCTTCTATATACATACATCACCACATTGACACGCAACCAACCGAATCCCATCTCGCCGACCGCCCGCTTTTGGCTCGCCTGGCGATTACTACACACCGTACAGATATGAATAATTTGTTTGTAACTTTTTTCTGTCTTGTAAACTCTTTGTTATAAAAGACTCTAAACTGCACAAAAAAATCACCCTTCTGAAATGACATCTATTCTCTGTTCGCTTTTGTCTAGTCGCTTGAGTATTAAAAGATTAACCTTTGTAAAGGCATATGGCATTGACCATAAGAACGATAATAGTATAAACTAATCGACACAAATTAGCTCAGTACGGTAGCTTTTCTCTGTACATGTTTAAGTCGGATCGTAGCCATGTCGTTCTGTGAGCCAAGGAGTTGACTCTCTACCTTGTCTTCCTAAGACCGCTTGGCCTCCGACTTCACTCAGGCGACTACACGAAAGCGAACATAGAATAGATGTCATTTCAGAAGGGTGATTTTTTTGTGCAGTTTAGAGTCTTTTATAACAAAGAGTTTACAAGTCGGATCGTAGCCATGTCGTTCTGTGAGCCAAGGAGTTGACTCTCTACC
>JAZRQP010000053.1:0-6233 GCA_045649885.1 Faecalimonas sp.
AGCTGTAGAAGCCGTAGATTATCTCCTTGGCAACAAACAAGTTGGTGAAAATGTTGTGATTATTGGTGGTGGTCTTACCGGTTGTGAAATTGCGTATGAATTGTATTTGAATGGCAAAAAGCCTGTCATCGTGGAAATGCAGGATGACTTAATTACGACTCCAGGTATTTGTCTTGCGAACACAAGCTTCTTGCGTGATTTCTTCAAGACCAACAATGTTCCTGTATATTTAGAAACCGCGCTTTCTGAGATTCATAATGATAGTGTCACTCTGAAGGACAAGGAAGGTAATAGCTTTAAGGTGGATGCGGACAGTGTAATTCTTTCTGTAGGATACAATCCGGCACCGCTTGCACCAAAGAGTAAGCACGTGCATGTAATAGGTGATGCGAACAAGGTTGGAAATCTGCGTACTGTTATCTGGGGTGCGTGGGATGTAGCAATGAAGCTTTAGGAGATGAATAGTTATGATGAAATTAACAGATGAACAACAAGCCATATTGGATGGCGCGCAGGGTGAAACTTTAGCCAAGGTTATGAAGACACAGGTTATGTTCGGGGAGGCATTTGGCGCAGAGAAAATGGTGCCGGTAACTTCTGACTATAACCATTTGGTAACCTCTTTTGGACTTAAATTATTAGCACCTGTATATGAATTGATGGATAAATTATTGGATGCAGGGGAGGTTTCAAAGCAGAAATTCTCTGTGGACCCACGTCCGATTGATCCAAAGGTACCTGCAAATTTCTTGCAGAAATTAATTTTTAACAAGTTTATGTATTCAAAACAGGATTTCTATGAAACACAGTTGAACAAACTTGGTCTTATGGAAAAGGATGCATTTACCTGTACTTGTTACATGGACCAAGTAGGAAACGTTCCGAAGAAAGGAGATGTACTGAGCTGGGCAGAATCTTCTGCAGTGGTTTATGCCAACTCTGTTCTCGGAGCACGCTGTAACCGTAATTCAGGTATCATGGATATTATGGGATCTGTGCTCGGTTATGTTCCATACTTTGGACTTCTCACAGATGAAGGTCGTAAGGCTACTTGGATTGTAAAGATTGAGACAAGTAAGAAACCGGAGGCACAGCTTCTTGGTTCTGCAATCGGTATGAAGGTCATGGAAGATGTACCGTATGTGGTAGGTCTTGATAAATGGATTGGAACAGAATTAGATGAAGCAACATGCTCTTATCTGAAAGATTTTGGCGCAGCTACAGCATCCAACGGTGCAGTAGGTTTGTATCATATTGAAAATTTAACACCGGAAGCTGTAGAACTTGGAACAGATTTAATCGTAGAAGACGCACAGGTTTATGTAATTGATGATGCAGAATTAGAACGCGTGAAGGCAAATTATCCGGTAATGTGGAAAAATAAAGATGCTTCCCCGAAGCTTTGCTTTATGGGTTGTCCGCATATGAGTTTAGAACAATTGAAGGACTGGACAGACCGCGTGGAAGCAGCATTAAAAGAAGCAGGAAACAGTAAGGTTGTGATTCCAACAGTATTTACTGCAGCGCCGAAGGTGTTGGAGGAATTTAACCAGACAGAGTATGCAAAAAGACTGGAAAAGACAGGTGTTATCACATCCTACATTTGTCCGCTTATGTATATGAATAACCCGCTTTGCAAATCTATGCCGGTTATTACATCATCAAATAAGTTACGTACATATACCACATCCCGTTACTATACGGATGATGAAATTTTGGTACAAATTACGAAGGGAGGCAAATAAGCATGAGAGAGTTTAAAGGACGTGTTGTAACACCAGGCACTGTTACAGCAGAAGCAGTTGTATCACGTGAAGGTTTCAATACCTTGGCATCCCTTCAGTCAGCATTACAGTTTGGCGATAAAACAGCAAAATGCGGTGACCAGAACAATGCAGATTTGTATGGCAAACCAATGGCTGGAAAAGCCCTTTGCTTACCACAGACAATTGGTTCTACTACAGGTGGCTTAGTTCTATATTGTGCATGCGCAATGGAACGTCAGCCGGCTTGTATGTTATTTGCTAACCACATTGATTCTCTTGCGGCAGCGGGCGCAATCTTAGCAGATGTATGGCTTGATAACATTTCAATGCCGGTAGTTGACTGTCTGGGAGATGAGTTTCTGGAATATGTGAAGGACGGAATGAAGGTTACCATTAAAGAAGATGGTGTGGTAGTAGTAGAGTAACTTTCCGAAAAACATGATGACATTAGTACCTGCCCTGTGTTATAATCATGAAAGTGCTTTGTTGCATCATAGCAATAAAGCGTGTGAAGAACAAAAATGAAAGAAAGGAAAGGTTTTAACATGGAAAATAAAAACGAATTTAAACCTTACATTCCGGCTGAAAAAATCACTCCGGAATTAACAGTTACTTCAATCGTTATGGGTATTATCCTAGCAGTAATCTTTGGTGCAGCAAATGCGTATCTTGGACTACGTGTTGGTATGACTGTATCAGCGTCGATTCCAGCAGCCGTTATTTCTATGGGTGTTATCCGTGTGATTATGAAGAAAAACTCAATTTTAGAGAGCAACTTAGTGCAGACAATTGGTTCAGCAGGTGAATCACTTGCGGCAGGTGCTATCTTTACATTACCTGCGCTGTTCCTATGGGCAGCAGAGGGTGTCATGGACAAACCGAGCATTGTTGAAATCACATTGATTGCATTGCTTGGAGGTCTTTTAGGTGTGTTCTTTATGGTGCCACTTAGAAATGCACTTATTGTAAAAGAACATGGAATTCTGCCATATCCAGAAGGACAGGCATGTGCAGAAGTGCTTTTGGCAGGCGAAGAAGGCGGTGCAAATGCGACTACTGTATTTGCAGGTATGGGTATTGCAGGAGCATTTAAGTTCGTGATTGACGGCTTGAAGGTAGTACCAAGTGAAGTGTCACTTCGTTTCAAAGGATTTGCAGGCGAAATCGGAACGCAAATTTATCCGGCTGTTATGTCAGTAGGTTACATCTGTGGTCCAAAGATTTCTTCTTACATGTTTGCAGGTGGTGTAGTAAGCTGGATGGTATTGATTCCACTGATTGTACTTTTTGGTAGTTCCACAATTTTATATCCGGGTACAGAAACAATTGGTGAAATATTTGCAGCAAATGGAGCGAGCGGAATCTGGGGCAGCTACATACGCTACATCGGAGCAGGTGCTTTGGCTGCAGGTGGTATTATTAGTTTAGTAAAATCACTTCCACTTATCGTTCGTACTTTTGCAGACGCAATGAAGAGTTTAAAGGGTGGTGTAGGTTCTACATCAACAAAACGTACAGAACAAGATTTGAGCATGAAGATTGTTCTTGGTGCAATTTTAGTATTAACTTTACTTGTTTGGTTAGTACCGGCAATTCCGGTTTCATTGGTTGGAGCAATTATCGTAGTTATCTTCGGTTTCTTCTTTGCAACTGTTTCTTCTAGAATGGTTGGTTTAGTAGGAAGCTCAAACAACCCGGTATCAGGTATGGCGATTGCAACATTACTGATTGCAACTTTGATCTTAAAGATTACAGGTGATGTGGGCGCTCACGGTATGCAAGGAGCCATTGCAATTGGTTCTATCATTTGTATCGTAGCTGCTATTTCAGGTGATACATCACAGGATTTAAAGACTGGCTATTTACTTGGTTCTACACCAAGAAAACAACAAGTTGGTGAAGTGATTGGTGTTGTTGCAGCAGCATTTGCAATTGGCGGAGTTCTTTATCTCTTGGATGCAGCTTGGGGATTCGGCTCTGAACAACTTGGTGCTCCACAGGCAACTTTGATGAAAATGATTATCGAAGGTGTTATGGACAGTAACCTTCCATGGGGACTTGTGTTTGTAGGTGTTTGCCTTGCAGTAGTTATTGAACTTTTGGGTATTCCGGTTCTTCCATTTGCAATCGGTGTATATTTGCCAGTTCAATTAAACGCATGTATCATGGTTGGTGGTATCATTCGTTTGTTCTTCGACAAGATGAAGAAAGAAGAGAAAGAAAAAGAAGACATTATCACAGATGGTATTCTTTACTGCTCTGGTATGATTGCAGGTGAAGGTCTTGTAGGTATCCTTCTTGCCGTATTAGCAGTAGTAGGCGTAGACAGTGCACTTGATATTAGCGGTTTACTAAACTTGCCATCAGGAGTTTCTAACATTGCCAGCTTAGTAGTATTTGGTCTCATGATTTTATGCTTGCTGAAGTTCACAATCTGGAAAAAACGTGACAAAAAAGCGTAAGGATATTTACAATGGGTAAAAAGAAACAAATTATAAACGAGAATTACTTGGAAAATATTCCGGTAAGACAAGAAGGCTTAAGATGGGATGCAGATGAAAATGGTATGGTTACCTTGTATGTGCATAACACAGGTCTCATGAAGAAAATCACACAGAAGCTTTTTAACAAGCCAGAATACACACAGGTACATCTGGACGAAAATGGGAGCTTTGTCTGGCCGCTGATTGATGGTGAGAAAAATATCATCGAGCTTGGTGTGCAGGTAAAAGAGCAGTTTGGAGAGAAGGCAGAGCCTTTGTATCCGAGACTGGCAAAGTTCTTTCAGATATTAGAAAGCTATGGGTTTGTGAGTTTTAAATAAGTAAAGTGAAAGCAGTTGCGATTGTGATGTCGCAACTGCTTTTTGCATTGTTTATTATATTTCTTCTGGGTATTCAACGCCATCAGGAAGAGAGTCCCATGGATTTAGACCTAAGTCCTGTTTGAATTTCGCCTGTTTCATTGAAAGAGGTGGCAAATCATCTTCCAAATATTCTAAGAGTTCTGCAACTCCTTCTCTGGTGGTATTGTTAATTAGGAAAATACGTTCACAACCAGCGTTTTCCATCCATTGTTTTACCATTTCAATATTGGCATACGGAGAATCAATCTTTGTAATCACACCGATAAGTGGTCGAAGGATAAATGCATGTAGGCTAGAACCGAAGAGATTAAAGGGTTCATCCGCAGCCTGAACAATCGCCACTACATCAGCTTCAAAAGAAAAACATGCCAGACCAACACTGAAACGTTTGGATTCGGCATATTCCCCCGGTGAGTCGATGGTATTATCTTCGGTCGTGGTGTATTGAGTTTTTACATAATGGAGTTCTTCACCCTTTAAAGCCTGAGTAAGAGAAGTCTTTCCAGCTTCACTTCTTCCCATCAAAAACAATTTCTTCATAAGTCACCTGATTCTATTTAACTTTTATGAATTTTGCAAACTGCAAATCCCAATTCTTCTCCAAAAAATTGAACTACCGATTCCACAGCGGCTTGTACATCTGCCAATTTTCCTGAAATAATGAGAGCACCGCAGAAGCGGTCCATAAAACATACTTGTATATCTGCGCTTTTTGATGCAATATCTGCAGCAACAACAACGGATTCCCAAGGTGTAAAGCGGATGAGTCCAAGTGTTTCACCCGTATGATCTTCACCTTCATGAACACCGATATGTAAGGCAAGGTTCTGATAGATACAAATGTCGGTAGGATTGATAATATGAGCCATGCAGACTTCTTTTCCGGGAACACGGACACGAGTCATCCGAAGCTTTTTGCCAATTAATTGTGCATAGTCATCTTGAAAGATTTTTTCTAACAATTGTTCCTTCGTGATTTGAGTCATAGCAACGCTCCCTAACTTTTTGTAACCTTGCAGACTACATATTCAAGAGAATCACGGAAGTAGTCAAGAATCTCTGTCAAAGCAGAGGTAACATCCGAAATTTCTCCTGTTATAATTAATGTACCGGTGAATCGGTCTGCAAATCCAAGATAGATATTTCCACTCTTAACAGCGATATCCGATGCGATAACAGCGGATTCCGGTGGAGTCATATTCATAATTCCAATGGCAGAAGAGCCGTAGTCTACTTGCGGATTCAAACCGAGTTTCTGGTATATAATCGGGTCCGGACCGCCCATTACATGTGCAAATGTGATTTCTTTGCCGGCTACCGTTTCCTGTACAATTCTGATTTGGTCTTTATGTTCATTTGACATATGTACATTCCTCACTTTCGAAAGATATGCATTCTTATATAAATCATACTATTGATATAGTTGATTGTCAAGTTTTCTCTATCTAAATGATGTTTGTGTTTTAAAGCGGTATAAATGCAACAATAATTGCCAAAACCACAGCAGGAAGCATATTTGCAACACGAATTTTCTTGCCCCATACAAGATTGATACCTACGCAGAAAATCAGGATAGAGCCAATCATAGATAAATTAGAAAG
>JAZRQP010000054.1:0-33347 GCA_045649885.1 Faecalimonas sp.
CCATATATTACCCGAAACATAGGATAAAACTTCCCGTCATCAAGCACCATATTCTCTTCCACAATAGAATATTCATTTTGATACAAATATGCTCTAACCTTTTGCAGCTCAGACTGTGGCTGTAGCACAAACTCTTTTAAACTACGGAAAATATCCTTCCCCTCTTCCATAATCTTAATCGTCAGTGCTCCACCCATGCCCGCAACGACAACACAATCGCATTCGTCTTTTTTAAGTGCACAAACACCATCCGACAATCTAGTTTCAATACGTGTCTCCAGCCCATGCTCTGCAATATGCTCCTTTGCGCGAAGCAATGGACCTTTGTTCACGTCCATTGCAAATGCTTTTGGCGATTTCTTTGTTTCAATCAAATAAATAGGAATATATCCGTGGTCTGTTCCCACATCAGCTACAACTAACCCTTCGCTGACAAGGTCTGCCACTGCCTGTAATCTTTTCGATAATTCCATAACTCACCTAGTCTAAATAGTCACGAAGCTTACGACTTCTGCTTGGATGACGTAATTTTCTCAGAGCTTTTGCTTCAATCTGACGAATACGTTCACGAGTAACGTCAAATTCTTTACCTACTTCTTCCAAGGTTCTAGCTCGTCCATCATTCATACCAAAACGTAAACGAAGTACCTTTTGTTCTCTTTCCGTTAATGTATCTAACACTTCATTTAATTGCTCTTTAAGCAATGTTTGAGCTGCTGCTTCCGCCGGTACCGGAACGTTATCATCTTGAATAAAGTCACCCAAGTGGCTATCTTCTTCCTCACCAATTGGAGTTTCCAAAGAAACCGGTTCCTGAGAAATTTTCAAAATTTCACGCACACGTTCTACAGGCATATCCATTTCCTTTGCAATCTCTTCCGGCATAGGCTCACGACCTAATTCTTGCAACAATTGTCTGGAAACACGAATTAATTTATTAATTGTTTCTACCATGTGGACTGGAATACGAATCGTTCTTGCCTGATCTGCAATGGCTCTCGTAATAGCCTGACGAATCCACCATGTAGCATAAGTACTGAATTTGAATCCTTTTTGATAATCAAATTTCTCAACTGCCTTGATAAGTCCGAGATTTCCTTCCTGAATCAAATCTAAGAACAACATGCCACGTCCAACATAGCGTTTTGCAATACTAACAACAAGACGAAGGTTGGCTTCTGCAAGTCTCTTCTTTGCATCTTCATCCCCTTCAGACATTCTTTTTGCGAGTTCAATTTCCTCATCTGCACTAAGAAGAGGCACCTTACCAATTTCTTTCAGATACATACGAACCGGGTCTTCAATGCTAATTCCGTCCGGCACAGAGAGATCGATTTTTTCCATGTCAACCTCAACATCATCCTCTTCTGTCACTAGCATCAAATCAATATCATCCGGAAGGTCATCCGCGAGATCATCTATTACCACTTCCTCTGACATTCTAAGAACATCAATCCCTTGCGCTTCCAGATATTCAAATATTTTATCCATTTGTTCTGCTTCCAGCTCCATGTCTGAGAAAACATCATTGATTTCCTGGAGTTCGAGAATATTTTTCTTCTTTTTCCCAATACCAACCAGTGTTTTTAGTTTTTCCTCAAATTTCATAGCTTGTTCTTCCATGTAGTAAAATCCTCCATAACTTGTTAATATTTTATCCTTAATCAATAGAAATATGCAATTTCTGTAAATCCTGCAAAGCTCTTTTTGCTTCCATAATTCTTTGAAGTCCCATAATATCCGTTGGGTCAAGATTTCTTGTTGCATCCTCTACACTATGTGTCTTTACACGTATAATGGTCTCTTTTAGAGCTTTTTCCTGTTCCGCCTTTGTATCCAACTTTTGAATCTTGGTATGGAAAAGAGATGCCACCTCTCTGTGCTCCTCCTCATCCGTAAAATGATTCATTACCTTTGCCGGATTAATATCGCCCAATTCATATTGCTCATATAACAGATTTGCAACTGTTCGATATAAATCCTTTGTGAAATCATTTGGCGTAATGTATTTCTTAATCTGCGAGAAAATACGTTCATTTTCAATGAGCCACGTGAGCAAAATCTTCTGGGACTGCGTGTTCCCATCTTCCTTATTATTCTCTTTGAAAAAAGACTGTTTTGGTTTGGTCGCCGGTATAGCATGTCCCGCCTGTATGGCCATTTTCCCAACCTTCTGTTTCAAGTCTTCCATGCTAATGTGATACTTCTCTGCAACAGCTTCCACATAATTATTACGTTCCAGCTTGTCCTCAAACTCGATTAGTCGTTTTGCCACAGCGTTATAAAATTGTGTCTTTCCCTCCGGCGAATTCATATCATAATCTCGTTCTAAGATTTCCAGAGAGAACATAAATCCATTTCGCGCCTTATTAATGCATTCCTCAAAAGCCTCCGGTCCTAAGTTCTTAATAAACTCATCTGGGTCCTTATAAGGCTCCATGCGAATGATTTTAGCGGTAATTCCTGCCTCTTTTAAAATAGGAATTGCTCGAAGCGCCGCCTTTGTCCCTGCTCCGTCACTATCGAAGGTCAAATACACCTCATTCACATACCGTTTGATCAGTGAGGCATGTCCCGGTGTAAACGCTGTTCCAAGGGATGCAACAGCATTTGTAAATCCAGCCTGATGAAGAGCGATGACATCCATGTACCCTTCGCACAAAAGAAAATAACTCTTTCTCGACGTTCTCGCCCGATTCAATCCATATAGATTGCGGCTTTTATCAAATACTTCCGTTTCCGGAGAGTTCAAATACTTTGGTTCTCCTTTTCCCATGACTCTTCCGCCAAATCCAATCACACGATTGTTGGCATCCATAATCGGGAACATGACACGATTCCAGAACTTATCGTACACGCCGTTTTTCTCGTTCACACTGATAAGTCCTGCTTTCATAAGCAAATCGTCCGAATAACCTTGTAGCTTTAGATACTTATACAAATCATCACTATATATATTGGAATATCCAAGACCAAATGCAGTGATAGTTTCCTCGCTCAGACCACGGTCAGTTAAATATTTATGCGCCACACTTCCTTTTTCTGTTTTCAGCTGAGCGTAAAAATATTTGGCTGCAAGCTTATTAATCTCAAGTAAGGTTGTCTTCAAGTTCGCTTTTTCCTTGGCCTCGTTGGAATATTCAATCTCCGGAAGCTCGACTCCTGCCCGTTCTGCCAAGAACTTCAGCGCCTCCGCAAATGTATAATTCTCATATTCCATAATAAAAGTAAAAACATTTCCACCTGCTCCGCAACCAAAACAATAATACATCTGTTTGGAGCGGCTTACCGAAAAGGATGGAGACTTTTCATTATGAAATGGACAAAGCCCAAAATAAGAACTTCCCTTTTTCTGCAACTTCACATATCCGGAAATCACATCCACAATATCATTTTTTAAACGTATTTCTTCCACTAAATCTTCCGAATAATACATGTCTTCCTCCTTTCATAGTCCTTACTTTATATAATATTCGACAAACATTCTTGATTTCCTTTAAATTTTCCAAGATTCCGGAATAAAAATTTCTTGGAACACCTTGACAGCATAATTATCTGTCATTCCGGCAATATAATCGCAAATTACCTGTTCTTTACTATCGCCGTTCCACTGCATCATACGCAAGTATTCTGCCGGAAGCTTATCCAAATGTTCCATGTAATAGTGATATAAATTTTTCACCATTTCAATGGCCTTGCTTTCCTCCTGCTTTGCAAGTGGATTCTTGTAAACATTTTCAAACATAAACTTTCTGAGACCCTGCATAGCTTCATCCACTTCCTCAGACATCTGCACCATTGGTTTATCCATACTGTGAATGATGACATCATGAGTAATGGTGTTTAAACGCTCTTTTGTAGAATTTCCTAATATTTTGCGGAATTTTGGCGGAATATCTGCCTCCGAAAGAATCCCTCCGCGGATGGCATCATCCACATCATGATTCACATAGGCAATCTTATCCGACAGACGTACCACCTGTCCCTCCAAGGTCATCGGCTCGCTGGCTGTCTGATGTGTCAAGATTCCATCCAACACCTCTTTTGTTAAATTCAATCCTTTTCCGTCCTTTTCCAAATATTCAACCACACGTACACTCTGCTCATTATGCTTGAATCCGTTTGGACAGATTTCATCCAGCGCTCTCTCTCCCGCATGACCAAATGGCGTATGTCCCAAATCATGTCCCAAACTGATTGCTTCCACCAAATCTTCGTTCAATCGTAGGGCCTTTGCAATAGTGCGGGCATTCTGGGAAACCTCTAAAGTATGTGTTAATCTGGTACGATAATGGTCACCCTTCGGCAACAAAAAAACTTGTGTCTTCTGTTTTAATCTACGAAAGGATTTACTATGTAAAATACGGTCTCTATCTCTTTGGAATACCGGTCTTAAATCACATTCCGGCTCCTCCTTCTTTCTCCCAAGAGATGCACTGCTCTTTGTTGCATATGGGCTTAAATAGTCCATTTCACGTAGTTCTAATTGCTCACGAATTGTCATAGAATACCTCCTAAAGACATTATTTTTTATTTTACCATTCATTACCAAAATACACAAGAGGAGACCTTGAACTCTGGGTTCTAGGGCTCCTCGGCATATAACGAAATAGAGCAGGTCTTTTGACCTGCTCTACCTTCGTTATAATGCGGAAGATGGGACTTGAACCCACACAGCATAATCTGCTACAAGATCCTTAGTCTTGCTCGTCTGCCAGTTCCGACACTTCCGCATAACGGTTACCCGTTAATCGGGGTGACAGGATTCGAACCTGCGACCTCCTGGTCCCAAACCAGGCGCTCTAGCCAAGCTGAGCCACACCCCGCTATATTCTCTTTTCTTCGCCAACGACAAGTCATATTCTATCGAATCGATACTGTTTTGTCAAGCGTTTTTTTACTCTTTTTTATATCTCCCCGAAAGTCCGAAAACCTTCGGGGAATTTGTTGATTAAGCTAAGCTTTTCTTTGCCACTTCTGCCAATGTTGCAAATCCTTGTGCATCATTTACAGCCATGTCAGCTAAGATTTTTCTGTTGATTTCTACACCAGCTACTTTTAAGCCGTGCATTAATTTGCTGTATGATAAACCGTTCATTCTTGCTGCTGCATTGATACGAGCGATCCATAATTGTCTCATTTGACGTTTGCGTTCTTTTCTACCAGCATATGATGATGTTAAAGCTCTCATAACTGATTGTTTAGCAACTCTATATTGTTTTGATCTAGCTCCTCTGTAACCTTTAGCCAGTTTTAATACTTTATTGTGTTTTGCTCTCGCGTTCATTCCGCCTTTAATTCTTGCCATGTCCTTCTAATCCTCCTTCTTCAAATCTTATAAGTATGGTAATACTTTCTTCATGTTCTTAACATTTGTTGCATCTGTAATAGTTGCATGTCTAAGATTTCTTTTTCTCTTTGTAGATTTCTTAGTTAAGATATGGCTCTTATAAGCTTTGTTTCTCTTTAATTGACCTGTAGCTGTTTTTTTGAAGCGCTTTGCAGCTGCTCTATTTGTTTTTAATTTTGGCATGATATGTTCCTCCTTAATTGTGTTTCATATTGTTTAACGTTTTTCAGTTAAAACCATGCTGATACTTCTACCTTCGAGTTTTGCCGGCTTTTCAACCACTGCAACATCTTTCATCATATCTGCGAAATCATCTAAGATATGTTTACTTGTCTGCATGTGTGCCATTTCTCTTCCTCGAAAACGTAAAGTAACTTTTACTTTATCACCTTTTTGAATAAACTTCTTGGCACTATTTACTTTCGTATTCAAGTCGTTTGTATCAATGTTTGGTGAAAGACGCACTTCCTTCACGTCAACAGTTTTTTGTTTTTTCTTTGCTTCTTTTTCTTTTCTAGCTTGCTCGTATCTGTATTTACCGTAATCGATAATCTTACAAACCGGTGGCTTTGCTGTTGGAGCAATTTTAACCAAGTCCAGTTCAGCTTCCTGAGCTAATTTCATTGCTTCCTTTGCTGACATAATACCTAACTGTTCTCCGTCTTCGCCGATCACACGTACTTCTTTGTCTCTGATCTGCTCGTTAATCATTAATTCGCTAATGGTAGTGCACCTCCAATAAAATAATTCTTACTTTACTCGTTCCTCGCATAAAACAAAAAATGAATAGTCATAGACTATCCACTCATATCTGCACACTACAGCCACAAAATCATGTCCTTCGTTATGCTTCAATATCAACCGCCAGTCACGCATTTGTGCTGGGGTGAGAGTGGAACTCTACTTTCTTTTCCGCTTCACGCTTCTATGACTTTAACACATACACATCATACTGTCAAGCACTTTATAATAATTTTTTTAACTTTTTTTCTTGCTATCATTCCTCTTGTGTGTCATAATAATGACTAGTGTGTTTACATATACCAAGGAGGAAATAATATTATGAATCAACGTAGTAATTTTACTAGTAAGATTGGCTTCGTTCTTGCTGCCGCTGGTTCAGCTGTTGGGCTTGGAAATCTCTGGCGTTTCCCATATCTTGCCGCTCAGCATGGTGGTGGAACCTTCTTATTAGTATATTTAATTTTAGCAGTAACTTTTGGCTTCGCACTCATGGTTGCTGAAATTGCCATTGGTAGAAAAACAGGATTAAGCGCAATCGGTGCATTTAAGGCGTTAGACAAGCGTTTTGGTTTCTTAGGATTCCTCGCCTCTGCCGTTCCTATTATTATTTTACCATATTATTGTGTCATCGGAGGTTGGGTATCCAAGTTTTTTGCCACCTATGCCACAAGCGGTGCACAAACGGCTGCTACTCACACCGTTTTAAACGGGAAGGAACTTGCATATTTCCAGGTTTTTGTTTCAAAGATAGGCGAGCCAATCGTATGGTTCTGTTTATTCGTCGGACTAACTTCTGTGATTGTGTTGTTTGGTGTGGAAAAAGGAATCGAAAAGGTAAGCAAGGTCATGATGCCGGTTCTTGTTGTATTATCAATCGGTATTGCCGCTTATGTCGTAACAAGACCAAGTGCTTTAGAAGGTGTTATCTATTACCTGAAACCGAATTTTAAGAATTTTTCCATAACAACTATTTTTGCAGCAATGGGACAACTATTCTACTCTATGTCACTGGCTATGGGTATCATGGTTACATACGGTTCTTATATGAAAAAGGAAAATCATTTAGAAAGTTCCGTTCGTCAAATTGAAATATTTGATACTGCCATTGCATTTTTGGCAGGGCTTATGATTGTTCCTGCAGCATACTCTTCTATTGTAAATGGAGAAACAAAACCAGGTCCAACTCTAATGTTTGTTACACTCCCTGAAGTGTTTAAGGATATGCCGATGGGAGGTTTCATTGGCGCAATCTTCTTTTTACTAGTATTCCTGGCTGCACTTACATCTTCCATTTCATTGATGGAAACGATTGTATCTATAGTTATGGACAAAACAAAATTGGGCAGAAAAACAGCTTGCGTTATGGTTACGTCGTTCACATTCCTTGTTGGAATTCCTTCTGCTTTAGGCTTCAATATATGGAGCCACATAAGGCCATTAGGATTAGACGATATCCTAACCTTCTTCGACTTCGTAAGTAATAGCGTTATGATGCCTATCGTTGCATTCTTCACTTGTGTGATTATCGGATTCGTCATTAAACCAAAAGCGATTGTAGATGAAGTAAAAGCAACAGATGGCACCTTTAAAAGTGAAAAATTATTCACTGTTATGATTAAATGGATTGCACCTGTTTTCATTCTCGGAATTTTATGCTTCTCAGTTGCAGAAGGCATGGGCTGGGTTACTGTATAAGACATGAAACAAAAAAAGAGCAAATCGCCACATAAACGATTTGCTCTTTTTTTAATTTGAAATATATTAGTTTCGATTACCCATATAGAAAATAGAAATTACTCCCGGACCTGTATGACTTCCGATTACAGTTCCAAGTGGATTAATCATAATATTATGAATTCCAAACTTCTCTTCAATCAGACCTTTTACATATTCCGCATCTTCCAAAGAGTCGCCATGCGTAATCATCACAATATCATTATCAAATCCTTTTGACTTTTCTTCCATACGTTCCACTAAAGTCTGCAGTGCTTTCTTACGGCCACGTTCTTTTCCTATAACAATTAATTTCCCTTCATCATTCACATGAATGATCGGCTTAATTTTGATAATGGTACCAACAACAGCTGAAGCCTTAGATACACGTCCACCGCGATGTAAATGGAATAAATCGTCAACTGTGACATCATGGCATACATGCAACTTGTTCTCTTCTACCCAGGTGGCAATCTCATCAAAAGATTTACCTTGCTCTTTCATTTCAAGAGCTTTGTATAAAAGCATTCCACCGCCAGACGCAGCACAAAGGCTGTCCACTACAACAATCTTTCTGTCCGGATATTCCTCACGAAGTTCTTCTGCTGCAATACGGCAACTATTATAAGTTCCACTCAAACCAGAAGTGAACGCAATATGTAAAATATCTTTTCCTTCTTTCAAAATTGGCTCAAACAAATCTCTTGCTTGCTCCGGATTTACCTGTGATGTGGTAGGCATTGCACCTTCACGAATCTTATCGTAAAATTCCTTGCTTGTTAAGCCTTCTCCATCCTTATATGTAGCTCCATCTATAATATAAGATAAAGACACAATCGGCACCTGTTTCTCTTCCAAAAATTGTTTTGGCAAATCTACAGTGCTGTCTGCTGAAATAACAAATTCTCTCATTTAATCTACCTCCCGTAGTTTTAAATTAGTGCCCGTGCACCATACACGAGCACCAATTTTTCATATTATAACATGAATTTGTGAAAAAATGTTGAATTATTAAAATTTTATTAATTCAATTTGTAATTGTTCAGAGCCAAGCAAAATTTTATAAAACAGACGTGAAATGCTCGCATTTTTAAGGATGTTTTTAAAATTTTATTTGGCGGATACGCCACACCAAGAAAACACAAAGTGTTTTCGAGGTTGGCTCTGAACTGTCAATTCAATTTAACATTCAAATAATTCCTTCCCGACAAAGTCTTATTAAATGCTAGCGAACAAAACACAATAATCGTTCCAATTGCAAATCCAACCCAGTTAAATAATGCAGTCAAAATAAGCAATAAAAGTCGCATGAATTTCAGCGCGTAACCAAGTTCAAAATTCGGCTGCGTATAGTTTGACACCGCAACAAAGGCCATATATAGCATAACCTCGGGGTTGAACCATCCCGACTTCACCGCAAACTCTCCCATAACAATACCTGCGATAACACTAAGCGGAGTGCTGAGCATGGTTGGAGTATTCATTGCGGCAAGCCGCAGACCATCGATTGCCAACTCCAATATGAACAACTGAAAAAACAATGGAATATTTACCGTATCTTTTATAGCAACAAATGCAAAAACCTTTGGTAGCCAATTTAAGTTCTGCATAAACAACAAAAACAAAGGTGTCAAAAAAACAGTTGCAATTGTAATCAATGCTCTGGTGACCTTTAAATACACATTTGTTAAGGTCGGAAAATAATAATCGTTCGCCTCTTCCACAATATCAAAAATGGAAGTTGGCAATACCATTGCAGATGGTGAATTATCTACCAACAGTACCACTTTCCCTTCCAGCAGACACACTGACGCCGTGTCTGGTCTCTCCGTAAACTTAAACTTCGGAAAAGGATTAAACCATTTCCGTTTAAACAGTGCATCCGCCAGACTTTGCTGATTCATACGCAACGCATCCACATCTATCTTTTCAATACGGCTTGTTAAATTCTGCAGAAGCTCATGGTCCACCCTGTCTGACATATAGCAGATTGCCACGTCTGTCCTTGAACTTTTCCCCACATCAAACATTTTCATGACCAAATGCGGGTCACGAATTCGGCGGCGAATAAGGGCGGTATTAAATACAATGGTTTCTACAAAACCATCTCTCGAACCGCGAAGGGATTTATCCTTGTCCGGTTCATCCACGCTTCTGGCAGGATAAGTACGGCAGTCTATGGCAAGGCATGCTTCATACCCATCAATAAAAAGACATGTCACTCCTGACAAAATGTTTTTTACAATCAAATCAAAATCTGCAATTACATCCACTTCCACATAGGACAGACACATCTTTGAAAATCCGGTTGCCGTACTTGGCATATCATCTTTCTTGATTGCAAAAAAGGAGGACATTAATTTCTGCATGACTTCGTCCTTCGTGAAGCCGTCTATAAAATAGAAGGTACACTTCTTCTCTCCTATAATAATGTCTCTCTGTATTAAATCAAAGCTTTCCTTAATCGGTAAGATTGCATTCATATGTGCAACATTCTCCTCCAAGGTAGGGTAAATCGTTTTCTTTTCCTCAGACATAAAAAACCTCCGCATCTGCATACTTTATAGAAAGTATTTCCAGATACGAAGGTTTGTATGCATGTGTTCCACACACCTATTACTTTCCTGTTGAACCAAATCCGCCAACGCCGCGAACTGTTTCACTAAGTTCGGCAACTTCATCGAATTCCACACTCAAAAATGGGACTACAACCAATTGAGCAACTTTTTGCCCTGGTTTGATTTCACGTACTACCTCACCATCATTGTGAAGTGCAACCTTTACTTCTCCACGATAATCTGCATCAACTACGCCCACGCAGTTAGCCGGTCTAAGAGCTTCTTTAGAAGCCAATCCACTTCTTGCGAAAATTCCGCCAAAGTACCCTTCTGGAATCTCCATCGCAAGACCTGTTGGAATCATGGCTGTTGTATGTGGGGCAATCTCCAATACATATTTTACATCTGCAAACAAATCATAGCCTGCTGCATATGCACTTCCTCTTTCCGGAAGGATTGCTGTCTCTGTTAATTTCTTAATATTAATCTTCATATAACGCAACTTTCCCTTCTGCTAATGTTCTCTGAACGTCAATTACTCTTTGGTTCGTACTTCCTACCCAATGCGTATTTTCGTCCTTTTTGTCTACCTCAAACTCGCCGTCACACAGTACATCCAAGTAAGGAATCACTCGCATATGCTTCACATCTTCCCATGTGCCGCCCGTGTATAACCAAATGGTTTTGTTTGGATAGCGTTCTCTGATTTCTCTCGCAAGCTCTGACACATCATAAGCGTTATTGATATGTAAAGGGTCACCACCACTAAAGGTAATGCCATGAATATAATCTTTTTCTAATTCTTCGAAAATCTCTTGCTTTGCCGCATCATCAAACTCAAGTCCGCCGTTTGGGTCCCAGGTAATCGGGTTATGACATTCCTTACAGCAATGGGCGCAGCCTGCAACCCATAGAACTACGCGCAGGCCGGCACCATTTAACATGTCATCTTTTGTAATATTATGATATCTCATTACATACTCTTCCTTTCCGCAATTTCAGCCATCTTGGCATCATTGAGTCTCGTATCACCTTTTACACGAGAGTATGATAAATATCCATTCATACGGTCAATCTTTGTCAGGTTCTTGCTTCCGCATTTTGGACATACATCCATAGACAACTCCTCATGGCCGCAATCATCGCAATATGCAAGGGATAGGTTTACACCTTCATAGAAACCAAGGTCCATTGCACGACGTACCAACGCCTTAATTGCCTCTTTGTTATAATTAATCGGATATTTTACATACTGAATCTTTCCACCATTTGAAAGCTCCCAGAAACGTCCTTCCAAGTCCTGCTTCTGAATCGGAGTAATATCCTCTGATACGTGACAGTGGAAACTGTTACTTACATATTCTCTGTCAGATACATTTTCAATAATTCCATATTTCTTACGGAACTGTTGTACCTGTACACCACACAGGTTTTCTGCAGGTGTTCCGTAAATCGCATACAAGTGTCCATCCTCTTCCTTGAATTGATTTACTTTCTTATTAATATATTCCAACACTTCTAGCGCAAACTGTCCGTCTTCTACCAATGACTTCTTGTTATGAAGCTGCTGAAGCTCGTTAAACGCCGTAATTCCGAAGGATGCTGTCGCAGCCTTAAGCAGTGGCTTAATCTTGTCGTAAAGACCTAAATTACCGCCGTAGAAGCCACCCTCGCAGTATGCAAGCGGATTGGTAGACGCCTTGAGTTCACCCAAATAGTCATAGGTTCTAATATGAAGCTGTCTGATTAACTCTAAATAGTAATCCAACACTTCATAGAAGTCTTTGCCTTCCTGTTTTGCCTTTGCATATATCATTGGAAGGTGAAGGCTGACTGCACCGATATTAAATCTTCCGACAAACACAGGTGTGTCATTTTCATCTGCCGGATTCATTCCACCTCTTTCATACCAAGGTGATAAAAATGCACGACACCCCATCGGGCTGATTATCTTGCCGTATTGCTTGTACATACTTGCAACATACCCTTTTCCGGTCAAACTCAGCCAGTCCGGATACATTGTCTTTCTCGAACACTCAATACCAGCTTCGAATACATCCTCTAATTCTTTTCCCGGCCCATGCAAATTCTCATCATACAAGAATACAATCTTAGGGAACAATACCGGTTTCTTGTGCCCTTCTTTACCCTGTCCATTCATACGGACCTTTAACATTGAGATTGTAAGCAGTTTACCAAATCTCGAGGTGTTCGTTCCTGCTGTAACCGTGATAAATGGATAATCGCCACGGCTTGAAGATACGGAGTTAAACTTATATTCCCAACCTTGGAATCCTTGTTCCATCTCCTTTGTTAAATCCGCTAACGCAATCTCTTCTGCTTTTTCCTGGGAAAGCCCTAAATCTACATATTTGTTCACATGCTTCGCGTAAGACTTCTCTGCATATGGCTCCAAGATATCATCCACACTTGGAACTGTAAATCCTCCATACTGCTGACTCGCAGCACTTAAGACAATATCCCCGATAACGTCGAATGCCACATCCAAGGTCTTTGGCTCGTTGTACCAGAGATTTCCCATCTCGAATCCACCGCTAAGTACATTCTGAACATCGAACAGACAACAGTTCATAGTATCTCTTCTTGCAGACATATCATGAATGTAGATGTATCCATCTCGAATTGCTTGAATCTCTTCTACCGTCAGGAAGAACTTCTTATATAATTCCTTATTCAGCTCATTGAAGATGAGGCTCCTCTTTGTGGAAACAAGTGCACTATCCGTATTACTGTTTTCCTTGTCTCCAATGTACATAATAGACTGGCTCTTTTTATAAACCTCATCTAACATCTGTACAAAATCCTGTTTGTAATTACGGTAATCCTTGTAACTCTTCGCAACTATTGGGTTTACTTTTTCAAGAGCACCTTCTACAACGTTGTGCATCTGTGCAATCTGAATCTCAGTAATGCCCATTTTCTTTACTTCTTCTTCTACAAATTTGCAGATGAAATCCAAGTCTTCTTGTGTAAACTTGATTAATGCACGATATGCTGACTTATTAACCGCCACCACGACTTTTTGTACATTAAAATCTTCTTTTGTACCGTCTTTTTTGACAACTTTGATCACTTTCGTTTCTCTCCTTTCATTTTTCTCTATATTTTGTGTTCCATTATTAGTCAAATCACTATATAATGTGTTTCTGTGCTTATTCATATTAACATTACCACATACTGTCGTCAACATAATTTTGCGAAAAATTTGCACAAAAAAAGACTGCTAAAATTAGCAATCTTTTCTAAACCTACTCATCATCCTCAAGTACATAAGGTGTAGCTTGATATACGTAGTAATTTATCCAATTTGTATAAAGATTATTCGCATGAGAACGCCATGTAAGTAGCGGCTTATTCTCACAATTATCATCTTTATAATAATTCTTTGGAACTTCAATCTCCAGACCTTTTCCCTTATCTCTCATATATTCATTATGTAAGGTCACGCGGTCATACTCCGGATGTCCCATCACGAAAATCTGCTTCCCGTCTTCTGTCATACATAAGAATACACCTGCCTCATCTGACTCCGCCAATACTGTCATATTCGGTATGTTTCGGATATCTTCTGCCGGTACAGTAGTGTGACGGGAATGCGGTGCCATAAACACATCATCAAAACCACGTAGAAGCGGTGTCTTTCTGTTCTGTACATAATGCTCAAACACGCCAAACATTTTCGCAGGAAGCTGCACCTTATCCACTCCATAATGATAGTATAAACCAGCCTGAGCTCCCCAGCACAAATGCAATGTAGAGGTAACATGGTTCTTTGTCCAATCCATGATTTCCTTTAACTCTTCCCAGTAATCCACATCTTCAAAAGGCATCTGCTCAACCGGCGCACCTGTAATAATAAATCCGTCAAATTTTTGCTTTTTAATGTCCTTAAACGGAACATAAAATTTATTCAAATGGCTGGTTGAAGTATTTTTAGACACATGACTTGATACATTGACAAAAACCACATCCACCTGCAGCGGCGTATTCGAAAGCATACGCAAAATCTGAAGCTCCGTATCCTCTTTTAATGGCATCAGATTCAAAAGCCCTATCTTAAGCGGACGAATATCCTGCTCCATGGCACGGGATTCATCCATCACAAATATATTTTCCTGTTCAAGAATACCTCTTACAGGCAAATCATTCTGTACTCGAATTGGCATCTTCCTTCTCCTCTTCTTTTTTAATCTCTTCTATAGAAATGAAGTTTCCTTCCTCATCTACATAATTTGTTTCTGTATAATAATCTGTATCTGTTGGCAGCTTCTTCTGTTCCAGCCTCTGTTGAATATACATCTTGATGATATAATAAATCAACGCAAACGTCGGAACTCCCACTATCATTCCAACAAATCCAAACAATCCTCCCGATACTAATATGGAGAAAATTACCCAGAAGGAAGATAATCCTGTGGAATCTCCCAATATCTTTGGTCCAATTACATTTCCATCTAATTGTTGTAACAGCAAAACAAAAATAATAAAGTATAGTCCTTTCATCGGGTCAACCAGCATAATAAGAATTGCACTTGGAATCGCTCCTATAAACGGACCAAAAAACGGAATCACATTTGTCACGCCAACTATTACACTTACAAGCAATGTATATGGCATTTTTAATATGCTTAGACCTATAAAGCAAAGAACACCGATAATTGCAGAGTCAATAATCTTTCCAATGATAAAACCGGTAAAAATTGTATTCGCTTTTTTCGCAATGTGAATCAGATTATTAGCTTTCGTTGGCTTCATCATTGCATATACAATTTTCTTGCTCTGGCTCGAAAACTTTTCTTTGCTGTAAAGCACATAGATAGATACAATCACACCGACAAGGATATTAAGAACAACATTGACAACACTGATAACACCGGTTGTAACACCTGTAATAATCTGATTGGTCTGCTTAAATAAATCATTCTGCACCCAACTCATCAAATCATTTTCCACCCAATTGCCAATGGCATCCTGTCCTTGAATCAATGCATTTTTCACAAGATTATCGACTGTAGAATGCCCCTTAATCAGGGTGTTAATGTTTTTTCCCCACTGACCAAGTTCTTCCGGCAACGTAATAACCAAATCCTTAATGCTCTTATAAAGCTCTGGAATCAGCATATTAAGCAAGGCCACCACTATGATAATCGCTACAACAAGCCCCGAAAAAATTCCAATACCTCTGGCAGTCTTTTGGGCACCTTCTTCTTTTTTTAATAGCTTTTTCAAGCTAGGTGTAACCCAGCCTTCCACGCGCTTCACAATCGGATTCAAGAGAAAAGCCAATACAAATCCATAGAGGATCGGCGCAAGCACTTCCGCAATAGTTCCGATTGCCTTTGCAATGCTCTCAAATCTCAAAAATATAAAGAAGCAGATTATCCCTGCCAATATCACTAAAAACGCAGAAATCCCACGCTGTATGTAATCACGCAACTTCGAGCGTTCTTCTTGTATAAACTTAGGTTCCTTGTCAAAAAAATTCATTCTATCATTTCCCTTCTTTGCTATGCAAAGCATATGCTTCATTATACATCCTTATGCCAATTCCAGTCAAGAATAAAGAGTCTGTCTTGACAAACTCTCACGTAGCTCAAAAAAATTAACGGCATAGCACTTACTACACCGTTAATCATAAACCTCTACTTAATATTCCTTTTTAAATGTTGCACATTCTGTTTCTTCTGTACGATTTGCATCTGTACCCACTACGCTGATTTTCCCTGCATAACATTTACGTTCTTCGTTGTATTTGCATTCAACTGCCTGACATTTGATGTCGCTCATTGCGGATACATCGTCCTTCGTAGTGTTGCCATACTGTTCTCCTTTACGCTCTACAAAGCTACCACAGCTTGTCTGCTCGGAAATCTGCGCGGAACTTCCTACTACTTCGATGGAATCTAATTCACAATAATTCTTGTAGTTATGAACACAAGTCACAACTCCACATTTTAATTCTGGCATGGCCATACCTCCTTTACTTTTAATAAGCAAATTTAGTATGCTCCTTTTACCAAATTAATATACATCTGCAGATTATTTACCGCAGCATTTTTTATATTTTTTACCACTTCCGCATGGACATGGATCATTTCTTCCAACCTTCTTTTCCTTGCGGATAGTTCCGGAATTTTTTTGTTCCTTATATAATTCTTTTCTCTTTTCTTCCGAGAAAATGTTGTCCCATTGTGGAAGCTCGTATAACCATTCTGCCTTAGCATCTACCATGTTCTTATATAATTTTTCTTTATCAAATGCAAGACTTACAACTGTATCTTCTTCCATTTCTTCAATTGGATTTGGTTCTTTTAAACTATCATTAATGCCATCCAAGAACCCTGTCATTGTAAATACTTCTACGCCGTATTTTTCTGCGAGCTCTTTTACAGTACCTTTTACTTCTTCATCCGGATTTGCTAACAATTGTTCATAAATTCCTTTTTCAAGTTCAAAATAGGTTCCCCAGAATTTTTGCACTGTATTCTGATCCATATCCTGAGAATATGCTGTATCGCGCCATGTTTGTAATAAAGCCATTTTTTTATCTCCTTCATGTACATATATTAGTTTTAATCTGCTTTGTATCATACCATTGACGATAAATTTGGTCAATAGGTTTCTTTCACTTGACATTATACATAAAACGCGACTATACTAATACTATTGTTAAAGGGAGGTATAAATTATGGAACATTTAACAATACCAGAAAACTATCAATCGCCTCTTACAATCAGAGAGACTGAAGTTGCAATCAAAGAAATTAAAGACCATTTTGAAAGAGCACTTGCAAAATCGTTGCACTTAACTCGTGTATCTGCACCACTTTTTGTAAAGCCGGAATCCGGTCTTAACGATAACTTAAATGGCGTAGAAAGGCCTGTTTCTTTTGGAATCAAGGAACAGAATGATAATCCAGTTGAAATTGTGCACTCACTTGCAAAATGGAAACGTTATGCATTGAAACGTTACGGCTTCCACTCAGGCGAAGGACTATATACCGATATGAACGCGATTCGCCGCGACGAAGATACAGATAATATCCACTCTATCTACGTGGACCAATGGGACTGGGAAAAGGTTATTTCAAAAGAAGAACGTAACATGGAAACCTTACACTATACAGTTCGCAAGGTATATGCTGCCCTGAAAGAAACGGAAGAATACATCTCAAGAAGATATAATTACATAGAACCTATCTTGCCGGATGAAATTTTCTTTGTCACTTCACAAGAGTTGGAAAATCTTTATCCAAACATGACTGCAAAAGAAAGAGAATATACGATTGCAAAAGATAAAGGTGCCGTATTTATTTCTCAAATCGGAAAATATTTAGCATCCGGAGAAAAACACGATGGCCGCGCACCTGACTATGATGATTGGGAACTGAACGGTGATATTATCGTCTACTATCCTGTTTTGGATATTGCATTAGAATTATCTTCTATGGGAATCCGTGTAGATGAAGAGTCATTAATGCGTCAATTGGAATTAGCCGGCTGTCCGGAACGCGCAGAATTGGATTTCCAAAAAGCACTGTTAAACCACGAACTGCCATACACTATCGGAGGCGGACTTGGACAATCACGTATCTGTATGTACTGCTTACGAAAAGCACACATCGGCGAAGTACAATCCTCCACCTGGCCACAGGACATTATAGAAACGGCCACTAAAAATGGAATCCAATTATTATAAACAAACATAAATAATTAACCACAGAGATTAGGACATATGCTCCTAATCTCTTTTATTTTGTGCACTGTGAGGCGCAGCCGAAGACCGTGCTAAAAAATAATAGAGATTCAGGAGCACGCTCCCAAACCTCTATATAATCACATTTTAGTTCGTATAATTATCAAAGTATCCCTGCACCAATACAACCGGTGTACCTTTATCACCAGAACCACTTGTAAGGTCACAAAGTGAACCGATAAGGTCAGTTAATTGTCTAGGTGTTGTACCTTGAGATGCCATATCACCAACAAGGTTATTATTCTTCTCTTTGATACGTTTTGAAATCGCTTCTTTCAATGCTTCCCCACTCAAATCAGCAAAATCATTATCCGCAAGATATTTTAACTTCAACTCATTTGGAGTTCCAACAAGCCCTGCTGTGTATGCCGGTGATACAACCGGGTCAGCAAGCTCCCAAATCTTTCCTTGAGGATCTTTAAATGCACCGTCTCCGTAAACCATTACTTCTACGTGTTTTCCTGTCTTGTCAAGGATTTGTTTCTGGATATCTTCCACCAACTCAAAGCATTCGTTAGGGAATAATTTAATGGAATCTTCTGTTGCTTTGTTGGAGCCCAAAAGACCATATTTGCTGTTGTATCCACTTCCATTTACCGGAGCCGTTAAGATGTCATCCAATCCACATACTCTCTCTGCACCAGCTTCTTTCAAGATTCGTTTTGTTCTCACGCGTGTATGAATATCGCAAGTCAATACATTCTTTGTATAATTTAAAATCACTCTTGGATTGTTTGCAAAAATAATTTCCACTTCAGCGCCGGCTTCTTTCACAATGTTTCCATAATATTCAACATAGTCAACGCCTGTAAACTCATGTTTATTTTCACCAAACAACTCTCTATATTTTTCTAAGGTAAGGACATCACTGTAAGGATTAATTCCTGCATTATCTAATTGATCATATGTCAGCAATGCATTTCCAACCTCATCACTTGGATAGCCTAGCATTAATACAACCTTCTTAGCTCCCATTGCAATACCTTTCAAACAGATAGCAAATCTGTTTCTTGACAAAATAGGGGTGATAACACCAATTGTTTCTCCACCTAATTTTGCTTTCACATCTTCAGCAATTGCCTCGATTGATGCGTAATTCCCTTGTGCTCTGGCAACAATTGATTCTGTTGCAGCAATAACATCTCTGTCACGAAGTTCAAATCCTTCGCTTTCAGCTGCAGCTAATACGCTTTCTACAACAATGTCTGCAAGATTGTCGTTCTCTCTGATAATTGGACATCTAATACCTCTTGAAATAGTTCCAACTCTTCTTTCCATGTGATCGTCTCCTATCTTTATAAAGTTTTTTCTAATGAAATCACGGAATAAATTATACTACACTTTATTTTAGTTGTAAAATATTTTTTTGTAATATTTTGTAGTTATTTTTTTACATTAATGGTGCAATTAACCTTAATAATCTTCCGCACTGTTTTTCCAACCATTTTCTGTTTTTCAAATCTTCTTTTGTAATTTTCTGGCTTTTACTCAAAGTCTCTTGGAAATCCTTTTCAACATCCCACACAACAGGATTATTATATATATAAGCCCCACATTCAAAATGATGATACAAACTGCGATAATCCAGATTAATGGTTCCTACTGTGGCAGTATCATTATCAGATACAAACACCTTTGCATGAACAAAACCAGGGGTATACTCATATATCTGCACCCCCGCCTTCATTAGGCATTCATAATATGTTCTCGCAACCGCAAATGCATACCATTTATCCGGAATGTGAGGCATGATAATAATCACTTCCACGCCACACTGCGCAACATATTGTAATGTCATAAGCAAATCCTCATCCACAATCAAATATGGTGTCATAATGTGCACATATTTCTTCGCATGATTGAGAATATGAAGATAGACCTGCTCACCTACATTCTGTTCATCAAATGGGCTGTCCGCATACGGGGTGACAAAGCCCAGTTCTCTCTTTATTTCATCTGACTTTGGTGTCAGGTAGCGCTCATATGAGTCTTCCCTTTTCTCCGTAATATTCCACATCTCAAGGAACATCATAGTAAAGCTCTGAACCGCTTCACCCTCCAGCATAATCGCCGTATCCTTCCAATGACCGAAACGTTCCTTTACGTTGATATATTCATCCGCCAAATTGATACCGCCGGTAAAAGCAACCTTTCCATCAATCACACATACTTTTCTATGGTCTCGGTTATTCTGATAGGATGTCAAAATCGGGCGGACTGGATTAAACTGCTTACATTTAATTCCTGCTCTGCGCAATTCTGCATCATAATGCGTCGGGAGCAAATACAAGCTGCACATGCCGTCATACATGAATCGGACCTCAACACCCTGCCATACCTTTTCCTTCAGAATATCCAATATCTCACTCCACATCTGCCCCTTCTCGACGATAAAATATTCCATGAAAATGTACTCTTCCGCCTGCTTCAATTGTTTTTTCAGTTCTTCAAATTTCTCCTCCCCTGAAGAAAAATATCTCACAGATGTATTTCGATAGGTTGGATATGCAATACTATTCGTCATATAAGAGGCAAGATTTGCATTTGCCGCCTTTGAAACTCTAAGCTCTTCCAAAACCTCCTTATCCTGTAACAAATATGGCTTTGTACTCTTATTTAAATGTTGAAGACGTTTTTTCAAAAAGGTGGTCCCTAACTCCATCTTCATATACCCATAAAATGCAGTTCCCAAAATCGGAGTAATCAAAATAAGTAACATCCATGTTATTTTAAAAGATGCATTTCCATCTCTATTAATAATGTAAATAACAACCACTACACTTAAAACTAAAAATATTGCATGAATGTAATTTGCATATTCCTTTAAAAATGTAACCGTTGCGCCAAACACGACCAGTTGAAGAATAACCAAAACAGCCAAGATAAATACTCGGCTGAAAATTAAATCCAGTATTCCTTTTTTTACAGGCTTGATTCTCTTTTTAACCATGCCAACACTTCCTTTTAACTCATATATAAATTAGTTTATCACACCCCTTTATTTTTGTCACCAAAAGTATTATAATATCACAAAAGGAGGTTGTTTTTATGTGGAAAAAATTAGGTAAATTCTTACTGACAGTTGCTGCACTTGCTGCTTCTGCCTTTGCAATCTTTACATGGTACAAAAACAAAAAAGAAAAATTGGAAGAAGATGAATTCTCTGACATCTTCGAAGAAGAAGATTTTGATTTAGACGAAAGTTTATAATAGCGATTCAAAAACAAAGGACAAAGCTTTTATTTTGCTTTGTCCTTTTCTTTTTATTATGATAATTTAAATGAACTCTTCAAGGAAACAATGCGGTTAAATACCAACGCATCTGGTTTTGAATCCTTAGCGTCCACACAGAAGTATCCATTTCTTACGAATTGGAAACTGTCATAGGCTTTTACACCATCAAAGCTTGGTTCCAAGTAGCAATCCTTCAATACTGTCAATGAATTTGGATTTAAATTAAGGGAACCGTCTTCCTTATTATATACACCCTTTTCTTCATCTACGATATTTTCATAAAGACGTACTTCTGCTTTTGTTGCATATGGAGCCGGTACCCAGTGAATAGTACCTTTTACCTTACGTCCCGTAAATCCTGTTCCGCATTTTGTTTCCGGATCGTAGGTACAGTGAATCTCTGTCACCTTACCATTTTCGTCCTTTACAAAGCTTTCGCATTTTACAAAATATGCATGCATAAGACGTACTTCATTTCCTGGGAACAATCTGAAGTATTTCTTAGGTGGTTCTTCCATAAAGTCTTCTCTGTCGATGTAAAGTTCTCTACAGAATGGAACCTTTCTAGAACCCAGTTCCTCATTTTCCATATTATTCACAACATCCAGATATTCTACCTGTCCTTCCGGATAGTTATCAATGATTAATTTAATCGGATCAAGAACCGCCATCATACGAGGCTTCTTCATCTTCAAATCTTCACGAATACAGTATTCCAGCATTGCATAGTCTACGGAACTGTTGCTCTTTGAAACGCCACACATTTCCACAAACATTTTCAACGATTCCGGTGTGAATCCACGTCTTCTGAGGGCTGCGATAGAAACAAGTCTTGGGTCATCCCATCCGTCAACAATGCCTTCTTCCACGAGTTTCTTAATATATCTCTTACCGGTTACTACATTTGTCAAATATAATTTTGCAAACTCAATCTGTCTTGGAGCCGGACTAAATTCGCACTCTCTAACCACCCAGTCATAAAGTGGTCTGTGGTCTTCAAATTCCAGCGTACAGATAGAATGTGTAATCTTTTCCACTGCATCCTCGATTGGATGAGCAAAGTCGTACATTGGATAAATGCACCATTTATCCCCTGTGTTGTGATGTGTCATATGAGCCACACGATAGATAATCGGGTCACGCATGTTGATGTTAGGCGATGCCATGTCAATCTTTGCGCGGAGAACTCTTTCACCATCTTCATATTCACCGTTTTTCATGGCTTCAAACAATTCTAAGTTTTCTTCCACTGTACGGTCACGATATGGGCTGTTCTTTCCTGGTTCTGTAAGTGTACCTCTGTATTCACGGATTTCCTCCGGTGAAAGGTCGCATACATAAGCTTTGCCCTTTTTAATCAACTTCACTGCACATTCGTACATGATTTCAAAATAGTCAGATGCAAAGAAAAGATTCTCTTTCCAGTCTGCTCCAAGCCATTTGATATCTTCTTTAATAGACTCTACGAATTCAATCTTTTCCTTGGTTGGATTCGTATCATCAAAACGCATATGGAACTTTCCATTATACTTCTGTGCTAATCCATAGTTCAATAAAATGGACTTGGCATGTCCGATATGAAGATAACCATTTGGTTCCGGTGGAAATCTTGTGCATACGGTGTCATACACGCCTTCTCTTAAGTCTTTATCAATCTCTTGTTCTATAAAATTTTTTGAAACTACTTCTTTTTCCATGGTAGTCCTCCTCAAGTCATTTCCATCATCTTGTTATTTTAGCACAAATATACAAGTTCTGTAAACAATTTAATTACAAAAGTCAAGTTGACAAAATTATATCGTCTGTTATAATATACTTAACAAGACAGCCGACGAGTAGGTGCACGCTACCCGTTCCGGCAAAATATTGTTGAGCTACAAGAGTAGCCGTTCCAACCTTTGCGAGAGACAGGAACGGCTATTTCTTATTTTTCAAGCTTAGAATCGTGACAATTAATATTGCTATGGTCAAAATCACCATAAATTCTTCATATGTACTCATAAGACATCATCCTTTCTATATCATAGAACGGATAAACGAGCCGCCTGTCGGCTGCCTTATTAAACACACTATTCAATTATTCATACTGAAACACTTGCATGATACATGCATAAGATAATAACTCACGACATTGTGATATGTGTAATATTATTATAAAAAGCTGCTGGCGGGACTTGAACCCGTGACCTCCGCCTTACCAAGGCGACGCGCTACCGACTGCGCCACAGCAGCAGACTGTCTTCGACAGTACTTTAATATACTACTATACGTTTGACAGAATGTCAAACACTTTCTGCTTAATTCTTTGCAAAGCGTTATCGATGGATTTCGGACTTTTGTCCAACAATTTGGCAATGGTACGATAGTCCTCTCCCATCAAATAAAGATGCAATACCCGACTTTCAAACTCACTCAATTTTTGCCTTAACTCTTGCTCCATAGTGCGAAAAAATTCTTTATCTAGAAATAAATCCTCCGGATTATTATCCTTCACATTTTGGAGTTGTTCTATGAGTGGTGTTTGTCTCTCTTCAGCACTTTCACCTCCCACGTCATACAGCGAAACATACGAATTCAATGGCATATGTTTCTGCCTTTGCGATAATTTAATCGCCGTATACATTTGCCTCGAAACACAAAGTTCAGCAAAACTATGAAACGAAACCTCATGAGTTGGTTCAAAATCCCGAACTGCCTTAAACAGTCCAATCATTCCTTCTTGAATTAAATCGTCATTTTCTCCACCAAGCAAATACATCGCCTTAGCTTTCTTCTTAACCAAATCTTTGTACTTGTCCATGATAAAATCTGTAACAGCAGTTTCGCCCTCTCGCAATTTGCGAATCAACTGCTCATCCGGCATATTTTCATATTTACTCATTATTTCAAACGTTGTCTTACGATTTCATATGCAAGCACACCTGCGGCCACAGATGCATTCAATGAATCGATATCACCTTTCATTGGAATGGATGCAATAAAGTCACATTTTTCTTTCACCAGGCGACTGACACCTTCTCCTTCATTTCCAATCACAAGTCCGATTGGTCCTGTAAGATTCAAGCGGTACATAGACTCGCCACCCATGTCAGCACACACGAACCAAAGACCTTTTTCCTTTAATTCTTCCATGGTTTTTGCAAGATTTGTCACCTTTGCAACCGGAGTATAGTTCAGCGCTCCTGCTGAGGTCTTGGCTACGGTAGCGGTCAGTCCCACTGCGCGATGCTTTGGAATAATTACACCATGTGCACCTGCCAGATTGGCTGTACGGATAATAGCCCCTAAGTTATGTGGGTCCTCAATATTATCCAACAAGATAATAAACGGGTCCTCTCCTTTTTTCTCAGCCAAAGCAAAGATATCCTCTACTTCCGAATACTCATACGCAGCCGCATAAGCAATTACACCTTGATGCTTCTTTGTCTCGGATAGTTGGTCCAACCTTTCTTTTGTGACAAATTTCAAGATGGTATCATGCTTTTTGGCTTCTCTCACAATTGTACGAATCGGACCGTCCTGACACCCATCCAGCACAAACAACTTATCTACCGGTTTGCCCGAACGGAAGGCCTCAATTACTGCATTTCGTCCTTCTATTACTAAATTCTGTACTTTGATTTCTTCACTCATAAATCCCTCCACGAAGCAATTACTGTGCACCAGCCTTGCTGTTATCCAGACTATCCAAACCGATTTTCACTAAATCCAACAGCCGCTTGTAATCCTTCTTCAAATACAAATATCCCAAAAGCGCCTCAAAACCTGTTGCACGGCGATAATCCGTAATCGACTGATTTTTTGCCGGTGAAACTGACTTTGCATTGCGTCCTCGTTTATAGACTGCATGCTCCTCTTCTGTTAAATGCTCCTGCATGGTCCGCATCATAAGCGACTGGGCAGAGGCCTGAACCAGCTTGCTTGTTTCCTGATGAAGCTTGTTCACCTGTTTGTTACCTTCATTTATCACCAAGCTCTTAATCACCAAGTCGTAAATACAATCTCCTATATACGCCAATGTAAGAGGTGAATACTCTCTGATATCCACCTCTTCCATTTGAAATAATTCATTCATATAGGAAACAAAATCAAATCCTACGCTTTTCTCCATTTTACTCCTTCGCGAGTATCTTCTAAAATAATACCCTTTTCTAACAGTTCATTACGGATTTCATCTGCTCTTTGGAAATTCTTTTCCTTTCTTGCCGCCTGACGTTCTGCGATTAATTTTTCAATGTCTTCAGCAAGTAATTCTTCTTCCTTTTCTACAATCAATCCAAGAACATCTGTCAATTTTACAATTAAACCAAGTACGCCTTCCAAGTACTCCTTTGAACTTTCTCCATTTGCCGTTGTATTAGCATATTTTACAAGCTCAAATACAGAAGAAATTGCATCGGCCGTATTAAAGTCATCTTCCATTGCTTTTTCAAAGCCTGCAACAAACTCATTTGTCTTTTCAAATGCAGCCTTTTCTTCCTCGGTCATGGCCTCCACAGTAGTTGCACCGATTAAGTGTTTTAGATTTGCCACTGCAGTAACAATACGTTCTAATCCATTCTTAGATGCTTCCATTAAATCTGCACTGAAATTCAGCGGACTTCTATAATGTGCACTCAGCATAAAGAAACGTAACACCTGCAAATCATACTGCTCGCTAATTTCACGAACAGTAAAGAAGTTGCCAAGTGATTTTGACATCTTGCGGTTATCAATATTTAAAAATGCATTATGCATCCAATATTTCGAAAATTCTTTTCCATTTGCCGCTTCACTTTGTGCAATCTCATTTTCATGGTGTGGGAATACAAGGTCTTCTCCTCCTGCATGAATATCAATCTGGTCGCCCAAATATTTCTTAGACATCACAGAACATTCAATATGCCAGCCCGGTCTTCCATCACTCCATGGTGATTCCCATGCCGGTTCACCTTCTTTTTTTGGTTTCCATAATACGAAATCCAAAGAATCCTCTTTCTCATCCTCACCGGTTACTAAAAGAGAACGTCCTCCGGATTGTAAGTCGTCTAAGTTCTTGTGAGACAATTTGCCATACTCATCAAATCTTCTTGTACGGAAATAGACAGTCCCGTTCTTCTCGTAAGCATAGCCGTCTGCAATCAGCCTTCCAATCATTTCAATCATGCCGCCGATTTCTTCTGTTGCAAGTGGATGAGTAGTTGCAGGCTTCACGTTCATTCCCGCCATATCCTTCTTGCATTCTGCAATATATCTTTTTGCAATCTCGTCAGCTGTCACACCTTCTTCGATGGCTTTTTTGATAATCTTATCATCCACATCCGTGAAGTTTGACACGAAATTTACATCATAGCCTTTATATTCAAAATAGCGTCTTACGGTATCAAATACAATCATCGGTCTAGCATTTCCGATATGAATGTAATTGTATACTGTAGGACCACATACATACATTTTTACCTTTCCTTCCTCAAGTGGAACGAATTCTTCTTTTCTTTTTGATAATGTGTTAAATACCTTCATGTTAGCCTCCTTTTCTCTATCTTTAAATCGTATTCAAAATCCCTTATTTTGTCAACCTCTAGACCTCTTCATTTATAAAAATTTTTGCATTTTTTAGGTCAAAATTGAATTGTGGATTCAAAACCTTTGCCATAATCATGGGTTTTGTTTCTTCAGAGCCATATCCCGTACACAGAACGCGGTTTGTCTCATTGCCTGTAAGATGATAAATGGCATGCTGCAAGTCTTGCTCATTTTGGAATATTGGTTCTCTAATAACGAAATGCTTATCTTCTCCACCAATGCACGCATAACAGAATACACCTTCGATTCTACCATTTCTTTTCATCAGTAAAATCCCGCCATTCTCACTGACTTGCTCTGCCAAAATCATTTTATAATACTCTTCATTACGCCATGTTACCACATTGTAAACCGAAAGTATTTCGTTTACAAAATCAGCAATCATTTGACAGTGTTCTGTACTTGCTTCAACAACTTCCAAAGTGCTATCCTCACACTTTTTTCCAGGCACATTTTCTCTCTTTTGCTCATAAACGAACTCAAATCCAAAAGGCTTATAGATTGCCTCATCTGCCGGCATCAGAAAGGTAAATGGTTCTCCTCTATCCGTCATGACCTGCAACACATAATTCAAAAGTTGTCTCATTAAACCACGTTTTCTGTAACTTTCTTTGGTTGCAACTGCCACAATATAATGAGTCTGAAACAACTTGTCTCCAATACGCATCTCATATGGATTCAGATGCAACATGGATACTATTTCACCATCATCTTCTATCACATAGATTTCATTATTCTTTATCTTTATGGAATAATAATAATCCAGAAACTCCGGCGTGTCCTCTGTGAATATCTCTTCCCACAGTTTTCTTGTCCGGATATGCTCCTCAACTTGAAGTTTCCGTACTTTTCTATCATTAATATTTTGCATATCTTTGCAATTACTCCTGTCGTTTACATCCACCACAACCAGCGCATCCTTCTTCGCTGTCTGCTACCTTATAGCTTGTTAAATTTGTTATCTTCTCAATGGCGCAAATTGCCTGAGACGAAATCCCTTCTCCTGTACCAGTAAATCCTAATCCTTCCTCTGTGGTTGCCTTCACATTAACCTGGTCTAATTCAAGCCCTAACGTATCTGCAATATTTTTTCTCATATCCTGAATGTATGGTGCCATCTTCGGACGTTGCGCAATAATGGTCGCATCAATATTTTCGATTACATACATATGCTCGTCCAAAAGTTTACCTACATGCTCAAGTAACTTAATGCTTGAAATCCCCTTATACTGCGGATCTGTATCTGGAAAATGCTTTCCGATATCACCGAGTGCAGCTGCTCCAACAAGCGCATCCATAATTGCATGCACCAAAACATCTGCGTCTGAATGACCCAATAATCCTTTTTCATATGGAATGGTCACCCCACCTAAAATTAATTCTCTATCTTCTACTAATTTATGAACATCATATCCCAAACCAACTCGCATAGTAGTTCTCCTTTTTTAATATATTCTTACTCTTTTCAATTAAAATGATACTATACCAAGCTCTATGTTACAAGACCAAATACAATTTTATCCCGTCTGACATTTCACTCAACATCTTACTGGGTATACACTACCGTTTTTTCTTTTATCATACCCATTTTATCCAAAATTTCCTTTGAAAAATAATAAAATCATGTGTAACTTTCTATAGTAGCACTCACATATATCAAAAATACCCATGTTTTACTAATTTTATGGGTATTAGATGCGTCATTAATCCATTTTATAGAAAGTCCACACTCATTCCTCGGAAAATCCAAAAAATTCAATCTGCAAAAAAAACCTCGTTCATGGAACGAGGCTATCTTTCAAGTAGCGGGAACTGGATTCGAACCAGCGACACTACGGGTATGAACCGTATGCTCTAGCCAACTGAGCTATCCCGCCATATTTAATTGTTACGACAATCTATGTGTCGCAAAATGGGACCAACAGGGCTCGAACCTGTGACCCCCTGCTTGTAAGGCAGGTGCTCTCCCAGCTGAGCTATGATCCCAAGTATAAGCGGGCTGTTTCGCAACCCGCTTTGCTAGTATACTATTATATGTCACAACTTGTCAACACTTTTTTTCACATTTTTTTGAAATTTTTCATTACTTACTAATTGCTGTGATAACCTCTTAAAAATTGTTTGGTTCTTTCCTCTTTCGGATTGTCAAAGACTTCACTTGGGGTACCCTGCTCTAAGATAATACCGCCATCCATGAAAACCACTTGGTCTGACACTTCCTTAGCAAATGCCATCTCATGTGTCACGATAATCATGGTTGTCTTTTTATCTGCCAATTCTTTGATAACCTTTAAAACTTCGCCGGTAAGTTCCGGGTCAAGAGCTGATGTAGGTTCGTCAAAACAAAGGATATCCGGTTCTAATGCAAGTGCACGGGCTATGGCCACACGCTGACACTGTCCACCTGAAAGTTGGTGCGGATAGTTATTCATTCTGTTCTCAAGCCCCATTTGCTTTAACAGTGAAATTGCCTGCTCCTTGATTTCATTGTGGAGTTCTTTCTTTCTTGCTTTATAATCCGGTTGCTCCTTCGCCAATAACTCTTTTGCTAACATGACATTTTGCAAAGCAGTATATTGCGGAAACAGATTGAAGGATTGAAATACCAAGCCAAAATGCAAACGCTTCATTCGAATTTGCGATTCCAATTGCGTCTTCTTGTCCTCCGCGTCAAATATGGTTTCATTATTTATACGGATAATTCCTTTGTCCGGACGTTCCAAGAAATTCAAGCATCGCAATAATGTTGTTTTCCCACTTCCCGAAGAACCAATAATTGATACTACATCTCCTTTTTCCAAGGAAAAACTAACATCTTTCAAAACCTCTGTGCGTCCAAAACTTTTATGTATATTTTTTACTTCTAAAATCGCCATCTTGTCCGCACCTCCCTATCGGAAATATTCCAGTTTCTTCTCTAAGCGTTCAAGAAGAATCGTTAGAATTCCACTAAATACCAAATAATACACACCGGTAAAGAACAACGGCCAAATAGCACCATTAATACCACGAGTTCCATCAAGGAAATTCTCACCTGCATATATCAACTCTTGAAACGCAATAACACGAGCCAAAGAGGTGTCTTTTACCAATGTTATAATTTCGTTTGACATTGGAGGTATAATACTTTTTACCATCTGAAGTAATTTTACCTTGAAAAAAATTTGACTTTTCTTCATACCAAGAACCAGCCCAGCTTCTTCCTGACCTATCGGTACACTTTGAATACCACCTCGATATATTTCAGAAAAATAGCACGCATAGTTAAAAACAAATGCCACTAGTGCCGCAACAAAACGTCCATTTTCGTATCTGTTCCATATTGGATTTCCCATAACTCCCGGCAAATAGAAAATAATAAGTAATTGAATCATAAGCGGAGTTCCTCTTATAATCCATACAACAGTCTTTGCCAAATAACTCAATGGTTTAAATCTAGTCATTGAGGATAAAGCAATGATTAACCCCAATGGCATAGAACCAAGCAACGTCAAAAAGAACAGTTTTAAGGTTTGCACAAAACCGATATTCAATTCTTCAAATACAATCGGAAATTGTTCCAATATCAATTTCATCTATAAATCCTACTTTCTAACTTATTCTGGTTTGATTATAGATTCTTGTACACCATATGTTTTGGCACATTCCATTACAGAACCATCAGCATATGCTTCTTTCCAGAATTTGTTCCATTCTTCTGCAAGTTCTGAATTTTTGCGGAAGCCAACTCCGTATTCTTCGCTACCGAAATCAACTGTATATGTAAGGTCTGGATATCCAGTTCCTTCTCCAATCATGGCACCAGCCATAAGAAGGTCAATAATTGCTGCATCTGCAGTTCCACTATTTACTTCCATAACAGCATTTGATTGTGCTTCTACCTCAATAGGTTTTACTCCCAAAGATTCTGCCACATCTTTTCCGGCACTTCCTTTTTCTACCGCAAATTTCAGATTTTTAAGGCTCTCTTCTGTCTGGTATTGGTCTGCCACATCTTTTTTCACAACAACAACTTGTGCATTCTTACAGTATGGATCTGCGCAGCTCATAGCATCTTTCAATTCATCTGTCAATGTCATACCATTCCAAATGCAGTCTACTGTTTTACCATCCAATTCAAGTAATTTGTTTTTCCAAACAATAACCTTAAATTCCACGTCAACTCCCAAATATTCGGCAAACGCTTTCGCCATATCTGCATCAAATCCAATCCATTCACCGGTTTTCTCATCTTGATAATCCATTGGTGCAAAGTCTGTAATACCAACCACTAATTTGCCCTTTTCTTTTACATACTCCATGTCTGTCTGTGCTTTTTGGTCTGCATCTGTGTCTTTATTTGCACCACAAGCCACCATCGAAAGCACCATAACTAAACTCAATAATAATGCAACTATTTTTTTCATAATTTTGTTCTCCTTTATAATTGTTTTTATAACACTTTCTCATAGTAACGAATTAGCACGCTAAAGTCAAGTACTTTTTTATAAAAATAAAAACAAAAAAATACGCCAGCCATGCAAACCATTTTGCACAGCCAGCGCCTTTTCATTCTTTTCTATATTATACAATTCCTTGTGCTGTCATTGCATCTACAACTTTTTCAAATCCTGCAATGTTAGCACCAACAACGTAGTTGCCTTCTACGCCGTATTTCTTAGCTGCTGCAGCAGCGTTATGACAAATGTTAACCATGATTGTCTGAAGTTTTGCATCTACTTCTTCAAATGTCCAGCTTAAACGTTCGCTGTTTTGAGACATTTCAAGTGCTGATGTTGCAACACCACCTGCGTTTGAAGCTTTACCAGGTGCAAAGATTACACCATTTTCTTGTAAATAATGTGTTGCTTCTAATGTAGTAGGCATGTTTGCACCTTCTGCTACTGCAATAACACCATTTGCAACCAATGCTTTTGCGTCATCCAATAACAATTCGTTCTGTGTTGCACATGGAAGGGCGATATCCACTTTCACAGTCCATACGCCTCTACCTTCATGGTATTCTGAATTTGGACGGTATTTCTTGTACTCTGTAAGTCGAGCGCGACGTACTTCTTTGATTTCTTTAATTGCTACGAGGTCAATTCCTTCTGCATCGTATACCCAACCGTTAGAATCGCTCATTGTCACAACCTTTGCACCAAGCTGTGTTGCTTTTTCAGCTGCGTAGATTGCCACGTTACCGGAACCTGAGATAGCAACTGTTTTACCAGCAAGCTCGATTCCTGCCAATTTTAGCATCTCGTCTGTGAAGTACAACAAACCATATCCTGTTGCTTCTTTTCTAGCCAAAGAACCACCGTAGCTTAATCCTTTACCTGTAAGCACACCTTCATATACGTTACGGATACGTTTGTACTGTCCGTACATATAACCGATTTCTCTTGCGCCTGTTCCGATATCACCAGCTGGAACGTCTGTGTCAGCGCCGATATGTTTGCACAACTCTGTCATGAAGCTTTGACAGAATGCCATGATTTCTCTATCTGATTTACCCTTAGGATCGAAGTCAGAACCACCTTTACCACCACCGATTGGAAGTCCGGTTAAAGAGTTTTTAAATGTTTGTTCAAATCCCAAAAATTTGATAATACCTAAGTTTACAGATGGGTGAAGACGAATACCACCCTTGTATGGTCCGATTGCACTGTTGAATTGTACACGGTAACCTTTATTTACCTGTACATTTCCATTATCATCAACCCATGGAATACGGAACATGATAATTCTTTCCGGCTCTACTAATCTCTCTAACAGAGCTTCTCTTCTATATTTTTCTTCGTTTGCTTCAATCACTACTCGAAGTGACTCCATAACTTCTTTTACTGCCTGATGGAACTCTGGTTCCGCAGGGTTTTTCTTAACAACTAATTCAATAATCTCATCTACGTATGACATAATTAGTACCCTCCCTTTTTTTCTTTGTAAAGTATAATGCTTTATCACAGTGAAGTCAATTGTTTTTTCAAAAAAAGTCACCACATTATGTGGTGACCTTCCTTAATTACTCTTCATCTACATCTTTCATAGAGAAACTAATTCTTCCCATCTTATCTTTTCCAAGGCAAACAACTTTTACCTTATCTCCTAATGTAAGAACGTCTTCTACTTGTTTGATTCTTTCTTTTGAAATCTTAGAAATGTGTACCATTCCTTCTTTTCCTGGTGCAAATTCAACGAATGCGCCGAATTCTTTAATGCTGATTACTTTACCTTCGAATACCATTCCTGCTTCAAATTCTGTAACGATAGTAGCAATCATCTTCATTGCTTCTTCCATCTTCTCTGCATCTGTACCACAGATAGAAACAGCACCATCATCTGTAATATCAATCTTAACGCCTGTTTGTTCAATAATAGCATTGATTGTTTTACCACGTTGTCCTACAACATCGCCAATCTTAGC
>JAZRQP010000055.1:0-2449 GCA_045649885.1 Faecalimonas sp.
GGGATTGGTCGAGAAGAGGGTAAGAATGGAGCTTTGGCGATGAATGTTTGGGGAGTTTTTCGACCCATACTGCAAGTTTTTTGTTGAACGATTGTGATGGTTTGATTTTTTGCACTATATTTGCAGATGATGGCGATGACAAAGCGTGAAAATACAATCCGTAAGATTCAGCAATTGTCACAACAGACAATGCCGAAAGGAACCCAGGTGATGTTATATGGGTCGCAGGCTCGTGGCGATGCTCGTGAAGACTCCGACTGGGATATTCTTATCATACTGGACAAACCTAAGGTGGAGCAGAGCGACCACGACAACATTGCTTTTCCTTTCACTATGCTAGGTTGGGAATTAGGCGAAGCCATCATCCCCGTCATCTATACTCGTGAAGAATGGGCAAACAGTAGTTTTATGCCCTTTTACAAGAATGTTGAACGCGACAAAATCATACTGCAATGAGTCTGAACGAAGAGGAACGCAAGATTATTGTAGCATTATCCGCACCTATACTCTTTTACTATTACCTTAGCGTAGCCTTTCATTAACCCATTCTGAAACGAAACGCTCGGAAATCCTGAACAGATTTTTTGTAGCATTATGTAAGGTAAACCCTGCGGGTTGCTTACACGGCACAGAAATCGGAAGTATAGACTTGCAAAACTTAAAAACTTATAAACTCAAAAACTAAGTTTCCGCTTACTTTCTGGAAAATCCTAATCGCTCATGGCTGCGTTATTTTCATCAACCTTGAGGATTGGGCGAGAAGAGGGCAAGGATAGCCTTTGGGTAGTATCTTTATAAACTTGAGGACTGATATGTCAGGTTATTTCCATAGTGGTTCCTCTTCCCAATTCTTCGGAAATCCCATTGCCGCAATATCCACACTTGGATGGTTGGTGAGCAGTTCTTTTATGTGCTCTTTCATGTCGTTGGCGGGCGAGATTATGTCAACGAACCACTTGAGAATGCAGATATCATAAAAGATTCGGCTTGCAGATATATCTTTTGAGATCCAAGGGCGCTGAATCTTCTTTAAGGACATTGGAGCAATTGCGTTCTCTTTGTTCCATACCCTTGAATGATGACAGCAAGTATTTCTTACCAAAGTAATAATCGTGATCCAAGAGCAGAACACAGGGACAGGAAGATAAAAATGTGCAGCAATCTTCTTGCGCAAAGCATTGTCGGCAATATTCTCATAGATACGTGTCACCACTCCCAGTGGCAAAATCTCCACAAGCATCCATGCTGGCGGATAGTCATTTGCGTATTTCTCCTTGAAATGTTTGATGAAATCCTCTTTAGAACTTTTCAGTTCCTTGTCCACCAATGCCATTGTACGATTGAACTTCTCTTCGTTGGCAAACACCGCCTTATCGGTCATCCAGAAGATATTGCCCGTCTCTTCTGCTACAACATTGGCTATGCAGCTACGTAGGGCAACCTCAATCTTTTCTATTTCGTTGAACAGAAACATACGAAGTTTCTTGTCAAAACGATAAAGACTCATTGCAGATGTAAAACGACTGCCAGTCTTGAAGCGATGTTCTTCCTTAGGTTGCAATAGGAAGGGGTACAGATAAGCACTGAATCTATAATAGCCGATGTGGGTCAAGTATTGTATCGCCTGCTCGTGGTTATCTATCACCAGTCCGCGTTCTTGTAGTATGCTGACGATTTCACTTGGCGAGGTATATGATTTGTCGAAGTTTATAGCCATAACCTATATAAAATAAAACGACCCCCGATTTGAGCATCCACGAGAGGCTTGGGGGTTCTGGTACTGCAAAAGTATGAACTTATTTCCAAACAGACAACTTTTCAAACAAAAAAAATTCTTTATCGACTATAATCATCCGATTTTACCAATCACACATTTCAAACTATTACCAATTGATTTGCAGCCTCTTAATAGGCTAAATATTATAATTATTTTCAATTTTCACCAGCGATTCATTATCTTTGCATAAAACATATACGTTACAGAAAACGGGATTCAACTTTACCACAGACAAAGTATATGGACATTCGCGAACGTGTACTAAATGCCACAAACATCACTGAATTCCAAAGGAAAGTATATCTAGAGCTTCTCTCTATTCCTTGCGGAAAGACAATATCATACAAAGAACTCGGCAAAAGAATCGGATGCAATTGCCCACAAGCAATCGGACAAGCCCTCAAACGCAATCCTTTTGCTCCTGATGTCCCATGCCACAGAGTAATTGCCAGCGATGGATCAATAGGTGGATTTTTCGGTCATAGAACCGGTGAAATGATCAAAAGGAAGGCGAAGATGCTGGAAGAAGAGCAAAAGAATAAAATTTAGCAATCCAAATAAAAAACAACATTTTTGAAATGGCTCATCTACGTCATCTTCAATCGAAATCTCTTAAACAATCTTACACATTTTCCTAACCTCTTTTTTATTTCACTCCCCATAAACCACCAC
>JAZRQP010000056.1:0-16287 GCA_045649885.1 Faecalimonas sp.
TGTACCATCAACTTGCTCAACGATGACATAAAATTAGGCGCAACCATTTATGATTGCGCCTCTATAATTAGAGCAAATAAATAGGAACAGTCATTGCGATAGCAGGAGTTGAATATTGAACGACATTTGCAATAGTATCTCTTGTTCCATCATCTTTTCTACCATTATAGATCCCTACAAGGTTCAAAGAACCCGACATAATGGCAAAGCCAAATGTTAGGCCGATATTGTATGCCGCTGTCGGCCCCGAAGTGACAACAGTTGTAGGTGCAGTAAATGCAAAGGACGAGCTTTCATTTCCTTCAATTATTTCGTTCGTAAATGCCGTGAGTGCAGCTTTAGTTTGTGAAAGTGTAACAGTATTATCAGTTACTTTGTCAAGAATAGCAATTCTAACAAGAACGTTTTCTTCATCAATAAAGTTAGCTTTAATTGCAGCGAATGAGGAAACAAAAACCTGTGAAGGATAGAGAGGCGCACCGCCCATCATAACACCATAAACGCTGTCAGCAAGAGCCTCGTGTCCTGCGGAAGTGGGGTGAACACCGTCCTCGCCTCTTTTGCTCCTAGGAACTATCACAGAAAATACCTTAAAGCATTTACAGCCATTTTTTCTAAATTCGTTCAAATATACCCCGTAATTTACGAGATAATTAGCTCTAGCCGCTTGGTTAGTCCATCCCATAATATAACATTCAATTACTGCATTAGGAAAATTAGTTCTAGCTGTTTGAATAAATGTATTAATGCCAACCGCAATACTAGTTTCGCTATTTGCCACATAGTCATTAGCACCACCACCGATAACAATGCACTTAACTTTATTCCTTTCCTCTTGACTCATAGTAGACACGGCCTTATTAAGTACGTCACAAAAATTAAGACCGTTATTTTGGTCACTAGGAAGTCCACCGTTATATCCAAAAGAAGTACTACCACGAGAGAAATTGTGAAAATTACTAGACGAAAGTCCAAGTTTGTTTTTTACAAGTGTAATCCATGTAGGCGTTGCATAGGAATCTGTGCCATAGCTGTCTGAAATAAAAAGCACATTCTCATACCTATTTATTGTAGCATCAGAAATTGCTTCAATTTCATCGGAGTAGCTATCCACGTCTGTTCTAAGTTGGGTAATATTACCTGCGTTCTGCTGTACACCACTTCGAGCTGTACTATCCTTGCAGAAAATATCAAGACCATTAAGAACAATCTTCTCAAAGAATTTCATTCGTCCTCCACCTCCAAATTGATCACAATAGCTTCGTTAGGCTCGTCATAGTAAATTTCACCAACTAGTTTATTAAGGGCCTCTTCAATGTACTCCTTAATATTGTCATTAACAAACTTAATAACTTCATTAAGTTTTGCGCTAATTTTGCACAATACTTCGTAATAACTAAGGCTGTCATCATAAACCAAAGGAAGGACATTCTGTGTCCAAAACTTAAAATATTTAAGCATTATATTCACCTCACCAAATCAGCATAAACAGGTTGCTCAATTCATCAATAATTTTCATATCAATATTGAGCAAAGTTTCTCTGTATTCCATAATCATTTTAGAATAACTACTACCCGGCATTTTTCCTACAATATGTTCTACATACTCATTAGTACTATTAAACTGTCTGCCAATATCTACTGTTTCATTATAGTTTCTACTATTTTCACCATTTTCTTCAAATTCTGCCGAGCCGTTCCTGCTATCATTTTCGTTGTCTGTTATTTTTCTTGCATCAGTTAAGTATGTCCCATTTGCCACATTTGTAAGCGACCCTTGTGGCGTATCGCTATAAGTGTCCCATCTTGTTTTATCCGCAGAGCCGCTTTCATTTTTGCTATTATTTCCACTCTTATTATATTCATCACTTGCATTTCCTACTCTGCTGTTATTTTCAAGATGGCTTCCTTTATCCTCGCCATCATGCGTCTTGGTATAATCAGCATCATACATCGGGTTATATTTGTACGTTTCACTTTCGTACAATTTATTATAGTAGGGCATAATCTCCTGCATTTTAGTGGATAACTTCAGTTTCCACAAACCTACAGTTTCAAATCCTATCTCCCTTGTGTAATAATGGCGAAGAATTTTCTTGCAAAGGACTTTTTTATAACTATTATCAAACAAAGGAAAATCAAAATCAAACACCTTATCCCAAGTTTGGTCAAGAATATCCTCTACAACTCCATATCCCTTGCTCATATCAAACCCAGCAAGTGTTTCACAAATAAATCTAACTTCAGTTGTGTATTCGCTCATATCACTCACCTCGTTCTCAAATCAACAACCATTGGATTAGGTTTTCCCTCATCCTCTTCACTCTCATTAGCAATAATATTTTCATCATCTGTCTGTCTATAATCCTCTCTAAAGTCAACACTAATCTCAATACCAAACATATCTTTAATTTTATCAACAGCGTCTCTTCTCATTTCCAGCCTACTGTATCTACTGGCGATAGTACCGCCCATATTCCTAATAACTTCATCGCTGACCAATCTTTCTTTCTTCTGATAGCTAATATTACTAATTCCCAAATGTGTCAAGGCTTCATTCCAAATCTGCATCTTAATCTGATACATTTTATCTGCAACAAATGGAGCACCAGTACTTATAGCCCTTACGCCTTTTACATTCAAATCTTTTTCGCCAAAAATGAAAGGATAGTTCCCCTCATACTGAGCGTAAAGATTTTCCATACTCAACCGCTCATTTTCGTCACAAACGATTGCAACAGGGGTTTTCTGCGCTTTGCAGTTAACATCAATGGCGTTTTCAAGGTCAGCAAGTCTATTAGCGTAGTGATTAACAGTATAACAACTTGGTTTACGAAGATAGTTATTATAAATAATAACACTATTAGTTTCATCAAGTTCTTTTCTATACCCGTTCTTTGCGTATGCTACTCGTCTTTTAGGAATGTCATCCAAATCGAATTGACCGCCAAGAATTACAGGTAGGCAAAGATAAGCACCAAGTTCATCGTCATGGAAGAAAATAGTAGCACCCTTAAAATACTCATGGTATTCAATTTGTCTTTGATTAAGATATTGTCTTTCTTCTTTACTAATTTTACTGAAATCCCATGAAATCATTGTCATGCCAAGTTCCATAAGTTGGTCACGATATTTAATAAAACTATTTACATTATCTTCAAGTTCAAATCTATCTCTTTTACTGCCCCACTTATTTTTATTTTTTCCCACACAGTTTCACTCCCTTCATATTAATGGTGCGTTGTTATTTACTGCAACATCATAAATACCGAATGTCGCATTTGTTCGCCAAAATCTTACACCTTTATTAAAAATTTGCTCAATAGTTCTCAAGTCATCAACAGGAACATTGCCATCCATAGAGCAATCAACAGTTTTAACAAAAGTGTAACATGGCCTTGCGTTTCTGTTTGGAATACCGCTCGTATGAACCGCATAACCATACATATCAAAGAAGTCATCAATTATACTTGCATATTCTCCTCTAATATGTTTATGACACCACATAAATGTCATCTTGCCAGCTTGGAATTGTATATTACCATTACCGTTACCATGTGAAGAAGGCGGTGCGACATAATGATCTGCAACTTTGCCAACCATAAGAGAAGCCGCTGATAAAGCACCAACAACTTGTGAACCACCACTTTCAGTCATTCTTATATTTCCACTATTATACCCAGCTACAGCCTTACCAATACCCAATGCACCCTGCATAGCTATCGTCGATGCTGTTGCATAAAGTGTACCAGCATTTTGGGCAACCCATGCCTTAAAAGCATCATTAGCCCATGCACACATTGGGAAGCCAGTAATTTGCAACATTTCATCGAAGTTATCTCCAGTCATTTTATAGTTAACAGGATACAGTATCATCCCTGGATTTGCTGACAAGTTACCCCATATCTTTAATTTCACATCAGTTGGGTCAGTAAAATACTCAAAATGTAGTTCAAGATGGTCACCTTGATAGTTAGTAACATACAGCATATTATAAGGATAATTCATAAGTTTAGCGTTGCGTACAGGATAATTACCAAGATGATAACCAGTAGTCCCAGGTGTAATTACACTTTCGCTGTACTGTTGTGGCGACACAGGTGTAGAAGCAAATGTGTTAGGCATAACAAATACAGCAATAATAGTATTAAGTTTATCTCTATCAGTATAAGCAGCTTCAAGCATATCATTCAGAGCATCAACTTGCTGTTGTACATGGAGAGGAAATGGATAAAAATGAACACCGCTAAACCAGTCACCCTTTGTTTGAAGACCTGGGACAACTACGCCGTCTCCATAAGTACCACCAAAATCACCCGCCGTCACAACAATAGCACAAGGTTCATATGTAAACTCTGTGGGGGTATCAATAACATAGTCCCCAAGTTCAAAATCTTCAGGTAATGTGTGAGCGCCAATGTTATCAGTTTCAGTATGCTGTCTTTCAATCATGCACTGATTAAATGAATAATCAAAATGCCAAGTCTGCATAACATCAAGGTGGTATCTTACTTCAACAGTATTGTTATTTATATATTCAACCTTATCAACAAAAGCATAAAACCATTTATTCTCAAAATTAGTGTTCTTAAATCTCATGTAATTCACATTATACATTTGATTAATAACACTTTGGCCATAAGTATCAACGACCCAACCAACTTTTACAACACCTTTACTAACTCTTTGATAGCTACTTTTCTCAACTGTAATACTAATTTTCGTGTCAAAATAAGCCACTTGAGCGTTAAGGTCATCAAAGTACATTGTATTTTCATACCCAGGGTCAAACGGCACACCTGAAAGAAAATCAATACGAGTATTAGGTTCAATGTAAGCCATTCTATTACCACCTTTCTTTAAAATAGGGGAGAGATTATTTTCTCTCCCCTTATTTCAATTTCTATTTCTATTAAGCCTGTTTAGTAAGAGTGATAGTTGTACCAGGAGCAACAGCAAGAGTAGCCTCGGTAGTAACGACACCAGTAAGCGTACCAGCAGTAGAAACAATGTTACTGGACGGCTTGCCAGCACCATAGTGACCGCTCTTCTCAGTAAGAATAATATTTGCACCGCTACCGCTGACAGCATAAACGGCATCACTACCAAGAGCAGTTCTCATAGCACTTGCAGCAGCATTAAGGCTAGCACCACTCGTCGCATCAAGCGTAATAGTAGTATTATGGATAGTCAGCTTATTACCACTCGCCACAGTACCGCCAACAGTAAAGGTATAAACACCAGCATTACTCACGATGTTAAGCGAACCCTGATATTCATCCGTGCCAAGTTCACCAACAAGCGTAAGAGTAGCGCCACCAGCAGGCAGAGGAACAGGAATAAAGAGCGCGCCATAAGGCTGAATAGCGTAACCAAGCTGAGTAAGGGCCTCGGTCTGAACAAACTGCATATTCCTGTCACCAAGAGTATCAGCATCCTGCGGAAGCATGGAGATAACATATGCATTACCAGCCTTGTCAGAGGTAGCAACAACATAAGTAATAGTCTCAGGATTAGTGATGCTCGCATCGTTGGTCACGAACACAACGGCATTGGCGAACGGAGAATAGCTGACAGTTTTCCAAGTGTGGTAGAAATAGTTCCACCGCAGACCAGAAGCAATAAACTTCTCGGTAAACTTGTTAAGGTTGTCATAAATCTGAAACCACTCTTCGTCCATAAGGATAGCTTTAACCTTACCCATAAGAGTAAGTTCAGCATCAGTAACCTCTTCGATGCCATCACTTTCGGAACGAATAACTTCCCATCTGTCATTATCAAAGCTCGTCCAATCGTCAATAAGGAAGAGGCTACCCATGAAGTCAGCCTTCTCCATATTAAACGCCGCAGAGAGTACATCCACATCGAAGTCAGCGTTAAACTGAGCATCCATAAAGATGACCTGCTTATTACGAGGAGTAGTGTTAAGCACACCAGCGGCATTGTACTCGCTCTTCATAAAGGGAAGCATATTACTCGTTCCACGGAATTTCTTGGCATAGTTCTTAGTGTCAGAAGCGTTGACAGCAACAGGTTTCATACCGCCACTCGTGCAAGCCTTAATGAGCATATACTTAAACAGAAGATACTCGTCATAGTTGGCGGCAGTATAAACAGCATCAACAATTTTAGCAATAAGATTGGTAACACCCTCAGCCGACAGGAAAGCCATACGAAGTTCTTTATCACTAACAGAAACAGGGTACAGTACTCTCCAGTTCATCGTGTGGAAAGCAGACTTAACATCGGGCTTATACTGCTTGAGTTCTCTATTTTCAGCCTTTTCCTGAGAAAACTCGAAAACCTTTGCAATATTAACAAAAATCTCTTCCACACTCTCGCCGTAATCAAGATAACCTTTCTTGAGACGAGCATAAGGGTTGTTAAAGGTAGCAGACTGAACACGGACAAGCGCAATCCTATTGACAAGGGCATTGATAAACTCGTTGCTAAAAGCGGGAGTACCATAAATCACTTCGCCAACACGAGGAATGTCCGTAGCTTTGGTAATAGTAGGAACACTATTCTGATAAGCGAGAGAAGCGTTATCTCTGATAACATTAAGAATATCTACCGTACTCGCATTAAGAGTAGATACCGCAATTCTATGAGCCATTTTATATACCTCCTATGTACTCATTCCGTTTTGAACAAATCGTCAAAACTTTTAGGTTTTCTATTATTTTCTTCGCTGAAACTCTCATCAGCCCCACTTAGAAAAGCATCTCTGTACTTTTTTCTCCAAGTGGCATCCTGTTCTTGTAACTGATTTTGAAGTTCAACAATTTTCTGTGCGTCACTTTCTTGACCAAGAGTATCACGCACATCCGTCAAAAGTTCAAGTGCTTCGTCAGTAGTATTATCACCAAGAATAGCTGTAAGACTGGAAATAATTTCTTCACGAGTTTTGATAGCCATTTTCTTTCATTCCTTTCAAAATTTTTTCCACCAGGGTTTCAAGTAAAACATTATATTGAAATCACTACCACTTGGTACAGGAGTAGGTGGATGATGAGTGAAATATTCGTACCAATAAGCTGCGTTGCTTTTTCTGTAATTATACGAATTAGCCGCAGCCCAATCGGCAGGCTTCTCGTAACAAAGTTCAAATGCACCAGTTAGCCAATCAAGTGGTATATCATTTCCTTGAGCATCTTGACCACTCTTGAATTGAGCAAAAGTCATATAATAGAAATCAGAAATGTCAACACCAATGGCGGAAAAATTATCTGCGTAATAGTTATATAGATTATGCGTCCAGTTTTGCTCTACTGTTGTAGCAAAGTACTTTGTTTGAGCGCCACCATCGGACGCATTACCAGCCCTATCGCTGAAGTTTGGTGCATAGCCATATTGTGCTAATTGAGATTGATTAGTATTATTGATATAACTTGAAGCAGGGGTAAATCCGAATAAGCCGTAGCCATGTTGCTGAGCCTGTTGACCACTCCAACCTAAAAACTCGTTATAAGTTGGCACATAGTCACTTTCCCATCTCCACGGATTTAGACCGCTCTCTCCTGCCCCATTTCCGAGTATAGCAGAAATAGCCGCAATACTAAATCCATCGCTAACCATAGCCGATGCAAGCATATTAGCATTATCAAGACCTTCTGTGGATGTCCTATCATATCCACCAGTTGCTTTAGCATGCCACGGCATATTTCATTCCACCTTAAAAGTAAGTTTGATACCTTTATATTTGTTAAGGTTAACCTCAATCTCCATGATTTCTGTACCCTTAACTTCAATAACAGTATCTTCCTCAACAGGTTCAAACTGAGTGTCATTTAGAAGAGCATTAACAATACCCTGTATATCCTCATAATTGTAACCTGCTTCGGTTAATCTCTTTCTACGGTCTGCCCCGTTTCCCCATTTACCCTCAAGGATTTCTTTAGCTACATCTAAGTTACTCTTCATTGTTTATCTCTTCCTCCTCTTTAATTGGTGTAATACTTTCTTTGGAAAAGATATTTTCGAGAACTTTAGCAAGATTGGGGTTCATCTTGCTAATATTTTCAATGATACTTGCAATCTCCATGAGGATAATGTATGTTCCAATAGCTACGGCAAAAGGAATTTTAATTTCAACACCAACATACGGCAAGGTATATTGGCACATATAGCCAAAAATAACAGCTATAATCTCGCCAAGTTTATGAAACAGACCTTTACGCATAATTGAGCTATCGGTCGTTCCAGTAGCAATAGCCTTTAGCCAGCCAGTAAGAACATCAAATGCGATGAAAATGAGAACTATAATTCCGATCGTTACATTCACAATTTCACCCCCTTTTTCTATAAAATCCCCTTTATTATAATATCACACTTGACAATGATTGTCAAGTATGATATAATTTATTATAGAAATAGAACAGGAGATAGATATGCAAACATACTATGATGGTACAAAATTACTGTCACTTAAAGATTTAGATGGTAATACACCGGAGATTTTTATGGTGACTTCAAACAGAACAGCAGGAAAGACAACCTATTTCAATAAACTTGTTTTTAACAAATTTTTGAAAAAGGGTTCAAAGTTTATGCTTGTTTATAGGTTCAAGTATGAACTTGATGATTGTGCCAGCAAATTCTTCAAAGACATTCAAGGCTTGTTCTTTCAAGAGTATGAACTATTTAGCAAGAAAATGGCTACTGGCATATATCACGAACTGTTTACAAGAAAACTTGGTGAAGAAAATGCCCTGTCCTGTGGGTATGCTGTTAGTCTTAACAGCGCCGACCAACTGAAGAAACTCTCTCATTTCTTTAGTGATACTGATTGTATGCTCTTTGATGAATTTCAAAGCGAGACAAACAGTTACTGTCCTAATGAAGTCGAGAAATTTGTTTCTGTTCACAAAACAGTTGCAAGAGGACAGGGTAAAATGAATAGATATGTTCCTGTTTATATGTGCGCAAATCCAGTTACAATTCTTAACCCTTATTATGTTGAGATGGATATTTCAACAAGATTGACAAATGACGTAAAGTTTTTAAGGGGTCATGGATTTGTTCTTGAACAGGGCTATAATAAAGCGGCTGACCAAGCACAAAAGGAAAGTGGATTTAATGCCGCATTTAGTAAGAATAGGTATATTGCTTATTCAAGCGAGGGAAGTTATCTTAATGATAGTATGGCGTTCATTGAACAGCCTGTCGGAAAGAGTAAGTATTTAGCCACTATTAGGTACAAGAGTTGCGATTATGCCATAAGGTCATTTGATAGCTTAGGGGTTATATATTGTGATAATAAGCCTGATAACACATATCCAAATAAAATAGCCGTCACTACTGACGACCATAATGTTAACTATGTAATGCTAAAGAATAACGAGATATTCATAATGAATATGAGATATTTCTTTGAGCAAGGGTGTTTCAGATTTAAGGATTTGAAGTGCAAAGAAGCAATATTAAAATTGCTGTCATATTAGTATCAGCATATGTCTCAACAGTTGAAAGAACAGGATGACACAGTTTGAATGTACTGCCTGTAATCTTTTCGGTCTTGTCAGCCGCCTTTGTTGTGCATATGTGTTGATATAGAGCCGTAGTGATTTTGGTCACTACGGCTCGTCTTTTTATTTTATAGGTGTAATAGTTAGATTTTTTACATTGAACAAGTCTACAACAATTCTGAAAGCATCCTTGATGTAGATAGTTAAACATTCCTTATAGGTCACATCCTTGTCAAAAGCTATGCAATCTATTTCATATTTCTCGCCGAAATATTCAAACGAAATATGGTAGTTATTCATATCATTCATCATCAATATAGGTGGCAGCTTCATCAGCTACATGGAGAAGCCAAGCAAGGAGAGAATAGCTATACGCCTTACCAGGATCAGAGTAGTTCGACTTATCCCACGCACCCATGTGATGACAAATCGCCATAGCTTCATCATCATAGAGCTTCATGTATTTAGTGATAAGAAACATACTCTTAACACCATGACCGCCGAAAGGAAACTGCTCGTCTATTGTATAGCAAGGAACCTTTTCCCATTTACCAGTTTCCTCATTCTTGACATTTCTATATGCCGTAGCGTAGAAATTGATTTTACAAATATCATGGAAAAGGCATACGATAGCCGCGCTTTCATCATTTTCAGGTGTATGTGTAAAACCATAGATAGGGGCAATCTTCCAAAAGTTCAAAAAAACTGAAAGAGAGTGTTTTACAAGACCGCTTTCACACGCCCCATGATATTTTGTTGAAGCTGGAGCAGTAAAGAAATCAGAGATACGAAGAAAAGTAAGCAAATCGTCAATACCTTCACGCTTAATTGCTGACTTGACTTCCGTCTCAAAGATAAACTGATAGTTGTTTAACATATTTTCCTCCTCAAAACATTCAGAGATTTTCTCTTGTTTAGTACAATCTTCACAAACTGGAAACTTATCTGCGTGAACACAAGTATCACATTTCATATCAAGAAACCTCTTTCTTTCATTGTGTACATGGTATCTTCAAGTATTATACCACCATTGATGTGCTTTGGTAACAATTTTCCTGGGATTTGTAAGTCATAATCGAAGTCTTTTATTGTACGAGTTTTTGATAAAAAGTTTACCACTTCTGCTGATTTGTATTCATCATCTACTAAGTCAAACCATTCTGATTGTATTATGTCTTTAGTGTACTCATTCATTGATAAAAGGAACAGGTTTTTGCAGGTGTCAGGCATACCTGCACACTTAATATCCCAGTACGGTTCTTTTGGTTGTGTTAGTTCTTGTACTGGTATAAGGTTCTCGTGCGTAATGTGTTCAGCATATGTCTTTTGTCTTATAAATACTGCTTCATCCCAACAGCTTTCTAATTTCCAACAACAGAAAGCAGTATTGTCAACCTTTATTCCTTTTATTTGGTCTGGTAGTAAGTCACAATGAATACTGTCTGTATCTGCGTAAATGAAACCTTTTTTATCTACACCATAGTAATTCTTTTGCGCTGCTCTGATTGTAAAGTTTCTTGCGTACGATGTTATCGCAGAACCGATTGGTATATATCCAGGCTTTTTATCGTTTTTAATGATTGAACTATAACCGAGAGAGTTGTCCTCTTTTAGATAAGCAACCTTGAAAGAACTATCTGTTGAAGTTGCCATCTTTCCGTAGAGATTGTTTAGGAAAAGTTTTGCTATCTCTCTGACAGCTCCTTTTGAGTTAACTTTAATTTCTTTGTATTTGTCAATATACTCGTCAAAAAGCCCTGTAATAGCTCTAAAATAACATCCGTCAAGAATTTTACAATTTATTAGGTAGTAATGCTCGTGAATTAAGGCGAAGTCTGTTTGTGTAAGTGTTAGTGTTACTGAAGCTGGAATTTCGTTGCCATCCAAGTCTATAATCTGTGAATGATATTCATGGTCTACCTTGCTATATACATCAGATGTTTTTAGCCACTCATTTGGTCTATAAAATGGTGAGCCTTTAACTTGAATACATGGTAAATATTTAGGTCTTATTTTGAACTGTGTTTGTATCCGAACAAAGTAATAATGCTTTCCATCTTTTGCTTCATCAGGTATATAGTTTCCTATCCAAAACTGAGGCTCTCCAATAGGATAATAGTTACCACTTTCGCTGTGCATCATTGATGGATAAAGACTGTTAACATCTGCTGTCGTTCCATTGTAATGTTTGACCTTCTTCTTTCCATCAACAGCGTAGCACCATCCACCACGATATGAAGCTCTTATGTAATCACCTATTGTACTGCTACCAAACTCATCCTTTGGAATGTCTATTACATATAGATTTGGAAGAGATTTGTCAAAATCATAGAAGAAAGATGTGTTTTTATATTCCTGCAAACAGCATGATCCTATTGTTAAAGATGTGTGACCTTGTTGATACATAATTTCTAACACTTCTTTTACTACAAGTACATCGTTAGCTATGTATTCTTTTTCTTCCTCAGTTATCTCACATCCTGCGTATCTATAGCCTGTGTATTCAATAGATGATTTTTGATGTTTTGTCTTGAAACTTTGTCCCATTCTTTTTACAGTTGTTGGTATAAGTTTTAAGCTATCTCTTATCTCAATAAAGTATTTACCATTTTTAATAGTTATTGAATACCATAGACCTTTTGCAGAGATTGAATAGATGAACTCATTTGAATTTAACTCTTTTTTCTGCTTAAAGTTACCATCAGCTACACCATCTGTTTTTTCAAACGCTTGCTTGAAATTTGTTTTAGTTAACAAATAATGAAGCCAAAACTCGCCATCAAATTTTATGTTATGAAAGTAGATTATGGAGTTGTAATTGAATGTACAGATGTATTCAAACAATTCACCTATTGAATGAAAAATCTTAACATCTTCTGTATGTAGCTCTACAATCGCTGCGGCCCAAACCTCTGTTGTCGTCTGATTTTCATATACAGTTGTCTCAAAGTCTGCTACATAAATATGAGGTTTTTGGGTTAACATTTAATCACCTATTCGTTATAATCGTAGTCAATAGTTCCGTATGCTTCTAATGTGTAAGATTGTTCATCTGATAAAGGTCTATTTCTGTTGAGAATGGTAGCAAATCGGGATAAGAGAGAATTGATTGCGCTGTCGTAATCTTCACCTTTTTTAATGTACTTAAATATTGCTTCATTTGCGGCATCTTGTAAATCTTTTAATGCGTTGCTATCTTTAAGGAATTGATAGAACGCTTTATCGCCCATTTGTGTACGAGCATTATCTAAAAGAGTGCGTAATGTCTCTCTAACATTGTCTCTACCGCCTTGAACATCAGATGTTGATACTATTTCTTTAATCAATTCTTCAATCTCTGCGGAATATTCTTGTTCTTCTTGTGCAGGCTCATTTTCTGTCTCTTCCCACCAATAGTCGTCATAACTGTCATAGTTGTTATAAAAATCATTCTCGCTTGGCGGTGCAAAGGGTTCGTTATATTTTTCGTTAGTTGTAAGTTCACCAGCTTCATATTTTATTTCATAATTTTTTCTGTATTGCTTTTTCTCTTCTTCCGTCATGGATGATAGCCTTATATTTCGCAATCTTTTCGCAGCTTCGGAGTAACTTTCGTGCGATTTTTTCTCTTTTACATCTGTTATAATATAATGTTTAGTTTTTACCCACTCTTTTTGACGTCTTTTGAACATAGATAGTTCATGTTCATACTGTTTTCTTTGTGGTGAACTATATTTTTTCTTTTTTGCCATAATTTTTCACCATCCTTTTGTGATAAAAAATAGCCCCACCATGGATAATGATGGGGCTATTTCTTTGACAAGGTTTAGTAGAAGTTACGGAAGAATAGAGCAGGTAAGGAAGTGTTTACCCTGATAGTTTTTGCTGGGCTTCTTGTACACTTCAATGGAATACTCTTCGCCAGGAGCAGCCTGCATCATGGTGTCGAAGATATCCTTGAAAGCTGTGAAGAAGCTATCAGAACCAGTAACGAACTTGTTTCCTGCGTTATCAATGATAAGGTACTTCATGTAATCCTTGTCATTCTTGCTGTGTTCGTTGTGGACATTAAGAATGACGTAAGCAGTAGGGGTGATAACGATGCGGTCTTTATCGTCTGCGAGTTCGGTATCAAGAGCAGTAGCGTTGCTGAAATCCTTGAACGAAATCTGTTCACGAGCATTGAGTTCACGAGACGCTTCCTTGATGGTGACGATATAGCCCTTAGCGTTGTTCATTTCTTTAGCCATTGTTGTAATCTCCTTTTTGATTTAATAGTGTAGATTTAATTATGCAAGGGGTTTGCGAGTTTCGGGGTTAAGTTCGACTGCATGAGCAAGAAAATCTTCGAGAGTAATGCCGTACAACTTTTCCTCAAGAACGGTGTCAACAACTTCGATGAACTTGATGTTACCTTTGTTGATGACTTTGGCAGCAGCCTTTTCCAGCTTGGCAGGTTCGGTGATGTTCGCAGGGAGGGTGATAGTGATGTTAGACGGTTCTGCGGTTTCCTTGTCAAAGACGAGTGATGTGACTTTCTGCGTTGCGATGGTACGAGTAAACGGATACTGACGAGCCATGTTTGTTACTTCCTTTCTGTTAATAGTTTTTGTTTTGTTTGGTACAATGGTGTCATGGCGTTGCACTATTGCCCTATGGATAGTATATCATAGGTCAAGGGAGAATGCAAGCATAGATAAATTTTTAACAATGTTTGCGATTGTGGAAAAAGTTGTGGAAAACTTGTTAAAAAGGTATGTTGAAAAACTTGTGGAGAATGTTGACAAAAATTTAACAATGTGTGCAGATAATAAAAATAGTGCCGAGAATTAATCGGCACTATTAGTAGCTTCGAAGCGAACACCGAAGAATTTATAAGTGTTACACTTTTTTACATTTACTTTTGTAAATAAACTGGGAGAAAGAGACGGACAAAATATATCAAATTCTCTTTCTGTTAACAATTCATTTGGTACAAAAGTAAACTCGCTTTTGTAGTCGTAATAATCTCTATTACTTGTATTTTTAATATATACCATAAACAAACACCACCTTTATTTTACTGATAACGAGGGCAGCTTAATTGCTGCCCCTGTTATCAAGTAAAGCTATCTCAATACGATTAAGACCGTCACAGGCTTCTTTATACGGACAATCGTGGCAAGATTGAATATTATGTTCATCACGAATGTCGGAGCATTCATACGCTAATAGCGTTAAAATTTCATCAAGCCTATCTCGATTTATGAGGTTAAGATTTTTCATCTTTGAAACTTCCCCTTTTCGATAACTTGATGTTAGCGTTTTTAGCGCAGAACGTGATAGCTTGAGACACTTCACGGCAAGCAAAGGTATACTTGCAGTTATCGCAATCACGAGGGCAAACATCATGCAAGCCTTGCTCTAAAATCTCGCACAACGCAAGCCAGTTTTGAGCTGTATATCTACCGCCAGTAAAAACTCTAATCATTGTACAAGTTTTCCTTTCAAGTGTTAGTGTTAGTGACGGCTGTTTATAGCGCACGATAAAATGTTGTTCAAACGTGACGCCAAGTGTAGAGTGTTAATACTCGATTTTTATCGGAAAAATCGTCCTTGAACTTTGCGATATGCTGTGCAGATGTTGATGTATAACCATACTCATGACGGAGTACATCAACGCAGATATTAGACTTCTTTTCTAATGCTGCGATGTAAGTAAAATAGGAACGGAGAATGAAGTAATTCTCTATTTCAATAACCATAGCTGTGCATGAACGTAAATTATGCACTTTGAAATCAAAACCACTTGCGTCAAATTCATGCATGGCATTATAAAACATTCCTATTGCAATAATGTTGTGGTTGATTTGCTCGGCTTTTGTCATAATAGCACACTCCTTTTATGTTCAATCGTGCGCTATAAAAAGCCGTCACTATTGTTTGCTTGTGTTCTCATTGTAAGGCTTGCGCTAAAAATGTTATCCGTTGATGTAATGCTGATGATCAATCATTGGCTTGGAATTTGTGATGAACGTATCCTCATCCATGACATACAGGGCCGCCTGTTCGTGCACATTCTCAATCGTAATGCCCTTGCAACCATCGGGGGCGAGTTCACGAGCCTGTTTGTCAAGGTTACGCTTATCGTTAACACGGACAAGCTGTTCATGGATTTTGCGTTCCTTGTCCATGTAGACGAGCGTTCCAAAGTGGGCGATAACGTTTTTCGTGACGCAATCTCTTGTATCTTTGGAACGAACATCCACGACCTTTGCAAGTTCCATGAACTTACTTTCATCCATGCCGCGCAACTGTTCGACCTTTTCGATTTTATCAACGGACGCAAGTTTGCCCTCAAGGGGGATGTTTTTACGGATGTACTTTTCCGCCTTTTCATCCGTGTTAAAATCGGCAGGAATGGTTACAAGCTGGTCCGACATTTTGCCATTAGCGTAAATAACGCAGGTGCAAACATTTTTAACGAAAGTACGAGTAATAGTGTTTCTCATTGTATTATATCTCCTTTGTATTGATATTTTGTGTTATTGTTGTACAATAGCGCAAGCCCTACAATGAGAACACAAGCGTACAATCCAAACCGAAAAGCTACGGGCACATATAACCCAAAGTATCCCAGCGTTACATAGCCGTTATAGGTATAGTAATCCCTTTACTTTGCGGCGATTGTTGTTCAATTATCAAGGTTCACATATAAGCTATCAGTGGGGTGTGGCTGTGCCTATACGGGGGCGCGCTCTTGGCGTGCCGCTCGGTAAGCTCCTTTCCCTTACCTTCTGATACCATTGTACAGGAAAAATATGAACAAATAAAGTATTTTTTATGAACTATTTATGAACTT
>JAZRQP010000057.1:0-4393 GCA_045649885.1 Faecalimonas sp.
AGTACGTCGCGAGAAATTAGCAGAATTGCAAGCGAATGGACAAGACCCATTTGTAATTACAAAATACGACGCAGATGCACATAGCCAAGAAATCAAAGATAACTTTGATGAATTAGAAGGCAAGAAAGTTTCGATTGCAGGGCGTATTATGTCTAAGCGTGTTATGGGAAAAGCTTCTTTCTGTCATGTTCAAGATTTAGAAGGAACAATCCAGTCATACGTAGCAAGAGATAATATTGGTGAAGAAGAATATAAAGCTTTTAAGAAAATGGATATCGGTGATATCGTAGGTATTAAGGGTGATGTATTCCGTACAAAAATGGGTGAAATCTCTATCCATGCTGAAGAAGTAACTTTATTATCTAAGAGCCTTCAGATTTTACCGGAAAAATATCATGGTTTAACAAATACAGATTTACGTTATCGTCAAAGATACGTAGACCTTATCATGAATCCGGAAGTAAAAGATACATTTATTAAACGTTCTAAAATCTTAAGTGCAATCAGAAGATATTTAGACGGACAAGGTTTCCTCGAAGTGGAAACGCCAATGCTTGTTGCTAATGCCGGTGGTGCAGCAGCAAGACCATTTGAAACACACTTTAATGCATTGGATGAAGACTTCAAGCTTCGTATCTCTCTTGAGTTATACTTAAAGAGATTAATCGTTGGTGGAATGGAACGCGTTTATGAAATCGGACGAGTATTCCGTAACGAAGGTCTTGATACAAGACATAATCCGGAATTTACATTAATGGAATTATACCAGGCATATACAGACTACAACGGAATGATGGACTTAACAGAAAATCTTTACCGTCATGTAGCGCAAGAGGTTCTTGGAACAACAACTATTGTTTACAATGGTGTTGAAATGGACCTTGGAAAGCCATTTGAAAGAATTACAATGGTAGACGCTGTTAAGAAATATGCAGGCGTAGACTGGAATGAAATTCATACATTGGAAGAAGCAAGAGCGATTGCAAAAGAAAAACATGTGGAATTTGAAGAACGTCATGGCAAAGGTGATATCTTAGCGTTGTTCTTTGAAGAATATGCAGAAGAGCACTTGATTCAGCCTACATTTGTAATGGACCATCCAATTGAGATTTCTCCATTAACAAAGAAGAAACCAGAAAATCCGGAATATACAGAACGTTTTGAGTTCTTTATGAACGGATGGGAAATGGCAAACGCATACTCAGAGCTTAACGATCCAATCGACCAGAGAGAACGTTTCAAAGCTCAGGAAGCACTTTTGGCAGCAGGAGATGAAGAAGCCAATACAACAGATGAAGACTTCTTAAATGCACTGGAAATCGGTATGCCTCCAACAGGTGGTATCGGATTTGGTATTGACCGTATGTGTATGTTGCTTACAGACAGTGCAGCAATCAGAGATGTATTGTTGTTCCCAACGATGAAGACATTGGATAAATAATAAAGATTTGAATCCCCGAAAGTAATGACTTTTCGGGGATTTGTGCTATAATTAGTAACAATAGTGAAATAACGTGGAAAAGATAAGGAGGCACGAACATGCCAGTATTTGATTTTACTAACACACCAAATGAAAATAACGAAGAGTTTATCTGCACATACACAACCTTTCATTCTAATGAAAGGACAGCAACACCGGAAAAGCCCATTTTAGTATTAGATAATAGTGAGAGAAAGTGGGAACATTATTCTTGTGGATTCTTTACGAATCAAAGCAGAAAGACCGCTTTTGAGTTTAAAGAGAAAGACGGAAACTTTAGTGCCGACATTCTCCAGATGGATGCCCGTTTTGTTTATCTCATCAAATGGCTTGGAAAGAACCATATTAATGTGCGACTTTCAGGTGAGAACCGTGAAGATGGATTTGCGGTTTACAAGATTCGTGAAATGGCATCTAGCGGAAGCGGAAAACTCTCTGCGGAAGATGGTTTCCTTCAATATATGATTGAGCGTTTGTTTGCCAGCAATGCACCGCAAGGTGACTTGGAAGAGGATGAGGAATTGGACGAGACCGGTGATGATATGAAACTTACCAGCTTACAGAGTATCTCGGATTTCATGAATTGCGCAGGAAAAACCTTGCCGGACAATATTCGATTGTGGGCGAGAAGAAATCTTGCGGTAGCACACTCTCATGAGGTTACACCGGAGGAACGTCGTCATGCGCAACGTGCACTTTCGATTATGATGAACATACAGTGGAAGAATGATTATTTTGAATCCATTGACCCAGTGGAAGCACGCAGAATCTTGGATGAAGAATTATATGGTATGGAGCGCGTAAAACAGCGTATCATCGAAACCATTATCCAGATTAACCGTACCCATACATTGCCGGCTTACGGAATTTTGTTGATTGGACCGGCAGGAACCGGTAAGTCCCAGATTGCTTATGCGGTTGCCCGTATTTTAAAATTACCATGGACATCACTGGATATGAGTTCCATTAACGACCCGGAACAGCTGACCGGAAGCTCACGTATTTATTCTAATGCGAAACCAGGCATCATCATGGAGGCGTTCTCCATGGCAGGAGAGTCGAACTTGGTGTTCATTATCAATGAACTTGACAAGGCGGCAGCCGGAAAAGGTAATGGGAATCCGGCGGACGTACTTTTGACACTTCTTGACAATCTTGGATTTACAGACAATTACATGGAATGTATGATCCCGACAAGTGGCGTTTATCCGATTGCAACAGCCAATGACAAGAGCCAGATTAGTGCACCGTTAATGTCGCGATTTGCAGTGATTGAGATTCCGGGATATACGGCAGAGGAAAAGAAAATTATTTTCTCAAAATTTGCTCTTCCGAAGGTGTTAAAGCGAATGGGTCTCAATGAAAACGAATGTATTGTGACAGACGAGGGTCTAGATACCCTAGTTGCTCATTTTTCAGATATAGAAGGTATACGTGATTTGGAGCAGGCAGCAGAGCATATCGCTGCAAATGCGTTGTATCAGATTGAAGTTGACCATATTTCACAAGTGGTTTTTGATGGCAAGAAAGTGAAAGAATTGCTTGCGTAATACATATTTTACCCCGTTTTGGAGATAGTAGTTATATATCTTCGTAAACGGGGTATTTTTATGTTAATTATCAATGGGAAAATATATACAATGGAAGACAAACCAATTGAACGTGGCTATGTTCGTATAAAGGGGAAATTGATTGAAGATGTGGGGAATATGTCCTCTCTTGCGCCTAGTGATGACGAGCAGATTTTGGATGTGAAGGGTGCTTGGGTGATGCCGGGGCTGATTGAAGCACATTGTCATATTGGAATTACGGAAGAAAAATGGGGTATTATCGGAGATGATTGTAATGAAGGGACGAATCCCATTACGCCTACACTTCGTGCGATTGACGCAGTTAATCCTATGGACCCTGCGTTCCATGATGCGATTAAAGCTGGAATTACTGCGGTCATGGTTGGACCGGGAAGCTCCAATGTAGTGGGAGGCCAGTTTGTTTTTATGAAAACACAAGGACGTTGCATCGATGAAATGATTGTAAAGCATCCTGCAGCCATGAAGGTGGCTTTTGGCGAGAATCCGAAGACAGCGTATGGCGACAAAGACCAGTTACCGTCTACAAGAATGGGAATTGGGGCACTGCTTCGTGAAACCTTGTATAAAGCAAAGCAGTATGTACAGGACAAAGAGCAAGGAAAACTGCAAAATGAAGAATTTCAAATGGAACCGTGGGTTCCTGTGTTTAGGCGGGAAATACCATTAAAAGCACATGCACACAGGGCGGATGATATTTTGACTGCTATTCGGATTGCCACAGAGTTCGGACTTGATATTACCATAGACCATGGAACAGAAAGTCATTTGATTGCGGATGAAATAAAAGTATCCGGTTTTCCTGTTATTGTAGGGCCGGAACTCACCGCTAGGTCTAAAATTGAAATAAAAAATATGAACTTTCGGACAAATAAAGTCTTGAGTGAGGCAGGAATTTTATTTGCAATTACCACAGACCATCCGGTTACCATGCTTCAGTATTTACCGATTTGCGCTGGAATTGCAGTAAAGCATGGATTGGCAGTGGAAGAAGGCTTGAAAGCAATTACCATAAATGCGGCACGTATCTGTCGGGTGGATGACAGAGTGGGAAGTCTGAAAAAAGGAAAAGATGCGGATATAGCCATTTTCACCGGAAATCCCATGGAAGTATTTACAGAAACCTTGTATACGATTATTAATGGTCAGGTTGTTTACTCTGTTCAGAACCAACCTCAGAAATACGTAACAGTTACAAATGAATAATGTTTGAAAAAACTTCCTTACTTTTTTGAAGTGTTAACTGCACATACTATGTGTGGGAGCAAAATTAAATAAGAGGGGAGTTTTTTTAATGGAAAAAGAGAAGCATCTTGCAATTGCA
>JAZRQP010000058.1:0-5181 GCA_045649885.1 Faecalimonas sp.
AGGCAAAGGGACCTTGATGAAGGAAATTATGACGCAATATGATAATTACGCTCTTTCCATTTCAGCCACCACAAGGAAACCGCGTGGAACAGAGGTTGATGGGAAGGAATATTTCTTTAAAACAACAGAAGAATTTGAAAAAATGATTGCACAAGGCGAGTTAATAGAGTATGCTAACTACGTGGGTAATTACTACGGTACACCGAAGGCATATGTGGAGGAACAGCTTGCATCCGGGAAGGATGTAATCTTGGAAATTGAGATACAAGGTGCCTTGAAGGTGAAGGAGCAATTTCCAGAAACTTTACTCCTGTTTGTAACACCACCAAATGCGACAATCTTAAAAGAACGTTTGGTAGGGCGTGGAACAGAGACCATGGAGGTTGTGGAGCAGAGAATGCGCCGTGCGGCAGAAGAAGCAGAAGGCATTTTGTCATATGACTATATTTTAGTAAATGATGATTTGCAGGAATGTGTGCTTCAGATGCACCATATTATCCAAAGTGAACATTACAGAACTTCAAGAAATGAAGCGTTTATTAATCAAATTGAAAATGAATTAAAAGGGAATGTGAAAGGAGAATAATTTATGTTACATCCATCTTATACAGACTTAATGAAGGTAGTAAACAAAGACGTTGAGGAAGGCGCTACAAAGGTAGTTAACAGCCGTTATTCTATCGTGCTTGCAACAGCAAAAAGAGCAAGACAAATCATCGATGGAGAAGAAGTTTTAGTTCAGGCAAAAGCAGGACAAAAACCACTTTCTATCGCTATTGAAGAAGTAAATCAGGCAAAAATCAAAATTGTCGGAGAAGAAGCTTAATTTTGAATCAAAGAAAGGCAGATGCAGTGCGTATCTGCCTTAATAAATATATAGGAGACGTGAGACAATGAATATTCTATTCGTGTCATTAGGATGTGATAAGAACCTAGTCGACTCAGAAGTGATGCTTGGCCTCCTTGCAAACCACGGACATCAGATGGTGGACAGTGAAGAAGAAGCCGATGTCATTGTTGTGAATACCTGTTGTTTTATCAATGATGCAAAGGAAGAGAGTATTCAGACCATTTTAGAAATGGCTGAATATAAAAAGACCGGTTCCATTAAAGCGTTGATTGTTACCGGATGTCTGGCACAAAGATATAAACAGGAAATCATGGATGAAATCGAAGAGGTTGATGCAGTTTTAGGTACCACATCTTACGATAAAATCGTGGAAGTGATTGACGAGGCATTACAAGGGCACAAAAGCCTTGAGTTGACAGATATTGATGCACTTCCAACGGTAGAAAGTAAACGTCTGGTGACAACAGGCGGACATTTTGCTTATTTAAAGATTGCAGAAGGGTGCGATAAGCATTGTACTTACTGCATTATTCCAAAGATAAGAGGGAATTTTAGAAGTGTGCCAATGGAACGCTTGATAAAAGAAGCAAGGGATTTAGTGGAACAAGGTGTGAAAGAAATTATCCTTGTTGCACAGGAAACCACACTTTACGGAGTAGACCTTTATGGCAAAAAATCTTTGCATGTGCTGTTAAAAGAATTATGCAAGATAGGTGGGCTTCGCTGGATTCGTATTTTATACTGTTATCCGGAAGAGATTACAGACGAGCTTATCCAAGTAATGAAAGAAGAAGATAAGATTTGCAACTATTTGGATATCCCAATTCAGCATGCAAGCGATGGAGTTTTGAAACGCATGGGAAGGAGAACTTCCAAACAACAGTTGATTGACACTGTGAACAAGCTCCGTGAAGAGATTCCGGACATTGCGCTTCGTACAACACTGATTACCGGTTTTCCGGGGGAGACCGAAGAACAGCACGAAGAGCTGTTGGAATTTGTAGATGAAATGGAATTCGACCGGTTAGGGGTATTCACCTATTCACCGGAAGAAGATACACCGGCAGCAACTATGTCGGACCAAATTGAAGAGAGTGTAAAGGAAGACAGACAGGCAGAACTCATGGAGCTGCAACAGGAGATTGCATTTGATTTGGCAGAACGGATGATTGGAAAAGAAGTCATCGTGATGTTTGAAGGAAAGGTAGCCGATGAAAATGTATATGTTGGAAGAACCTATATGGATGCGCCGAATGTAGACGGACTCATCTTCGTAGAAACCAATGAGGAACTAATGTCGGGAGATTTTGCAAAAGTAAGGATAACCGGAGCATTAGAATATGATTTGATAGGAGAGTTAATATCATGAATTTACCAAACAAATTAACAGTTTTAAGAGTAATTATGGTACCATTTTTTGTAGTATTTATGTTGATTCCAAGTTTAGGAGCAGCAGCTAATAAATACATTGCTTTAGCACTTTTCTGTATTGCAAGCTTTACAGATTTCTTAGACGGACATCTTGCAAGAAAGCATAATCTTGTAACAAACTTCGGAAAGTTTATGGATCCATTGGCAGACAAATTATTAGTATGTTCTGCATTAATCTGCTTAAGTTCATTAGGAAAACTTGCTACATGGATTGTATTAGTTATCATCGCACGTGAATTTATCATCAGCGGGTTCCGTTTGGTTGCTTCTGATAACGGAATTGTCATTGCTGCAAGTTACTGGGGCAAATTTAAAACCGTTTCACACATGGCAATGATTATCATGTTGATTTTAGATTTCCAGAATCCGGTTTACTATGTTTTAACACAGATTGTAGTTTGGGTTGGACTTGCACTTACAGTGATTTCACTTGCAGATTATGTATGGAAGAATAAGCAAGTATTAACACAAGGCGGAATGTAGAAAAAATTGGTTGCATAGGCCTATGTGGCAGAAATACGCCCAAAGAATTCACTACTTTCTAGGGAGAAATCAATGTCTATAGAAGAAAAAATAGTACAAGTTTTAAAAAATAAAGGCTACACCATCACAACAGCAGAGTCCTGCACAGGTGGTTTGCTTGCAGGAAGAATTTTGAATGTGTCCGGTGCGTCAGCCGTATACAATGAAGGTCATATCACATATTCAAATGAGGCAAAGGAAAGATTGCTTGGTGTATCTCATGACACATTGGAACGATATGGCGCAGTAAGCGAGCAGACCGCAGCAGAGATGGCATTGGGTGCAGCTCGCGTTGCAAATGCAAATGTTGGCCTTAGTACAACCGGAATTGCAGGTCCAGGTGGCGGAACCCCTGAAAGACCAGTTGGTTTGGTTTATGTGGGATGCTGCATCAATGGAGATGTTACGGTAAAAGAATGTCGCTTTTCCGGCAACCGTGAAGAGAATCGAAATGCCGCAGTTGAAGCAGTATTAGAGTTGTTGATTGATGAATTAGAAACTGTATAATGTAAAGCAGCAGACGTGGTTAGTGACCAATGTCTGCTGTTTTTGCTATATATGCATGAAAATCCAAAAATATTCATGAAAAAACGAAAAAAAACTAGACTATTTAACGAGTTTATGAGACAATAGCAATGTATGGGATGTTAAATATCTAACAAACAACCATAGAAAGAACACTACATATTTGAAAGGAGTTTTAATCATGATTTATTCACATGAAGTAAAAACTATGTGTCCGGTAGCAATTGGCGCAAATCACGGACCAGCTCCAATCCCAGAAGAAGCAAAATGGGTAAAAGCAAAAGAAGTAAAAGATATTTCTGGTTTGACACACGGTATTGGCTGGTGTGCACCTCAGCAAGGAGCTTGTAAATTAACATTAAACGTTAAAGATGGTATCATCCAAGAAGCATTAGTTGAAACAATTGGATGTTCAGGTATGACTCACTCTGCAGCCATGGCTTCAGAAATTCTTCCTGGAAAAACTATCTTAGAAGCTTTAAATACAGACTTGGTTTGTGACGCTATCAACACAGCGATGAGAGAATTATTCTTACAAATCGTTTACGGTAGAACACAAAGTGCTTTCTCTGACGATGGACTTCCAATCGGTGCAGGTCTTGAAGACTTAGGAAAAGGACTTCGTTCACAAGTTGGTACAATGTACGGAACATTAGCAAAAGGTCCTCGTTACCTTGAAATGGCTGAAGGTTATGTAACAGGTATCGCATTAGATGAAAACAATGAAATCATCGGTTACCAATTCGTAAGTCTTGGTAAATTAACAGACTTCATCAAAAAAGGTGATGATCCAACAACAGCTTGGGAAAAAGCAAAAGGTCAATATGGCCGTGTAGCTGACGCTGTTAAGATTATCGACCCAAGACAAGAATAATAGAAGGAGGACATACATAATGGCTTTATTTGAATCATATGAAAGACGTATTAACCAGATTAATGCGGTATTAAATAGTTATGGAATCGCTTCTATTGAAGAAGCTGAAAAAATTACAAAAGATGCTGGATTAGATGTTTACAATCAAGTAAAAGGTATCCAACCAATCTGTTTTGAAAATGCTTGCTGGGCTTACATTGTAGGTGCTGCAATCGCAATTAAAAAAGACTGCAGAAGAGCTGCTGACGCTGCTGCAGCAATCGGTGAAGGTCTTCAGGCTTTCTGTATCCCAGGTTCAGTTGCTGACCAACGTAAAGTAGGTTTAGGACATGGTAACTTAGGAAAAATGTTATTAGAAGAAGAAACAGACTGTTTCGCATTCTTAGCAGGACACGAATCTTTCGCAGCTGCTGAAGGTGCTATCGGTATCGCTGAAAAAGCAAACAAAGTTCGTCAAAAACCATTACGTGTTATCTTAAACGGTCTTGGTAAAGACGCTGCTCAAATCATTTCAAGAATTAACGGATTTACATTCGTTGAAACAGAAATGGATTACTACACAGGCGAAGTAAAAGAAATCAGCAGAAAAGCTTACTCTACAGGACTTCGTTCAAAAGTTAACTGCTACGGCGCTAACGACGTAACAGAAGGTGTTGCAATCATGCACAAAGAAAAAGTTGACGTATCTATCACAGGTAACTCAACAAACCCAACACGTTTCCAACATCCAGTAGCTGGTACATACAAAAAAGAATGTATCGAGCAAGGAAAGAAATATTTCTCAGTTGCTTCAGGTGGTGGTACAGGACGTACACTTCACCCAGACAACATGGCAGCAGGTCCAGCTTCTTATGGTATGACAGATACTATGGGACGTATGCACAGTGATGCACAATTCGCTGGTTCTTCATCAGTTCCTGCTCACGTAGAAATGATGGGACTTATCGGTGCTGGTAACAACCCAATGGTTGGTATGACA
>JAZRQP010000059.1:0-38326 GCA_045649885.1 Faecalimonas sp.
GATTTTCAGTAATACTTCCCCCTTGCTTGTCATACATTAGAATGAAGTGGAATTCACATTGCAGGGGGAAGTATGAGAGAGCACGAGCTTAACATTTTAGAGCAGTATGACATAAAGGTGAAAAATACAAAGAAGGTGAGAGATGCAGTTCTTTGTGATACAGACAGAGGGCTGTTTTTAATAAAGGAAGTGCGCGTTTCTGAAAAGCGTTTGCGTTTACTTGAGCAGTTGGGAAAGCATATCAGAGAGCAAGGGTATGAAAATATAGATTGGATCCTAAAAAATAAGGAAGACGGGTTAATTGTTGTCTCGGAAGAAGGAACAAAGTATTTCCTGAAAAGGTGGTTTGCAGGGAGAGAGTGTGACATTTATAAAGAGAAGGACGTCTTGGATGCTGCGGAAAACTTAACACGTGTGCATCGTGTGCTTCGAAATTTCAGTCCGGAAGAATCTGACGAATGCTTTTTTATGACAGAAGGAGAAGATTTACGTCAGGAATTCTTTCGACATAATCGGGAAATGAAAAAGGTTCGCAACTTTATGCGTGACCGAGCAGGAAAAGGAGATTTTGAACTGACCTTTTTAAAGCATTTTGATGCAATGTATGCACGGGCAGACCAGGCATTAGAGGAGCTAAGGGCATCCAATTATGAAGAACTATATAATGATAGTATTAAGGCTGGCAAAATGATTCATGGAGATTATAACTACCATAATGTTTTGATGACATTTTCCGGAATGGCAACGACGAATTTTGAACATGTTCAGAAGAATTTACAGATTGTGGATTTGTATTATTTCTTGCGAAAGGTTATGGAAAAACATCATTGGGATGTGGAACTTGGAGACAAAATACTAAACTGTTATCAAAAATATTTGCCTTTTAGAGAGGGAGAATTGAAATTTATTGCTATCTCTCTGGCGTATCCGGAAAAGTTCTGGAAGATTGCAAATACATACTATCGCTCCAGAAAGGTATGGATACCGGCGAAGAATCTGGAAAAACTGGAGATGGTTATTAAGCAGACTGAGGAAAAGAAGGAATTTTTAGATACGATATTTTCTTTTCATTTGTGAGAGAGTAGTGTATAATAAAATGAGAACGAAACAGGAGGTACAGTAGGATGAACTACCAGGAACAATATCAGGCATGGTTAACAAATCCATACTTTGATGAAGAAACTAAAGCAGAACTTAAAGCAATTGCAAATGATGATAAAGAAATTAAAGAAAGATTTTACAAGGATTTAGAATTCGGTACCGCAGGGCTTCGCGGTGTAATTGGTGCGGGGACAAACCGCATGAACATTTACACGGTTCGTAAGGCTACACAGGGACTTGCAAACTATATTATGCAAAAGGGATTTGCGAGCAAGGGCGTGGCAATCGCATATGACTCCAGACGTATGTCACCGGAATTTGCAAATGAAGCAGCACTTTGTCTTGCGGCAAATGGAATCAAGGCATACATATTTGAGTCTTTACGTCCAACACCGGAGCTTTCTTATGCAGTTCGTAAATTAGGATGTATTGCAGGGATTAATATTACTGCAAGTCATAATCCACCGGAATATAACGGATACAAGGTGTACTGGGAGGATGGCGCACAGATTACTCCACCTCACGACAAGGGAATCATGGATGAGGTTCAGAAAGTTACCGATTATAATACGGTAAAAACTATGGACGTGGAAGCAGCAAAGGCTGCAGGTTTATATGAAGTAATCGGCGCAGAAATCGATGATGCTTATATTGAAGAGCTTAAGAAACAAGTCATTCACTGGGATGCCATTAAGGAAGTTAGCAAGGACTTAAAAATTGTTTACAGTCCACTTCACGGAACAGGTAATATTCCTGCAAGACGCGTTCTGAAGGAATTGGGATTTGAGAATGTATACGTTGTAAAAGAACAGGAATTACCGGATGGCGAATTCCCAACAGTTTCTTATCCAAATCCGGAATCAGAGGAAGCGTTTGTACTTGGACTCAAACTTGCGAAGGAAGTGGATGCAGATTTGGTACTTGCAACAGACCCGGACGCAGACCGACTTGGTGTGTATGTGAAGGATAATAAATCCGGAGACTATAAAGTATTAACTGGTAATATGTCAGGATGTCTCCTTGAAGAATATGAATTAAGCCAAAGACAAGGGGTAAATGGAAAGTTGCCGGAGGATGGTGCTGTTATCAGTACAATTGTTACATCTAACATGGCGGGAACCATTGCGAAATCTTATGGTCTCCGCTTTATCGAAGTACTTACAGGTTTCAAATTCATCGGACAACAGATTCTTGGATTTGAACAGAGCGGTGTAGGAACATATTTATTTGGATTTGAAGAGAGCTATGGCTGCTTAATCGGAACCCATGCAAGAGATAAGGACGCTATCGTTGCTACAATGGCCCTTTGTGAAGCAGCAGCATACTACAAAACACAAGGTAAAACATTGTGGGATGCAATGATTGATATGTATGAGAAATACGGATATTACAAGGATGATATTCAATCAATCACATTGAAGGGAATTGAAGGTCTTGCTAAGATTCAGGAAATTCTTGAGACACTTAGAAATGAACCACCGGTAGAAATTGCCGGATACAAAGTGTTAAAGGCAAGAGATTATAAGGCTGATACAATCAAAGATTTAGCCACAGGAGAAGTGACCACAACAGGTCTTCCATCTTCAAATGTATTATATTATGATTTGACAGACGATGCTTGGCTCTGTGTACGTCCTTCCGGAACAGAACCAAAAGTGAAGTTCTACTATGGTGTAAAAGGCGCTTCTTTGGAAGACGCAGACAGCAAATCAGCTGCATTTGGTAAAGAAGTTCTTGCCATGATAGACAAAATGTTATAAAAAAGCCAAAAAATGCCACAAAATCAAGGCAAAAGCACCAAATACTATTGACAAAGCCAATATAAAAGAGTATAACAGAGTTAGTTATGTTTTATATTTTTAGGAGGAAATACCCATGAACAGAGTAGAATTAGTAGCAGCTATGGCTGACAAAGCTGGTTTAGCTAAAAAAGATGCAGAAAAAGCATTAAAGGCTTTCACAGATGTTGTAGCAGAAGAATTAAAGAAAGGTGAAAAAATCCAATTAGTTGGATTTGGTACTTTCGAAGTAAGCGAAAGAGCAGCAAGAGAAGGAAGAAATCCTCGTTCTGGCGAAACAATGACAATCGCAGCTTGCAAAGCTCCAAAATTCAAAGCTGGTAAAGCTTTAAAAGATGCTATCAACTAATTTGATAAACATGTTCAAAAAGGGTGTGCTTTTTAAGCACACCCTTTTCACTGCGCAGGAGGTTATATGAGATTAGATAAATTTTTAAAGGTGTCACGTTTGATAAAAAGAAGAACGGTTGCAAACGAGGCTTGTGATGCCGGTAGAGTACTGGTTAACGGTGCTGTGGCAAAGGCCTCTGTAAAAGTAAAAGTGGGAGATATCATTGAAATTCAATTTGGAACCAAAACAGTAAAGGCAGAAGTGCTCGATATCCAAGACACAACAAAAAAGGAAGAGGCAAAGGATTTATTCCGCTACCTATAGGAAACAATCTGTCATAAAAGGAGACAACCTTTCATAGAATATTAAAAAAGAAAGGTTGTGAAAATTTTGGAAGAAAGACAAGTGCCAAAAGCGCATAAGCTGGTAATCAATAATAGAAAAACAAGTATGGTGACGGGAGTGCTGGATGTTCTGGCGTTTGATTTAAATGAAATCTTGCTAGAGACAGAACAGGGCATGCTAATGGTAAAGGGGAAGGATTTGCATGTAAACCGCCTGACGTTGGAAAAGGGAGAGGTGGATTTATCCGGCCATATTGACAGTATTGCTTATTCGGATGTATCACATAATCACAAGAAAAATGAAAGCTTATTCACAAAGCTCTTTAAATAGCCTATGATTCTTGGAATTGGAAAGGAACTAAGTGTTTTTTTGCAGGCTGTTTTAGCAGGCAATCTTATTTATTTGGTGTATTCATTGATTCGTGTGATGCGACGATTGTGGAAACATAATCTATTTTTTGTTTCTCTGGAGGATTTGATTTTTTGGATTGGGACAGGGATTTTTCTCTTTATAAAAATCTATCAGACAAGTGACGGAATTATACGATGGTATTTTGTAATTGGTGTGTTGCTTGGTGGAATTGTTACCCATTTTATTATTTCTCAAATTTCCAAAAAATATATTGCGAAACGGAGAAAAAAAGAGTAAGATAGGTTTAGGGTGAGTAAATAATGAAAAAAACAAAAAAGAGAAGTGTACGCGCGCGTAGACGTGTGTTGCAGCACAAACTTAGTATACTTTTAATATCCGGCGTTGTTTTGATTCTCGGAATTACACTTTCGGTAGCAAGTGTTTCTTCCCGTGCGAAGAATCGGGATTTAAAGTCGCAAGAAGCGGAGTTAGAGGAACAGTTAGAAGCAGAAAAAGCAAAGTCAGAAGAAATTGATGAATTGGAAGAGTACGTTGGAACAGATGAATACGTGGAAGACGTTGCAAAAGATAAATTGGGACTAGTATATCCGAATGAGATTCTGTTTGAAGCAGAACCTTAGTTTAAGTACATAAAACAAATACGAATGATGGCTTTAGGAAATCTTGTAGATTTTCTAAAGCTTTTTTTGTCTGTGTACGCAAATACATATAATGAGGGAAAGGAATGTTATGAGTGAACTAGAAATGAATCCTTACGTGGTACAGATTGATAAATTTGTGACTTCACTGGGGAAATTATCGGATGCCTTTTTAAATTTAGAGGAAAAGAGAACAAGCTTTACAGAAGAAGAATATCAGGAAATATGCGATGAGGTTAGAGAGCGTGCATGCAAACATTGTGAACGTAAGGAGGTATGCTTTGCTCCTGGTATGTTGCGCGAGGTACTTGCTACGATTGAGAACTATGGGGCGGAATTGAATATAGAATTAAAACGTAAAATGCAGAAGAAGTGTGTGCGCGCACCGAAATTTCTTCGCACCACAATTGATGTTTATAAGACCGAAAAGCAAAGACAAGCATGGAAGCAGCGCATGTTGGAGAACCGTCAGGGATGCGCGGTTCAGTTAGATACATTTGCGCAGATGATTCGACATACAACAAAGGAATTGGATGCCAGTATTTTTGAGGAAGAACATTTAGAAAAGAAAATAAAACTGCGACTCACAAAAATAGGATTAAAGCTCTTGACTACTGTTTTCTTCGTGACAAGGGACGGACGCTATGAGATTCATGTTACGGTGAAGGCAACCAATGGGGAATCTGTTTCGACAAAGGATGTCGCCAAAGTTATTTCAGAATGTACGGGTAGGAAAATGGTGCTTGGAAAGGAAGAAAGAGTTACGGTTGGCGCAGAGTATGGAACAATTGTGTGTGTGGAGTCTGTTAAATTTCACACCCTTCAGGGTGTTGCAAAGATAGGAAAGGGTTGCAGTAAGATTTCCGGTGACAATTTTTCTCTGCTGGATTTGCCCGGAGGCAAACAGGGTGTAATTCTCTCTGATGGAATGGGGGCTGGGCAAACCGCTTTTCGCGAAAGTGCGATGGTGGTGGAAGTGTTAGAAGAACTTTTGGGTGCCGGTTTTCCGGAAGAGACGGCGCTGCAAATGTTGAATACAGCCATGGTTATGGGACGGGAAGAGGTTCGGTTTTCCACCATTGATATGTCCTTGTTTCATTTGTACACGGGAAGGTTTGAAACCATTAAGGCTGGTGCATCCACCACATTTATCAAACAGAAGGGAAAAGTGGAAAGAATCAAATCTACCAGCCTCCCGATGGGCGTGATGTCAAAGTTGGAGGCAGACAAAACGGAACGTCAACTAGAGGACGGAGATATGGTCATCATGATTACAGATGGTGTTATGGATGCGCTCCCGGTTGGGGAACAGGATTTTCTGATGCAGATGATTATAGAGGGCACTCAGATTCAAAACCCGAAGGAGATGGCACATCACATTTTGGAACAGGTTTTGAAGTGCTCGGGGGAGATACCATTGGATGATATGACAGTCCTTGTTATTGGTATATGGAGTCTTGAAAAATGACGTAGAATGAGATAGAATTGTTGTCATGAAAGATAAAGTTAGAAATTACATGGACAAGTGGCAGATGCTGCAAAGTGAAGATTGTGTGATTGTAGGCGTATCGGGGGGAGCTGACTCCATATGCCTTCTTTTGCTGCTCTCACAATTGCAAAGAACAATAGGATTTCGTATGGTGGCCGTTCATGTGAATCATGGTCTTCGAGGCTTGGATGCAGATGCGGATGAAGCCTATGTTAAGAAGTTCTGTGAGAAATTAGGTGTTATATGTGAAATTTATTCTGCAGATGTGGAATTAATTTCCAAGAAACGGAAACAATCTACTGAGGAAGCAGGTAGAGAGGTACGCAGAGAATTTTTTGAAAAAACCATGAAAAAATATGGCGGCACCAAAATTGCACTTGCCCATCATCAAAATGATAGTGCAGAAACATTTTTTATAAATCTGGCAAGGGGCACAGGAATTAGAGGCCTGGGCGGAATTGCACCGGTTAATGGAAATGTGATTCGCCCATTATTATGTTTAAAGAGAGAAGAGATTGAGGACTATCTCAAACAGGAGGGCATCTCTTATTGCACGGATGATACCAATTATGGTGATGAATATACGAGAAATCGTATCCGAAACCATACCATTCCATACTTGCAAGAGCAGGTGAATCCAAAGGTGGTAGAGCATATGAATGATACCATGGAGCAGATTCGGCAGGTGCAAGGCTTCTTGGATGAACAGGTGCAGGTGTATTGGAACAAGAGTGTATCTGCTGCCGCGATGGGCTATTTGATTTCGGAAGAAGCTTATCTGCAGGTTCCGGAGGCTCTTAAGGCGCTACTGATTCGAAGGGTGTTAACTGCTGTTTCTGGTAAGGAAAAAGATTTGGAGTCCGTTCATGTAAGGCAATTACAGGAATTGTTCCAGAAACAGGTAGGACGCAAAACAGATCTGCCTTATCAGATGGAAGGAAGACGCGTGTATGAGGGAATTCTTGTTTTTGTAAAAGAAAATCACTCAAAACAGATATTGGAAGAAGTTGTTTTTGATATACATGATAAAGAGGCAAAATTTCAAATAGGAAAAAAACGGATTTTTTGTAGAGTAACAGACGAATATGTAGAAAAAAGTCACACGAAACTGTTCAATTGTGATATAATAAAAAACAATATTTCTATACGAACAAGGAGACAGGGAGATTACATTACAATCCATGAAGATGGCAGAACGCAGAAGCTTAAGTCCTATTTTATCAATGAGAAAATCCCGCAAGAGAAAAGGGATGAAATATTACTCGTTGCGGATGGCAGTCATGTGTTATGGATTGTGGGGTATCGAACGAATCCGGTATATGAAGTCAAAACGAATACGAAGCGCGTTTTGGCAATACAAATAGATGAAGGAGATCATTATGGCAGAGAAAATTAGAGTCTTAATCTCAGAGGAAGATGTGGATGCAAAGATTGCAGAAATTGGAAAACAAATTAGCGAAGATTATGCGGGTGAAGCAGTACATTTATTATGCATTTTAAAGGGTAGTGTGTTCTTTACCTGTGAGCTTGCAAAACGTATTACAGTACCGGTTTCATTAGATTTTATGAGTGTGAGCAGTTATGGTGATGGAACTGCTTCCAGTGGTATTGTGAAAATTGCAAAGGACTTAGATGAAACAATCGAAGGAAAAAATGTAATCGTGATTGAAGACATCATTGATTCCGGAAGAACATTGCATTATCTATTAGATGTTTTGCAAAAGAGAAAGCCAAAGAGTATGAAGCTTTGTACACTTTTGGATAAACCAGAAAGACGTGTGGTGGATGTAAATGTGAATTATACAGGTTTTGTTATTCCAGATGAATTTGTGGTGGGATATGGACTTGATTATGCGCAAAAGTATAGAAATCTACCATACATCGGTGTTGTAGAGGGTCTAGAGTAGGAGGAATAATAGTTTGATTAAGAAAAGTAAAGGTGCGGGTGGTTTTCCGACACTTCTTATTATTGTGTTTGTTTTTGGGCTTTACTGGTTTATAAGCCAAATGAACATTCAGCAGAATAGTTTTACGTATAAGGAATTTGCGGATGCATTGAAGGCAGGGGAAGTAGTTTCTGTAGTAGTAGAACAAAGCAAAGCTGTACCAACCGGAAGTCTCGAACTTAAGCTAAAAGATGGGAATGTTAAATATGTGAATGTTTCCGACGTGAATGAGGCACAGGATGTTTTAGCAGAGGCCGGAATTACAGAGATTGACGTGAGGGATGTGCCGGAAGAGTCTTGGTTAATGACAACATTAGTGCCTACACTTTTGATTCTTGGCGGGATTGCTGTTCTTTTTATGCTAATGAACAGACCGACGGGAGCAAATGCGAAAGCGATGAACTTTGGGCGCAACCGTGCGAAAATGAGTAATCCATCGGATAAGCATATTACGTTTGCTCAAGTCGCAGGACTTAAGGAAGAGAAAGAGGAATTGGAAGAAATCGTAGACTTCCTTAAAAATCCAAAGAAATATATTCAAGTTGGAGCCAGAATTCCAAAGGGTGTGCTTCTTGTAGGCCCACCGGGAACAGGTAAGACCTTACTTGCAAAGGCGGTTGCCGGAGAAGCGGGGGTTCCGTTCTTTACCATTTCCGGTTCTGATTTTGTAGAAATGTTTGTTGGTGTGGGTGCATCCAGAGTAAGAGACTTATTCGAGGATGCGAAAAAGAATGCACCATGCATTATCTTTATTGATGAAATTGATGCGGTTGCAAGACGCAGAGGTACCGGTCTTGGCGGTGGTCATGATGAAAGAGAGCAGACTTTGAATCAACTTCTGGTAGAGATGGATGGATTCGGTGTGAATGAGGGCATCATTGTAATGGCAGCAACAAACCGCGTGGATATTTTGGATCCGGCTATTTTGAGACCGGGCCGTTTTGACAGAAAAGTTTCTGTTGGTCGTCCGGATGTGAAGGGCAGAAAAGAGATTCTGGATGTGCATGCCAAGAACAAACCGCTGGGTGATGATGTGGATTTGATGCAGGTGGCACAGACTACCGCAGGATTTACGGGTGCAGACCTTGAGAACCTTTTAAATGAGGCTGCTATTTTGGCGGCGAAGGAAAACCGCGCTTATATTAAGCAACAGGATATACAACAGTCATTTGTGAAGGTTGGTATTGGTGCAGAAAAGAAGAGCAAGGTTGTTTCTGAAAAAGAAAAGAGAATTACAGCTTATCATGAAGCAGGGCATGCGATTTTGTTCCATCTGCTTCCGGATGTTGGTCCGGTGTACAGCGTGTCGATTATTCCGACAGGTAGCGGCGCTGCGGGATATACTATGCCACTTCCTGAAAAGGATGAGATGTTTAACACAAGAGGAAAGATGTTACAAGAGATTACCGTATCTCTTGGAGGTCGCGTGGCAGAAGAACTTGTATTTGATGATATTACAACCGGTGCTTCACAGGATATCAAACAGGCAACAGCAATGGCAAAAGCCATGGTTATGAAATTCGGTATGTCACAGGAGCTAGGCTTAATCAACTATGATCACGATAATGAAGAGGTCTTTGTAGGAAGAGATTTCGCAAACCAGGGCAGAGGCTATGGGGAAGAAGTTGCAGGAAAGATTGACCGAGAAGTGAAACGTATTATCGATGAATGTTATGCAGAGGCAAAACGCATTATCAAAGAAAATAATAATGTGTTGGAGGCATGCTCAGCATTATTGTTAGAAAAAGAAAAAATTACAGGCGAAGAGTTTGAGGCATTATTTTATGAATAGAGAAGCTTTGTTCAGTGATGGAACCAGTCAATATCTGGTTCCATCTGAACCGAAAGAATTTGAAATGGTTACTATTCGCTTTCGTACTGCAAAAAAAGATGTGGATTTTGTGCGCGTAATTTCCGGATCACGCGCATTTGTTATGCGTAAAGCATATACGGAAGGCGATTTTGATTACTATGAAGTAAAGTGGAAAATGTCGGACCAGAAGTTTGAGTATTGTTTTGAGATAAACGGCAGAGATGAGCACGGGCGGAGTGAGGTTGTGTATTACAATCGACTCGGCGTTTCCGATTGTGTTAGACAAGAGTATGCATTTACCATTGTACCGGGATTTGCAACCCCAGACTGGGCGAAGGGTGCTGTCGTGTACCAAATTTTTGTGGATCGATTTTATAATGGTGACAAGAGCAATGATGTGGAAACCGGCGAATACATTTACATAGGAGAACCCTGTGACCAAGTCACGGATTGGAGTAAATATCCGGCTTACATGGGCATTCGTGAGTTTTACGGTGGAGATTTACAAGGTGTTATGGATAAGCTTAACTATCTGCAGGAGCTTGGGGTGGAAGTAATTTATTTCAATCCACTTTTTGTCTCTCCGTCCAACCACAAATATGATATTCAAGATTATGATTACATTGACCCGCATTATGGAAAGATTGTAGCCGATGGGGGCGAGAATCTGACGGAAGGTCAGAGGGACAACCATTATGCAACGAAATATAGGCAACGTGTGACTGCCAAGGAAAATCTGGAAGCAAGCAATCAATTGTTTATTGAATTGGTAGAAGAAATGCATAAGCGTGGCATGAAGGTGATTATTGATGGCGTCTTTAATCACTGTGGTTCTTTCAATAAATGGATGGATAGAGAACGTATTTATGAGGGTTCAGAAGGTTATGCTCATGGAGCATATGTGTCGGCGGATAGTCCTTATAGAAATTTCTTTAGATGGTTTTCGAATGGCGCATATGACGGATGGTGGGGACATGACACCTTGCCAAAACTGAATTACGAGGGTGATTCTGAGCTGGAAAACTACATTTTGGAGATTGGAAAGAAGTGGGTTTCTCCTCCATATAATGTAGATGGCTGGCGCTTGGATGTGGCGGCAGACTTGGGACATAGTAATGGATATAATCATCAATTCTGGAAAAAATTCCGCAAGGCTGTAAAAGAGGCAAATCCAAATGCAATTATTCTGGCAGAGCATTATGGCAATGCAAAGGATTGGCTTCAAGGTGATGAGTGGGATACGATTATGAACTATGATGCATTTATGGAACCGGTAACCTGGTATCTTACGGGAATGGAAAAACACAGTGATAGTCAGAAACCGGAGCTCTGTGGAAATGCGAAGGTGTTTGTGGATACCATGAAATATCAGATGTTGAATTTACACACTCCATCCTTGCTCGTATCCATGAATCAGTTATCCAATCACGACCATTCCAGATTTCTTACAAGGACCAATCGCATGGTGGGACGTGTCAGTCACCTTGGATATGAAGCGGCAGAGCGAAATGTTGACGAAGCGGTAATGCGACAGGGGGTTGTAATGCAAATGACTTGGACAGGTGCGCCTACTCTTTATTATGGAGATGAAGCCGGCGTGTGCGGATTTACAGACCCAGACAATCGCAGAACTTATCCTTGGGGAAAGGAAAATCAGGAGCTTCTTGAGTTCCATAAGGAAGCAATTTCCATTCATAAAGAAAGCAGTGCATTAAGAACCGGTTCTTTGGATATTCTATATGGAGGTAGCAATGTTGTAGCTTATGCTCGTTTTGATAAAGACGAGACGATTGTAGTTGTCATTAATCGTGGCTCTGAGAAAAATGAACTTACGATTCCGGTCTGGAGAGCAGAAGTTCCAAAGCAATGTGAAATGGAACAGATATTGTATTCTTATGCAGATGGATATTCTGTTGACAGTGTGTTGCTTCCGGTAGATGAAGGAAATCTTACGTTATACATGGGAGAAAATGCAGCTGCTATTTTGAGATATAAAAAGTAGTTGCATTATTACATGAAATATGATATAAACTATTATTGTCAGATGAAAATCTGACATATGGATGGGTTCCCGAGTGGCCAAAGGGGGCAGACTGTAAATCTGTTAGCAACGCTTTCGGTGGTTCGAATCCACCTCCATCCATTGAACAGGCGATTACGAGAACGTAATCGCCTGTTTGCGTTGTAGGATATGTTGTAGGATACGCAGGGGCGTTGTATTTTTGCCCTTTATTAGTGGGTTATTGTGCCAATGGGTATAGATATGCCTGTTTGTCGGGCTAATACCCAGAGATTTACAAAATCATGGGTATTTTTACTATATATTGGTTGTTTTATAGAAAGTGCAGCCCTTTAAAAAGCTTTTTTCACTGTTTTTTTGCTTGTTACTGGGTATAATCTTCTCCAACAGACCGGTTTATACCCATTTACCGTGTTTAAAATGTACCCTGAAAAGTCGATACGTAAAAAATTCTTTGTAAATGATTTCCAAATTTCTTTTTTGCTTAATGTGTGATATACTGTAAGCAAGTTTATAATGTAACTATTCAGAGCCAACCTCGGCGAATAAGTTATAGAAGGGAAGAGTGAAATTATGAAACTAAATTACAAGAGAACCGTTTTGATTGGTATGGCATTTTTAACAATCAGTGCTTTTTGGCAGATGTACGATAATGTAATACCACTGATTTTGAAGAACACCTTTGGTTTAGGGGAAACTGTGACAGGTGCTATTATGGCGGCAGACAATGTATTGGCCTTGTTCTTGCTTCCGATTTTTGGTGCGTTGTCTGATAAGGTAAGAACACCGATTGGTCGCAGAATGCCGTTTATTATAACCGGTACAGCGCTGGCATTTGTATTTTTAATGATTTTGCCATTTGCAGACAATACAATGAATTTAACTTTGTTTGTCGTTGGATTATTTATTCTTTTAATTAGTATGGGTACATATCGCTCGCCGGCGGTTGCATTGATGCCGGACCTTACACCGAAGCCGTTACGCAGTAAGGCGAATGCTATCATTAACCTGATGGGTGCAGTTGGTGGTGTATTTACTCTGATTATGATTAAAATCTTGGTTGGGAAAGGTGACAGACCAGATTATTATCCACTGTTTTTGGCTGTTGGAATTTTGATGGTAGTTGGCGTGACGCTTCTGTTCTTTACAATTAGAGAGAATAAGCTTCGTCAGGAGATTGAAATCGATGAAGTAGAGGAGACAGCAGAAGAAGCTTCTGTAGTAAGTGGACCACTGCCGAAGGATGTAAAAAAGAGTTTGGTATTTATTTTGATGTCCGTTGCATTTTGGTTTATCGCTTACAATGCAGTTACCACAGCTTTTTCCCGTTATGCTACGGAGGTTTGGGGATTAGAAGGTGGCGGATACGCAGATTGTCTCATGATAGCAACGGTTGCGGCTATTATTAGTTATATTCCAATCGGTATGATTTCAAGTAAAATCGGACGTAAAAAGACTATTCTAATTGGTATTGTTTTATTGGGTTCTTGTTTCCTTGTTGCAGGCTTGTATCCAACCTACCACGTAACTATGGTAATTTTCTTTGGTATTATCGGATTTGCGTGGGCGGCAATTGGGGTAAACTCTTATCCGATGGTTGTAGAAATGAGCAAATCAGGTGATGTCGGGAAATATACAGGGTATTACTATACATTTTCTATGGCAGCGCAGGTAATTACACCGATTCTTTCGGGTGCATTACTAGAACACGTTTCCTATAGAACGTTGTTCCCTTATTCCGTAACATTTTGTATCCTTGCATTTATTACCATGAGTCAGGTAAAGCATGGGGATTCAAAACCGATGCCAAAGAAAGACATATTAGAAAACTTGGATGTGGATGATTAAAACGAGATAGAAGGTGAAAATCATGGGATGGATAATCGCTTTATTAATACTGGTGCTGACATATTTATTCTTAATCGCACCAAGAATCATAGGGAAACCAAATCGATTGCCGCTTTATGGCGTTCATTATGCTCACAGAGGCTTGTTTGACAATGAGACGTATGCACCGGAAAATTCCATTGCAGCGATTCAAAAGGCTGTTGAGGCGGGTTATGGAATTGAATTTGATGTGCAACTTAGTAAGGACAATGTGCCGGTTGTGTTTCATGACGCGTCCCTAAAGCGGATGTGTGGCGTGGAAGGAAAGGTATGGGAATATACCATAGAGGAATTACAGAAACTAAAATTGGGAAAATCCAATGAGACCATTCCTACATTTGCGCATGTATTAGAAATCGTAGACGGACGAGTTCCGCTTATTATTGAATACAAGATGGACCGCGTAAATACAAAAGTGTGCGAGCTTGGTAATGCACTATTGGAAAAATATAAAGGCGTTTATTGTATTGAATCTTTTCATCCCCTTGCGGTTCTATGGTATCGCAAGCATAGACCGGATGTAATTCGTGGACAGTTAAGTCAGGATTACGCGAAAACAGAATATAAAGGCATTCAGTATTGGTTGATGAAAAACCTCTTAACCAATTTTGTGACACGACCGGATTTTATTGCATATAAACATAGCGATTTTAGGAATTTATCTCGCCGCATTTGCAGAGTATTTGGTGCATTGTCGGTAGCGTGGACTGTTCGGAGCGAGGAGCAGTACCAGAAGGTAAAACCACATTTTGATTTATTCATATTTGACAGCTTTATACTGTGATAAACTCATATTTTAACAGGAGGATTAGACATGAAAGATGTAACAATTACAGATTCAATTTTATATGTAGGAGTGGACGATAAAACATTAGATTTATTTGAGAGTCAGTACATTATTCCAAATGGAGTATCATATAATTCATATGTTATTTTAGATGAAAAAGTGACCGTAATGGATACTGTGGATGCAAGAGCAACTGACGAGTGGCTTTCAAATTTGGAAACTGCATTAGCAGGAAGAGATGTGGATTACTTAGTGGTTTCTCATATGGAGCCGGACCATGCGTCAAATATTAAGAACTTAATGGACAAATATCCAAATCTTAAGGTGGTTGGGAATGCAAAAACATTTGCCATGATTCCACAATTCTTTGATGTAGATATATCAGACCGCACGGTTTCTGTAAAAGAAGGCGACACCTTATGTCTTGGAAAGCATATGTTACAGTTCTTTATGGCGCCGATGGTTCACTGGCCGGAGGTTATGGTGACATACGAACAGACAGAAAAGATTTTGTTCTCGGCAGACGGTTTTGGTAAGTTTGGTGCGCTTGATGCGGATGAGGCATGGACATGCGAAGCTAGACGTTATTATTTCAATATTGTTGGTAAATATGGTGCCCAAGTTCAAGCACTGCTTAAGAAAGCGGCAACCTTGGATATTCAGATGATATGTCCGCTTCATGGACCGATTTTAAAAGAGGATTTGGGATATTATATTGGTAAATATGATATCTGGAGCAAATATGAACCTGAAGATGAGGGTGTATTCATTGCATATGCATCCATTCATGGAAATACAGCAAAGGCGGCGAAGAAGCTTGCTGAAATGTTAGAAGAAAAAGGAGCTAAGCGAGTTGCCATTGCAGATTTGTCTAGAGATGATATGGCAGAAGCCGTTGAAGATGCGTTCCGTCATAGCAAATTAGTTGTTGCATCTTCTACTTATGATGGGGGCTTGTTCCCTTGTATGGAAGACTTCTTAGCCCATCTGAAGGCTAAAAACTATCAAAAGAGAACAGTGGCCATGATGGAAAATGGAAGCTGGGCTCCAATTGCGGCAAAAAAGATGCGAGAATATTTTGAAGGAATGAAGGCGATTGAAATCTGTGACCCGGTTGTTACGATTAAGTCTACGATGAAAGAAGATACATTAAAAGTAATGGAAGAGTTAGCTAAAGAATTAGTTTAAGATATATTTCAAATAAAAGAAGCTCTTAAGGTGATTACCTTGAGAGCTTCTGCTATATTTATGGTTTTTATTTCTGAATTATGCTTCTAATTTAGAGTAAGCTGCTTCATCACATACCACTGTCACATCTGGATGTAATTGCAGGATAGAACCTGGAACAGATGGTGTAATTGGACCTGTGATACATTTCTGTAATGCATCAGCCTTGTCTTCACCTGATACTACGATTACGATTTTCTTTGCTGCCATGATGGTACCGATACCCATTGTAAGTGCTTTACGTGGAACAGCATCAGCAGATTCAAAGAAACGTTTGTTAGCTTCGATTGTTCTTTCTGTCAATGTTACGCAGTGTGTGCATTTTTTGAATTCATCAGCAGGTTCGTTGAAACCGATATGTCCATTGTGACCAAGTCCTAATAATTGCATATCAATTCCGCCAAGCTCTTTGATTAAGGCCTCGTATCTTGCACATTCTGCATCTGGATCTTCCGCGTTACCATTTGGTAAATTCGTGTTGTTTTTATCAATATTTACATGATTGAACAGATTGTCATTCATGAAGTAGTAGTAGCTTTGGTCATGAGTGATTGGGAGGTCTTTATATTCATCCAAGTTCACTGTATTGATGTTAGAAAAGTCAATATCTCCATTTTGATTTTTCTTAATTAATTCTGCATATGTACCGATTGGTGTGGAACCTGTAGCAAATCCCATAACACTGTCTGGTTTTAAAGTGATTTGTGCGGCAATAATATTTGCTGCAGCTTTACTCATTTCATCATAGTTTTTTGTCTTAATGATTCTCATTGTCTTATTCTCCTATTCTATTAATTTGAGATTTTAACATCTATATACTAATATATACCAATTATATGAATTTGGCTACTTTTTTTTTATGTTTAACAATGCGGATTTGAGCTTTGTGGATAAATAGAAAAAAAGTGGTGTGGATAAATAGAAAAAAAGTGGTTGACATTCACAGAAATGCGTGATAATATAAATCCCGTGCTGAAGAAACAGTTACATAGGAAAGCCCAGATAGCTCAGTCGGTAGAGCAAGGGACTGAAAATCCCTGTGTCGCTGGTTCGATTCCGGCTCTGGGCATTTAGTCTAAATTAAATAGTTATTATGCGGGTGTAGTTCAATGGTAGAACACTAGCCTTCCAAGCTAGATACGTGGGTTCGATTCCCATCACCCGCTCTTTTTATTGCTTGCAGTAAATACGAGAAAACCTTGTATTTACTGCATTTCTATTTTGGGTGTGTAGTTTGATGTGTGTGAAAATGCGTGAAAAAATGTTTACACTTTTTTACACTCTTTTGTGGGACTACATATTCAAGCATTTTTCGAGTTCTTTCCGCTGATGTTCGTCTGAATACCTTGAAAAGCAATAATGCTTTATATACGTTTTAACGTCCTTGTGTCCGCTATATTGCATAGCGTCCTTAAGATTGATGTTTGGATTGTCGGCAATCTTCGTTAAGCAGGTTTTTCGTGCCTTGTGGTTACTCTTTCTGACAATGCCTAGTTTCTTGCAGTACTTCTTGTACTTGTTGGAAATAGACTTTGATGTAATGCGGTTGCCACGATAGAGGAAAATATAATCTTCCGCTTCGCAGGAGTATCCACGTGCCACATTATGCTCCTTGACCTTTGTAAACAGTTCCAGTGCGGAAGAAACAACGTAGATAGTTCTGCAACCTGCTTCTGTTTTGGTGTGTTCTACAACCTCTAAATGACTGTGCCACGTTCCGTCTGCTGATTGTTCGTATTGTCTTTGTTCCATACGTCTGATATGTAGGTAGTGGTCTTTGAGGTCTTTCCATTTCAATGCGACAAGTTCACCAACTCGTAAACCGAGAGAGAAGTTGATTGCAACTGCTATGGATGAGGAACAATGTTGATACGTTTCAAAATCGTGAATCGCAAGTGCTTTTAACTGTTGCTCTTCATTCTCATTAAATACTTCATATTCTGCGTCTTTCTGTTCCGTTGGAGTAAAGAGAGCAGAATTGATTTTGAAGTTGCTAAATGGGTTTGAAGGTAGTTCTTCAAGTTCCACAAGATAGTCAAGACTTTGTCTGATGATGACAGTCATATTGTAGTAAAGTTTCTTCGTCAGTTTCTCTGAAACGATTTTTGCTTTCGCCCAACTCTTCAATTCAAAAGTAGTCAGCTCTACAATTGGGCGGTCTACAATCTTGTCATTTTCATAGAAGCGTTTCCAATCGTGATTGATTCGCTTCATATAACTTGAATTATTTGTATCGTTCCACTTATAAGCAAACCATTCCGGAAACAATGTCCGAAGGGTTAAGCGTTTCCGCTTCTCTGTATAATCTTGTGCTTTGTAAAACTCTACAATCGCTTCTTCAAGGTCTTCCCATTTACGCTTTGCAATCGGCTTCATTTTACGAGGACTTGTATCGTCTGGTAAAAAAGAGTGCCAACGTCTGTCTGATTCATAATATTTTGTTGTAAATTGCTCCATGTGTTTCTTGATGATAGTTTCTCGTTCTTTCTTTTTCATATCTTCATTTTCAATCGGAGCATTGACTTGTTGTGGAATCATCATACCTTCGAAAAGAACTTCTTGCAAGCAGTTTTTGATGATTTCGGGTGAAGAAGTGTATTGTTCGGGAATAAAACAATCTTGGACAATAGGTCTACGGATTATCATTCTTTTTCACCTGCCTTTCTAGTTGTTGCTTTTTCTTTGCTTTATTGTAGCGGTTACGAAGTACATTCTTCCCTGCTCCGACAATCTTTTCGAGTTTTCCGATTGTAGCCAAGTCGTAATCAATGAGATACATCAGGTAATCGTCGGTAAGTTCTTTTCCATCCAAGTTATAAGTTTGTTTTTTGCGACCTGCTTTTTTGAGTGTTTTTTCCTCAAGAAATGCAACACGCTTTTCAAGATTTGCAACAGTCTTTGTAAGGTCAGATATAAATTGAGTCATACGAAGATGTGATTGTTTAAGGGCAGGAATTGTGTCAGGGCGATAGATGGGGATTTTGATGATTCGTTCCAATTCTTCGTTCGTCATACTCTTGTAGGGGTCTTCGTGTTGCAATGTTGAAATATTTTCTTTTTGGTAACTTTCCATGTTAATCAATTCTCCTTTCAAAGTTACTTTGAAGATTGGTAAACAATCTCAATTAATTTATTACATTGTTTTTTAATGGATTTTTGTGTTGAAATGAGGTGTTTCTGAAAAAAATAAAGATGTAAGTCAAAAATATAGTAATTATATGATAAGTAAATAAATGTGCGAAATCGGTTGATTTCAAGAAATAAAAAAGCAAATCAGAAAGCAGATGTGATTGCTTTCAAATTTGCTAATTGTGATTTTAAAATATAATAGTGTGTTAAATGTTAATTTATTTTGTTACCAATATTGTAGCAGATTCGACCCAAACTGCAATAGATTTATAAAAATTTTAGAATTAATGTGTTTAGGAGAATTGCGGTGTGCATGCGTGGCATTTTGACAAAAATTCTTCAAAAATAATTGAAAAATGATAATCGGATTGTTTATTTAGAAAGGACGAATAATTAGTAGAATTTATAGAGGTATGTTGATAAGGTGATTAAACATATAAAAGTGCATATATCCTGCTTCAAAAACAGCGAGACATTGTTGATATGAAGGCCACAGTTGATGAATTTTCAGTAAAAAATGAAATGGAGATTTTCGAGAAAACATACGATTTTTGATACATTATATAGACTAGTTGAAAATTGAATATTGGGGCAATTTTTATAGAAAAGGGAAACTTTTGTGTCTTTTGTGGGACTAGTTAAGATAATGCAATAACTTTGGAAAGGAAGAAAGACAATATGTAAAAAATGTGTTATATTAAAAATGTACAAAATAGAATTTGTAGGGAAGGGAATAAAAACAATGATAGGATTAATAGTTGCTCGTTCAAAAAATAATGTAATTGGTAAGAATGGAGAAATACCTTGGAAGATAAAAGGTGAGCAGAAGCAATTTAGAGAACTTACTACAGGGAATGTTGTAGTTATGGGAAGAAAATCCTATGAAGAAATTGGCCATCCGCTTCCAAATCGAAAAAACATAATCGTATCAAAAAGCAAAAAATTCACGGGTGAAAATCTCGTTACAGTTGGTTCATTACAAGAGGCAATTACCATTTCGAATGATGAAAATATTTATATATCAGGTGGATATGGGTTATTTAAAGAAGCCCTTCCCTTAGTGGATAAAATGTATATTACAGAAGTAGATATAACGATTGATAATGGAGATGTTTTCTTTCCACAGTTTGATGGTGATGATTTTGATATAACTGTTGGTGAAACAGGAGGAGATGATATCAAATATACAAGGATCATTTACACGAGAAAGAAATAAACAAACTTGAATTTGTACGATTGTTAGAGGTGACATTATAATGGGAAGAACTGTAAGAAATGCCGCAAAAGCATTGATTATTAAAGATGATAAAATGCTGGCAATTAAAATTAGCGACGGAAAAGAAGAATGGTATATCATGCCGGGCGGCGGACAAGATGTGGAGGAACTTCTTCCAGAGGCGGTTTGCAGAGAAGTAGCAGAGGAAATGGGATTGTGGGTAGAGGTCAAGGACTTAGCCTTTGTTATAGAAGGATTGCATGGAGAAAATTTTCATCGTGTTGATTTGGTGTTTTTATGTGAGTATATAGGCAAAAAGGAAAATGCCATCTTGCAAAGCGATACAAATCAAGTTGGATATGACTGGTTGGATATTAAGAGCTTAAATACAATCCCGTTATATCCTTCGAAATTACGCAGACAGATTATGAATCTGTATGAAGGAAAAGAGTATAAAGTATATTTAGGGAATGAGGAAATTGGAGATCCAGAAGTAACAGAATGAATAAGGGGAATTATTTATGCGAAGAGTGATACCAGATAATAAAGTGAGTCATGATTATGAGAAGGTATTGAAGGAGTTTGTGTCAATTCTAAAAAATAGGTTGGGTGAATCTTTGTTAATGGTTTATTTGACTGGAAGCTATGCGAGAGGAGATGCGAATGATAATTCGGATTTAGATGTATTTTGCATTTTTAACACCATAAATCAATATGTATTGGAAACCGTGGGATATTGTGCAAGAAACACATCGCTATCTTATGATGTGCTAGAAATAAATACTCAGTGTCTATCAGAAGAAGAATATAAAAGTAAAGTATTTGAAGAATGGTCAGAATATGCGGTTACAGAACTAAATAGTGTTTTATTGTATGGTGAGCAACTGGTAGAAATCAGTAATATAAATGAAAAAGTAAAATTATCTTATAAGAAGAATTTGGCAAATGTCTTGATGAGTATTCGTCATTATATATGTGTAGATGAGCCTAAGGAATTACTTACATATAAGAAAATCACCACATATATCTTGAAACCACTTATGTTTGAATTGAGAAAAGAGCGTTTCTGTGCAACGGGAGTTTATCCATTGTCAGTAGAACAATTATTAGAATCATATCAGGACGATACTAAAATTATGGTTGAATATTTTATGAATCGGGAAAAATTTGAGAGAGATGTATTAACTAATCATAAGGATGTATTGATGTTTCTTCATGATAGGACTCAGAAATTTATCGAAATGGATTAGTGAGTAGAAATACATTCGAAAAATCAGTTTGTCGAAGAGAAAACATCCAATTTCGTAGAGATTGGAAGAAATGATGATGTAGAACTAGATTAAGCCAGTTCTTTATAGATGAGAATGGCTCTTTAATATTAGGGGTGCAAAATGACTAGTGAAAAATTTGATGGAACATCTAAAATTATTGTAGGCGGTATTGTTAACAGATACGAGTTAGAAGAGTTTTATAATATTTTAGAGACAGAAAAAAAGAATTTCGATAATTATATTATTGCATATATAGATTTTTTGGGAATCAAAGAAAAAATGAAGAATGATAGTAGTTATGAATCACTACAAATATTGAAATTTTTGTTATCGGGAACCCAAAGAACCGCTCGTTATATAAGTAATGTAAACTCAATTGATGATTTTGAAATTAAAATTTTTTCGGATAACATAGTAATTGCACAAAAAGTTGATGAAGAAAAATTGAGTAATCAAATAATCAGCATCGTTAATCTTGTGGGGTCAATACAATTACAAGCCCTACTGCAGTTTGATTTTTGGCTTAGAGGTGGAATAACAATAGGGGAATTATTTATTGATAATTCGGTAGTATGGGGAACGGGTTTAATTGAAGCATATCATATAGAAAATAATCTAGCAAATTATCCTCGAGTTATTATGTCTAATAAATTGTTGGATGTGTACGAAGATTGTAAGCGAAAAAGTTTGAATTTATATGCCTTAATCAAGGAAGATTTCGATGGGTTATGGTTTGTAGATTTCTTTCTTGCTACTCCAAATTTAAACTTAATTCCTACCATTGCTGAGTTTCTTGCAGAAAAAGTCGTGGGTTATGTTGATGGGTCTGATAAGGTAAAACAAAAAATTAATTGGATGATCACATACTTTAATACATATTGTCGTAAATTTAGAGAACGTGGAGACTATGAAAAATATACATTGCCATTTATTTGATGTTAAGTATTCTAATTATTTTGTCACAAGAATTTGGGGTATAATGGAAGCATTATATAGTTGAATTTGCATACCTTATAATAAAGGGATGTAAACAAAGTGACATATCAATGTGCTGACAAATCACTTTTTGGTTGACAATAAGCAACAAATTGTGTTAACATACGAGAGTAATAGGTTCTCAATGATAGGTTAACAGTAAAATGGACGTTTAAGCATCGGCGTGTAATAGGCGGAGTGGTATCGTTTGTTATTCGACGAAGTTTGGTCTGCATATGATACAAAAGAATATTAATCTGGAAAGCCTGCAATAATCAAATTAATTCTATTATAAATATTATGTTTGAGATGAACATGGAGAATGGTATGGGCTGTCTGAAAGACGGCTTTTTTGTTTATTGCAGTGGGTATATTAAAATGAGAACTATGGGCAATGTTATGCATGTTGCAGATGAGACATCAACAGAAAAGCATAAGAAACAAAAAACAACACAAGTCAAAATCGCCAAGAGAAAGTTTATAAATTGGGCAGTAGGAGTGGCAATTTCGCTTTTACCAATATTGGCTATACCGTTCGTGGAATTTATTAGTGGTGCAAGTCTATGCACCACGTTATATACTCTTTTTTGTGATATAAGCATAATGTTTGTAGGAATTTCTTTTACAATTACTGCTATAAATGATTTTATTAAGCAATGTATACAAAACGAAGAAGAGGGATGGGTATGGCTTAATGTCGTTCTGCTTCTTCTGGGGGTAGTAGTTTACACTAGTGTGGTATTGGTAAGGCATAGAAATCCAGATATGGATATGACAAGAGTGGTATGGGTTAATATTATTTATTTTTTTGTAATGTTTGCTCTATCTGCTATTAAATATATAAAAGAAATTCAGGAGGGGAGATAAATGGAGAAGATAGGAATAATAGCCGCAGCACTCTTCAGCGTTTTAGGTGTTGTCTTGATTGTTAGGTCTTATTTCCCGGTTGTGCAGGAAATATATGAAAGGCGGAAAAACCACATTAATAGCGACTTGCCAAGTTTCAAAGAGAAAGTTAATGAAGAATTGGATGTTTTAGGAAGTGCATCAAGTTCTAAAGAGAAAGCAGCGGCTTTTGTTTCGTTGATGAGTATTTCTTATGTATTGGTTCATACAATCGTCAATAAGGGTAATTGCTACGATGATGAGATACAAAGTAGAAAATTTCGAGATTCTCTAACGCCAGAATTATTACAAAGATTAATGGGTTTGGAGGGGAAATATGAATAATATTCATTCGGAATTTGTTAGGGCAGATCAACTATTAGATGAATTTACGACAAGGGAAGATAAATTCGAACGTCGTTTTGCATCTTTGTTAGATGATATAAAAGGTTTTATTAATGAAGTCAAATTAAACGAAGAAGTTGTTGTAAATGAATTGGCATTGGGATATATGTTGGTTGATTATTTTGAAGACATTAGACGTTTAAAAACATTTCATGGAATTGAGCATGTAAATGGCGTGAAAATAGTTGCATACACATCCTATTGGTTTTTGCGTAGAAAACCAATTCAAATTTTGAAACAAGATAAAAAGTTAGTTTACATTAACGAAAGGTTTATTTTAGCATACATTTTGGATTTTATAAGTGGGGATGAAGAAATACCGTTGCTTTTAAGAGAAAACGAGGGGTTAAAATCTTTTTCTGAGTCTTTGTTCTATTTTTTAAAATATAGGTTTCATGAAGCTAGTAGTTTAGAAATGATATTAACGGCATTTTTTTCAGGACAAATTTATCAAGAAAAAGAAAAAGATTTAAGTGATTCTTTGGGGAAGTATATATAATTTAAAATTGGAGTAAATAGTTAAATGAAATGAGGGCAAATCAAGTGTAAAGTTTTGATTTGCCCATTTTGTTATTGTGTTTACACTTTGTTTACACACCCCAAGTCAATGCTACGAAAATCCCCTTTCTATGCGGTTTGTCGGGTGATGGGTTTTGGTTCGATTCCCATCACCCGCTTTTTTTATGCGCAAAAGATATCATAAGCAAGTCTTATGGTATCTTTTTTTATTCTCCAGGCAATACTATTACCATTGTATGGCATAAAAGGAGGATTACTTACTTATGAATATAAAGAAAAAAGTAGGGCTATTACTTTGCGTAGTTATCATCGGTCTGCTGGTTCTGACAGGATGCCAAAGCAAAGAACAGAAAAAGATTGTAAGAATCGGACATAACCAATCGGTAAATCATCCTACACATATCGCTTTGGTCGCGTTTCAGGATTATATAAATGAGCACTTGGGAGACAAGTATGTGGTAGAGGTTTATCCAAACGAATTGCTTGGGTCTCAGACAGATATGGTGCAGCTTACGCAGACGGGGGCAATTGATTTCTGTATAGCAAGCAATGCCATTTTGGAGACGTTTAGCAAGAACTATGAAATTTTTAACCTGCCGTACCTATTTGCAAGTACGAAAGCCTATCACAATGCGATGGACGATAGAAAGATTACAGACCAAATCTTTACGGCAACAGAAAAAGCGGGATTTCTTGCAGTGACATGGCTGGATGCAGGTACGAGAAACTTTTATACGGTGAAAAAGCCAATTAAAAGCCCAAAGGACTTAAAAGGACTAAAGATTCGTGTGCAGCAGTCCCCGACCAATATAGAGATGATGAAGCTTCTTGGCGGCTCGGCAACACCGATGGGATTTGGAGAGGTGTATACAGCGTTACAATCCAATATTATTGATGGTGCGGAAAATAATGAACTGGCGCTTACGGATAACGGGCATGGGGATGTGTGTAAATACTATTCCTATGATATGCATCAAATGGTGCCGGATATTCTAATTGGCAATCTGGCGTTTATAGAGGAACTGACTGATGAGGAAAGGGAAATCTTTGAAGAAGGTTATAAATTGGTAAATACGATTCAAAGACAGGAATGGATTAAAGCAGTAGCAGCAGCAAAAAATAAGGCAGCAAATGAACAGAAGGTGGAGTTCATCTATCCGGACCAAGAACCGTTCAAACAGGCTTGTTTGCCGTTGCACAAATCCGTTCTTGAAAGAAACACAGAGATACAGGAAATATATGACAAGATTCAAAGATACAATGAATTATATCCGTCAGAAGCAGAGTAGGAGGAACCTTTAATGAAACAGTTACGAAAACTTTTAAATCACACTTTAAATGTGCTGGCGGGGGTGAGTTTTTTGGCAATGGTAGCTTTGACTTGCTGGCAGGTACTTACCAGATATGTTTTGCAAAATCCGTCATCATGGTCCGAAGAGTTAGTGTCTTACCTATTTGCGTGGATGGCGTTATTTGGAGCCTCACTGGTAGTTGGTGAGCGCGGACATATGAACATCCCGATTGTGGTGGAACGGATGGGAGAAAAGGGAAGAAAATTTTTTGCAATTTTTGCAGAGCTTGTAGCGCTTGTGTTTTCGGGAGTTATTCTGGTGTATGGCGGAATCCAGATTACAAGTTTGGCAATGGGGCAGATGACCTCATCTCTCGGCCTCCCGATAGGTGTATTCTATATTATTCTTCCACTTAGCGGGGTGCTCAACATTGTTTACACCATTTTAAATATTGTAGATATCGCTACGGATTCAGAAGTAGTGGAAGGGGAGGTGTAGCATATGGCAATGCAGGCTTTGGGAATTATCTTAGTTGTCTTGATTGTGTTGCTTGTGATTGGTGTTCCGATTTCCTATGCAATCGGCATCTCCTCGCTTGCGGGAATTCTCCTTGTCGTACCGCTTGACGTTTCGGTTTTAACTGCGGCACAGAGAACCTTTGTGGGGATGAGCAAATTCAGCTTGACCGCAATACCGTTCTTCATTCTGGCGGGAAATCTGATGAATCAAGGTGGTATCGCAAAACGATTAGTTAACTTCGTATTGGCCATTCTTGGGAAATTACCAGGTTCCCTTTTGGTAACAAATGTCGGTGCAAATGCGTTGTTTGGTGCAATTTCCGGCTCCGCTTCAGCGGCGGCTGCAGCAGTAGGAAGCATGGTGCGTGAGGGGGAGGAAGAACAGGGATATGACCCTGCTGTTTGCGCAGCAACAAATGCGGCGTCAGCACCTTCCGGACTCCTTATTCCACCATCTAATGCGTTGATTACGTATTCTCTAGTTTCAGGAGGGACTTCCGTGGCAGCATTGTTCCTTGCGGGATATGTTCCGGGAATTATATGGGCGCTGTGCTGTATTATTGTTGCAGTTATCATTGCAAGACGAAAAGGGTACAGAGGTAGACCGGGAAAATTCGAATGGGGATATCTTGGTGTTGCAACCTTGCAGGCATTACCGTCTTTGTCTCTGATTGTGGTTGTCATTGGAGGAATTGTTGCAGGTATCTTTACGGCGACAGAAGGGTCGGCAATTGCAGTCGTGTATGCATTGATTTTGGGTATCTGTTATAGAAACATTTCGTTGAAATCTTTTTGGAGAATCGTAGTAGACAGTGCAAAAATGAGCGGTATGATTGTGTTCTTGATTGGAGTTTCCAACATCCTTGGATGGGTAATGGCATTTACCCAGATTCCTCAGGCAATTTCGGCGGCATTACTTGGAATTACAAACAATGAGATTATTATCCTGCTCATTATGAACGTGATTTTGTTAGTTGCAGGAACCTTTATGGATGTTACTCCGGCCATATTGATTTTCACACCGCTGTTCTTGCCAATTGTAAAAACGTTTGGCATGAATCCAATCCAGTTTGGACTTATTCTGGTCTATAATTTATGTATTGGAAATATTACGCCACCTGTTGGAAACACATTGTTCGTTTCTATTAAAGTTGGAAAAACAACGCTTGCAAAGGTGATGCCGTATATGTTGCTTTACTATGTGGCTATTTTGGCGGGACTTCTTCTGGTAACGTATGTACCGTTTGTGTCAATGGGCTTGCCGGACTTGGCTGGGTTAGTTTAGAAAATGTTGTTGAGCATTACCATAAAATAGGTTATGATATAACTTAAAGAGAGGTAATGATTCGTTATGGCAATGAGCGGAAAAGAGAGAAGAGAACAAATTATAAAAATATTAAATAGTAGCGAGACACCGGTTGCGGGGACAGAGCTGGCCAAAGAAATGGGAGTTAGCAGACAGGTGATTGTACAGGACATGGCTCTGATTCGCGCCAATGGAATTGAGGTAATGGCTACGAATCGAGGATATGTCATTCAAGAGACAAAGGAAGCAAGCCGAGTGTTCAAGGTGATTCACACGGATGAACAGGTGGAAGAAGAGTTGAATCTGTTTGTTGACCTCGGTGGCAAGGTGGAAGATGTATTTGTTTATCACAAGGTGCATGGCGTAATTAAGGTATCGCTTAACATCAAATCGCGTAGAGATGTGCGCAAGTACTTGGAGGGAATCTCTAGTGGAAAATCTACCAACCTCATGAAGCTTACATCAAACTACCATTACCATACCGTCATTGCTGAAGATGAACAAACGTTAGATTTGATACAGGAAGAACTGCAACAAAAAGGCTTTCTTGCTCAATTGCAAGATTATGAACCTGTGGATTTTTGGGCTGAAAAATGAGAATAGAATTACACTGCCATTTGGATGGTTCTTTGAATATTGATTTTGTGCAAAGTCATTTAGCTTCGCAAGGTATTAATATTAATCGCAAAGAACTGGAAGAAAAACTGAAAGTAAGGCCAGACTGCACCAGTCTGACGGAGTACCTGAAGAAATTTGATTTGCCGTTGCTTTGTCTTCAGACCAAAGAGGGGCTTGAGCAGGCAGCATATGAGTTGGTCATGGATGCGGCGAAGGATGGGGTAGCTTATATCGAGGTTCGTTTTGCACCAATGTTATCGACAGATAAAGGACTGAACTGCGCAGAAGTAATAGAAAGCGTGGTGCGAGGGTTAAAGAAGGGTGAGCGTGAATCTGGGACCTATGCCTTTGCAATTGTCTGTGCCATGCGTCATCATTCGTTGGAACAGAATCTGGAGATGCTTCGGGCAGCGAAACCGTTCGTTGGAAAGGGTGTATGTGCACTTGATTTGGCAGGAGATGAATCTGCATTTCCAACCAGTCTGTTTCGTAAATTGTTTATACAGGCGAAAGAATGGAATATACCATTTACTATCCACTCCGGAGAGTGCGGAAGTGTGGATAACATTCGGGAAGCTATTGAACTTGGTGCTAAACGTTTGGGCCATGGCATTGCTTTGGAAAAGAGCCCGGAACTAAGACGCATGTGCCAGAGAGAAGGGATTGGAATTGAGATGTGTCCAACCAGTAATCTACAGACCAAGGCGGTGGACAATTTGCAGAGTTATCCGTTGAAGCGGTTTTTAGAGGAAGGTTTATTGGTTTCTGTTCATACCGATAATCGTACCGTTAGTGGAACCACAATGGAGCAGGAGGAAAAACTGGTGAAAGAACGTCTGCAGATTTCGGACGAAATGTGGCTTCAGTGTACGAAGAACGCAATTCAGACGGCATTTGCAAGTGATGAGATAAAAGAAAGACTTATGGAGGAATTGTTAAAGGTACGGCTTTAAGACCGTACCTTATTTTGTCAAAACTTCTATACCAGTTTCAGTCACAAGTACCATATACTCAATCTGAGCAGACAGACCATCGTCTTCTGTATAAACCGTCCAGCCGTTGTCCTCGTCGATGAAGAAATCCGGACTTCCCTCATTTATCATTGGTTCGATGGTGAACATCATACCTGGTACAAGTACCATTTCTGTTCCTTTTGGGGCTACAAAGCTAACAAAAGGTTCTTCGTGAAATTCTAAACCAATTCCGTGTCCGCCGATATCGATAACCACAGAATACCCATTTGCCTTCGCATGGCTATTGATAGCGTCGGCGATATCTCCTAGATGTCCCCAAGGTTTTGCTGCGGCAAGCCCAAGTTCCACACATTCTTTCGTTACTTTTAAAAGTTTTTCGGCACGTTCTGAAACTTTTCCGATTGCAAACATACGGGATGCATCTGAGTAATATCCGTTTAATATAGTAGAAACGTCTACATTAATAATATCTCCTTCTTGTAAAATGATGTTTTCATCCGGTATTCCGTGACATATTTCATTATTAATAGAAGTACAAACACTTTTCGGAAAGCCTTCGTATCCAAGTGGCGCAGGAATTCCGCCGTGTGTAGTTGTATAATCGAAAACCAGAGTGTCAATTTCGGCAGTGCTCATACCTGCACAAATATGCTTTGCCACATGGTCTAGGATTGCTGTGTTTAAAGCGGCACTTTCCTTGATTGCTGCTATTTGTTCCGGTGTTTTAAGTAGGCTTGGATCAGGTACAATTTCCCCTTCCATCTCCAATTCCATTAGTTTATTCATCAAATTTTGGTTCATGTGAGAATTCTCCTTCAAGCTATTAACCTATTATTTCTATATTATAACTCATTTTGGTGTTGTTAGCACTAAAAAAATAAGGTATACTAATAGGAAGAGAGTCTAGAAACAAATTTTAGAAGAGAGAGGAAAGATATGTCGTATACAGCCTTATATCGGAAATTTCGTCCGGGTGAGTTTGAGGACGTAAAAGGCCAAGACCACATCAGCAAAACTTTACAAAATCAAATAAAAGCAGGCCGTATTGGACATGCATATCTTTTCTGTGGAACAAGAGGAACGGGAAAGACTTCGGTTGCAAAGATCTTTGCAAAAGCCGTGAATTGTGAAAGTCCGGTTGATGGAAGTCCATGTGGTGCTTGCGAGACCTGCAAGGCAATCAGTGCGGGAACTTCCATGAATGTAATTGAGATAGATGCGGCATCTAATAATGGTGTTGATAATATTCGAGAAATACGTGAAGAGGTTGCATATCGTCCAACGGAAGGGAAATATAAAGTATACATTATAGACGAGGTTCATATGCTTTCAATAGGAGCCTTCAATGCGCTCCTTAAGACCTTAGAGGAACCGCCGGAATATGTAATTTTTATTTTGGCAACGACGGAGGTACACAAGATTCCGATTACAATTATGTCCCGTTGTCAAAGGTATGATTTTAAACGTATTACCATTGATACAATTGCTGAGCGATTGGCAGAATTAATGCAGAAGGAAAATATAGATGTTGAGGAACGTGCCATTCGCTACATTGCGAAGGCGGCAGATGGTTCTATGAGAGATGCGCTCAGTCTTCTGGACCAGTGTATTGCATTTTATCTTGGCGAGAAGTTGACCTACGACCATGTATTGGAAGTTTTAGGTGCAGTTGATACAGATGTATTTAGTAAACTGCTTAGAGAACTGTTGAACCGAGATGTGACAAGTGTGCTTAAGACTTTAGAAGAGTTAATCATGCAGGGGCGTGAATTGGGACAACTGGCAACTGACTTTACATGGTATTTGAGAAACTTGCTGCTTGTAAAGAGTTCTGATAATATGGAGGACGTGTTAGACGTTTCTACCGAAAATCTTGAGCAATTAAAAGAAGAAGCTCAGATGGTTGAGTATGATGCTTTGATTCGCTATATTCGCATTTTTTCGGAGTTATCGAATCAATTGAAATATGCAACACAAAAGCGAGTTCTTTTAGAAGTGACATTAATTAAACTTTGTAAGCCGGAGATGGAAACCAATCAGGACAGTCTGCTGGAAAGAATCCGTGCTGTGGAACAGCAGGTAGAAAAAGGAGTAACTTCTGTTAAGCCGGAGGTGGTTTATGTGAGCCGAGGTGATACTACGGAAAAACCAAAGATGGAGCTTCCTAAGGCATTACATGAAGACGTGCAGGCAGTTGTGAAAAATTTCCGAATGCTTGCCAATCAGGCATCGGGAATGCTGAAGGTTTATTTGAAGCAGGCACGCCTCAGTGTGGGCAATCAGGACCAGCTACTTCTTGTGTTTGATGATGAGGTAGCGGCAGGATTTGCGGGAACTGATACTCATAAGGAAGAAATTAAATCATTAATAGAAGAAAAAATCGGTAAGACAATTGAAATCGAAGTGCGTCATGTGGAAGAGGGGCGCAGATTCGAAGACAGTTTTGTAGATATAGAAAAATTGGTTCAAATGGATCTTACAATTGAAGACTAGGAGGAGATGTTATGGCTAAACGTGGAGGTTTTCCAGGCGGAGCAATGCCAGGAAATATGGCAAACTTAATGAAGCAGGCTCAGAAGATGCAAAGACAGATGGAAGAGCAACAGAAAGAAATGGAAACAAAAGAATTTACTGCAACGGCAGGTGGCGGTGCAGTTGAGATTACTGTTTCCGGAACAAGAGAAATTGTGAAAGTGAAATTGGCAGAAGAAGTAGTAGATCCAGATGATATTGAAATGTTAGAAGATTTAATTGTGGCAGCTACCAACGAGGCACTTCGTAAAGTAGAAGAAGCATCAGCATCTGCAATGTCTAAACTGACTGGTGGATTAGGTGGAGGAATGGGATTTCCATTCTAGGTGTTAGGATATGGATTATTATAGTAGTCAAATTAGCAAATTAATTGAAGAATTGTCCAGACTTCCGGGGATTGGAGCAAAGACAGCACAACGTCTTGCTTTTCATATTATCAATATGCCGAAAGAGCAGGTAGAACAATTGGCCGGAACGATGACACAAGCGAGAAACAATGTGCGATATTGCAAACAATGTTTCACGCTTACGGATCAGGAACTCTGTCCGATTTGTAGCAATACAAAGCGAGATTCCAAGACCATCATGGTAGTAGAAACCAGCAGGGATTTGGCGGCATATGAAAAAACCGGCAAATACGAAGGTGTCTATCATGTGCTTCATGGAGCAATCTCGCCGATGCTGGGAATTGGACCTGGAGATATAAAATTAAAGGAATTGATGGAACGTCTTCGTGGCGATGTGGACGAGGTAATCGTAGCAACGAACTCCAGTCTGGAGGGAGAAACCACAGCCATGTATATCAGCAAATTAATTAAACCAATTGGGATTAAAGTGAGCAGAATTGCAAGCGGTGTGCCGGTTGGCGGAGATTTGGAGTATATCGACGAAGTAACGCTTCTTCGAGCCCTTGAAGGAAGAACTGAAATTTAAAGGAAAGCAGGAGGAAATTATGAACAAGTTAGAATTAAAGAAAATCGCTAACGAAGTCCGCAAAGGTATCGTAACTTCTGTGCATAGCGCAAAGGCGGGACACCCGGGCGGCTCATTATCAGCAGCAGATATTTATACATATCTGTATTTTGTGGAGATGAATGTTGATCCAAAGGAACCAAAAAAGGCAGATAGAGATAGATTTGTATTGTCAAAAGGCCATACGGCACCAGGTTATTATTCGACTCTAGCGCAGAGAGGATTTTTCCCGGTAGAAGATTTGGTAACACTTCGTAAAGTGGGTTCATATTTACAAGGGCATCCTTGTATGCAACATATCCAGGGTGTTGATATGTCATCAGGTTCTTTGGGACAAGGTATCTCGGCGGCAGTTGGTATGGCAATTTCAGCAAAACTCTCGAATGATGATTATCGCGTATACACATTATTAGGTGATGGAGAGATTCAAGAAGGTCAAGTTTGGGAAGCTGCGATGCTTGCAGGACACAGAAAATTGGACAACCTTGTTGTAATTGTAGATAACAATGGTTTGCAAATCGATGGTAATATTGCAGATGTATGTAGCCCATACCCAATTGACAAGAAATTCGAAGCATTTAATTTCCATGTAATCAACATCGATGGACATGATTACGATCAAATTGAAGCGGCATTTAAAGAAGCAAGAGAAACAAAAGGACAGCCAACAGCAATTATTGCTAAGACAATTAAAGGTAAGGATGTTTCCTTTATGGAAAACCAAGCATCATGGCATGGAGTAGCGCCAAATGATGACCAATATGCTCAGGCAATGAAAGATTTAGAGGAAGTAGGTGAAGCGTTATGTCAGATGTAAAAAGAATTGCAACTCGTGAGAGTTATGGTAATGCATTAGCAGAATTAGGAAAAGAACATGACGATTTCGTCGTATTAGATGCTGACCTTTCCGGAGCTACAAAGACAGGTATCTTTAAGAAAGCCTTTCCGGAACGTCACATTAACTGTGGTATCGCAGAAGGAAATATGATGTCTGTGGCAGCAGGTATTGCAACAACAGGTAAGGTTGCATTTGCAAGTTCCTTTGCAATGTTTGCAGCTGGACGTGCATTTGAGCAGGTTCGTAACTCAATTGGATATCCTCATTTAAATGTAAAAATCGGAGCAACTCACGCAGGTATTTCTGTTGGTGAAGATGGTGCAACACACCAGTGTAACGAAGACATCGCTTTGATGCGTGCCATTCCGGGAATGGTTGTAATCAATCCTGCAGATGATGTGGAAGCAAAAGCAGCAGTAAAAGCAGCTTATGAATATGAAGGACCGGTATACCTTCGTTTTGGTAGACTTGCAGTTCCAGTAATCAATGACAATGAAGATTACAAATTTGAAATTGGTAAAGGTATCGTTCTTCGTGAAGGTAAAGATGTAACCTTGATTGCAACAGGCCTTGAAGTGGCAGAAACAATAGAGGCTGCCGAAATGTTGGCTGCAGATGGAATTGATGCGAAAGTTATCAATATCCATACAATTAAGCCGTTGGATGAAGATTTGGTTGTAGCGGCTGCAAAGGAAACAGGAAAGGTTGTTACAATAGAAGAACATTCTGTAATCGGTGGTCTTGGAAGTGCAGTGTGTGATGTACTGGCTGAAAAAGCACCAACAAAAGTAATGAAAATCGGTGTGAATGATGTATTTGGCGAATCAGGACCGGCATTGGCATTGATTAAGAAATATGGATTGGATGCAGAAAGCATCTACAATAAGGTAAAAGCATTTGTATAAGAATGACGAAAAATCAAAAGGAGAGTAGAGAGATAAAATCTACTCTCCTTTTTTGTCGAACATTTTTTGTTTTCGATGACACCATATGATAAAATCAGCGAAACCTATATGCTAATATGTTGGAAATGTAACAGTTCAGTCATGCAGCTCGAATCCGCGTTGCTACTTCTCGCTTGGGCAGAACGCCAAATGTCAAATATCAGAATTGACAGCTTACATGCAAGCATGACGCGTCTAATTCAGATATTTGCCGCATGGCTGAACTGGTAGCAAAAAACGTAATGAGGTGATAGAAATGAAGAGACAAATTCCAAAAAATGTTAGGCAAATAGGAAATGTAAGTGATAGCTCCAAGATATATGTGGAAGACTATGTGGATACTTTTTTTAACCAACTATGTAGCAAGGCTGATCAGGAAATGGTAGGAGCCTTTTTGATTGGGGAGACAGTACAAGAGGAGGAACAAGACTACATATATGTTTACGGTGCTATACAAATGAAGGAACTCTTAGTTAAGGGGAAAGAATTTATTATAGAAGAAAATGTGTGGAAAAATGCGTGTGAGACATGCAAAGAATATTTTGGCAATGCAGAAATTCTAGGATGGTTTATTGCAGGCGAAAACAATGTAGAGGTGAATCATAATATCAAAAAGATTCATCAGAAATATTTCCATCGAGAAAAGAGCCTTTTTATTACTAAGAACGCAAGAGATAAAGAAGAAAAATTCTACATATATAAATTCCGAGATATGATGGAATGCGGTGGACATTATGTTTATTATGAAAAAAATCTGGAAATGCAGAATTATATGATTGCTACTAGAAAAAGAAGTGGATTTACCCCCAGTGAAATTATTGAAGATAGGGTTACTAAAAACTTTAGAAACTTAGTAAGGGAGAAAACAGAGCAAAACGAGCAACGCGCACGTTCACGAATGGTTTATGCTATGAGTACATTTCTGGTGCTGGTAGTTTTGGTTATTGGCGTTACCATGATTAACAATTATGATAAGATGAAAAGTGTTCAGAATTCCTTGGACAAGCTGACGCAGAACGTTTCGAAGGTTGACAAACAAGAGAAGGAAGAAAAAGAAGAAGATAGCGTGGAAGTACTGGGAGATATTGTGTCTTCAAACAAAGAGGAAGACAAGGATATCACAGGAGATATACAGGAAGGTGACGTGCAGGAGGGAGACACACAAGAAAACGATGCCCAAGAGGGAGGGGCACAGGAAGGCAATGCCCAAGAGGGAGATGTGCAGGAAGGTAATGAGCAGGAAGGGGGAAACACTGTGCAGGATAGTACGCAGCAAGAACAACCACCGGAAAGCACGACCACAAAAACGTATATTGTAAAAGAGGGAGATACCTTAGAAAATATAAGCAGAAAAGAATATGGCGACATTACACACATAGAAGCAATTTGCAAATTGAATAAGTTGGAGGACGGAAACTTAATTTTTATCGGACAAAAACTACTACTACCATAAGGAAAAATGTGTTATACTGATATGCATAAAAAGAAAAAGGGATGCATAGCATGAAAAAAAGTAAGAGACTGATTATTCTGGTGGTTGCTATCGTTTTAGTGCTAGTAACGATTGGAGGATATTATTTTATAAAGTATCAAACGTTTGATTATATAGAAATCGGAAAAAGTTATGAGAACACTAGTACTGATAATGCGAATTACAGACGGTGTTTGGACGGCATTTTGCGTTACAGTAGAGATGGGGTTGCGCTTCTTTCGGAGACAGGGGAAGAGATTTGGAATCAACCGTGTCAGATGAACAATCCGGTTGTGGAGGTTTGCGGCAATTGTGTGGCTATTGGAGACAAGGGCGGGACAAGCATTTTGGTCTTTCATAAGAAAGGGTTGAAGGGTGAAATCCATACAACTCGTCCAATAGAAAAACTTGCTGTTTCTTCACAGGGAATTGTCAGTGCAATCTTGAAGGATGAGGAAAAGCCTCTGGTTATGTGCTACGACGCCGTAGGAAATGTATTGGTGCAGAATGAGGTGTCGCTTACAACTATGGGATATCCAATGGACGTTGCGACGTCATGGGATGGAAAAACACAGATAGTTTCTTATTTATATACAGAAGAAAATAAGATTACAACGAAGATAGCATATTATTATTTTGGGGAGTTTGATGCAGAAAAGAAAGGATTCCCTGTTTATGAAACTGAGTTCTCAAACACAGTGATTCCGGTGGTTTCGTACGTAAATGAAAACACATCTGTTTTAATCGCTGACAATGGTATTCATTTTTACAAAGGAACACAAAAACCGGAAGAAATAACACGAGTAGAATTCAAAAAAGAAATTCAAAGTGTAGCGTATGGAGATGAGCTGATTGCGATTCTTGCAAGGAATGATAAGCAGGCTGATTATAAATTACATATTTATAATTTAAAGGGAAAACTCTTATCGGCAGTTGATGTTGACAAGGAGTATTCCAAAATGCAAGTATCAGATGGACAGATTATCTTGTATGATGGACAAATGTGCAGCATCTATCATAAAGAAGGAATTTGCAAATTTGAGGGAAATATGGAGGAAAATATTTTGGAGATTTTCCCTATTGTTGGTCTTAATAAATACATGATGATAAATGCAAGTGGTTTTCATGAAATACATCTTGCGAAATAGGAGAGGATAAAATGAATGCATTGTTGTTAATTGTAGGAATTGTTTTTTTGCTTAGCGTGATAATTGGATACAAAAGAGGGCTGGTCAAAATTATTGCATCGCTACTGGCGACTTTGGTGTGTATTGTTCTAGTATTCTTAATATCGCCGAGTGTGAGTAAGTGGATTCAGGAATCCACACCACTCAAGGAAACAGTGAAGAATAAGTGTATTGAATTGCTTTTGCCAGATGAAACTACAGGAGATGAGGTGCTGCAAACAGAACTGCCTAGAGAAGAGCAAATCTCTTTGATTGAAGGTGCTGATATGCCGGATGTGATTCGAAAGATGCTCTTGGAGAACAATAATAGTGAAGTTTATACAGCGTTAGGAGTTCAAACATTTGGCGAATATATCGGGGCTTATGTGGCAAAGGTGATAGCAGATATCCTTGCTTTCCTTATCACATTTGTTGCGGTGTTTATTATCGTGAGAGTTGCATTGGGGATGTTGAATATCCTTGATAAAATTCCTCTTGTAGGAGGTGCCAATCATTTAGTAGGAGGTATCTTGGGAGCAGGAATAGGAATCCTAATTATTTGGATTTTGTTCATCGTTATTACATTATTATATAATACGTCACTTGGAGTGGCATGCATGAAGGGGATTTCCGAAAGCGAAATTCTAACAAAACTTTATGATAGTAATATCTTATTGAAGTATATAACGAAGTTTTAATAGAAATGAGTGAGGTGAACAGACTTTGCATAATGATTTGCAAAGTCTGTTTTTGATTTTTTTGTGTCGGCTGGGTATAAAACTCCATTTTTAATGATAAATACCCAGAAACAGCTTCAAAACATATTAAAAACAAGCTAAAATAAAGTTGAGTTTCTATAAACATTATATATTACACACAAAATACCCATGATTTTCAAAAATCATGGGTATTTTACCCCTTCACGTAGGCGTTTATAGAAAGTCGGTTATAAAATGTATAATATGGGAAAGATAGGGAAAACTCTATTTGTGTAACAGAATTTTATGCCCAAAATAAATTGCACAAATTGTTTGAAAAAATTTTGAAGTTTTTTTAAAAAAAGTGGTTGACATTGATTTTGGGGTGTGATATTCTAACTAGGCTGTCGCAAGAGAGCAGATAGAACATTGATAATTAAACAATAGATGACAATAAACGAATTCCTGAAAATTTCTAAGAGAAAATTCAAGAACAGACAGTTAATGTCGAACCAAAAACAGTAAAGTAAGGTAAAATTGCTAGCAAGTGATTTTGACCAGAACAAACACTTTTAACGAGAGTTTGATCCTGGCTCAGGATGAACGCTGGCGGCGTGCTTAACACATGCAAGTCGAACGAAGCACTTATGACAGATTCTTCGGATGATGGATTAAATGACTGAGTGGCGGACGGGTGAGTAACGCGTGGGTAACCTGCCTCATACAGGGGGATAACAGTTAGAAATGACTGCTAATACCGCATAAGCGCACAGTACCGCATGGTACGGTGTGAAAAACTCCGGTGGTATGAGATGGACCCGCGTCTGATTAGCTAGTTGGTG
>JAZRQP010000060.1:0-1897 GCA_045649885.1 Faecalimonas sp.
AAAATCTACAAGAATGTAGAATTCTACGCTTGGGAAAAACTCGACGCAGTAGAAGACATTAGAAGAACTTTAGAATTCTAGAATTTTAGAACTTTAGAAATATGAACCTCAGAATTAATTTTCTGGGGTTCTTTTTTTATAAAGATTTTAAATATATTTGCAATGATCTCGTAAGTATAAAATTATGAAGAAAATATTACATTTGATAGTAATGACTTTAATGTCGATGATTTTGTGTGCGCAAAATGTCGGTGACACAACAAACGTCAATTGTGATGACTATAGTTTAAGATTTACTGTTAGTAGTTTGTATCCCGCTGAATGTTCTGTTGTATGTACAACTTGTTCGGCAAATTCTGTAGAAGTAACAATTCCTTCTTCTGTAATGATTTCGGGAACAAAGTTTAACGTAGTTAGCATTGGTGAATGTGCGTTTATGGGTAAAGTGGGGATTACGAGTGTAGAAATCCCGGAGAACGTTACAAAAATTGCCGATAATGCTTTTAGAGATTGTTCGAATCTGGCAAATATATCAATGCCTAATACCGTTGAATCTATTGGCAGTTGGGCTTTTATGAATTGTTTGTCATTGACAAGTATATCAATACCAGAAAATGTTAAATGTATTAAAAATGCAACTTTTTCAGGATGTTCATCATTGGAAACCGTTGACTTTCATGATAATCTGAAAACAATAGAATATTTCGCTTTTTCAAAATGTTATTCATTGAAAACCATTGTTATACCAGCATCTGTGACAGATATTGGTTATGGTGTTTTTGGTTATTCTAAAGAATTGGAAAGTATTATTGTTGATAGTGAAAATATTGTTTATGATAGTAGGAATAATTGTAATGCCATAATGGAAACGGCAACTAATAAGTTAGTGCAGGCTTGTAAAAATACCATAGTTCCAAATGATGTCGTTTCTGTTGGAAGTTATGCTTTTGAGGGTATCATGGTTGATGTCGAACTTCCCAATGGTGTGATTGAAATAGGATACAGGGCTTTTTATGCGTCAGGATTGACGAAAATATTGATACCCAATAGTGTTCAAAGTATAGGAGATGAGGCATTTGTTTCTTGTAATGATGTGGAAAGCATATTGGTAGAAAGTGGTAATTCTGTTTATGACAGTAGAAATGATTGTAATGCAATAATTAAAACTTCAAATAATCAGTTGATTGTGGGATGTAGGAATACTGTTATTCCCAATGATGTGGCATTTATTGGTGATTTGGCATTTAAGAATTGTGCCGGCTTGACTAATATTGAGATTCCCGAAAATATAACATATATCGGAGATTATGCTTTTCAAAATTGTGTGAATTTGGAGACTATAGAGATACCTCATAGTATTAAAACTATAGGTTTTTTTGCTTTTGGTAATTGTTCTAGTTTTACAAGTATAAAATGTTGTGCGGAAACTTTGCCATTAGCAAAATCCGGTGTGTTTGATGGTTGCCTTGATGATATGGTGATTTATGTTCCTGGCAAATCTCTTGAATTATACAATGAGCATTATCCATGGAAAAATTATGTGATTAAATCGATGACTTTATCAAGTCCTCTTGATATTTATCCAAATCCTGTTGGTGATAAATTGTTTGTTGAGTCTGAAATGAATATTGAAGAAATTTGTATTTTCGATGCTTTGGGAAGATGTCAAGACATTGAGATGTCGAGTAGTCAATTTGTGACGCTGGATCTTTCGGACTTAAATGGTGGAGTTTATTTTGTCAGAATAAAATCAGATGGAGAATTTATCATAAAACGATTTGTAAAGAAATAAATTAAACTTTACTTGAAACATATAGTTTCCGAAAAAAACACTAAACAGACACGAAAAAAATATTCGTGATATTTCGTGTCAATTTAGTGGATTGTTATAGTCTTA
>JAZRQP010000061.1:0-17314 GCA_045649885.1 Faecalimonas sp.
ATTATAATAATCTTCAATGAAATCTTTGGTAAACAATTCTTTCTTTTCTTCATGCGTCATTTTATGGCTAGGATAGTTTTCGTTCATCCATTCAGCGAATGTAATTCCATAAATACACTTAAACATACTATGGACTGGCATACCTTTTTTCTTAAAATCTGACGAAACAGGAACACGCCCATTTTCGTATATAAATTGCTCTATGCTGTCTCGGATGGTAGCGTCATCCCAACGTATCAAAGGTAATGTGTCCTTTAATGCCTTTAATGTTTCGACTTCCTCGCCATATTCCTCAGATTGTGATAGTACTTCGATTGCCTTGTCTAATGCTTGTTTTCTTGTCATTGTAGAAACTCCTTTTCTTGAATTTCTACGTTCTATAATCATCGGAACCGCATAGGTTGAAAATTTCACATCTAATTCCGTGTTAAAGTTATTGATTGCCTTAATTAAGCCAACACAGCCTATTTGAAACAGGTCGTCCACATTTTCATTGCTGTTTGCAAAACGTTTGATAACGCTAAGGACAAGTCTTAAATTCCCCTTAATATATTCTTCTTTTGCCTCCTGGTCCCCCTGCTTGATTCTTGCAAAAAGTTCCTTCTTCTCATCTTCCTTTAACAGCGGAAGCTTTGACGTATCCACACCACAGATTTCAACTTTGTTAAGAGCCATCTTGTTATCCTCCTACTATATTTCGTAATAGTAAAATGATGTACAAGTTAGTTCGAAACTATTCTACTCTATGTGAAAATAAAAAAACTTTTAGCCCTTGACAAACAACTATTGAAATTTGTATATGTTCATACTATGATAAAGGTATAAACTTGAATAGGAGGACATCATGTACAAGGTATGCATATTTGACTTGGATGGGACTTTGACAGACACAGTAGAGTCGTTGACCTATTCTGTAAATGCCACGTTAAGTGAACTGGGGCTGTCTCAGATTACGGAAGAGCAATGTAAAGCCTTTGTGGGTAGCGGAGCGCGCAAATTAATTGAACGTTCATTAAAGGCGGCGGGAGATCCCGAACTGCTTCATGTGGAGAAGGCGATGGAAGTATATGGAAGGGTTTTTAAAGAAAATTGTACCTATCACGTTGCGCCATATGAAGGCATTGTAGAGATGCTGGCTACACTAAAGACTTTAGGAGTCCGTTTAGCAGTTTTGTCCAACAAACCACATTTGCAGACGAAGGATGTTGTCGCTACATTCTTTGGAGCGGAGACATTTACATGTGTGCAAGGACAGCAGGAGGGCATTCCGAGAAAACCAGACCCGGCAGCGGTATTTATGATTGCAAAAGAACTGAATGTGGCGACTGAAGAGTGCCTTTATATAGGAGACTCGGATGTGGACATGCAGACGGGGAATGCGGCAGGAGTAACAACAATCGGTGTAACCTGGGGATTCCGATCGAGGGAGGTCTTGAAGGAAAACGGTGCAGCATATATTGTAGATAAGGCACAAGAAATAATTTCAATTGTAAAAGGAGAAAAATAACATGTACGAATACGATGAAGAATGCTTGAAGATTTTTTTGAAGAAACAATTACAATTATTTGATGAACCGGTTGCTGACACAATGGAAGAAGCAGAAGCGTTTTTAGAGGACTGTATGGCTGTTGTGGTAGATTCGCTGAAGGAAGTAAGAGACTATTTTGAGGAAAATGGCACGGATATTTCTGATATGGGAAATGATGAATTAGAAGAGGCTTCAGAAGTGTTTGCCTTGCCAAGTGGAAGATACCTCATTGTAGAAGGATAAAAAACGAAAGGAAATGAGAAAACATGTACAACGGAAATGAAAATATTGTAATTTGTGAACATCCTCTGATTAAACATAAAATTACAATGCTAAGAAACAAAGAAACAGGAACCAATGAATTTCGTGCGATTGTAGAGGAAATCGCAATGCTTATGGGATATGAGGCCCTTAGAGATTTGGAGTTGGAGTATGTGGATGTTGAGACTCCGCTTGAAGTAGCAAGTTGTCCGGTGATTGCAGGAAAGAAGCCGGCAATCGTACCAATTTTAAGAGCGGGACTTGGGCTTGTAGGGGGACTTCTCAAGTTAATGCCTGCAGCAAAAATCGGACATATAGGGCTATATCGTGACGAAGAAACACATGAGCCGCATGAGTATTATTGCAAGCTTCCGGCACCAATTGAACTTCGTAAAATCTTTGTGGTTGACCCTATGCTTGCTACAGGTGGTTCTGCCGTTGCAGCTATTGATTTTATTAAGCAACATGGTGGAAAAGATATTACATTTATGTGTGTAATTGCAGCGCCGGAAGGGGTTGAAAAATTACACAAAGCCCATCCGGATGTGAAAATTTTTATCGGTAATCTTGATAGAGAATTGAATGAAAATGCATATATCTGTCCGGGTCTTGGTGACGCAGGCGATAGGATTTTCGGAACTAAATAGGAAAAATTTCTTATCAAATAAAAAAGCTTCTCGCTCAAAAAATTGAGCTAGAAGCTTTTTGCTTGTCCATATTTAGTTTTCTTCATCAAAGACGTAATCTTTACCAGGAAGAATTGCATTTAAAATGATACCTGTCAAAGCACCAACTGCAAGACCTGAAAGACTGATTGTAATTTGTCCCAATTGGAATGCAATGTCGCCTGTTCCGTTGTACTTGATACCGATAGAAAGCACCAAAATCAAGGCTGCGATAATTACGTTACGAGATTTTGTGAAATCTACTTGATTTTCTACAATGTTGCGAACACCGACTGCAGAAATCATACCGTAAAGTATCAGAGAGATACCACCAACAGTAGCTGTTGGCATTGACTGAATAATTGCAGCAAACTTAGGACAGAAGGAGAAGAAGATTGCAAAATATGCTGCCAATCTTACAACAAATGGGTCAAAAACTTTTGAAAGATTTAACACACCAGTATTTTCACCGTATGTTGTATTAGCAGGTGCTCCGAAGAGAGAAGCAAGAGAGGTAGCAAGTCCATCTCCAAGTAAGGTTCTGTGAAGACCAGGATCTTTGATATAGTTCTTCCCGGTTGTAGAGGAGATTGCAGAAATATCTCCAATGTGTTCTACAATGGTTGCAAGTGCAATCGGCATAATGGTAATGATTGCAGTAATTAATTTGGAAGCATCAAAGTTATCGAATAAAGCCAGCACGGTCATCTCTCTGTGAATTGGAATTCCAATCCAGTCAGCACTTGCCACGCCTGAGAAATCAACTTCACCAGCGCAGATACCTACAATGTAGGAAGCAACTACACCAATTAAGATAGGAACAATTTTAATCATGCCTTTACCAAAAATGTTACATAAGATAACAACTACGATAGCAACGAGAGCAACTCCCCAGTTTGAAGAACAGTTGGCAATTGCGGATTGAGAAAGTGTCAAACCAATCGCAATAATAATCGGACCTGTAACAATTGGTGGGAAGAATTTCATGATTTTTCCAGCAGAGAATAGTTTAATCAAGGCTGCCAGAACCAGATAAAGTAAACCTGCACAAGCCACACCAAAACATGCGTATGGAATCATTTCGATGTTGCATGAACCGTCTTTCAGTAGAGGAGCAATTGCGCCGTAGCCACCTAAGAATGCGAAAGAGGATCCTAAGAATGCAGGAACTTTTCCTTTGGTTAACAAGTGGAACAGGAGGGTTCCCAAACCTGCGAATAACAGAGTTGTAGAAACATCCAAGCCTGTGAGTAGTGGAACCAGAACGGTTGCGCCGAACATTGCAAACATGTGCTGAAGTCCGAGAACAATTGTTTTTCCGGTACCAAGTTCTTTGACATTGTAAATGCCGTCTTTTGTTTGGTTATTCATTTTCCGTTTCTCCTTTAGAATTTTATCTATCAAAATCGTACCACAAATGTCTCGTAAAGTAAACTAAACTTTACTCTGTTTTCCCTTTTTCGATGGCTTCCTCAATAGCGTTTAATATTACCTGTGACGTATATGGACTGTCCTTGCTGTATGCTATATCTTCTAATGATTGGGTTTCATAAATTTGCTCTGCAATGTATTCAATGGTTGGTTGCGCCAGAGGATACATGGTGGCAACTGATTCGTCTAAATTCGTGAAACGAATGGCATTAATATGTGAACTGTCGAGGGAAACTTCTACTTCTAAAGTTGTATTGTTTAGTGTGATGGTGGAAGTATAGATTCCCGGAATATAGCGTTGTTCATGTTTTTTAGAATCTTTTTGTTTTGGAAAAAACATAAATGCTAATAATATAATTAATAAAATGCCGAGTAAGGCAAACACCGCAGTGTAAATAATCTCTTTCATGTGCAAGACCACAATTCTTGTCTTAGAACTCATAAGTGCCTCCTAAATGGATGAAATTTCTTTTTTTATAGTGTATGTAGGGGAAAGGAAAATTATTCATTGGTTTTGCGTGACAAACGAAGTACATTCTTGTAAAATATAAAGGACAGAATGAAAAGAGGTGTAAACATGTTTATTATTGTAGGACTTGGCAATCCGACAAATGAGTACGCAGGTACTCGTCATAATGTAGGATTTGATGTAATAGACCAAATAGCGGACAAATATAATATATCGGTTACGGAGCGTAAGCACCGTGCTTTTTGCGGGAAAGGTATCATTGGGGGACAAAAGGTTATTCTGGTTAAGCCACAGACATACATGAATCTTAGCGGTGAGAGTGTGCGTTCCGTTTTAGATTTTTATAAAGTAGATGTTGAATCAGAACTTCTGGTTATTTTTGATGATATTAGTCTGGATGTAGGACAACTTCGTATTCGTAAAAAAGGAAGTGCAGGAGGCCATAACGGAATTAAGAATATCATTCAGCATTTAGGAACAAATGTATTCCACCGAATCAAGGTGGGAGTTGGAGAGAAACCAAAGAATTACGACCTCGCTGATTATGTACTCGGACATTTTTCCAAAGGGGAAAAAGAGCAGATGGAGGAAGGATATAAAAAAGCAGTGAATGCCGTAGAATTGATGCTGCAGGGTGAGGTTGATGCGGCCATGAACGAATTTAACAAAAAAGTTGTGAAGGAGTAAATATGAAGGCTTTCATAGCACCACTTATGGAACTGGCGGAATTTGAGACAGTTCAGAAGAAATGCAAAAAAGAGAAGGGGATTTTACAGTTTGCAGGCTGTGTAAATTCTCAAAAAACACATATGATGTATGCATTGGGCGATGGTTTTAATTTAAAAATCATCGCTGTTTCTAGTGAGATGAAAGCCAAACAAATATATGAAGAATATCGATTCTTAGACAACAATGTCTATCTCTATCCGGCGAAGGATTTGCTTTTTTATCAGGCAGATTTGCGTGGGAAGTATTTACTCAAACAGCGGATGGAAGTATTCCAGGCAATGATGGAGCAAGAGAATGTAACAGTGGTAACCAGTTTCGACGGATTTATGGATGCACTGTTGCCTTTTGATGTAATGAAAGAGAGAATCCGTGTTTTTAAGCTTGGAGAAACGGTTGATTTTGAACAGTTGAAACGAGATATGGTATCTTTGGGATACGATAGAGAAGAAGAAATTTCTGGACCGGGGCAGTTCGCTGTGCGTGGTGGTATACTGGATATCTATCCGCTGACAGAAGAGGTGCCAATTCGAATTGAATTATGGGGAGATGAGATTGATTCTATCCGTACCTTTGATGTGGAAAGCCAGCGTTCCATTGAAAATCTGGAGCAGATTGCTATATATCCTGCCAGCGATTTCCCGGAGGAAGAGGCCAAACGGGTTTCTTTTTTGGACTATTTTGATACGGATAAGACCGTTTTGTTTTTGGATGAACCGGTTCGTCTGATAGAAACGGGTGAAGGAGTTGCCGCAGAATTCGTGCAGGCCCAAGCCAATCGTATGGAGAGTGGATATGATGTTTCGGACGAAGAAATGAAATTATTTACAGCCAAAGAAGTAGCGGATAGGATGAACCATTTCCATTGCGTTGCATTTTCTGCGTTAGAAATGAAATGCAAGGAACTAAAGGCTCATGAAGTTTTTCATTTGCAGAGTAAGAGTGTGAATCCTTACAATAATAGTTTTGAACTTTTGACACGAGACTTAAAACGTTTGAAAAGGACGGGATATCGGGTTGTGCTTTTATCAGGCTCTAGAACAAGAGCCAAACGTCTCGCTGAGGATTTGCGGGATTACAATTTGAGCAGTTTTTATAGTGAGGATTTTGAGCGAGAGGTTGGCGAAGGTGAAATTCTGGTTACGTATGGACATGTGACAGAAGGATATGAATATCCGATGCTAAAGTTCATGGTGATTTCGGAAACGGACATTTTCGGAAAGACAAAGAAAAAAAAGAAACGCAAGACCTATGAAGGTCAGAAAATTCTTAATTTTGCAGAACTCAAAGCCGGCGATTACGTGGTGCATGAGAATCATGGACTTGGAATTTATCAAGGAATTGAGAAAATAGAAATTGACAAAGTAGCCAAGGATTACATGAAGATATCCTACACCGGAGGAGGCAATCTTTATATTCCGGCTACCCAACTGGATTTGATTCAAAAATATGCAAGTGCAGATGCGAAAAAGCCGAAACTGAATCGTTTGGGCGGTCAGGAGTGGAATAAAACCAAGAGCCGAGTGCGAGGTGCCATCAAGGAGATTGCCAAGGATTTAGTCGAATTATACGCAGCAAGACAGCAAAAGGCAGGCTTTGTGTATGGAGAGGACACGGTTTGGCAAAGGGAATTCGAGGAAATGTTTCCTTTTGAAGAGACGGATGACCAATTACTTGCCATTGAAGCAGTCAAGCGGGATATGGAAAGCACCAAGATTATGGACCGACTGATTTGCGGTGATGTTGGCTATGGCAAAACGGAGATTGCCATCCGTGCTGCCTTTAAGGCTGTGCAGGAGAACAAACAAGTGGTTTATCTTGTGCCTACAACGGTGCTTGCGCAGCAACACTATAATACCTTCGTGCAACGTATGAAGGAGTTCCCGGTGCGCGTAGATTTGATGTGCAGATTTCGTACCAGCGCACAACAGAAGAAAACAATAGAAGATACCAAACGCGGTCTTGTCGATATTATTATAGGAACCCATCGTGTGCTCAGCGATGATATTGAGTATAAAGATTTGGGACTTTTGATTATCGACGAAGAACAACGATTTGGTGTCCAACATAAAGAAAAGATTAAAAAACTGAAGGAAAATGTGGATGTATTAACATTGACAGCAACACCGATTCCAAGAACCCTTCATATGAGCTTGATAGGAATTCGCGATATGAGTGTTTTGGAAGAGGCGCCAAATGACCGTATGCCGATTCAGACCTATGTCATGGAATATAATGATGAAATGGTGCGTGAGGCCATTCAGAGAGAATTATCCCGTCAAGGACAAGTGTACTATGTATATAACAAGGTTAAGGATATTGATGAAATAGCAGCTAAAATTCAAAAGCTGGTTCCGGAAGCAACAGTTGCATATGCCCATGGGCAGATGAAAGAGCACAAATTGGAAAATATCATGCTGGATTTTATCAATGGTGAAATCGATGTGCTTGTTTCCACTACCATTATAGAAACAGGACTTGACATTTCTAATGCGAACACCATGATTATTCATGATGCAGACCAATTGGGGTTGTCGCAGATGTATCAGCTTCGAGGACGTGTTGGGCGTTCCAATCGTATGGCATATGCATTCTTGATGTACCGCCGTGACAAGTTGCTTCGTGAAGTGGCAGAAAAAAGGCTTGCCGCTATACGTGAATTTACAGATTTGGGTTCCGGATTTAAGATTGCCATGCGAGATTTGGAAATCCGTGGTGCCGGGAACCTATTAGGTGCTGAGCAGCATGGTCATATGGAAGCAGTAGGTTATGATTTGTACTGTAAAATGCTGAATGAAGCGGTGAAGCATTTGAAGGGCGAATTGGAAGAGGAGCCTTATACAACCACAGTTGATTTAAATGTGGATGCATTTATTCCAGCTTCTTATATCCCAAATGAATATCAAAAGTTAGATATTTACAAACGTATCGCATCTATTGAAAATGAAGAGGAAATGGATGACATGCTAGAGGAGTTGATAGACCGTTTTGGGGACGTTCCAAAGAAGGTACAACAGCTTCTTCATATCGCACTCTTGAAAGCATTGGCTCATCAGGCATATGTTATCAGTGTGGAGCAAAAAGGGGATGTCATTAAATTTATTATGTATGAGAAGGCAAAGGTGAAGGTTGAGAAAATTGCTCCTATGATTGAGATGTATAAGGGGAATTTAAAGTTTACTGTGGACACGAATCCATATTTTACCTATAAAAAGCTCGCTAAAAACAAAAAGGAAAAGGATGAAGATGTTTTAGAGCTTGTGAAAAATGTGTTAAATAGCATAAAATCGTTGCTTGATTGAGAAAAAGGAGTTATAATACTGTGTTAGAAGCACGAAGGAGGATTTATTCATGAAATCATTAAAAAAGATAGTAGCACTCGTTGCTGTGGCAGCGCTTTCTATATCAGCATTGACAGGTTGTCAAAAACAAAAACCAATTGATAACAAAGAAATCGTTATGACAGTTGGTGATAAGAAGGTTGAACTTGGTATGGCAAACTTTTTCGTAAGATACCAACAATCTATGATGGAACAACAGATGGAGATGTACCAGTCATACGGATATGTTATGGAATGGGACATGGAAGTAGAAGAAGGTAAGACATACGAAGAAAGCATGAAAGAAGATACCTTGAAATCACTTCAACAGTTATACGTTCTGGATGCGCATGCGGCAGATTACAAAGTAGCTCTAACAGAGGATGAGACAGCTAAGATTGAGGAAGCAGCCAAAGCATTTGCAAAAGCAAATAAAGACGAAGTAAAAGAAAAGGTATCTGCTGAATATGCAGCAGAATATTTGAGATTAGTAACAATCAGCCAAAAGATGTATGATGCTGTAAAAGCATCACACACACCGGAAGTAAAAGATGAAGAAGCTGCACAAAAAATTATGTATTATGTAAAATATGATACAGTAAAACAAGATAGCAGTACAGGTCAAACAAGTAAATTATCTGATGATGAAGTTAAGCAACTGAAAAAAGATGCAAAGGCTTTATTGGACGGTGCAAAAGCCAATGGTAATTTAGAAAGCTACGCAAAAGAGCAAAAATTAACTGCAACAAAAGCTGCATTTAGCTTAGACCGTTCTGAATTGGATGAAAAATTAGTGAAAGCAGCAGATAAATTGGAACTTAACGGATTTACAGATGTTATTGAAGGTGAATCAGCAATCTATGTAGCTCAGGTTACAAGCCTATTAGACAAAGACGCTACAGAAGCTGAAAAGAAAGAAATCATCGAAGAACGCAAGGATGAATTCTACAAAGAAACCGTTGAAAAATGGACAAAAGACACCAAAATCAAAGTGAACGATAAGGTTTGGGATAAAATTACTTTGGAAGGATTGAAGATTTCTGCAGTAGAACAGAAAAAAGAAGAAGATAAGAAGACAGAAGATACAAGTAAGGATTCTTCAGAAAAAACAGATAAATAATAATAAAATAGGAGGTACGGAATTTTCCGTATCTCCTTGTTTGTTATGTCGTTATTTATCGATTGATTCCTGATTGAATCTCATCAGCCCACTGTTGCAGGCTGTATGTCTGCCCATCAAACAGTTTGAGTATTGCACCGGTTGGCGCTACATCGCTTGCAAATGCATTTGCCTCGTCAGTGTCTACATGCATCGCCAGTTTAAAGGATGGACTCACACGAACTACCACGTCTGCGAAAATCAGTCCACGTTCGTAACTTTCCGTGATAACAAAAACTTCATCATTATCCCGTACACGTGCGCGACTTGCTTCCAGTGGAGTCATATGTATATGGCGTTTCGCCACAATAACACCTTTTTCAAGTTCAATAGTCCCTTTTGGTCCGATTAATGAGCATCCCGGAGTTCCGTCAGTGTAACCGGATTGACGAATCACACCAGGCACACCGATTTTTCTTGTGTCTGTCATAGATAACTCAATCTGGGTTTCCTTACGATAAGGACCAAGTATGGCAACATTTTCGAATTTACCTCTCGGACCAACAATTGTTATACGCTCTTTACATAAATATTGCCCCGGCTGACTTAATTCATGTACATAAGTCAACTCGGCATCTTCGCCAAATAATTTCTTAAAATCTTCTTCGCAGACATGTACGTGTCTTGCGGAAGTCTCAATTGGAATTTTCAGACTCATATTCTTACCTCTACTTCGATAATGCGTATATTTTAGCACAATGAAGTGAAAGTTGACAATATATTTTCTGAAAAAGATAATGGGACTGCATTTTAATCTGCAGTCCCATTGCAAGCAAACTCATTGTTATATAGTCCGTATTCATTATGGCGCAATAGAATAAGCACCGTCAAGTAACATGCATTGTCCTGAGTAGTAGCAAGAATCCGGTCCTGCAAGGAATGCAATAACTGGTGCGATGTCATTTTCAGAATCACCCAGACGACGCATTGGTTGTTGCATTAAAATTGCATTGTATTTTTCAGGGAACTTCTTCGCCCATTCTTTTGCAGCAGGAGATTCCGCACCAGGAAGAACACAGTTAACACAGATACCATATTGTCCCCATTCCTTAGCAGCAATCTTGGTAAGCCCACGAATAGCCTCTTTGTTTGAACCGTATGCAAGGTTGCCTGCGTATCCAAACATTCCGGTAGCAGATGCAAAGTTGATAATACGACCTTCACCTTGCTCCTTCATATATGGGAAACATTCCTGCATGAAGTTGAGTGAGCCGATGGTTCCTGTAGACCATGCAAGATACATTAAGTCATATGTAACTTCTTCTACAGGCATGGATTTCGCAACGGCTTGCGCATTGTTTACCACAACATCTACAGTGCCGTAAGTTTCCACTGTTTTTGCAACTACTTCTTTTACGCGTGCGCGGTCAGCAGAGTCACAAGTCATGGCAAAAGCTTCGCCGCCGATGGCTTTGATTTCCGCTACAGTTTCTTCAATAGGTTCAGGTCTTCTTCCTGTACATACAACCTTAACCCCTCTTTTTGCAAGACAGAGTGCAATACCTTTTCCGATCCCTTGACCTGCACCTGTCACAATAGCAACCTTTTCATTTAATTGTTTCATAAACGGGTTACCTCCTTTAATAAATCTTATAATTATAATTTAGCATAAAGAACAATAGCAGACAATACTTTCATACAAAAGTGTTGCCTGCTAAAAAAGGAAAACAATACTAACCAATAAGGCACTCAATATGCTGACAAAGACACCGCCTACCATGGCGGGAAAAACAAGGCGTGAAATAACGCTTCTTTTTTCCGGGCAAAGGACACCAATACTGCCAATGCACATTCCCATACTGGAAAGATTTGCAAATCCGCAGAGTGAGATAGCACAAATCATACCTGATCTTGCGTCCAGTTCGCCAAGATGTGTGGAAAGTTCACTAAATGCAATAAATTCATTTAGGATGAGTTTATTTCCCAATAAGGTTCCTTCTAACAAAATTTCTTTTCCATCTAAACCTAGAAGAAATCCAAAAGGAGCAAACAGATAGCCAAAAATTTGTTCCAAATTGAGATTGAAGAGTCCTAAAAAAAGGTTGATAACAGCAACGGCACCGATAAATCCTACAAGTGTTGCACCGATTGAAATTACGATCTGCATACCGGTTGATGCGCCCTCTGCAAGTGCATCTATCACATTAGAATTCGTTCCTTTTGATTCTATTTTCACATCTGATATGGAATGTATTTGTTCTGTCTGGGGATAGATAATCTTAGAAATCAGTATACTACCAATCGGAACCATTGCACTTGCAATCAGCAAATATTCCATTGGAATTCCAAGCGCCTGGTAACCACCGAGAATGGATGCAGATATACTTCCCATGCCGGATACTAATATGACAAATATTTCGCTTTCAGTCAAATACTTTAGGTATTTGCTGACTAAGATTGGACTGTCTGTGTGTCCGAGGAACATATTTGCAACAGCGACAAAACTTTCAACCTCTGTTGTCCCCATAAGTTTCCCTATCGCTTTTCCAACCCATTTCACAATAAAACCAATCACTCCGAGATAATACAGTGCTCCTACTAACGCTGAAATGAAAATGATAGTTCCCAGACTTTGAATTATAAAAACACTCAGTTTGGAACTGTCATAAAGATCTCCAAAGACAAAGGACAAACCTTCGCTACCACAGTTAATAAGCAGTGTCAATCCGTTTGAAATGAGTGTGATGATTTTTTTGCCAAAAGGAATTTTGACTACAAAAAAAGCAATGATAAATTCTATAAGAAGTGCTTTGACAATCATTTTCCAGTTTACAGCACGGCGATTCCGTGAAAAAAGCCAGCAGATTGTCAAAACTACTATAATACCTATTAGATTTAACACGAAATTCATATGGTATATCCTCGCAATTCAAATAAATAATAGTATGTCCAATGTTTGATTTTCTTATGCTATTAGTATGCGCACTATTTTTGACATGAACTTTGGTATATTATTTCTCCTTTTACAGATAATACTCACAGAGTAAAATTTGTTAAAAGGAGAAATTTATATATGAAAGCAACAGGAATTGTACGCCGCATAGAGGAATATGGTATAATAGGACAAACATCGACAAACCCCGCATAAACACTGGGGTTTGAGCTGATTTTTGTCCAACTCAATTTGTACAAAATCCTGTTTAAATCGTTTTTTCGATCAAAAAGCGAGGTGTAGTCTACATATTATGATGCCGGATGAGCGTTATGTTCATCCGGTTTTCTTTCGAAAAGAGGATAATTTTTGTCGCAAAAGTTATATTAGATTTGCGACAAAACAGATAGTGTCTAAATTAGCCAAAAACACTTGATTTACAAGGCTGCATGACATATAATTAATATACGCAAAGCGTATACGAGAAGAGGGCGTGATATGAAAAAACAACTAATTGAAATCAGAAAAAGAACGGGAATGAATCGGAGGGAGTTTGCAGAGTATTTTAATATTCCATATCGTACAGTTCAGGATTGGGAATTGGGCAATAGGCAGATGCCGGAGTATCTATTCCGATTGATAGAATATAAGATACGAATGGAAAAGTTAATGAAAGGGGATATGACACATGAATGATAAGATTCAATTGTTTGAAGAACAGCAGATTCGAACAGCATGGGATGCTGAAAAAGAAGAGTGGTATTTTTCAGTGGTGGATGTTGTTGGTGTGCTGACGGAGCAAGAGACACCAAGAGGAGCAACTAATTATTGGGCCAAGCTGAAAGAAAGGTTAAAAGAAGAAGGTGCAAATCAGTTGCTGACAAATTGTCAGCAACTGAAATTGAAATCGCCAAAGGATGGAAAAAGATATAAAACAGATGTTGCGGATACCGAACAATTACTACGTATCATTCAATCTATTCCATCGAAGAAAGCAGAGCCTTTTAAGATGTGGTTAGCACAAGTTGGACGTGAAAGAATGGAAGAAACTATCGATCCGGAATTAGCAATAGATCGTGCGCTAGATACATACATGAAGAAAGGGTATAGCGAAGATTGGATTCATCAGAGATTATTATCTATCCGTGTGAGAAATGAACTGACAACAGAATGGAAACAAAGAGGAATTAAAAGTGGAAATGAATATGCCATATTAACTGATGAGATCAGTCGTGCGTGGTCCGGAATGACAACCAGAGAATACAAAGATTTGAAAGGACTGAAAAAAGAAAATCTCCGAGATAATATGAGCACGACAGAAATTATATTGAATATGCTTGCTGAAACTGCCACAAAGGATATTTCTGCAAGAACGAAACCTGAAACATTTACAGAGAGTAGAAAAGTGGCAAAACGGGGTGGGAGTATTGCAGGGAATGCAAGGAGAGAATTGGAAGAGGAACTGGGAGAAACTGTTATTACCTCCAAGAATGCCACACAATTAAATACAATTGTTACTGAATTGATAGAGGCAACGGTGGAGGAAGGTGAATTGAGTTGAAAACAACATTAGAACAGAAACTAAGAACTGCGTTTCCATTTATGAATAGATGCTGCGAGTGTGCAGATGGCTGGTATCAATTATTGTATGATTTATGTCAAGAGATTACCGATAGATATGAAAAAGACAATGAAGAGGTAGACATTGAGGTTGGACAAGTAAAAGAAAAATTCGGCACATTGCGCTTTTATTATTATCATAAAGATATAGATACATCTAGCAATGAAATTAGGAAAGATATTGAACAAATAGTTCGCAAATATGAGAATCACAGTAAATTTGTATGTGAGATGTGTGGGAAAGAGGGCACGATACGAACAGATATACCATGGATAAAAACATTATGTGATGATTGTTGTAAGAAATTTGAATGAAATTGAAACAGAGGATACAGAATAAACTCGCGGAATTTCGCGAGTTTAAAAATGATTCATCTATGCAGTCATTATAACGAAATCGGAGTGGAATCCACTCCGATTTTATAATACCTTTATAAGTTTTTCTACTGTTTGATAGCGTTCATCCGGACTTACACTTGTACATTTTCGTACAATGCGTCCAATTTTTCCGTGAGCCAGTTTTTCACTCGGATGTTTGCCAGTAATCATAACATTTAATAGAACACCGGTTGCATAGATGTCCGTTCTGGCGTCACTCTGGGAAAGACCTAATTGTTCCGGAGAAGCATAGCCCACAGTGCCCATTACCACAGTATCTTTACTGGCTGTGGAAATTTTGCGAGATGCATTGAAATCAATCAAAACAACCCTACCAGTTTTGGTTATCATTACATTTTCCGGTTTCACATCACGATGAACAAGGTTACGCTCGTGCAAAATGTGTAAAGCATTACATACGGATTTTAAAACCTTTTTCGCTCCAGAATATCGATAGCACCCAGTTTCCATAACTTGTGATATGGTTATGCCATCAATAAATTCCTCCAGTACGATTTGCCCGTCATCCAGATTTATAACATCAAGAATCAGTGGTAAATTTTCTGATTTAATGTAATACAATTCCTCATATGTCGGGAATTCTTTAGGAAAGCTGCGTACAACTATGTCCTTTTGAGAAGATTTGTTTCTAATTCGTAACACTTTGCATTCGTTTTTATCACTTAATACGGATACCAATGAATATATTGAAAAAAGTTTGGTTATGTATTGTTCTCTTGTCATAGTTTTAACCGTTCCATTCTTCATATAGTGCATCATAATTGACGGCACTGTTTCTGTAATATCTAAAATTTCTGTCGGAGCAGTTGTATGAGCAGTGAATTGTCAAAGTTCCCGTACGATTCGTTTTGGCCGCAAAGGCATTTCCTTCTACATATATTGATTGACCACGAAAATAAATATCCGTTAGATTATAACAATTAGCAAATGCATTGCCCCATATTGTTTTAACGCTTGCAGGAACTACAACTTTTTTGACAGTATCTTTGACGTTGGCATTGCAAAAGGCCAGTCCCATGATGGCAATGACTTTTTTGCCGCCTAATGTTTCTGGAATAATATACTCGCCATTTGATGAAGCGGTACTGACACCAGTTATAACAACACAATCGTCTAAATCAGTGCTTACTGAAAAATCATCACCATATTTTGCATACCGATACACATATGTTGCAGTAGAAACAGAAGGTTCAGGTGTTGAATCTGACGGACTATTCTCACCTTTTTCTTGTTCCCCGGAGGAAGTCGTAGTATTAGAGCCCCCATTCCCTGTAGTTGGAATATTCGAACCGGTAGATTCTGTGGATGGGTTTCCCGAATTTGCTGGTCCTGTGGTTGGGTTTGCAGATGGATTATTGTTTGCGTTCTCGTTATTAGCCGGGGGGTTAGATTGTGGACTATTTTGATTTGCACCGTTCTCACCAGATAACGCAGATTGACTTCCTGCAATTAAGTCATTGTCTTGTGCAGAATCATCTACTATAGCGTTTGTGTCATCTGTAGATGTGTTTGAATCATTTTCAAGTAAAGTTTGGGATTCAGAAGATGCTCCGTTAGAGGTGTTGTTAGGTGAATCTTTTCTTGACGCCAAACAAATACTAAAAACTACAAGTACATACACCAAAACGGCGGCAAGTACTACAAGCCACCGTTTGTTTTTTTCTTTTGGAATTGCAATCTCTTGTTTATCTTCAAGAGAGGTCATGCAGTAAAGGCAAAAACGTGCATTCTCTTCAATTTCTGCCTTACAAAATGGACATTTTTTCATTAGTTCTTTTACCCCAAAGTTTCTAAATTATATTCAAATAGTAGTTCATTAATTTCAACTACTGAAAGTTTCTTACAGATGCCGTAAAGTATTATGCTGTCGAATGGCAACTTTACATAAAGTGGAGAGTATCCGGCACATTTAAGCAAAGTTTGCACCTCATCAAGATTCAAGGACATGCCAACTGCAAGGCACAATAATTTCTTGCGTTCCGGCACGCGGAGTCCTGAGAAGATTTGATATGCATAAACTTCAGAAAGTTCTGCATTCTTAATGACTTGCGATTTCTTGAGAGATTTTTTATTTAACAGTTGCTCTAACATTTCTGAAAGTGTATTTGAAACCATGTAGTCTTTGTTTTCGTTGTAGAAGGTATTGAAGTCAGGACAAAGCCCTAAATCCTTAACAATCTTTGAAGTGTCTTTTCTCATGTTCTTTTATCCTTTGCATATAGTTAATATTAGCATATCATGTTCGACAAATTTTTACAACTATGCTGGCAGCATAAGAAATTCAGGAAGTCAGGGGATAAAATAGGAAAAGAACGCAAGAGTTATAATCTTTATAACTCTGCGTCCTCCGCTGATAGTATTTCGGAAATAGGAACCTCTAGGGCTTTTGAAAAGATAACTAAATCAATGTCGGTCACGAATCTTTCACCATTTTCGACTCGACGAATGAAGTAGTGGTCTACATCAAATCCCAACAATTGCATTTTAGCAGCTAATTTCCGCTGCGAGAGTTTTTTTGCCTTTCTGATTTGAGCAATCTTATTCCCAGTAAGATTGTTCGTGCCGTCAGCGGCTTTGATTTTGAACATAGAATACACCTCGTTTTGTTGAATAGTGTTTACTTTTTTTATATTTTATGCTATAAATAAAATAATATTGGTGAATAGTATTCAACAAACGAGAAGGATATTCTATGCCAATAAAGAATGATGCAAAAACAATTAAAACAAAGACTAACTATTAAAAGTCAAGTCTGAAAATGAATTTTTTGAATGAATTGCAGAAATGCATTTCAGATATATTTGAACATTGAAAACTGCATGACAATAAGAGCATCTTTGTAGGTGCTCGTAAAGGAGATATT
>JAZRQP010000062.1:0-1554 GCA_045649885.1 Faecalimonas sp.
TTTCTTTTCGTCACCTTCAATGTTGTTGATTTGGGCATCTGGTAAAAGATTGTTGTCGTGTAGATTACACATGGTTCTATATTCGACAGTGCCATTGTTAAAGTAAAATATGTGCGCATTGTTGCTAGCATATTCTTTGTCATAATAAGGATTATCCTTGTCACAGATACAGACACTTTCATCAAAACAACATCCTATACCATTGATTGGAGAACAGATGATTGCACAGCATTTGTCGAAAGGCATTGGGTCGAACTCATTGAAACCAATTTTCTTGAAAGCCTTGGTGAAATCCTCTTTAGAGCCGACAAAAATCATGTCTCTGCCATTAAATGCTTTTGTAAATATTGGATAAATTGTTGATTGCTCGTTGACGAACTCATACTTATATTTGTATTCTTCAGCTAATTCTCTCAGGCGGTTGTTGCTGGAAATTGTCATCATTCCGCATTGAAAAAACTTGTCCTTGTACGACACAGTAGAGCATAGTAAAGTCTCTTCTTGTCCGAATCTGTGTTTTTTTAAGGAATCGTCAAACGAGTCTTTTTCTATATGATATATCTCTTCTGTAACCAAATCTTTCACTTGTATTGTTATGTTGTCGTCACTTATGACAGCATGTGGCAATGGTGATTTCCATCTTATGTTATCCCAAAGGTCGAATTCTTTTTTATCTCTGATTCTTGCAATCCATTGGGAGGCTGTAAGTGAAAGAAGATTATTCTTACTATTGAAAATCTTCTCCATCTCTATGAAATACATTAGCTGCATAGGATTGATGTCATTATTCGATTGCTCCTCAAAGGATTCGAGTAAGTCGGTTTGGGATTTGGTGTTGACGAAAGCGTATCGATGGAACCATTCGATTAATTTACGAGCCTCCCAGTAAGAATCAGTTATGGATTCATTGTGAATGAATGCGTGCAGACGTTCGTTTACAGGTGCATATTCCCATTCGTCTTCAAATAATTTGAATATATTGTAAGAAAGTATATTTATGCCAATGTTTTCAGGATTGATGAACATCTGGTTTTGTAATGATTGCATTTCGTTCCATATCAAAAAGCGAATGTCTTCAATGTTGACCATACCTTCTTCATAATATTCATTAAGCTCGTAAAATGGAAGGGTGTAGTTGTAACGCTGTTTGAATTCAGTGGTAACAGCTTTCCATATTCCAGTTTCAGAGACAAGGTCTTCAAACCACATGGTCAGTCTGATTGCCACATCTTTTGTTGTGGCGGAATCTATAAAAGCATCAGAAATTATTGAAGTAGTAATAGTGTTATAAACTTTTTCTGCTAAATCGGCGAAATATGAATCGACAGCATCAGATGTCTTATATGGATGGTGTTCCACCCAGTCTTTAGTATATATTTTTTTTATACGCATAAATAAGAAGTTTTGGATACAAAAATAAAATATAATTTTAGATTAAACAAGAATTTTAAATTCTTAATCACTCAATAAAAATATCTCAAACATCACTTTCCAATAGCGTATTTTCTTATTTTTGCAGCCTAAATATATAAATCATTTGGACAAAGTCTGTTG
>JAZRQP010000063.1:0-1899 GCA_045649885.1 Faecalimonas sp.
GTCGGATATTTGTGAGTTGCAGCAATTAATAGACATTATCAATAGAGAACGAAAGGCTTATGATCAAGAAGGTTATATATAAGTCTGTGAAAGTTATATGAAAATAGAAGAAGCCATATTGTATTGCCTTGCAAGTCAGAATCGTGGGATGCGGTATGCTTGATTTTTTGTATGATATTGATTGATAGTATTATAATGTGAATTGTAAAAAATAATACTCTGCGAAATCTTATTTTTAAATACACTTTTCGCTGAGTTTTGAGAAATTTTATGTAGATTTGCATACGGCTAAAAGTGATATATATGATTATAGGAAGAGAAAATGAGTTAAAAATGCTTCATGAAGCATATAACGACGAATATTCACAATTTGTAGTTGTGTATGGAAGGCGTCGTGTGGGAAAAACTTTTCTTGTGCGAGAGGCGTTCAATTACAAATTTACATTTCAACATTCAGGAATTGCAAACGCACCGCGAAGCTCACAATTGGAAGAATGGGGAAAGTCTCTTCAAAAACATGGCTTAAAAGGGAAAACGACTCCTAAGGATTGGTTTGAAGCATTCTCTTTTTTGGATGATTTAATTCGTAAGTCGCGTGCAAAGAAGAAGGTGGTTTTTATTGATGAATTGCCATGGATGGATACTCAAGCGAGTAATTTTATCCCTGCATTAGAACATTTCTGGAATGCCTATGCATCTGCGCGCAAGGACGTGTTATTGATTGTATGTGGTTCCGCTACCTCATGGATTGTAGATAAAATTATACACAATCATGGTGGACTTCATAATAGACTTAATAAAAAGATTAATCTCAAACAATTTACACTTCATGAATGTGAGTTATATGCTAAAATCCGAAAGTTGGGGATGCAACACCGTCAATTGTTGGAATGTTACATGGTTATGGGAGGAATTCCATTCTATTGGTCTTTGCTCAGAAAAGATTTAAGTCTTCCACAGAATATAGACGGTATCTTTTTCTCCGAGGATGGCGAGTTAAAGGATGAATTTGATGCCTTATATCGTTCGTTGTTCAAAAAGCCGGAATCCTATTTAAGCGTAATCAATGCTTTGGGTAAGAAAAGGATTGGAATGACCAGGGATGAAATATCAACAGAAGCAAATTTGACACAAGGAGGAATGCTAACCACAATTCTGAAAGACTTGGAACATTGTGGCTTTATCCGTAAATACAATCAAATAGGCAAATTGTCAAAAGGTGCGATGTTTCAATTGGTAGATTTTTATACATTATTCTACTTTAAATTCATTCTTGAAAATAAGAGACACGACCCTAACTTTTGGTCAAAGAGTGCAGGAACTAGCCTATACAATAATTGGTGTGGACTAGCTTTTGAACGAGTATGTTTTGCCCATATACCCCAAATTAAGCATGCATTGAGCATAGGTGGAGTTGTCTCCAATGAGTATTCGTGGTTTGTTCGAAAAACAGATAATCGTCCCGGTGCACAAATTGATTTATTACTTGAGCGTGGAGACCAGACAATAAATATCTGTGAGATTAAATATACATCGTCTAGTGAATATATGCTTAATGAAGAGGAAGAAACAAAGATACTTAGTAGAAGAGAACGTTTTATTGAAGAAACAGGTACGACAAAGGCTGTACATCTTACTTTGATAACAACGCGAGGGCTTGTCCGTAACTCTCATTCTGATATATTTCAAAATGTTGTTGTAGCAGAATCTTTATTTGAGAAGTGATGAAAATAGAAGAAGCCATATTGTATTGCCTTGCAAGTCAGAACCGTGGGATGCGGACGGAGCAGATTGCCGAGATGATAAACAGCAAGCGACTGCATATCCGTAAAGACGGACAAGCTGTAACATCAAATCAGGTTTATGCCGTGATTTGCCGATACCCAGAGATGTTTGTCA
>JAZRQP010000064.1:0-98215 GCA_045649885.1 Faecalimonas sp.
AACAAATCGTTATCAAAAAGAATCATCCAAAATTTAAGGTAATTGATGAGATGTGTTTTCATTCAAAGAACTTATATAATGAAGCAAATTATGTTCTTCGTCAAGAATTTATAGAGAATAATAATTATGTAAGCTACAGCGAGATGAACAAAGAATTTAAAACACATGAAAATTATAAACTCTGTATGAGCCAGCCCGCAAACTGCACTTTAAGATTACTCGATAAGAATTGGAAGTCATATTTTTCAGCAATCAAAGACTGGAAAGAATATCCGAATAAGTATTTAGGAATGCCAAAATTACCAAAGTATCTTCCTAAAGATGGTAGATTTAATTGGATGATACCGAATAATTCTTGTCTATACGATACAGAAAGTGGAGAAGTCTATTTCAGACTGAGAATTTTACAGGACTATCATTGGAAGTCAAGGTGTCTTGGCAGGCTAATTCAAGTAAGATTTGTACCACACAATAACCATTATGTAATGGAAGTCGTGTATGAAATTGAGGTTTGTGAAAACGTTATCTCATCAGAACGAATGGCTTCTATTGATATGGGCGTAGACAATCTTATGACAATTACAAATAATATTGGAGTAAAACCATTTATTATAAATGGGAAGCCTTTGAAGTCTATAAACCAATATTACAATAAACAAAGGGCTAAAATGCAATCAGATTTAATAAAAAGGAACGGGCAGCATTGGAGTAAGAATCTTGAATCTTTAACAACAAAAAGATATCAAAGAATAAAGAATTATTTGCATAATGCATCTGCAATACTTGTTAAGTGGTGTGTTGAAAATAAAATTGACACTTTGATTGTTGGCAAAAACGATACTTGGAAACAGGATAAAAAACATATGCAAAACTTCATCGATATTCCATATGAAATGTTGATTAAGCAACTGAAATACAAGTGTGAAAACGTTGGTATCAAGTATATTGAAACAGAAGAATCGTATACTTCTGGTACGAGTTATTTAGACGGCGAATTGCCAACAAAAGAGAATTACAATAACGAAAGACGTATTCAGAGAGGATTGTTTCAGTCAAGCGGGACACTAATCAACGCTGACGTAAACGGAAGCTTACAAATTATGAAAAAAGTATTCCCAGACTCTTGTATGAGATATGGGATAGGGGTGGATCTAACGCCTACCATTATAAATGCCGTGTAAAATAGCATGATTTATGGTAAACGAGTAAATTTTTATACTTGATAGAATACACATTTCATGGTGAAAATTGAGGTGAAATAATGATGAACAATGTTGAAAAAGAAAAATTTATTAGAATCGCTAATAGAGAATATTTGTATACAACGATACGTAAGCAGATTGCAAATTGTATCATTAACGAACACTACAAATCTGGGATATACACTTCTAACACTTCTAATTTAGAAACAATCTCCGATATGCTTAGAATGATAATTACAGAATATGAAGATTATCTTAAGGATGTTCGCCCTGTTGTGATTTCAAAAAACGGTATAGAGATTTACTTTAAAAATGGCAGTTATATTATCAGTAGGAAGATATGCGAGGGACAAAGGGCACGTAGGCTTAATGATATTATTTATGATGCAAGAATTGATAAAGATATAGTTAATTGTATCATTAGTAAAATGTTTATTCCTTATCATCTTGATGATAGATGTTTGCTAAAGATGGTTGGGGTGGAGTTTTAGTGCTAAAAGAATCAATTAAACACTTTGAGAGCCTTCAAAAGAGATACACAACACAACATAATGGCAAACAGTGTGAGTATGTTAAGACTGCATTGGATGCTATGAGAAAGCGAGACGTACAGAAAACTAAGAAAATACCATACATGTATGGTGCGGAAAACAGATGTCCGTCGTGCAATCACTTTGTAGGATGGGAGTATGCTAAACATACAAAGTTTTGCGAGGAATGTGGACAAGCTTTAGATTGGAGCAAAGAATAATGGAACATAACGATGATTTTCTTTATAGCCAACTAATTAGACTCGGAGATATGATGGGCGACGGGTTGCATTTAGAGCCGGATGGCAAATGGATTGAAAGAGAATATAAATCAGTATGCCGAGCACTCGGTCTCATAAAGAATAAACCAAGACAAAACCACTCTCCTCAAATCAATGAGTTTATGGCAAAGCGTGTACAAGCAGTCAAATGTGATTGCGGTGGAAAATTGAAACAAACTCGTAGTGGCTCATTTATAGCAAAGTGTGAGCAGTGCGATAAAAAATATAGACTTGGGAGTAGAAAGAAATGATATACACAAGTTATTTTGCAAAGTTAAAATCTTTGCCTGAAAACATAATACCAATTTCGATATGTGGTAAAGCACCGGACTGGTATAAAGGATTGCAATATAAAAAACTTGCTCCGAAATATGATTTCTTTATGGAGTGGAAGAAAAATCACGATAATGATTATTATATTAAATGTTTTAACAATCAGGTGTTGGATAAACTTGATTGTTCTCATGTTTATGACGATTTATGTGATTTGTCTGAAGAGTTTGTGAATGCATTACCTGAAGACGACATTAGAAAACAGCACCAAGAGTTGAACTTTCCTTACGCAATAGCACTTATTTGTTATGAGAAACCAAGTGATTTTTGCCACAGACATTTGGTAGCAGATTGGTTAAATAAAAATGGAATACCATGTGAGGAGTGGGAGTGCGAGAAATGACAAGAAAAATTGAAATTCCAGACACAGAATATGTCGTATTAGTACAATCAAATGGTCATCTCATTATTTCACTCAAAGAAATACCTGTGTGTCATATACAGTTCAAGAAAGATTCGACTGATGATGAAATAATTCAAGCAGCGAAATACTGCTTAAAAATCAAATAGAATTTCTCTTTTACCGAGAAAGAGGTGAAAAGAAGTAATGAATACGTTAAAAATTGAAGCCACACTTGCTAACAAGTACGGGTACAGACCCCTAACAAAAGATTTATCGGAAAAGTACCGTAACTTCTTTTGCGAAAACATTCCGAAGTTTCTATCTATTTCGGGAGCGACAAAGCCACTATACACATTAAAAGGAACACAAATATGTAATGGTTATGACAGAATTGTTGTAGGTGATTATGGGGCTTTTATAGAGTTTTCAGAAGATCAAATATCTTCAAATTTCGTTATTCAAAAAGGTCAGGAATACAGAGTCAATGATGAAAAATATAAAAAGAATGTCAAGTATATCTGGCTCACCATAGACGATGGTAGCAATATTAAGATATATTTTCAAAAAAGAAAAGTTACATACGCAGATTATAAGCCTAAAAAGTATTATGTGAGCGTACATGAGGTTTCTGGTGTGCAAAATACATAAGATAAATTATCTTTTATCGAAAAATTATGGAGAATAATAAGATAGAGGCAAAATAACAAAGTCAAGAATGGCTTAAATAGGGCGTTTCAGAGCCTAAAAATCACGATGAAATTTGAGTTTTAAGGAGAAAGGAGAGCGTAAGGTGCCAAAGTTTTTTGTAACCTCGGATATACATAGTTTTTATACACCATTAAAGAAAGCACTTGATGAGGCTGGATTTGACCCAAACAACAAAGAACATTGGTTAATAGTTTGCGGTGATTGTTATGACCGTGGTGGTGAGAGTGAGGAAGTGTTACATTTTCTTATGTCTCTCGAAAGAAAAATACTTGTAAAAGGCAATCACGATACTTTGCTTGAAGAATGTTGTATGCGAGAATTTCCTTATTCTTACGATTCATCTAATGGTACTCGTAGAACAATTCAAGACCTTGGCGGTGCAGGTTATGGAAGAGACTTTGCTGAGTGTTGTTGTAGAACTTGGGATAGGTTAGCAAGATATAGGGAGTTATTAGTGAATTATTTTGAAACTCAAAATTATATCTTTGTGCATAGTTGGATTCCTATCATTTCTCAAGATGGTGGTTATTGCAAATATGATGAAAACTGGACAAATGCGACTGATAGCCGTTGGGAAGATGCGATGTGGGGTAATCTGTTTGATATGCATTTTTTAGACCTTAATCAAACAGGTAAGACAATAGTATTTGGTCATTGGCATTGTAGTACAGGTCATAAAATGCTTGGTCGCTGTAAAAGTGAATTTGGAGAAGATGCTGTTTGGGAACCTTGTTTTGCTGAAGGGATTATTGGTATTGATCGTTGCACTGCTCATACAGGTGAATGTAATGTGGTAGTTTTGGAAGATGAGTTTTTACAAGGTGATTATAATTGAGATATTTAATAAGAACATCAATAATAATTTTTTGGATTTTAGATGTATGTAATATGCCCTTTATGGCGATGTTTGACACTACATATCCATTAAATGAATTGTTTTGGTTTTTGATATTTTTGTTTGCATTGTACGGAGAATAATATTATAGATACAATTCAGTAGTGAGTATAAAGCCATATGATTACGACCTATTGCAACCAACAGATTAACAGGTAGAAGTCGGTATGATTATGAAGTAGATGTATAACATCTCCCATAGGTGAAAGTCCTATGGCTGAATTTAACACGGGATAGTAGCTCAATCGGCAGAGCTTTACAGCGTGAAGGGATATTGCTGTTGAATGCCCTTGGTTATCAGTTCGACTCTGATCTATCCTACCACTGGTAGATATGATAACAAAATGCGACACTACCGCAAGGCAGTGGACGGTGGATTAAGGCGGTGACAACGCCGTCTCCATTGTTGCTGTGATTAAATGTCAGATGTGTGGTTGGCAGACCTACCTGTCTCCATGGGATAGTAACTCAGTTGGCAAGAGGAAATTGTGTCGTCGGTTCGAGTCCGACCTATCCCAAACGATTATTAATGGAACGTACCAAGACATTGATAAGCACAATGCTATTATAGATAGTTATGCAAACAACGAAAACGGGCACAGATAAGTGTAAAGCAGGTCTGTATGCCACATTAATAATCAACTTTTATCTTGCAAGGAGGACAAAACACTATGGATGTGGATTATAAAGAAGCTAATTTGCGTTGTGGAGATTATGACGAAAATCTTGTTTTCAAGAAGTTTTCTTATCCAGACGGAGACAAGTGGTATGAGTTTACTATAGAAGATTCGTATTGCGGTGGAAATTATCAAGGAATTTTCGGCAGACTTAAAAGAGCGTGGAAGGCACTTTGGAGTAAACCTGTTGTTTATACAAGTATATACTGCGAAGACGATAATGAAAGAACTTTAAAGAAGTTCTTGAGAGAATGTCTAAACATAATCGAACAAAAATCGAAGTGGAAATAGAACCACGCTTTTAAGGAGACACGAGAAAGGAGAATTAACTTATATGAGGTGTAGAGATTGTGATTGTGCTAAAAAGGGTTACTTTAAGTCTAAGCCAGAAGAATATGTATGTACAGGCGTAAAAGAACCATTTGTCATTAGTAACTTTACAGATGCAGAATGTACTGAATATAAAGATAAGAGAAATGTTCCTATTAATGATGGTATCTATATGGAGTTATTTGCTATTAAAGATGGAGTAAGATACAATGCGAAAATTATTAATATGAAAGAGGCATCTGCCGTATTAACCAATAGTCTTATGGATGGCATTCAGAAATTATGGCAATAAAACAAGTCTTTTATGAAAGGAATGAAGCAATGACCATAGACATTCAAAATACCCTTTGGGAAATAGACTGTAATGGATATTATCCATATTGCCCCAAGTGTAGGTACGAGCCTTACGATGGCATACTGACTAAATTTTGCCCAGATTGCGGAGCGGATTTAAGGAGAGAAAATCCCGTTGCTATAAAAACCAGTCGACAAATTATAAAAGAACTGAGACAAAAATCGAAGTCAAACAAAGATGGGGAATTGTTGTTGGTGGCGGCAAACAAAATAGAATATTTGCAAAGACTCATAGACGAGCGAGGATGTTGTGATGTGTGAGATTTGTCATAGAAACCCATGTTTGAATCGTTGCCCTAACAGTCCAGATCCTAAAATTAGAGGTTCTTGCGACCACTGTGGCAAGAGGCTAAGAGAAGACTATGAATATTATACTGATAATGAAGGTAACAAATTCTGCTCTAATGATTGTGCTTTGGAATATCACGGGATTAAATCTATGGAGTGGGACTATGAAGATGATGATTGGTTGGAGGTGTAATATGAATGAAGACAGATGTGTTGTGTGTGACGATATAATCCCAGAGGGCAGAATGGTTTGTCATAAATGCGAATATATCACGCAGAGTTTTGATACAACTAAACCCAAAGAAGAAATTGATTATATATTGATAGAGCGGGAAGAAGGGTTGTAAACAATTAGTATTAAAATTAAATTTGAAAATAGTATGTCAAAAACAAAGGAGGAGACAATTGTTTAAAACAAAGTTTAACTGGATATCCGACGATTGGAAGAGAGTAAAAAACCACTGTCGCACTACCGACAATAAAGATTTTACCGAGAATGAAGCAAGCGACAACTTTAAGAAAAAATTACTTATCTCAGAACATTCTCCAATACGTCTTTTAGAATTTGATTGGTCTTGGAGGTCAATATACTACTGGCTGAGCACAGAGTGGTCTAGACATAAGTTTGAAAAATTTATCAGTAGTCAACGAGATGATAGATTAGTTGATGATACCCCAAGAGGAGAAAAACCGCAAAATGCCTTGGTAAACTTTGATGGATATGCCAATATGCAAAATCTAATAGATGCTTGGCGCAAGAGGTTGTGCTACGTTGCCACAGATGAGGCAAGAGAGCTTGCGGAAGATTTTAAAAAGAAATTACATGAAACTCATCCGTTTGAATCTGATGTGCTTGTTCCTAACTGCATATATAGGGCGGGATGTCCTGAGTTTCATTGCTGTGGTTATATTGGTAAGTTTATAGAATGGACAAGGGTAAACAATAAGCATATCCCTTGGAACAACATTCAAGAAAGATATGATTTGTATAATGAATATTTTTATAGCACAAAAGGAGGAAAATGATTGAAGAAAGTGTTTATTACTAACGGCAGCGCGGGCAACGGAAAAGATACCTTCGCTGAATTTTTAAGCAAGTATATTTCTGTATTCAAGTATTCGTCAATTGACCTCGTAAAAGAAATGTATGAAACCATAGGCATTGACCGTAATAGTAAAGACGAAAAGAAAAGAAAACTTTACAGCGATACCAAAGATATGCTCACAAAGTATGACGATATCCCCTTTAAAGATATTGAATCAATCGTGGCCGACTTTAAAAATAATCTAATCGAAGCTGAAGTTTTACTTATAGACATAAGAGAGCCCGAAGAAATTGCCCGTGCCGTAGAAACATTCGGGGCTGAAACGATTCTGATTGACAATCCCAACGTTAAAAAAATTGATAGCAATCACGCGGATGCCAATGTAAAAAACTATAACTATGATTATATAATTGAAAACGATGGCACGTTAGAGCAACTAAATCAAATGACGTATTTGTTTTGTGAAGAAATTATCAAAAGCAACAGATTTGATGTAAAACCAGCGAGGTTTAGATGTAGCTATTTAGAGGGCAAAATATGAGAGATTTTACAATTTATTTATCGGGTGGAATGATGAAATTCGGCAACGACAATTTTGATGAGGGCAATAAGTGGAGAGAATACTGTAGACAAGCATTAGAAAATTTCGAATGTGATTATAATGTCAAGTGTTTTAACCCCAACGTGTATTTTTCGTTTAAATCAGATGCGCCACAATATTCATCAGAAACAGAGGTTATGCGTTTCGATTTGCACAATCTGAGAAAGTCAGACTTGGTTATTGTTAATTACAACGACAAGAAATCATTGGGAACGACCAGCGAAGTTGCTATCGCTTACGATAGAGGTATTCCGATTATTGCTTTAAACGAAAGCGGAGAATTACATCCTTGGATGAAATGTATGCCGGAACGCATATTTAATGACATTGACGAAATGCTTGATTATATTGAGGATTTTTATCTGAGATAGTAGAGAATATTATAATGAGAGGATATGCGAGAGCTTTTTGCTTCTCGCTATTCTTTTAACGATAAGAAAACAGGAGGATTACAAAATGACAATTGAACAATGGCTTGGCGAAGAAAACACTTTAGGTATTGATATATGGAAAAACAAATATCAGTACAACAACGAAACTTTTGATGATTGGCTTGACAGAGTATCTGGTGGCGACAACAATCTCAAAGAACAAATAAGAGATAAGAAGTTTTTATTTGGTGGCAGAATACTATCAAATAGAGGTTTGTATAAAAATGGTAAAAAAATAACGTACTCAAATTGTTACGTTATTACTCCGCCCGAAGATAACATCGAGAGCATATTTGAATGTGCCGGTAAACTCGCAAGAACGTTTAGTTACGGGGGAGGCGTCGGCATCGACATCTCAAATCTTTCACCCAAAGGTGCTAAAATCAACAATGCCGCAAAAACAACAAGTGGTGCAGTTTCATTTATGGACTTGTACTCCATGATAACAGGTTTGATCGGGCAGGAAGGCCGTAGGGGCGCCTTGATGCTTTCTATCGATTGTTCTCACCCCGATATAGAAGATTTTATTGAAATTAAATCCGATTTAGATAGAGTGACAAAAGCCAATATATCAATAAGAGTGACAGACGAATTTATGAATGCTGTAAAAAACAACGAAGATTACACATTGATATTCACTCGAATTGAAACTGGCGAAGAGATTATTAAAACAGTTAAAGCTAACGAGTTGTTTGAAAAGCTGTGCAAAATGAATTGGGATATGGCAGAGCCCGGATTGCTTTATTGGGATAAAATCGCTAATTATAATCTCTTGAGTGAAACAAAAGATTTCGAGTATGCCGGCGTTAATCCGTGCGCCGAAGAGCCTCGATAAAGACGGTAGGGGCTCTATAAAACTGGTGAAATGCTGGGACAACTTGCAAGGTTGATAATAGGATGTTAATGTGAGTTTGGTCACTCACCCTAAAAAATTATCAAATAGAGTTAATCAGCAGGTTAATTTTACTAATAAGGAAACAAAAAATGCAAATATACAAAATTACTAATTTAATCACAGGATTGAGTTACATAGGGAAAAACCAAAACGATACAGAATACTATATGGGAAGTGGAATGCTATTATGGGATTCTTATCGAAAAAGATTTGATAATATTAACTTAAATTCGCAAAGAAGAACAGACCATAAGTGGGTTTATGAACAGAATAAGATATATAAATATTATGAAAAAACTATCCTTCACACTTGTGATGATAAAAATGAATTATGCGAATTAGAAAGGTTTTATATAAAAAAATATAATACAATTCGCCCAAATGGTTATAACATTGCAGACGGTGGAGAAGGCGGTTGTCTGATTTGTGGATACTCCATGAAAGAAAAAGAAGAATGGAGAAATAAAATATCTGCACAAACAAAAATTGCAATGCGTCGCCCAGACGTTAGAGAAAGATTATTAAATTCAGTATCGAACAAAAGCGAGGAATGGCGTAAACATATATCTGAAAGTTTGACTGGTAAGATAGGGAAGCCTATGACACAAGAAAATAAGATTAAATTACGACAAAGAAGCTTAGGTAATAAATATGGTGTTGGAAATAAAAGCAGAACTGGATATCGTAATAGCGATGAGATGAACCGTAAAATTTCCGAGGGTCTCAAAAATGTTGTTCATACAAAACAATGGAACGAAAAGGTTAGCAAAAGCTTAAAAGGAGTGCCAAAATCAGAATCGCACAAAGCTGCTCTTAGAAAACCTAAACCAAAGTATAAATGGTTATTGCCAGATGGAACTTATAAAATAATGGACGCATCTAATGGTGGAAGACACGAAGGATGGATTAAATTAGAACAAGTAACTTAAATCAACTCTGACCAAGTTGAATAAATTAACCTCAACGACTATCCCGAAAGGGAGTACACCACAAGCAAATGGTGGTGGAAGTGCCAGTCACATATTGAAAAATATGTTGAAGATATAGTCTAATCTATACAGAGATGTATAGCAGTTCATAAGAGAACGCATAGATACTTGCAAAATCTATGGAATATTATGTTGCCGGCAGGCGGGTCGTGCCTTCTCGGAAGTATTAATCTTAATGCTTTCGTAGATAAAAAGACCAAAACTTTTGATTTTATAGAATTTAAAAATACTGTAAAAGTATCTGTTAGAGCTTTGAACGAAGTGTTAGATGAAGGATTGCCATTACACCCGCTTAAAGAACAGAGAGATAGCGTTAGAGACTGGCGTCAAATTGGTCTTGGAGTAATGGGTATAGCTGACATGCTCATCAATCTTGGAATCACTTATGGCTCGGAAGAGGCAATAGAGCTTTGCGATAAGATTGCCTATACGATGGCAAACACAGCAATTAAAACCTCTGCAAAACTCGCAAAAGAATATGGTAGTTTTCCAAAGTGCAGAATAAGCGATATAATTAAAACAAAGTTCTTCATAAAAAATACTGACGAAAAAACTAGAGATTTAGTATTGGAATATGGATTAAGAAATTCTCAGTTGTTAACCATAGCGCCTACAGGATCTATTTCTACTATGCTTCAAATAAGTGGTGGTATTGAACCGATATTCGCTAATTATTACACGAGACGCACAGAGTCTTTGCATAACGAAACCGTTGAATACAAGGTATATACTCCGATTGTTAAAGACTATATGAAACAAAACAATATAGAAGATGATAAAAACTTACCAGAATTCTTTATAACTTCACAGAATTTACACTATAAAAATAGAGTAGACATGCAGTCAATATGGCAAAAGCATATAGACGCTTCCATTAGTTCTACGGTCAATCTGCCACACGAAACAAGCGTAGAAGAAGTTAAAAAAATATATTTATACGCTTGGGAACAAGGTCTTAAAGGTATAACAATCTACAGAGATGGGTGCAAACGTAGCGGAATACTTACAACAGATGCTACAAAAAAAGACAGCGACAATATTGTAGAACTGCCGAGAGGTTATGTGATTGACGCCAAAGATGACGTTGTTGGGAAAAAACGTAAACTTACAACAGGATGTGGTAGTTTACATTGCTCTGCTTTTTTTGACCCCAAGACAGGCGAATTACTCGAAACATATTTTAGCAAAGGCTCAACTGGCGGATGCAACAACTTTATGATAGGCCTTTCGAGAATGATTTCTCTTCTCGCTAGAAGTGGAGTAGGCATACATACGATTGTAGAGCAGTTAAATAGTTGTGGCGCGTGTCCGTCCTATGCGGTAAGACATGCAACAAAAAAAGACACATCAAAAGGTTCTTGTTGTCCGGTAGCCATAGGATATGCGTTGCTTGATATGTACAAAGAAATGCAGTCAGAATTAAATGGATGTGAAATTAACGACGAAACAAAAGACGATGCTCCTAGATGTCCTGAGTGCGGAGAAGCGTTAACATTCGAAGGTGGTTGTAACATCTGTAAATCTTGCGGTTGGAGTAAATGTGATTAATGAGTTATAAGTTTTTTCAAAACAGAGAGTGTGAGTGGTTCCCGTGCCACTCCACTCACGACACATCAAACTTTTCTTGTTTGATGTGTTTTTGTCCGCTATATCACTCTAATGAATGTGGTGGCAAATATACGATTTTAAATAACGGAGTTAAAGATTGTAGTGATTGTTTGATACCGCATTATAACTACGATTATATTATTGGGAAACTAACTTGAAAGGTAAGTGTATGAAGTTTGAAGTAATAAATGACAGAAACAAACCTATGATGAGCACGACAAGTTGGTCTTGCGTCTACGACAAAGACACACTAAGCTCGATATCAAAAGCGGGATATAAATTTAAACTGGATGGCAAGGTAATAACATTAAAGAAACTTAACGAAAAATTAAAGGAGATAAATGATGGAAAAGACAATTAAGATTAAGTATCATAATCCCAATATAGATAAGCTTGAAAAAATCAAAGAAGGGGATTGGATCGATTTAAGAGCGGCAGAAACAGTAAATCTCAAATCTGGTGAGTTTAAGCTTATTTCGCTTGGCGTTTCTATGAAATTGCCCGAAGGATACGAAGCGCATGTAGTTCCGAGAAGTTCTACGTTTAAGAATTTTGGAGTAATTCAAACAAATCACTGTGGCATCATCGATAATAGTTATTCGGGGACTAACGATATATGGATGTTTCCCGCAAAGGCTGAAAGAGATACAGTGATACACGAAAATGACAGAATCTGTCAGTTTAGAATTGTGGAAAAAATGCCCACAATAAGATTTGAAGAAACCGACGAGCTTGATGCTACTGATAGAAGTGGGTTTGGAAGCACGGGAATTAAATAAATTTACCATAAATTTAGAAAAAAGAGAGGAGTTCATCCTCTCTTTTTTTATGCTTAATTATGCGCGAAAAAATAGCAAAAAATGGGGATTTAATATCCCCATTTTAATTTGTTTGAATTCCTGTATTTTTATATTTAACAAGATTCCTCTATGATTTCATCGTCAATCTCTTCGTTATTCTTCTCTGCTAACATCCGTTTGTATTCTTCTTGAGTTATTTCGTAGTAACCCTCATCAGTTTCATCTTCGGCAAGTGAAATTGTAGTGCCATAATCAACGCCATTTGTCAAGATTTTACCCTTGTCAGCAAAAATTGTTACCATTTTTTTCATATTACACCTCTTAAATATAATTAATAGTCCAATTATCCCTTGAATGTCTTAATTGATAGTATGGCGACCCATCTGGATAAGTTGTCTCATCGTCCACATCAATTCCAAATGCAACATTTACAGCATTTTTGGGAAGTGTTATTGATAATCCGCTTGTAGTTGTAGAAAGAGCCATAAAAATACTTATAATGCTGTCCATTGAGAGTTTTCTACTCCATTGAACGTTAAAATTATTGTGTTCAATAGTACCGATAATTGTTAAATTTACAAGTTCACTGCAATTTGTAAATGCATCAGCAAAGAAACCGCTTATATTGTTACCGAATTTCAATCTTAAACTTTTGAGTAAACTCATTCCCGAAAATGTTGTTCTGAATGAACCTACCAATTCGGAAAAATCGACTTGCGTTTCGTCTATGCTTGTAATTGCCGAATTTTGGAACATATATCTTATATCGTCTTTTGGATATATCGTTTCGGAAGGGTTGAACGTGTCATCATTCCAACCTCCTTCTGTAAAGGCATAACGATAATAAGTGCGGTTTCCGCCTTCCGTATAAGCATCCCAAAAATCTTTACGTTCTTTGTCTTTGCCCGCATTATACACTTCGTCAAAATCCTGTTTTAGTTGCAATGTCTTTTCGGCAATACTCATTCGTTCACACCTCCCAAAATCAAGGCTTGCGCATACAGGTGTAATTCATCAAATATAGATTCGATATCACCAAGTTTTTCATCAACATATGCTGTTGTCGCCAAATCTACCGCATTGATATCAACGTTGTAAGTGAACGTTGCGTTACATGGGTTGTCCAGAGGGTGTATCCCCGCAACGTAAAATACATCTCTGTATGTTATCGGAGCTTCCCATTTTGATTCACCAACATTTTTAAACGATATCACGGGTTGCGCCTCTGGAACATTCTCGTTATTCACATCGCTATCTAAAGATGTATAAAAACTGCTTATATAACTAACGTCAGCGTAAATTATAAGCTTATATGTCTCGTTTGGAAGAACAACTTCTTGTCTAAAATAGCCTAAACTCAAAGATATATCTCCCGAGATTAATACGTCTCCAGATGTATTTACAATTTCCCAACGCCCCTCTTGTAAGTCGTTGCAAGATCCACCAAAATATATCACTCCGTCCTTTATTGAAGGAATTAAAATTTCAACACTTCCATCAATTCTTAATGTTGTGCTAGGAGCAAAATTACGGGGGATAATACAATGAGTAGTGCCGTCGTCATATTCGGGTATAACATATGATATGTGGTTTATAGGAGACGCATCTTCGATTTTACATAAATCCGTAAACTCAACAGTCTTTTTGTATCCATTAGAAACATCGGGTTTATTTTTTATATAATCTACTTTGCTTTCATCAGATTGTTCCCAGTCGGACTGTATCTGATTTATGGAGCCACCACCGCCACTATTCTCTTCAATAAGCTCTACAACATCTTCTTCTGTTAAAATCGTAGGCTTATTTTTTATATAACTATGTTTTGTAGCGTCTGTTTCATTCCAGTCGGGCTGACTTTTGCTCAACTCTTCAATTTCCATTCCTAAAAGACGTGTAGCGTATTCTACTTTATCGTCAACATAAATTTCGTCTGAAAGTTTTTTTCTATTGTTTTTGGAATCAATATCATACCAGCCATCACTACATGCAAAAAGCCCCCTTGTGCCACCTGGTGGCACAAGGGGAGCGGAGTTAACTTCTGGTATCATCAAAGGATTTTTCGCAATAAAAGACATATTCTATCGCCTCCTTCTTAGTTGTTATTTATTATTGAATTATATTCTTCCTCGGTTAGCTTACCCGCCTTATAAAGGGCGTCAATGCGGTCTTTATCCCACAATTTTGGGTAATATTTCTTTGCCATTTCGTAAACTGTCATATTATAATTCCACCCCCGTCATAACCGCGATGTAATCTACGTCTGCTCTTAATTGTTCGATTTCAGAAACAGGAGCTTCAGGTTCAGGTTCTGGCTCAGGAATTGTACCCGCAATCCATTTAGTCACAGTCATTACGCCGTCAATTTCTTCAACTTCAATTTCACCAAAAGGGAAGTTAGGCATTTCCATATCATCGGGTATCCTAGCCCAACCGAAGGGAGTTGTTTCAATGCAATCACTTGCCTGATTTCTGTGTGCGCCATTTTTAAGTTGTTCAATTTCGATTATTCTCATTTAAACAATTACTCCTTTCTGCCAAATGCAGTCCATGTATATTTACGTCCGCCCATATTCATATGACTTATTTCACTGTTACTTGGTGAAAGTGAAACAGAACCATTTTGGGGAGTCCAATTAACATAAAAATTTTTTGTTGACATACTTAAATTTGAACCACTTCCTGTTTGAGTAGTAAACGTTTTATTTTGGGCATAACGTGAAGGGTTGAAAAGTACTGCTTGCTCACCCGATTGATCATGGTTTTGTACAATAACAACAATTTGAGGAGTGAAAGGCATAGAGGGAAGAACAACTGCATTGGTTGTACCACCTCCATCATACTCGCCAGAAGCGGTGCGTACAAAACCAAGAGATGACATATCTGCTAAATCATCAGCAGTAGTTGCATGGTCTACGCCAACTTCAAACCCCTCAACTGAAATACCAAATCTGTTATCACCGCGAAGGTTGTGTTGACAAAACATTGGAAAAGAAGTCCCATGACTTTCTCCATATGAAGTCAATGTTGCTAAATTATGTGAATGTAAACCGTCAACCATATCGGAATTATTAACAGTCTGTCCTTCTGTTATAATCGAATGCCAATCCGCATTAAGCCATGCTCCTGAAAAGATTCTACGCATCTTTACGAGGTTGTAAGAAAAGTTATACGCAATGACAGTACGTCTTGCACCTACGGAAGCACTATCAATTAATACGAGATACTGTACTTCGCGACCCTCGAATGCCGAATCATCTGCGGCAAATAGTTCGGAATTTTCGGGAGCAAAAAAAGTATATCCGGAAGTATTTGGAATCGTCGCTGCTTCAAGCACAGTTTTATATTCTTTCTCATAGCTTAAATTATAAAATCCCCCTATATCTTTCGCTGTTAATCCGCCAACCAAAGTATAAGCATCTTCAATTCCTTCTTCAATTCTGTTCATATTCTCCGCATCAAAACGAGCAAGTGCGTCTTGCCCTTCCGGAATAGAAGGTGGATTGGACGGGTCGGGAACATTAACCCATGTTTTTTTTGTAAAAGCCATAAAATATCTCCTTTATATCAAACTTTAAATATTGCAACTGCATTCTTTAAGTCAATCCAGTACATGATGCAAACCAAATCACCGGGATTTAAAGTTTTGCCGGTTTCATTGCGCACAAAAAAAGATGTCGTATCATAAGGAAGCCTTATCTCGACATCTTCTTCAGCACTCGCTGATTTAACAACAGTTGCATTTTTCATTTTTACATTATTTTTGAAATACCCGTCATTTCTCATTTTTTTCAAAAAGAAAGGGTATAATATGTCTACAAATTCTTCTATTTGCTTATTATTCATATACTTTTGCCTCCACGACACTGAAGTCTTTTAGAATGTTAATGCTCGAAATATTTAATGTCATTCCCCCGGAGGCGGACAGAGAAAACCCTGTAATTAAAAACAGCTCTTTTGACATATTGTTGTTTGGAGTAGATACTGCCACCAACTTATTAACATCTAAATGATATAAAGTAACTGACGAAATATCTCCGTTCTTTTGTAATATAGTGTCGGTTTTAGCATAGTATTTAGCCAATTCAACGCACTGCTCGTCAGAGTAATATTGATTATCTTCATATGGCTCTCTTGTTCTCAAGCCTATCTTTTGCACGCAGGTGTCGCTTAAAATGTTTCGATTTTGAACTCTGCCTTTAAACTGATAACCATTTGCAATATTACCCAACACAATAAAGTCATTATGAATTTTTTCAAAATCGTGCTGTTGTGTAAGACCTAAAAATGTTTTTTCGTCAACACTATAATGCCAAAGGATTTCTTTGTTTGTGTCGGTTATATCTTCAGCGGTGTCAATCATAGATTCTAAAACAAGCCTTCCGTTAACGTCATAATATATGTTGGCACATAAGATTGTCGCATACTCCAACAGAACATCGGCAAGTGTTCCACCTCTCTCTATGGTGGCCGTATAAGGACACTCCCAGACATACTTTATCGTTGTCACCGGTTCTCCAGTCTCTTTATCTATCGTTGCTAACTCAGATTTTTTATCTTTAAAAACGGGTGACAACAGAGGAGAAGTAGGGTCAACCATTTCCTCTTTGTTGTCTGTACCACTAAAATCATCTTTAAACCTTGACAACTTCAAAAGTCCTCTTATAGCAGAATACAAATCGGTATCAATCGAGGTTTGATAGGTGCCAGACAATCTTCCGAACAAAGTGCCGTCTAAATACGCCCATTTATCAGCACCGTTTATTGTAACGGTTCTTGAAGCCGGATTATAGATGTCACTTGGATTGGTAATATAAAAGACCCCCTGTGGAAAATAATAGGGGGTCTTTTCATCTAAATATACGCCCATCCAAAGCTTGAATTTTTGGCCTATCCAGATGTTGTCAAAATCGACGGGGAATGCGTTTCTATCGTTGTTTAAAGTTATAGTACAACTTCGTCTGCTGCCATTTGTGTAGTTAACATTTAAATCTACATCTATGTTATATAAAGCGTTTGTGAATTCAAAATTTACAGATTCGTCTGAGTTTAACCATTCTACTTTAATTGCTGAGCGAAAATCCTCTTTTATTGCCTTTAAGTACCTGTCAAAACTCATTTTATTACCACCTTCCCGTTAAACGGCAAGTCAGTAGACAGTGTTACGTTGTGTTTGGAGTCTATTTTTTTTACGCCCCCAATAACAGGAACAAAAGAGTCTCCGTTCATCATAAACAGTTGAACTACCGGATTTTCAACTCCGTGTTGGTCGAATAAAATGTTTATGCCATTGTTTATCCAATCGCTTTTAGATATATCTTTTGTGTATGCGACAACACCGCCGCCATTATTAACAAAAGTCTTTACCCAAGAGCCGTCAGAGTATTTATACCACTGTTCTTCGTCGGTATCAAACACCAATGATTTTTCACTTAAATAATCCGAAGATAACATTTTGCGTTCTTGCGTAGATAAAGTTCTTACGTCCTTAGATAAATATTTCGAAACAACATTAAAGTTGTAATCTATAATATTTTTTACGTCTCCGCCACTTGCCCCATTTTTCCAAGATTTAATCATTAGCATCACCCCTTCCTGCATAATATATTTTTCTACCCAAATTAGACTCTTCGGTCTTCAACATGTCTTCTTTCGCTGTCCATTTATACGAATTATTCCAACGATATTTTTCATCCCATACATAATCAATGTAGGGCTTAACTTCTCCTGTTTCTGTAAGAACCCAACTTGTCGTAGCAGCGTCGGGATTATTGATAATCGATATTTCTGAAACCTCTCCGACCTCAGTCCAAGAAATTTTAGCCGTCTTTACAGACTGAAGCAAATTATCTTCCGAGGCTATACTGATTGGCGCGGTTATTCTAACCTCCCATACATTGCCGTCAATATCTTTTAAGAATTTACGTCTTGTGTCACTTGTTAATTTCTTGAGTTCATCAATCATATTCGGAGTTTGTATGTAACTACCGTCAGCGCAAGACACATAACCACACAGGGCACTTAGTCCACCACTCCAATAATTTGAGGTGCCATATTGAACGGTGGGGTACTTTGTAAAGTTTTGTAACACAGAAACCACTGCGTTATTGCTCATTGGATCTGTTGATAAATTTAGTTCAAACTTAAACATCTTATTGAGGTAGAACACGTTTTCTTCGTCGGACTCGTCAACAACCAATAAACTCCAATATTCCCAATCTGTTTTTACTTCGCTCGTGATAGACGGAGACAATAAAATGCCGTTATCAGAATGTGTTGTCGCTGGGTATAAATAATAAGTGTACTCCGTATTGTTTTTTACCATATAGTCGATAATATATTTTGGGGGATTCGATTCATCTGAACTTTCCTTAACTGTTCCAACATACTCTGTATACAAATTATCTCCAGATTTTCTTCTGATTTCGTATCCTTTAATATTAGTTGTCAACGAAGAATTTCCCGCTGACATATCGTCCTCATTAAATTTTGCCAGCATAAGAGTGTTAGAATTCCATTCTTCTGGCTCTGCATCGACATATTGAAATTGAGATTGGTCAACCTGCGAATTTGTCATATATAAATAGTCACAAATCTGATTGCCGCCTATTATAATTTTATTGTATCCCATACATTATCCCTCCTTTAAGTTGTCCCAGTTACCAAAAGTGGGATAAAGTTCTTCACTCGGGTATAAGTTTTCTGACGGATAAATGCAGTTGACAACCTTGCCTTCGTAAACACTGAACTCAACCGTATAATACCCTCCATCCGGTTTTATTAACGGCGACATTAAAATATTGTACCAAACATAATCAGACGGACGATTTATAACCTCATATGTTTTGGATATGATAACTCCGTTGTGTCCAACAACATCGTAACTAAATACGCCATCGCTATATGAAAGGTTACGTTTTACTTCGTTACCGCTATCGTCATATCCTTCGGCAACAAATAATGTCGCATCATCTCCAGACAGCAACTGTGTACTAAGCGCTATGTAGGAGTTTTCGTCTATATCTAAATTTGAACTTACTCCGTAATCGTATACCACTTTATGTTTGATAGGAACTTCCATTGAGCTCTGAGCTTCTACAGGGTAGTTTGTTTTGAAGGTTGTGTCGTCAACACTAATTATATTGTCATTTGCGTCTTTTAAAACGCCAGCTATAACTATCGCTTCATTCCAGTCCAACATAATCGCTGGCTCACTTTTTAAAGTCTCTACCTTAAACTCATTACTTAAAAACGTAGAAGAATAGGAGACGGTAAAATATAATGGGGGAGGAGTGATTTTTGTGTTGTTCTGTGTCTCAATATACACTTCGACAGAATAGTTTCCACCGTTTAAAAATCCGTCATAAGTACAAATTATATTATCAACACTTCCATATATTTGGTTTTTGGTGATTGTATCAATAAATACTTGTTCGTTGTCGGTGTCAGTTATTCTCCATCCGTACCTTTTAAGCTGGACTCCGTCAATTTGTTCGTATGTTGCTTTAAATGTACACTCCCTGCCTGTTAAGGTGAAACCGTCGCTTAAACTTCTATAATCCGAATCGGTTGGATGCTTATATAAAAAGCCTATGTTTGGAGTTTTGTTTGCGTAGAAAACCTCTTGATAACTTGTGGTGCTATACCCAGAGCCACCCCACAGAGTAATAGTCCAGTAGTATGCCTCCGATCGATTTACAAAAGCAGTGTTGTCTCCAAGATATTCTTTAAGGTCTACCGAGAATACTACATTTCTATTTTTTTCATCTACAGGATAAAAGGAAGATTTTAAAGTGATTTTACCACTGTCAAAAACTACATCATTGGTAACAATGTCATAAATCATAATTTGCCAATCAGTTATTGATTCGTTGCCGTCAACTATACAAGAAAATGGTATCTCGTCGGCTTCTACATCAATAGTACACTCTTCTTTGTTGGTACTCGGCCTCATAAACTTCGGTTTATTTAACACACACATCACTTCCTTTCTTTGTTAATAGAATAGGACTGCCCTACAAAAGAGGGCAGTCCGCAATTGCATTTATTTATGTGTTGCCACATATCTTCTTAATCCGTTAATCCAATCTTCGTTTCCTTGTTCGCCAACAGTCATTCCTCCAATGTGAATACTATTGTCTATAATTGTGCTTTGGTTGTTTGCACTTGAAGATGAAACAAAATGCGATGTTTTACCAAGATTGCTTAAATCCCAAAGATTGCGCAAGTTAGCCATTTGTTCGCGGTTAAACACGATGCCACCAGCACCAATATTTCCAATGGTAGGCTGCGAAATAGGAATAAGGCGACCAGTATTACTAATGAATGCCTCAAATCCTTCTTCGCCCATCAAGGTCGTTCCGCCTGATGTATAACGAGTACCATCTGCGTTCTCTTCTTCTATTTTTATTGAACTAAGCCCCGATGCTGGGTTATAGGTTGAACCCTCGGTACCGTATGGTACAACTAAATAGTTTCCCGCCGAGGTCTTAACAATGTCTCCGACCTCTGTTCCAGCCGGTGCGTTACCGTCGGAACCAACTTGTACCACTCTACCGCCAGATGAAGATGATCCGCCGGAAGATGAGCCACCTCCACCACCAGATGAGGACGAACTTACTTTTACAGACCAATGTCCCGACTCAGGGTTGTAGGTTGCTCCCGGAGTGTTTGCCGGCACAATCTTAAAATTGCCACCTGCTGTTACTATAATATCTCCGATAGTTGCACCAGCCGGTGCGTTGCCGTCAGCGCCAACCTGTAAATATCTGCCACCGGAGGAGCCAGAAGTAGCGCCATTGAGTTTGTCAATTAACGCCTGTATCGCTATAGAATAATTTTCTAAATCCGTTATGATGTTTCCTATGCCAGTTGACACAGTAACAAGACCAAGGTCACCATTAACAATATCTGACAGAGTGGCGGTGCTTTCAGATAAAATTGTAGAGAATGAACCAACATTTCCGCCGGTTACCTCAATAATCCTTTTAAGTTCAGGAGAAGAAACACTCGAAATTTCTTTTAATGCTTTAGCAACCTCATCGGATTCGCCGTTCAACATCTCTTGCATATCAGACCACCATTTTCTTACTTTGTTTAGGTCTGTTTCGAGAGAGTTTATCTGTGTTGTTAAGTTGTTAACTGCTTCAGTTTGCTCTAAAGATGCTTCTTGTTTCTTCCTTTCGATTTCAGCATCCGCAAGTTCATTTTGGGCGTTAATAACATCTTGAGTTTTTGCAACCCATTGCCATTGACCATTGATAAACATACGAGTATTACGCTCAGCAAGAACATTGTCTAATTTCTGGCGTTTCTTTGCGACTTCAAGTTCTGCCTTAGCAATTTCGTACTTCTTCATTATGGTCGCATATTGCATTTGATATTGCTCTGTGATTTCAGCAATGATCTCAGCATCCGCGTTAAGAATATCTTCTTGGTATTGCTTCTGAAGCTCATCAGCCTCTGCCTGAATATTCAACAACTCTTCGTTTAGAGCATTGTAATCTTCTTGATTAAACAATAATTCACGAGTATCTTCGTTGAGATACTCATACATTGACTGAGAAGCTCTTAACTCTTTATTGATTTCATGCTGAGCTTCCGCTATGGCATTAACAACATCATAATAAGACTGCAACAGCGTCTTTTGAGATTCGAGCTGACTTGACTCGAGCTGCTTCATCTCTTCATAATCTTCAACTAATTCTGAAATCGTTTCAACTATATTGTTCTTTGCTGCAGAATATAATCTTTTAGTATACTCTTCTGTTTTTTTAGTGTAATCTTCAAGAGATATAAGATTTAGTCTGTAAGCTTCATCAAGAATTTCAAGCTGGCGTTTGATGGCGTTGGTTTCACTATCGCCAAAAGTATCCCAATCGTTATAGTGATTTCTCGCATCAATGTAGTTGTCAATATTAGATAGGTGTTTGTCTACCTGACTTTGACCTAAAGAGTAAATTCTTTGAGTCTGCTCTTCTAATCTGTCAACATATTCCTCATAAGACAAAAGACGGTCTCTGTATGCTTGTTCAATAATTTTTGTTTGTCTTTGAACAGCTTTTACTTCGTTGTCGCTGTAAGCATCCCAATCATTGTAAGAATTTCTTGCATCAATGTAGTCTTCAATATCAGAAATAGATTTCTCCATAGCTGCTTTGCGTGCTTCGAAGATTTTCTGCTCTATTCCCTTGATTTTCTCTAATTCATTCGGGAATTCAGTTTGGAATCGCTTAAGAACACGTTCCCAAGCAGCGATTTCGTTGTCATCGTATAACTCCCAATCATTGTAGGTGTTTCTTTCACTTATCCAGCGCTCAGAGTTAGAATAAGACCAATCAGCGATAGATTTTTGAGCACTCCACCAAGCCTGTTGGAGCTTTTGAATTTCTTCCTTGTATTTTTCGGGGTCTAACGCACGAAGATACTCGGCTTGTTTGTGATACTCGTCTTGCATTTGTTTGTAGTACGATGTTGTATCAAGATATGGATTTTGCTCAAGTGCCATATCACGAGCGTGTTCGATGTCACGAATAATATTTTCGTGTTGTTTGTTGTAGAAATCAAGTTTACTATTCTGCGCGTCCCACCAAGTTTTTTGCAAGTCTTGAATTTCGTTGGAACTATCACCGTAACCCATATCATGAAGTCGATTTGATTCTTCGCGAGCGACCTGTTGAATTTGATCATAATAACCGGTAACGTCAACATCGTCACCGTGTAATTCTTTAGCTAAATCAATTTGGTGCTCAATATCTTTGATGCGGTTATCGGCGCGGTCTCTGTAAGCCTCGTTAATTTTACCCGTAATATCAAGACGCTCTTTTTCATCCTTTGTTAAATTACTGTAGGCGTACTGAAGTTCTTGAATGTACTTAATTTCGTCCTGATGTATTTTATAACGATTTTCGGCGTCTTTGAGATAGTTGTCAAGAGCTTCGTTGCTTTTTGAAGACGATGACGAGTTGGTATATTTAATATGGTCAAACGAAATCTTATCATATTCAACTGGCATACCCAAGTACACTTGTGCCTGACTTCTGTAATAGTCAGCCATCCTATGCTCTCCGGCCGCCTCACTTTTCTCGGCTTTCTTAAGATATTCAACTGCTCTTGTAAGTTTTTTTATGGATGCTGCTGATGCGTTTGCTGAATTAGCTAAATTAAGAATTTCCTCGGCTTCAGATGATGTATCAATCTGTTCTTTGTTCAGCAGAGACTTTTCTAATCTTAGCCTTCCAAGCAACAGAGAAGCGTCGGCTATAACTCCGTTTTCTCTGAGAATTGCCCCTATTTCTTCCTCTGTAACCTCATTAAGTTCAGCAGTAGCAAATTTGTTAGCAAGTATCTTGTAGGTCAAATCGCTTAATATCTGATTAAACTCATCTGAGCCAACTTCGGCAGCAATCAGTTTGCTTTGATATTCTTTCCAAGCTTCTTCGGAAAGCCCTGTTGCCTTTCTGATATCTTCAAGAGTTTGGATTGTAATATATCCATCATCTGATAATTCTTTGAACGCTCTTGAAAGAGTAGCAATAGATTCAGAAGCAGTGTTGAGGTCTTCTAATGAAACCGTCGCCTCATTATCGTCTTTGATTCCATCTTGCAATCCTTTTAGCCACGCCTCGGCATATCGTTTACCATATTGTTCGGCTGATTCTCCATCTTTCATTTCAGGAGGTACAAACGAGAAGTTCTTATCCCAATATTTACTTAAATCTTCATCAGAAATAGAGCCGACAATTGCTTTGGCAATGTCTTCAGACAACCCCTGTTCGGTGAGTCTGTTAAGCAAAATGCTTCTTTGCTGTTCAGCATTAAGCCCCTCAAACGCCTCTCTAGTACCGTTTAAAGCATAGATGTATAAAAGATAAGCATCCTGTGTTTTCTTTAATTGCTCATAATGAGTTTTGTCTTCACCCTCAAGTTCAATGCCTGCGTTGATTAAATCTTCGTAAGCACCAATAACAGGAGAGATAAGTGCGTACATTTCTTCTATTCTATTTGAAGCGTTTTCTCTCTGACCTTCGTAAAACCAGTCTAATTCTTTATTTCGGTCTGGATTGTCTAAGGCTTCGTCAGCGTTATTGTACGCTTCTATAGCCATTTCAAGTTCTTCGGAAGGGAGAACGTCTACTTTGTACGTGTAATTTCCGGAAGACGTGGTCTGCTCTTTGTATTCACTATCAACCTTCAAGGTCGAGTTCTTTTTGGAATCTCTTAATAGATCCCTTGCTTCCTGTGCCTGTTCTTGTTGCTTAAGAGCTATTTTTCTTGAAAGTTCTTTATTGGTTTCCTTTAAAGTCTCTAACTCTGACTCCTCAGCGATTGATATCGTTCCGTTGTCTGCAAGTTTTTGTAATTCATCGAGTCTTTTGGTCGTTTTTTTGAGTTCGTCCTCCAACGACTTTAATTCTTCAGTAGTTGCATTAAATTCTTCAGTAGACTTTTGAAGAGCTTCTTGCAATTTTTCGGTTCTGTGAATAAGATAATCAACGCCTTTAAATATCGCAGTGATTGCCAGTGATATAAGTGCAGACGCGAGCATGTTTCCAGCCACTGATAAAGCTTTCATTCCTACTGCTGCCGCTTTCGAAGCTTTCGGTATAGCATTTATATCTACAGCAGCACCCTTTGCAGATTTTGCTAGATCTTGAGCTGTTTGCGATGCATTTTTCATTGTGCTATCGAAAGCTTCATTTCCTTTAATACCGCTATTGACTTGGGCGTTATAAGCTTCCAACGCCTTAATATCTTCTTCGCTAACAATACTTTGAGGCTTGAAAAAGTCGCCATTAAACATACTGCCAAAGAAACCTGATGATGTGATTTTTGTTTTTCCAGTTGTCAAATCTTGAACTGTTTTGAGTATCGTACTATAAAACTAATGCCTTGTGGACACGGCATATTGACAAAATTAGGAAAACGTGATACAATCAATCATAATTAATAATTTAAAGGTGATAAAATGATTGAACATAGTTATTTTTGTGACAACTGTATGAAAGCGTATAGCTTTCCCGAAGAAGACAAACGCACATTATTTCTGTGCCCCGTATGCAAAAGTAAAATGTCTTATTGGGTTTCGGAAGATGTTGATGATAATACACACTTAGTTACAAAAAAGTGGTGGGACGAAGAAAGACAAAAATCTCATCCCGAAAACAAATCATTTCAGCCTTCAACTCCCAAAATAACCTGCCCTTATTGCAAATCAACCAATACCAAAAAAATTTCCGGATTATCAAAAGCTGTAAGCGTTGGACTTTTTGGCATATTTGCTTTGGGCAAAACTACAAAGCAATTTCATTGTAATAATTGTAATAGCGATTTTTAAGCATAAAAATAAGACACCTATCAAAGGTGTCTTATTTTGTTATGTATGGTTAATTTTAAACATTAGGTTCTGCGTTATCAATAATCTGTCGAAATTCAACGCCGGACGATGACAACTCGTTGATAAATTCAATAATTAAATTAAACATATCAGGAATAACGGAACCTATTTTAATATATGCAATTTTGTCTTTGTCAAAATAGAAAAATTGGTCTGCTTTTACATAAGCATCTCTATTATCATAATTGGCATCATTTATAATTTTTTCATCAGCCATTATTGATAAGTTTCCTTCATACTTTTTAAGCTTTTGTTTTTTCTTCTCGGAATTGGCTGACGACATAAGTAATCCTACAAAGTCATAGCTATAAAACCCTTTAACAGTTCCAGCGGTATCATCCAATACAATAAAAGGGTGTTTTCCAATAGAATACTTGTCTTTGGCGTCATAAATTAGTAAGATATCTCCAATTTTACACATTTGTTATCGTAATCCTTTTCAGCTTTAGTAATTTCGAATTTAGACGGAATATCTACAGATGTAACATTTTTAAGTGCTTCCGTCATTGAGATAGTATCTTTTGCAAAATTGATTTTAGAAAAATCTAATCTACAATAATTGTCTTTGTTTGCAATCATAATGTTACCTCCTTATATAAATTATCCCAATGGGTCTCATCTCGCCACTCATCGTCCTTCTTAATCGGCGGATTTACAGGAGTTGTTGATTTGATTTTTGCAATATTGTCTTGTATTAAATTTGCCAACATAACATCAATATTATTTACATTTGTCATGATTCAAAACTCCTTTCAATTCTTTTCACATATATTATACACTATTTTATTAAAAAATCAATAGTAAATTTATAATTATTATATGCAAATAAATATTTTTATTCATGAAATTCATGTTTTATCTCCGTTTCTTTCCACTTACGGTTAGGAGAAAACCTTGCCATTTTTGACGATTGGCAAATCGCAGTACGGACTGTATATTATCGTAGCATCGTTGCATATAACTACGACCAGCGGTTGTCAGTCTCTGAGGGCTTACCATTTAAGGTCTGTCCCTGCGAACCCACCGAGTTCACACATTGTTACTGTGCCTATTTAGTTTCCATAGAATAGGGGAGTAGTGTGGGGTTAACGGCTTTCCTCGCATATTGCGCTTTCGTTTAAGCTTATGTATCTCATAAGCTATATAGTTCAAACTATCGTATCCGATAGAAACCCTATATTGTCGGTAATTCAAAACAATAAAGATTTGATAAATATGCCACCAACATATTTATGCCGACATTTTTAACGGCTGCAAATCCACCAAGAATTCCTGCTACGGTTGGAATTGAGCCAAAGGTATCTACTAACTTAGTAGCACCTGAAATTAATGTGTTAATTAAATCAATAAAATCTTTTACATCATCTTTGTTGATGAATGTGTTCCAAAATTCCTCTCCGTGCGCCGTTAACTGGTCAAGAGAATATTGGAGCGATTCGGTATATTTGGCTTGTTCGCGCTGTGCCGAACCTGCGCTGTTCTCTGCCGTTTCGTATGCTTTCTTTAGAGTGTCAAGATTGCCGAGCAATCCAGCCAAAGCGTTACTGTTGCGCTTCCCTGACAGGGATTCAAGCAAACTAGCCTGATTCACATCAGAAAGCTCTGACCACTTTTCACCAATACCTAAAATTATCTCATAAATATCTTTGAAAGTCTTGCCGTCGGATTCCAAAATATCAAAACCTGTCATGCCTTTTACAAGACCTTGCAGTTTTGATGTTGACATTACATTCTCTATATCTTCGCCTAATTCTTCGAGCTCACTTTTACTTCCTCGAATCCTTGCAGACATGGCAGTAAAGAGCGTACCAACTTTTTCCGGATTCTGGATTACTTCGTTGGTTGCACTTATTAGGGCAATAGATTTATTTAATTCAGTGTTTGAAGCATTGAAAGCGGCGGCAGAGCGCTTAAGCGCCTCGCCTATTCCGTCAGAATTTATCGCGTAGTTGTTCAGAAAAACTGTTACTTTCGGTCGCGAGCCTACTGACCACACATTAAGTATGGCGACGTGTCATTTCTGGCACGTTCTCACGTTTCATTAAACTTAGATTATTGCGTGAGCTCAGACTGTATATTACATCCTCTTGTCTTTTAAAAAGAGTAGGATGGATAACTTCAATATATATGTTGCCATATATATCCCGCAGTCGTTAAGCATAAATTATATTTGCTATTTCTTCTTTTACTTGTTCGGGAGACAAGTCGTACTTTAACTCTTTTAATACAATATTGTTTTTGCGACAATATTCTCTTTTTATTTTATCGCGCTTTTGTCTAACTATAAATTCTTCTGCACCGCCAAAAAACTCTACAGGTTCATAATGTTGCCTTCCGTTATACTCTATCATTGCATATGGCTCGCCTTTATCTAATAACGCAAAGTCGAACCTTAATGGATGACTGTATCTACACTCATCTATGGAGTATTGCGGAACATAGTCTACATCATTGTCATCTAAATATTTTTTAACGAGCTTTTCGCCAGACGAAGTGATTTTACAACCACAAGAAGTTACTCTTCCATAAGTAACGTGTGCAGGTAAGGCTATAAAATGATTTTTACATAAGGGGCATTCAAATTCCCACAACCATTGTCCTTTGTCATTCTTACGAGATTGCTTTATAGCCTTAACTCCATAATCTGATATGTAGCCTGTCCAATCTTTAGTATTACTTAAAGATGTCATTTCTCTATGTAGACAACCGCAAGATTTAGTATGAAGAGACATAATCTCGGTTTTCTTTGCAACAACCTCGTTTCCACACTCGCAAACACAGCGAACCTCACGAGGCGAACGGTCTTTGAATTCTTCGACTACTGTTAATCTCCCAAACTTTTGACCTATAATATTTCTGCTCTGTGCGTCCGCAATTTCTTTTCGAGCGCAACCGCAAGAAGGTAGCGTGGATTTTTTGTACTCCAAACTGTCAGCCAGTCGCTTAACAACATTACCACAATCACATAAACACTCACAGTATGTGCGTTGCCTACCCGTGGAATCCACTTCACCATATATCATTTTTTGAACAACAAGTTTACCATATCTATTCCCGGTTAAGTCTTTTCGCTTTGCGGCACCGGTAGCTGAATGGGCGCAATCCCAACATTGTGCCGTCTTGCCACTTATTAAAGCCGATGTTGTCACGATGCTTTCTTTGCCACAATCACAACGACACAACCAAAATGTAGAATTCTTTTTGTTGTTTGGATTTGTTGTTTTATTTAAAACGGTCAACTTCCCGAATTTTTGACCTGTTAAATCATGTCTTTTGCTCATTGTCTCACCTCTTTTCATAGTCATAAAAATAATAAAAATCGAGACATATCATCTCGATTTAATAGCAAATATAAAGTCTTTGCTCGGTCTGAGCTGTCCCCAGCCTTTAACCGATATAGTTATCTGCCCTAACCGCATATTACTATGCAGTCTCGCCAATTTTACTAAGCGACCTCGTTGAAGGCGTCAACGATTTTAATTGAGTCTTTGGCATCCATCTGGAAACCTTGTAACGTACTTACAAGTGATGAAGTCGCCTCTTCAACATCAATATTATCGCCAACGTTCTTGTATAAAACGGCTACTTCTGCTAACTCTTTAGAGTCGGGAAGACTTTTTCCCATCCTGCTCCAATCAGCAGTAGCACCAATCATTTCATTAATACTTGAACCGAGTTCCTTTGCGCTCGCAGCGGCAGTGTCAAAATAAGCAACGATGTCGTTAGACGAAGCATCAGACACTTTTCTCAACTCTGTCATCGCTGTATCTATCTCTTTAACCGCATCAAAACCCTGTCTAAAGTATCTGATAAAGTCTTGAGGACTTAAATAAATCCTCACCATGCTCTGAATGCCTTTGAATACGCCTTCGGCAGCACTTCTCAGCCTACCAAACTCAACAATTCCCGCATCCACATATCTTGCGAATCCATTCGAGTCTAAGCTGACATTCATCTTACGGATTTCGCCGTTAGCCGCCTTAACCTCTGCAGTCAGCTTATTCGTTCCTGAAACCCTAATAGATTTCTCGTTAACTTTGCCCATCGAAGCAAACAACGAGTCTATATTAGCACGAACCTCGTTGATATCTTTAAAAGTTCTATTGCCGCCGATAATTTCACCAAGTTTGTTGTCCTTGCTAACATTTTTGAGTGTAGCTCCAAGGTCTTTTAAATCTTGATTAAACTTAACTAAGTCATCCGAAGTTTTAATGCCAGCAATTTGCCGTCTAAGGTTTTCTAAATCACCTTCTATTGCGCTAAAATTGCCGTCGCGCATAGCTCTTTCTTTAAATACATCAAAAGCCTTTCGTGCGCTCGCCGCTAAGTCTTTTGTAGATTTAGAAATGTTTCCGTTGTCAAAGGCACTCTTTAATGCCTCTTTCAGTTTTCTTGCCGAAACAACCATGCCTTCTGACGTATTATTAAACACGTCTTCCACGTTATCTATAACGGCCGTAAATGACTTAACTTCAGCACCAGTCTTGGAAATTTCCTTTCTGGTAACCGATAGCTTGCCGTCACTACCTAAATTAACTGTATAAGTAGCCTTCTTGGACTTTTCCAAACCTTTAAGAATACTTTTTACATCGTTTGCATAACGCTCTAACTCATCTCGGTTTAAGCGCATTGGCTCTGCGCCTTCATCATCCATCTGCTCAAGCAATTTTGCTACAGCTTCTTTTTCTTTTTCTATCTTAAGAACTTGTTTTTCCGTTAAGTCTTGAAGTTTTGTAGACTGTATGTCACCAGAACTACTAATCGTAGCGGTAAGCTTTTTCCAAGCGCCTTCACTATCTCTAACGGAAGCAGTATATTTAACGACACCGCTTTCAAGACGAGACAACTGTCCGCCATATACTTCTTCATAAGCTCCGCCATTAAGTAAAGACTGTTTTATATTCTTTTGCCAAGCAAGAGCATTAGATTCGTAAGTGTCAGAATCAATTGCATTTTTGTTTGCCTTACCTGTGCCGCTTTTCCTTGCGTTTGCTTCTCTCTCTAAGGCATCAGCAGTCTCTTTCGCTGCTTTTGCAAGCTCTCTATTGGCATATACAGCCGCGCCCTTTTCTTTGGCAAGTTTTCTGAACTTCTCCGCAGCGGACTGAGCCGACTTAGCCTCATTATCTAACGCTGTGCTAGTTTTACCAGCTTGTGTTTCCAGCTTTTTATTCTCTCTGGTAACGCCCTTAATAGCCTCTGCCTCTTCGGATGAAACCTTTTTAGACGCGGGTTTCTTGACAACCTTCTCTTGTTGCTGAGACGCCTCCTGAGCCGCCTTGCCTAAGTTCTCATATTCTGTCGCAATATTCTTAACTGTCTGTTTATGGGCGGTCAATTCTGATAGGTCGTTTTTACCACCCATATCAAGATACTTCTTGTATTCAACGGCAAGTTCTTGAATAGCAACCTTATGCTCTTTGTTGCCTTTAAGAAGTTTGCCTTCTTCACCGGCGACACCTTTGAATTTTGATTCTATGGTTGCCCACTGTGCCGCAATATCATCATTACTTGCAACTCCGAAAGCTCGCTGAATCATATCAGCCATATCTTTTATAGCAGCAGTAATACGCTCAATTGAAGCTTCGTCTAAGCCGAATTTAAAGTTCTCGTTACCGGATAGGGAAGAGGATACCTCTTTAAGATTACCAATAAGTTTTTCTAATTCGCTGTTTACATTTAAGCCAGTTGCGTCATTAGCTATCTTGCCAAGAGAGGAATTAACCATAGAAGAAAGATCTTCTGCAAAAGCTTTATCGTCTATTGATACCTTTATCGGACTGCTGTCAAACATAGACTTAATTTTACTTATAGCTTTATTCGCAGCCTCTTCAGCCTCTTTAACTGATTGTATATAAGTTTTTTTTATAGCTTTCGAGATGTCTACGGCGGGCTTATCTTGACCATCTTCAAGCTGTTTTGCAATATCGCCTTGTGTTTTATAAGACTTTGTTGACTGACCATCAAGAACAAGTTTAACTTGAGCAATAACGGGATGTTTGTCCACATATGATTGCATCGAATTTATTGCCTTAGTTATCTCGCTTAATACTTCTTTATCCTTTGCTACCTCTATAGGGATTTGAATTGCCCCATTTTTAATTGTAAAAGTGTTTACAGCTGTCGTTACTGTCTCTACGCTATCTTTAACATTTTTATTTTGCTCAATAAACTTTTCAGCCTGAGTGATATATTGGTCTATTTGGTATAGGAATGATGACGTATCTTCATTTGTTTCAAGATTACCATAAATCTTTTCTATGTAATTCCAAGTGCTATCCTTTAAGCCATTATACGAATTACCGTTTGTCTGTAAAAACTGATCCATACTCTGAATAGCTTTGGCAGTTTTGATAGCTTCTGCTCTCAATTTTGCTATTTTAGAAATTGTTGTTGTATAATCAACCGTTCCTTCATCCAGAGTGCCAAGTTTTTTAGTTTCAGATTTAATATTACTAAAAGTAGTCTTGATATTTTTTTCAGCGTTCTCTAAATCTTCCGATATTTTTTCAACACCAAATGTTTTTGCTATTTCTTCAAGTTCCCTTAAAGCTTTTGCCTCTTCTTTTAAGTGAAAATCGTCATTAACATTGGAAAGTTTGTTTTTCTCAGTGCGCATCTTTTGAATTTCACGAAGAGTAGACCTATATATTTTAACTTGCTCTTGTATGTCTTTTACGTTGACGCCAGTCATATCCTGTGTTTTATTTGCGTCAACTAAATCAACAACTTTTTGAAGCTCTTGATATGTGTTTACAATGCTTGTGCGCCAATCATCAAACTGAGCTTTCATTTTTGATGCAGTATCAGACCCCTCAAGCAAACCAAGTTGTGTTTTTAAACCATGAATCTTTGTGTTGATACTCGCAAATTTTTTTTCGATATTCTCAAAGCGCTCTGTTACTTCGGCTTCAAACTTCTTAAAACTACCACTATCTATTTGCTGACCGTTTATCTTTTTTAACTCCGCCCTAAATTCTTCGGAAAAACCTTTGAGCTCTCCTTTGATGCCTTTTATCTGTTCCTTGACGTCGCCAGCGTATTCAATCTTTTTAGCTTCGTTTGATATTTGAGTTAAAGCTTGGTTAAAACCAGTAACCATTTGTTTTAATGCTTTTTCATAATCGACATTTAACGCAATACCAACAACGCCTTGTTTTGGCATAAATAATCACCACCTTATATAATTCTAATTAACTGATAAGGCAGTGTTTTTGCCTTATTTTTTGCATAAGAAAAAAGAGCGCTATCTGAGCGCCCTAATTCAGTCACCAATTGTTCTCTAAATTTAAGCATGTGTTTATACGGAAGCAAAGAACTTTCAATGCCGGCCGACGGTCTACCGTGATATCCATTCAAAAATGAGTTTAACACTTTGTCGTTTGAGTCTCGATAATCGTTGTACATATTGTCGCTTGTTATTTCTATTCCGCCATAATAAATAGTATTATGAGGGTTTTTATAATACTTTTTAAAGGTTTTACTTAAACCCGGCTTCATACCCCTTTCAGAATGTCGTACATAATACTCAGGATCATATTCACTGTAAAATCTTTCAATAACGTACTGATATTCTTCAGCCATTTCATCAGAAATCTTATGTGCTAAATTGCTCGAAAGAGCATGGCTCAACATCTTCACATCCTTCTTTAAGGCATCCATAAAATCTATTTCAAATTTTGTTACATCCATTCTTTACCTCCGTTTCTGTATATTTTACTTAATAAATTTTACTGCTTTTCCTATCAAATCAGACAGCTTCTTAATATCCTCCTCGGACATGCTGTCCAGCTTGTTTGCAATATTATCTATTAACGGAGCGCACTTTTCTACCATACTGGAAACCTTTAAAAGTGTGTCGTCGATATAATTCTTAAACTGATATTTATTAGCCATGAAGTCGTTCAATACCATATCTACAACAGTATTAAATTCAGCCATCTCTTTGTCTCCAATTTTTTCGAAGATGATCTCAATAAGACCGTTGAAGTTCAAAGCGTCAAACTCAGGCATAACATTTTTAAAATTTACTTCAATGTTTGTATATTTATCTACAACTGTCATAACAAACAGAATATATCTCATAGGAGAATTAAGAGCGATTCTGTCTGTTTGCTTTAACTCACCGTCTTCTTTAATCATCGCATAAGAACTGCTCTTTACAATGTTCTCAGCAATAGCCAACTTGTCAGCATATGGCATATATTTTTCCGTCTTTAATTTGCTTCTTAAGAACTTCGCCTTATCAGCATCAGTTGTCTGTTTTTCGTATTCTTCAACAAAACTTTTAACGTTAAAATCTTTATTCATATTAAATTTCCTTTCAATCATTCAGATTTCTCAGCATCTTTATGCAGGTGCTAAAACTTTTACAAAACTCCTTTAATTCATCTTCGGTCTCATTCCCGCTAAAGCTAATCCTAACACAACTGTTTGCTTCTTCCTCACTCAATCCTATTGCCAGAGCGGTGGAAGAGGGAGTAGGGGAGCCATTATTACAAGCAGAACCCGTTGAAATTTGGATTTTATAGACATCATCCATTAGCGATGCAATATCACTGCCTCGCACATCTTTTATGCAAACATATAGATTATTTATTAATCTATTCATATCAAGCGGTGCGCCTACCGAAGAAATACCATCAATTTTCTTTATATTGTCCCATACTAAATCTCTATTGTGCGATGTTTTGGTGTAATTTAATAAGTCTATCGCCTTGCCAAGACTTAAAATGCCAAGCACATTTTCAGTGCCACCAAATAAACCTTGCTCTTGACTACCAAATACAAGAGGTAACATTGCAATGTCAGTCTTTTTATACAACACACCAACACCCTTTAGAGCGCCTATCTTATGTGCAGAAAAAGTCGCTATGTCAATATTTAAACCAGTCACATCTAATGGGATAGTGGATATCGAACCAGTGCAATCCACAAACAGCTTTCCATTTTTCTTATGGACAATAGACGATATTGTCTTTATGTTTTGAATAGTTCCCATTTCGGAATTTGCATACTCTATAGCTACCAACGTGCTATCAGTGTTATTTGCTAAAAACTGTTCGAGATAATTAATGTCGATATTCCCACAACTGTCAACTTTTAGCTCCGACACGTTCACTTCGTAAAATTCTGCAAGATTGTCTATGGTCTTTAAAATAGACTTATGAACAGTAGGCAAGTAGAGTATGTTACATTTGTTGGCAAGAACGTAACCTTGTATTCCAAGCGTATTGCTTGCCGAACCCGACGAGGTAAAATATATGTTTTCGCTATGTCCTGACCCAATAAATTCCGAAACTTTTTTTCTAGTTTCTTCAATCAATCTTTTAGATTTAGCGCCCATAGAATGGGCTGAACTCGGGTTTCCAAAAACATCAAGCGCTGATGTTAAATATTCTTTCATTTCGGATGACAGCGGTGTTGTCGCCGCATTATCAAGATAACAATTCAATACACTCACCCTCAATATCAGTTTCTTCTTTTATTATTTCGTAAGAAATTCTTATTGGCAAAACAACAAGCTCAACGTCAGTTCTTCCCGTATAAGCATAAAATTCTTTCTTAATAGCATTAGCGGTATTCCTGCCCGCCGTTTTTGTCGCTCTTGATATTTGTTTTGTAAACGTTATGTTCTCATCTTTAAAAATGAGATAATCAGTCGGCGTATTCAATGTAGCAATTACATATCTGTCTAGTGTGCTTTCTAAATAGTTATTCACAGCCCACCGCCTATTTCAGCTCGTAATTTAGCCATTTACCATACGCTTCACGAGTTTCTTCCTTTAAGAAAATGTATACAAGTATTTTCTCATCTGTTTTGTTATCTACACTAACATAAATATCTTTTGGCATAATGCCATTCATCAAATACAAATCTCTTTGCTTGGGGTTAAAAATACGAACGACATCCTTGTTGTCATATGTAAAGTCCCCCAAATTGCTTTTAATTTCCATATGTCTGTCCTTTCAATCGTAAAAAATAGGGTATAACTTGAATAGTAAGTTATACCCTTAAATAAAAATCACTATTCAAAATTAAAAAAATAAAATTATTCAGCTTTCTCTACGACTACTTCGTCTGTTTTAGCTGCTTTCTTTGTTGTGAAAATTTCATCAACAGCCTTCGCAACAGACTCTTTAAAGTTTACTTTATTCGATAGGTCGCAGTTGTTAAGCTGAGCCTTCGCATCTGCTTTTGATAAATTACCAGCCATATATTCGGTGGCAATATTCATAATACTTCTGCAATTATCATCGTGGTAAAGAGCCATCCATGTGGGCATAGTGGCGTGAGAACTACATCTGTTGCAATACTCATACTCTTTTCCACATACAATACATTTTCTTGCTTTAATTTTAGCCATTTACTCACCTCACCATTTTATTGAGGCTATGCGTAAAGCATAGCCCAATAATTACTCTTCGTCGTCTGCCGCCATGTAAAACTCATAAAGAGTCTTATTGCCTGTGCAGTAAGCAACCTGCAAGTCTCCCTTGTAGTCTGCCTGTGCATCTGTCTGGAGACTAATGCTAACTTCAGGAGATACTTGGAAAGAGGGAAGAACGATGTAGCAAGCTCTAAGTGTATCTGCCTCACAAGGATCTACGCAAAGTGCTTTAAGAGTAAGCTTTACAGTGCCGGGGAACTTGTCTGCCTTGTTGTAAACAGCAAGACCATCAGAAACAGTTCTATTGTACTTCACAATGTAACGAGTTTCGTTGGTGTCTGTAGGCGGAGTAAACTTTCCGTCTGCTGTCAAACCAAACTCTGTAGCGGATGCGGCAGTGCCCTTTGCGTATGCCTTACCCATGTTGCCGTTTTCACCATAAGCATAAACATAAACGGAACCCTCAACGAATCCCTTTATGTCTGCGGTTGTACCCGCATTTACAGTAATAATCTTAGGCATTACTATTGTGTTGCCGGTAGTTGCAATCTTAGGGTCTTCACCAGATGCGGAGCCGATTACATTTACATTCAGCATTGCATTCTTTGCTTCAAATGTACCTGTCTTACCTTGCCAGAACTTCTTAACAAGAGTTCCGTCCTTGTCCTTTGCTTCCTTTGATTCAGCAGAAATATTGATGGTAGCTTCTGTAAGCTGAGAAAGAGTATACAAAAGATTTCCGTCAAAGTCTTCTGCTACACCATACTGAATTCTATCGATGATTACGTCACCTAATTTAAAAGCCATAATGTTTTCCTCCTCATTATTGTTTTAATATAATAAAACTTCATGCTACGATTCGAGACCGCGCATGAAGTCAAATTCTTTTTTATCTATTTTTGATGTGTCTACGAAACCCGAATAAATCCCTTTCATTAAGGAGCTCGTGGATTCGTATATTAGCAATCGCTGAACACTATCATAAAATTCAACGACTCCTAAGTCTTTTAATTCGCTTTTTTTGTATTTAAAGCCGGGATGATTTAGACAAAACGAAACCATAGACAACAAATTAGACTTTCTTTCTGTCTGTGATTTACTGTTCATAATATCGCCTTCTATCATCCATTCTTTTGTTGTTCTGCCCTTAGCCTTTTCAACTTTGGGGAATATATTAAACATAGTTCTAAGATAACTAGACATATGATTATAAATTTCTTCGTCTATTAAAACCTTTTGATCGTGATTTGCCAAAACAATATCTTCAACCAGTTCTCCGTTAACCTCGTTTTGCCTCTTGTAAAGATTGAATTTACTAAAATCCAAATCTCCAAAAATCATATAGGTTTCATTTGGAGTTGGTCGTAGCTGCAATATCAACTGATAAAACAACTCATAATCGCTCATTTCCGTCCAGTCTTTTCCTTGTTGCCACAAAGCCACTCTGAGAGATGTGGGGTTTACAACGAAAGGATTTAAAACTTGATTAAATCTATCTTCCCCAAAAGTCATAATCTCGCCAATGGTCGGCTGAGAAATTGTAATTCCTTCAGCAACCTGATAATCTTCACCAAAGAACATTTGAAGTCTGTCAAACGAATATTTTTTTGGTTCCACCACAATCACCTTCTAACACTATTGTTGATAATCGTGGACTTCTGCCTTAAAGGTGTGTTTACAACCCCGTTTGGCTTAGTGGTTTCCAAAATAATAGTCCTTGAAATATAATTGGTATCCTTAATGTCTTCTTGATTGCTAACTATTTTGCATTGTAAACCAAAAATGTTAGACCAATTAAATTTTTCTCTCAATATCGCACCAATCAAGTCAGCACGAGACTGCCCCGTAAGACTATCAATAGCCTGTTCGGGAGCACTACTACAAAGTATAGTGAAAATTATCTGAAAATAATATTCTGTATCGTTATACCTCGGCACCTCTCTGAAGCCCGCAGTATAACACAAGAAATTATCGGTAAAAGCCTGTGTTTCTGGTATAAAAACATAGGGTCTAATGTTATATGGGAAGTATCTATCCCATTCGCCAAGAGGAATAATTTCACCCGTCTCCTCGTTGTATTCGGCGTTAAGAGTTCCGTCTTCGCAAAACAACTCACCCTCAAGTTCTTTATTGTTAAGAGCATACAACAGCTCGGGGCATTTCAATAATTTTTCTTTGACCTTTTCTTTGAACCTAATCACGTCATCATCGGGAGTGTAAGCATACGAACGAAGCTTCTGCAAAAGGTCATTTTTAGTTAACAACTTCTCCATTTAATCCGCCTCCCTATAAATTTGTGATTTCCAAAGATAATTGGCCAACTATGTCGCCAATGGTCAATTTCACCACCAATATTTTTGTGAGATAATCCATATTATTGGCAAACTTCACCTTGATTTTGTTAGCAATTGTTTGTTCTAATACCGTTATCAAATTGCCGTTTTCAATCTCAACATCGTCAATATAAAACTTCCAACTATCCATAGACAGTTCAGATAAATATGTATCTGTTATATCTGTTCCAGAATTATCATAGAATGTAGCAGTAATTGTTTTGTAACTGCCGCCAGTTTTGATAGTGTTTGTAGATGCCGAGAGAACACACTTGTTTGAAGTGGTTTCAACATTAGTATCTTCTTCGGGCATCACAGACGACTCGTAATAACTTGCGTACATAGCATACACATCTTTTGAACCGTCAGGGTTTGTCGCGTTGTAATCTACGAAGTCTATAGCATCGTTAAACGCCACTTGAACGAATGTCAATCTCATCAGTCCAAAATCGCCCATAAGCATATCTTCACATTTTGACACCTGCCAAGTACGAGGGTTTTCCGTCATAGCAGAAATTATCAATCGCTGGTTTTGGTTGGCGTCATTTACGTAAAACACTTTTTCTGTTATGGGGTTAAGCGGCAAAATAGCCTTAAACTGGTTTTCTATATCAGTATGGTAGTAACTGCTCCATAAGCCAGAATTGTACGAATTCTGGCTTCTTGTAGCTCCCCATACACGTCTAATTACCCTTTTATTACCGTTGGTTTCCACCCACGAAAATCTGTAATTAGCGGGGAGTATCAAGTATTTTTGAAACTGGTTACCTATTTGCCTTGCACATATGATCCATTTGTGATAAACACCATATTCGTCGGGAATATCACAATATAGCCCGCACGGGAAGTCACAATTGTAGCGTCCACGGTAATCGGTTTCGTAATAATACAAATCATCGCCCTCATTAAACCTAATCTTTTGACTTGGCTTAAACTGAAGCATAACGGTAACGCGGTCTTTGTCTAAAGACTGAGCCGACGTTATGATGAACTTTGCATCTATTGGTGTTTTGGTTGTGTTTTCGTATGTCATACCGTCTCGCAACCAAGGTTGGTCATCGTGATAATAGTCGTATATATAACACTTTTTAGCTTGAATATCTCTATCCCAACTTTGTTCCATTATCATATCTGCATTGCTCTTATATGCTCGACCAATAATATCGCCTTGATGCGATAAATATGTTTTGTATTCTGATAAAGAGGGCATTTAATCAACCTCCCTTATATCATCAATCAAAGAACCCGCATTTAAAATCAATCGTCTATATGTTCTAAAATTAAATTTAGGTTCGTTGTACTTTATCAAAGCCTCTTCAAGCAGACTAATTGTATCCACTAATTCTTGCGGTTCACCCAAAACACTATTTAATCCGTCGAGTTTATACAATAACCCTTTGAAAGCTTCGTTAACGTCAACGTGTGCATAATTGTCTTTTGTTTTAGGGTCAACACACAACAGCAAAAAGAATATCTGCTTGCGTATTGATTTCTTAGTTAACAACATTTGCGTTTCTGTAAAATTACCATATTTGTGCTTCATCAATTACTCCTTTATGTATGAGTTATTTAGATACCCATAATCACGGAGTATGTTTTTTAGCTCGGTTTTTGCAGTAGCCAACATCTGTTCTAACTGAGAGACGTGATTAGCCTGTGCAAAAAACTTCTCGTCTCCGCTGGTTAATAACTGCTTGGTTAGAAGAACATTCTTGACCTCTGGTTCGAGCCAAGCAATTACCATACCGCGAGCCAATACGTCTCTGACAAAATCACAGTCCGACTGTTCATTTGACGAGTTCTTTAACGAAAAGTCCAAAAATGCCCCCTCGTCATTTAAAGTGAGTGACGAAAATTTAGCCCTTAATCGAGGCGATGATGAAGATGAGCGCAACCAAGAAGCCATCCGCCCTTTAATAAAGTTTTCGTCATACTCTAAAAAAGAATAATCGGTAATTTTACTTAAAAATGTTGAAAATATATCTTCATACTGGAGGGTCATACAATACCTCCTTAATTGTTGAAAAGTTCGCTTAGCAAATTAAAATCTGATCCAAAGATTTCTGATAACGCTTTAACCTTTTTTATACTGTCAAGACCACCTCTTGCAACCTCTGTAGCCGCCAAACTTAAAAGCGTCTTTTTTGTTGCATCGGGAAGATTTTCTATCTCTGTTTTCATCTGATTAATTGGAAGTTCGAGTATTGTATGTAGTTCTGTCGGGGAATACATAGTGGAATATACTCTCTTAACCTGCGGAAAATCCTCCAGAAAATCTTCGTCCAAAATAACAAATCTCGGCTCAAAGATATGGTCGGAATTCTTTCTTATAAGGTATACCAAGTCTCTGTACTCAATATCACAATCGGCGCCGTACTTCTTAAACTCATAAGTGGCACCGGACTTACATGTGACATTTAGTCCGCCAGACCAAACAGAACGGCACAAAACATAATCAGAGTCCTTAAACTCTTTTTTTACTTTTACTTCTGCTTTAATAACTTCAGCCTTAACATCTTCAACTTCTTCGGGAGAAGTCACAATTGTTTCAACTTCGTCTGTAACTTTCTTTTTGTTAGCCATGTTTTTCTCCTTTTATTCAAAATAGAGAGTGCAAATTAATGCACTCTCTAAAAATTTTATTAGTCTTCGGTAATAGTCCACTTTCCGAAGTATTTGCCAAGACGAGCAGCGGCACCAAACTCTCTTTGAACTTCATATTTCATAAGGTCAGAAATATTAGAGCTTGCTTCGCCTCTTTCGGTGATTTCGTCAATGATTGTTTCACCAACATCTATAAAGTCAACAATCTTTTCATCTCCGGATGCAAAAACGAAAAGTATATTGTCGTCATAAACATCCTTTGTAACATCGTTTCTTGCAAATCTCTGGGGAATTTCAACTATCTGGTAACGGCCATAGTTGCCAAGTCTACCGATGTTCGCAACGCTTTCCTTCTGAGAGTCTGCGATCCAGTTAACCTGAATAAGATTTTCAAGCTCCTGAAGACCTACCATAGTACCAATAATAACTACGTTTGCGTTATCATTAGCAGTAGATACGTTCTGAAGAATCTTGTTGAACTTCTTTCTGTTTGCAGTGTTAAGAGCACCTGCGTCTACAAAACCTTCCTGAATAGGAAGTTTTCCGGGAGCCGCAAGAATTTCAGCAAAAATAAGTTCCTGAGACTTAACAACAAAAGCCTTTGTAACAGCATCAACGAGCTTAGTCCAGTCATCCTGACCGATGAGATATCTGTCGATATCTGCACCTACCGCTGCACCATAAACATCTGTGTCAACAGCATATTTTTCGCCTTCGGGAAGTCTCTGAAGCATTGTATCATGGTGTCTCTTACCCATTCTTGCAACAGAGAGGATTGCGTCCTGCTTGTTGGTAAATACGTTTTCGTCGCCTTCCTTGATGTTCTTGTAGTTAACGAGAACGTTAAACCATTCGTTTTCCTTAAGGCCAGTAGATACCGTATAGTCAAGAACCTCTTCGATCACGTCAAAGAACTCGCGACCATATGCTTCATATGCTCTCTTGCGGTCTCTCTTAGAAGAATCCTTTGTAAGACCAAAGATTTCAAGAGAAAGGCTTCTAAGCTTTTCCTCAGCTTCTTTCTTTGTTACACCTTCATCAAGCTCGTTGCGATAAAGGTCAAACATAAGATTCTTAACTTCATCATAAGAAGTTTCCATTTTTTCAAAAATGTTTATTACTCTTGAACTAAAATTAAATTTTCTCATTATAGTAAATCCTCCTCTCTATAAATTACGCACCAACAACGTGCTTTCTACCTGAAACGGTAACCTTTTTACCAACAGCAGGTGTACCCTCGAAAAGTTCAGCGCTAAGCTCATACACATCCAGAGTTGTAAGAACGAGACCATGAACTGTCTTACCAGCCTTGTTGTAGAAGTTCTCTGCCGTTGCGATCTTTGTGTCGCTAACTTCGGGAACATCATAAATAAGAACAGCAGGTTCATTTACGTCTACCTTTGTTACCTGAACATAGAAGTTGCCGTTAGCAGCAGTGTCGATAATCTTTGCTTCGTAACCAGTGGGAGCGGTAGCCTCCTGATACTGGTCGAAGCTTGCGTACTCGCCTACACCTACAATAGCGCCATTAGGGCTATCTGTACCTAAAACAATATTTACGTTATGTCCAACTCTCGAACTAAGAACCTTAGTAGGAAACGCATAACCAACTTTTTCAATATCATAACGAATTGCCATTTGTTTTTCCTCCTCAATTTAAAAAATTACATAATAAAAGAGCCTTTGGCTCCTTAACTTTAATCGTTTTCTTTTGTAAACAATTTACCATATCTGCTTGGCTTTGTCTTTTTGACCGCGGGATTTGCAAATTGCTTCTTTGATGTTGCTACGGGTTCGCCCTCGGAACTAACCGCACTATACTTACCCGACTTTACGGCGTCCAAAATTATCTGGTCGCACTTCAACTGAAGTTCCTCGTAGCTAATACTCTCGTGGTCTTTAACCAACTCCGCAAAAGCCTCGTCATTTCTGACAGAAGCGTAATCATCAGCGTTAAGTAACTCAACCTTCTTGGCTTCAATTTCAGCATCTTCATAAACTTTAAGTTTTTCAGAAATTGCCGCATAATTAGAACGCATAGCTTCAAGTTCAGCCTTTTCGGAAGCGGTCAGTAATTCTTTGAATAACTCGTATCTTTCACCTTCAAAAGATACTACTTCATCATCCTTAATATACTCCTGTCCGTAAATCTTGCCACTCCATGATTCATACACGAAGTAACTATCAAATACTTCGCTTATGTAATACCACTCGTTATCAGCCTCTTCGTAAGGAAGAAGAAGAGCGTACAAAGCACATCGAATATCGTCGTGGGACAACTCAAAACTGCGAACAAAAGTTTCGTTTTTAGAGACCACTTCCTCTTCGGACACTTCGAGTTCTACCTCAACTGTTTCTTCGATTTCTTCGTTCTCTTTAGCTACAACAGCGTTTTCCTGTGTCTCTTCGCCATCAAACAACTCGGCAAACTTAGCATCAAGTTCTTCGTCAGACATACTTTCGTATTCAAAAGTAATATCTTCCGCAGTTTTGCTGTATTTAGCCAATAATTCCTCAAAATGATTCATCGAAATTCCTCCTTTCTTAGAGTTATCTATATTGAAGCAAGAAATTATTTTATCTAATTTTTCCTGCATTTCAATTATTTGTTCTTGAAAGACATATGTCTTTTCTTCGAGACAAAATTCGGATATATCCGCTCTCGAACCAACCATGCCTTCATTGATTTCATTGCCTTCTTCGTCACACCCTAATAGCGTGGTTCCACCAAAGTAGAAATCAATAAGTTCAAGGTATTTTTCTTTTGCGTTATACGCAAGTTCGTTGATTACCAGTTCACAACTAACTTTTGTGCCCTTTTTTCTTCTGATAATGTCAGCAGCACTTGTGTACTCTTCTGGAATAACAGCATGTGCGATAACATATTTTTTGTCGGCCGCCTCATCATACTCAAGATAAGGTTCGTCAGTCGTAAAACAGCCAACCTGCTTCTCTAAATAACAGATTTTTTCCTTGCCGTTTTCATCTTTTGTAATTTCAATGTTGTGAGCATAAAAATCTTCCTCTCCAGATGGAAGAGTATGTATGTATGCTAAAAGAGGTCTGTATTTCAAAGAGGGAATAGCCTTCAACATGTTCTCCTCAGAAATATAACTTCCATTTCTGTTTAGTTCAGTATGGCAAACCTTCAGTTTTAATTTCAGCATACCAACCATATCATCCGAAGATTGTTCAAAGTTTCCGGGGATTGATACAACTATAGGTTTTTCAGAATTCTTTATACTAAAGTTTACAGACTTGTTTTGTTCTACGAAAAACTGATATAGACTATCAAGAGTTAAAATTTTAGATTGTTTACCCATCATCTTTCTCCTCCTTTCTTTGAATATCAAATTATATGAAGCGCTTTCGCGTTGTCATATCAAAATTATCACTAAATGCTTAACATATTACTATAAACAATATGCTTTTTGTCTGCACTATTAAACTGAAAATTTTCGGGGACATCGTTTAAGAATGTATATACCTGACCAACCTGAGATACAAGCTTAAACCCCTCGGAAATCAATCTTTCGGCAGTAGGTTTATCTGTTGTTTTAATGAAATTTTGCTTCATTTACAACACCTCTTATTCATTAATTATTTTTTTCCTTATCTCGCGTCTCTTCTCCGCTATCCGACAATTGTCCATCTTTTTCTTGCCCGCCACCTTCTTTGTCGGTATTAGAAGAGGTAGAAGCAGTCTTTAAGGGTTCGAATCTATCTCTTAAATTAAGCACATCCTTTTCAAAGAAATTCAAAGCGAGAGTGTCAAGTTCGCTAAATCCATTAAGAGCGTTTACGGCAAGACTACTTACGATACCGTAATTCAAGTCTTTCTGCATAGACTCTTTAAATGCATCCTTTGTGTAACTTGATATTTCAAAGAATTTAACCTTTGCGGGATTAGAAACTTGATAGCTTAACATGCGATTAACAAATCCCTGCACCTGACCGAGTAATCCAGAAATTGCAAATTCGGTATCTGACCTTGTTGCAGACCTAAATGCCTCAGCGCCCGATATTGTGCTTGAGTTCAAAATTTGTGCTCCACCAGAAGTGTTGAGTACACTCTTTGTGGCATTTTGAATTTTTGTTGTATCAGTTGCTTGGTCGTCACTAAAACTTAATACCTCAAGCGGAATGGGAGATATAGCCGCACCAGCATATTCGGGCAGACTACTAGCAAGCTTGTTGTAATAATCGATAGCTGTATCCGGATCAATAGCCCATTCGTCAGCACTATTAGCGTTGGATAAGGTGGGAATAGTAGCTACTATCAATTTGTATATTTGTTGTTGGTCGGCTATAGCTTGAATATCCGCTAAGTCGAGAAGATTGATTAAGTCAAGAAACAACCCGGAATAAATAGGACATACTGTTTCCCAAGACTCCACTCTGGCTTTAGTGCATAAAGCATACTCGTCAGGCATTGGTTGCCATTTTTTAGTATTATCACCACCGTAAGCACTATACATAGAAGTAAATGGCTCACCTAAAAATTCGATAATATCCTCACTTCTTTTGTAGTTACTCATATCCACACTAAAAGAATAGTCGCCAGTAAAATATTTGCCAGATATTTTACAATAATCCGCCGGAATTGGAAGAATGAACATTCCCGTTTCGTCAATCCAACAACAGCCGTAAAACGCATCCTCTATAAAATTATTTACAAAAACAGGAAGCATTTGATGTTGTAAATCCATTGTGTCTAACATCTTCAACGTCTGATAATAAGACTTTAACATTTTATCTTTGTTGTTTTCCTTCGTTAAATCGTAAGGCGGTACAACATAACGTGCATTTAAATCAAACATTGTAGCGTTATACATTACTAAACGAAAATAAACTTGCGACCTATAAAATAAATACCTTGATAAGTTTCTAAGTTCTGACTCGTAACTTGACACATTTTTTAAGTAATTAATAAGCTTATCTTTGCTGTAGGACGAGACCGAAGTTTGACGAGTGTTTTTGGTAACATCTCGCAGCTTTTTAAACGCCTCTTGAGTGCTCGCAAAATTTGCAAACTGTCCAAGCTGTGATTTATTATCTTCGTACCACTTCTTCATTTCGGCGGCGGTCATTTTTTTAGGAGATGCGTTAGACACTCCATTTTTATTTTGTGCCAACCTCAGCACCTCCTTTACTATTAAAATTAAATATTAGACGAGCGTTTAGGCTGTCTAATTGTTAAATTAGACACAAGACTTTGTGTCGAAACATTCTTGGGCTTCAACTTCAATTCTAATTGACAAGCACACCAATATGAGTAGGCGATAGAGGAGTATCTATCCTTTCGCATACCAGAAACTTCTTTCACTTTAATATTGCCGTCCTTTACCTCGTGTTCCAATTTAACTAATTCATATATTGCCATAGTCGTTTGTAGGTAAGAAATTTTCATCCTCACTTTTTCCGACAAAGACAACTTGTTATAACCTTTGTAAGTTTCTTTCAAAACATCATCTGCGTTTTGTTCGGATATCAAGAAGTTGATTTTTCCATTCTGGATACCATTTCTCAATAAAACACATATTTCATTATTAAATTTTGCTGTAGCCTTAACAGCCCATACAACTTGCTTGGCGTCCTTAACCTTGCATCTGTCAGCCATATCCTTATCATTACAGCAAGTCAAAGCCTTATAGGTATCACCCGTGTCAGGATCGTACTGGTCTTTTATGATGAAGTCGAAAACGCCCAGACCCAATCCGTTTGTATCGAGTACCAAATCTGTGCAGTTATACTTATAAAAATACCTCATAACTATCAAACCAAGTTCATCAGTGGTTAAACCTTCAAAGGTTTCTCCCATAACAAAGTTTGACTGATATGATGTACCGCTTGTCTGAACAAGACTATTTAAGTAAATAGCCGCGGCGTCATTGTCCTTCTTTTTAGTGGATTTCATCAACGCTACGTCAACAGACAATATTCGTTTTTCGGACGCCCCTATTTTGGGCATTGGGAATTTGTCGTTATAAAACTCTAACGGCAGAAAAGCGTTTCTAATTTTTCTGCGACTCGCCAGAGCATCAAAGTTAAACAAGCTACCGTCCGTGTCTCCAAACCACAAGCACTCCATTTCCATGCTTTGTACTAACTCGTTAAAATCAAGTTCGCTCATTTCGTCTTCAATTTGCTCTCTTGACAAAAGTCCTTCTTTTACAGAAACTTGGTAGGGAAGACCGCATATAAAATATTTCTTTTTGTCATCAAAAAAACTCAAAGTATAACTTTGAGCCTTCTTGTACGCCCAAGAGCTTTTAAAGTAAGCGCTGGACATGTATATTTCTTTATTTCTTTCCTGAAGATGTCTGTATTCTGGTTTTTCCAAATATTTTGGCTGACGAGGACTTGTTAGGAATTTTCTCAAAACAGTGTTTACAACACTTTCGTCGGTCATTCTAAACTCATCTACAACAATGATGTTTGCTCTTGCTGACCTACTATTCTCAGAACTCGTTCTTGTTTTTATCCAAGAAGTATTCCTAAATGATATTACCGCATCGTTTTGACCTATATTACATTTCTCGATTTCAGAACACAATATAGGAGACCTCTTCATGAAGTCGTCTTGTATCTTTAACAAGACTTCATTTGCTTGTTTTAACGTTCCCGAGCTTACGACTATTTTAGTTCCCGGAAACAAAATGCAACGAACACAACAAAATAAAGCGGTAATATACGTTTTTCCTTGGCCTCTTGCTGCGAGATACATCATAAAATTAAAATGCATCATCGCCCAGATTAATATCTTTTGAAATAATTTAAGATGTATTCCTAAAACTTCTAAAACAAATCTCTGCGGGTTGGCGCGGTAATAACCAGCCCTCCACGCCACCGTTTCCATAATCTTTTGCTCTTTATCTTTTTCGATTTCGCGTTGGGTTTTTACATCAGCCATTAATGTTACTCCTCGTCGATGCTCTTCCCAAAAATCTTATCAAATAAAACCTCTGAATCAACATCTTCGTCATATTCAGGTTTTTTTACGGTATATTTTGCAATATACCTTTCATAAAGAGTGGAGAAGGCGTTTTTAAGCCCCATCATCTTACTAAGATGACCCTTAAAGAATACATCTATGTATAAGCCAATTTTATCAACATCTTTAAATTCTTCTTCGGGTTCAGGTATTGGCTTCTCCTGCTCCCATTTATCTATTAATTGCCCAAAAGTCATGCTTTCGGTTAGTGAATTTGAATTCTTTTGAGACGGCTTAACACTCAAACTGCTCATAAGCTCTTGAAGTGTTTTGTCCATCTCTTTTGTGTCTTTACCAGCCTTCTGAGCTTTATCTATTTCTAACTCTTTAAAACAAATTCGTTTAAACAATAATTCTTGAGCCTTGCTTTCGCAACTATATCTTGTAGTCCAATCTTGATATTCGTTTTCCAAAAACATCAAATCTTCATTTGAATAATTACCAAATCTTTTTTTGCCCGCTTTGATAGTTTTCTTTACTTCCTTTTGCTCGTAATCCGGATTTGTATCGTCATCCATCGCAAAGACACTATCTTTCCAAGTACGTCCCATATACTGCGGGAGTGATTTGATAGGAACCAAATATGCGGCAAAAGCGGAATGCCTGTTTTTTTCGGCAGAAGCGTCTGCCACAATCTTGCATTGTGCTTTATACAAATCGTCTATGTATGGCAAGTCCATTTTTTGAAGCATCTTTTGTACGGATTCTACCGTCTCATTTGGCTCTTGTTTAGAATTCGTTCTTTGTTCCACTTGTGCTCTAACGCACTTTTTACACTCTGGGAAATAACCTGTTGCATATCTCTTGTCAGTGTAGAAACCCTCGTAAGTAGATATAAATTCATTGCAGACGGGGCACTTCAACACATTGTTGTCAATTATCTTGTTGTAGGCTTCCGCCAACTTCAAATATTCTTTACGAACATTACTAATGCTCAAAGCCTTGATTTCTTGTTCGTCTTTAGCTTGTGGCATATAGGCCATCCACTCAACTCCTTTTATTCACACAATAAGGCTATTGCTCTAAAGCCTATTCTTTTGGTGTAAACATTTTTATATACGCAATCCCAGCACAAATACTATCAGCTTCATCGTCCGTAACATCTATGCCGAGAGTATTTTTCACATACTCAATAGCCAATTGTTTATATTCATCACGTTTTCTATTCTTGCCTTGTATTCCAATCTGGCTACGCCATTGAGAAGTTTGTATTTCGTGATAATAGCAACCATTTAAAATGGAGTAACAATACACGACACCTATTACCTTAGAAAGATGCCTTACAGCAATCATATTACGCCCCACGTTAAGCTTTTCAATAACTATAATGTCTGGCTTATACTCTTTTAATAAATTGACAACAGCTAAACACATATCTTCAATTCTCTTGTCGGAACTGCCTTTGTATTTCTTTTTGCATTCACTGGTGTCAAAATCTATAACACCAGATTTTTTATATATAGCATCCTCAAAGTAAGTCCAACCAGTCTTGCTCGACGAACTATCAATGCTAATCAACTTGCATGTTTGAGCCATGCAATCACCTCTTTAAAAATAGTGAAGAGTGGTAATATGTCTCCACAAAACCACCCTTCTGCCTTGTTTATTCTTTTGTTTCTGTACTGTTTAACTCGTAAACAGCGCTCTCGATAATATTCTTCAAATCTGTTTCAGAAATTTTAAATTTTTTTGAAATCCATTCGGATACATAAGCAAACTTCTCTTTGCCTTGTCCAGAACCGTTATAAATCTGTTCTGCCGCCTTAACAGCGACCTTTACCCACTTTACAACTTCGTCGCTACGATACACCTTAACAAGATAACCTGCAACGATAAGCAATGCTAAAGGCAAAATATAACCTAAAATAATATCAACAACCATAGTTATTGTCATCCTTTCTTTCTTTGGCTTTCTTGATTCCAGCCAAACTCCACAGCTCTACGGTAGTAAACGAGAACCAAGCGACTATCAAACTAGAAGGCTCAGTAGACGTTTTTAAAAATATTGTCAAAACTGCTATAGTAAATACAACATTTAACGTAATAACAAGAGATACAATCACTTTGCTAAAAAAGCTTTTCTTTTTCTTTTTAGCCATTTCCGTTCACCAATTTATATAAAATCCAATACAAAGACATAAATTCTTCGCTGTTTTTAGCCTTATCTAAGGCCTTAACTGCTCGGCTTACCTCTGTAATTTTTACTTTATATTTGCCATTCATAAGTTCCTTTACAATATCGCTACCGCTTTCAAGCGCTTTCTTGCCGCTACTTTCATAAGTGATGTATGGCAATTTACCATGTTTAGTCCAATTTCTGCGATTATATCCGGCAACATCCCTGTTGCAAGCTGTAATCTGAACGCAGTTCTTCCATGACGGAGTACATTCAACTGCAAGACCATCTCCGATGTACACACCTATGTGACCCGGGCACCAAACAGCTTCACCAACTTCGATATTTGAGAAATTTGTGGAAACGTTGAGACATTTTGCAATCATACCGTCAGCGTTAACGTCAGGTACACCATTTATTGCATATCCGGAACCTCCGTATATTTTTGATTTGTCACCATTCCATCCCCACAAGATGCCTTTTATAAGACACACACAGTCAAATCCAAATGTGTCGGCAGACGCCGCCATTATGCATTTTTTGGGCTCCGTCCTACGATTGTATTCGTGATGATTTATGTATCTTTGTTTATTTGCCTCAGTCATAGGAGCGCCAAAGCATCCCATAACATATAAGGTTTTGTAATTCTTAGCAACATCAGTCAACTTTTTTACAAACTCTTTGTTTGTCACAATATCACCTCAAACTATTTTAATCCACCACTTTTTAATAAATCATGGTATGTTTCTTGTATATATTTAATACTTTCTTCCACCAAGCCGTTTTCCCAATTGTTATCTTCGAGTATTTTTTCGTATTTATGATAAACTCTTAATATGTGGTCAAATGACTCTCTATTATGCTTTCTACCGGAAGACAAAGATGATGCAAAATCTAAAATCTCATAACGCATGTCATCGATTTGTTTGTCTAAAAACATATTGGTTAGCTTAGCAATATCTTTTCTAATCGCATTCTCTTCATTATTAATTTTATCTGTATCCTCTTTGTGTTTTGTTGCCAAATTAGCTATTTTTTTTTCGTGCTCCAAAATCATTTTGTGATCAATCTCTTTTGAGTGCACCCATTTAAATGGTCTGCCAATAATTACCGAAAACTTACCAATTATGGTATAGACCGCAATAACGGCAGACATTATTATAAAAATAGCTAATATAACAGTATCATAATCAATATTAAAAAGTTCTTTTATCCATTCCATCCATAAATAACCGCCTCTCTATAATTTTGTGGTTTTGAGAGAAGTGGTTTAAACTCTCTCGTATGTAAAAAGCAACCCGTAGAGGTTGCGTGTTTTTGTCAATAAAATTTATAGTATGCATCCCTCAATAACTCGCTTTTTACATAACGAATCATACTCGTCAAACTTATTCCATTCAACGACAACCTCTGAAGGATTGATTTCGCCAGTCCAATCATAATATGCGTCTTCATATTTAAAAACAAAATGCCCGGGTATTACGTCGTAATATATTGAACCCGATGGGAATCGGTCTTTTAAAATAATCGCAAAGTAATAGCAGTTACCATCAAGCCAATTGCAATCAGTTTTAAATCTTCTGTGAATAAATTCTAATATTTTTTGTTTTATGTTCATCATCCCTCTTTTACGATTGCTATCTATGACGTTCAACATGTCGTTAAAATTGAAGATTTATTGGCTACATATCAGCCAAAGATTTTTGCTCAACTTTTTTAATGCCGTCTTCACTAAAATATCTTTCAAACTGTTCGTCTGCGTATTGCCATATGTACCCTTTATACGAAGCCTTTTTTCCGTTACAGCATTGCCAAATATGCCCCGTATGAAACCCTTGCTTCTTTAAAGCAATAATTGATTTTGAATATATTAATGGTTCTTTTGTTGCAATGCTAAAACCAACCACAGCTCTGCCGTTAGTTGGTTTTGTATCTTTGATCTCAATATTTATACTATGATTTCCGTGAACTTTATTGGCATTTCGGTATGTAAAATCTCCGCTTCTGTTTTGAACTCCTCTAACACACATACTTATAACATCTGACGATACATTATTGCTGTTTGCTGCATCCGTAACAGTAGGGTAGGTACATATATACTTTCCGCTCGGATATTCATATTTATTTACAGGAAAACTCGTTGCCTTATGTAGATATGTGTTTATATCAATTTTATTAAATCTATCCAAATCTTCCTCAAATATCCAAATATACCCTTTATATGTTTTGCTATAACCAACGCCCGTAGAAAATGTAGATGCACAATTTCTAACCCCCGAAGGTGTACCCTCAACAGAACGACTCGCATCGCTCAGGGAGTTATATTTGGCAACCATAATCTTGTCTGTTGAAAATTGCAACACAGGCACATATTCGTATTCATGAGATTTTCTCATCTTTTCAATAATGTCTTCGCTAAATTCATACCCACTATCTCCACCTTTTGTAAGGTTGTACCCGTATTCGGGCATGTGTGAACGATATTTATTTATATAAAACTTTTCTTTTCTGTTTAAATCTTTCTCTTCGCACTCGCAAATAATACTAAATTCGAAACAATCTTGACCGTATTGATTATATGCTCTTTGAAGATGCAGATTTTCATGTTTGTTATTCTCTAATTTGCTTTTATGGTCATTCCACCGTTTGTTTATATTAACGCTTTGTCCAATATAAATTTTATTATTAGACAAATTCTTAATCATATAAATGCCGATAATCACTGCCATACTCCTTTGCTTACAAATCTTCTAAAGAAGTTGATTCTATCTGTTTTATTCCATCCTCTGTGAAATACTTCTCGAACTGCTCGTCCACAGTCACGTCTTTGTAAAGTTGAACCATCGAGATATCAGACCAGCCAACAAGCATCTGTATAACATCGTCAGGTAGACCACTGCGAGAACACTCAGTCGTGAAGTAATGTCTCAATGAGTGCCAATAAAAAGGTACCCCCAAGAAGTTGCTAAACGTATCAGCCCAACTATCCAATGTTGTAGTAGTTACCGGCTCATCTATGTAGGCACCGTTTTCTTTCTTTGGGATAAGCCATTCTGATGTTATATTGTTTTCTTCTCTATATTTAAGCCATAGGTCAAGATATTTCTTGAATCCATTTTTAAGTGTATAAACGGTCAACTGCTTGCCTCGCGAGCCGCGCCCTTTAGTTTGGACTTGCTCAGGGCTCTTATAAAGAGAACCGTAGATTACATTGTCTTCAGTAAAATATGAAACCTTCATTCTTGGCAACTCTGCCTTACGTCTGCCGTTGTTCATACACATAGAAAGCATGCAAGCTTTATCGTAATGTTTCTTTTCAACCAAATGATCTAAAAGTTTTTGTAACTGCTCCTCTTCGAGAACCGTTTTTTCTCTTACCGCACAAGCGGCAGGGTTTTCAATTTTTCTCACTATAGGTCTATAATCTTCATATTCGTCGTCCAACATGGATTCGACGAAGTTTGACAATGAGGATAGGGTAGACTTAACCCTCCTCATACGAGCCGGGCTCCAACCCCAAGTATTCAACGCATAATTTTGAAATTTTGCAATTTCTCTTTTTGATAAATCAACGAAGAATTTGTTATTGTTAAACTCTTCGTTCCAACACCAGAACACCTTGAGATCCGCCTCATAACTGTCAACCGTAGTTTTAGCCCTATCTATAGATGTGAGATATTCAAGGAAATCTTTTCCCAATTGAAGGTTCTCAGGATTTACCTTTGACATCTTTTCTTCCGAAGTTATATTGTTATAAACAGTTTTTCTTACGTTTCCCAATTATCTCACCTCGTTTCTTTAATGTTTTAAATTGGTTGCAGAGGGCGGACTCGAACCGCCGACCTTTAGGTTATGAGCCTAACGAGCTGCCAACTGCTTCTACTCTGCTATATAAAAAAGAGAGCCGATAATTTCACGGCTCTCAAAAAAATTAAAATCCAAAATTTTTTAAAATGTTTTTAATATCTGATTTGTTAATCGGGGTTGAACTGTAATATGTAAACTTACTATATCCGTTATCGTTTTCGTTGTTTGCCACAAAGCCGTAAATGTCGCCATCTTCATCGGTGCACTCACAGCAACCTTGACAGCACTCCTCGTCACAATCAAATTCTTCATCAAAGTTTACAAAATACAAACCAGCCTCTTCGCACAAAGCTATGACCTTAGAGGAGCAATCCTCCATAAGATAAGTTTCGTCACCGCAGGGCGATATATACTCGCCATCTCTCTTTAACTTCTCACAACCAACTTCAATTACATCGTCATTCATCCAAAGAGACAAAACAAACTCATCTGCGTACCCATCCGTATTCTTGCTTTCAATTTCTATGTTTTCAAAATCTACAGATTCATATGTCATAACTTCTTTAAGTAGCGGCTTAATGGTTTCAAACTTACCAACTGCCTCTATAAAAAGTTCTTCGTCTTCTTCAAGTCTGTTGATTATATAATCAGCAAAATCTTCTATGCATTCAATGTTTAAACCCTTATTCAATTAAAACCCTTCTTTCAGCTTATAAAATTTCGATTTTCGTATAGTCGTCTATAATTTTGCCATCTTTGTCTTGACAAATATATAAATATCCGTTTTGCCCCGGTAGAGTTAAATAGCCGTCGTTATAATCAAGCTTGTTTAAATCACAACAGCATCCTTGTTCAAACATTTTTATTCCCCCTTGAATATAACTGCCGAGTTTATGAGTGTGACCCAACACGATAGCCTCAAAATCTCTATCTTTTCTCAGGAAGTGGTCTACGGCTTTTTCAGTTGTTTTTAGCATACCCGAAGAATAACTCAACGGATGCCCGAATATTGTTTGTCCAACTTTTCGTGCCCACTCGCCAGTATAAGAAACTTCAATGCCCTCATCTTTAAAAACTTCGGCAATAGGGGAGTACCAAGTTTCAATTTTGTTTATTCTGTCTTTAACTTTGAATCCGTCGTTAATGATTAAATCCATTGGTGAATCAGGCATAATAGACATTAAATCTTCATTAAGTCTGTCACTCAAATATCTGCCCATGCGGTGCTCGTGATTACCTTTAACCACAACAACCTTTTTGGGCGTTAACATATGTATAAGGTCTATCAAAAACTCTCTGGCCATAACCATTTCTTTGTCAACATCAATACGATATTTTTTAGAAAATTTTGAACAACTTTGGCAGTCTTCAATATCGCCATTTAATACAAGAGTGTCTACCTTCCCAATATAAGGTCTGTATATGTCAATAGGCAAATGGAATGGAATATGTAAATCACTTATAGACAATATCCTATTCGCTATGTCTGCGCTACTTTTGTCCGCCTCAATAATTTCAATAAGTCTTTTCATGCCATACATACGCTTGCGGACTTCACTTTCGTTAAAACAATTGCCATCCCCAAAGAGATATTCGCTCAGTTCCTCGTAAGTTCTATCTTCTGTTTTAAGTATTAGTTTGTTCTCAACCAATGTTTTTACGTCTTGATATGTAAGTATCTAAAACACTCCTAACAAATTAAATTTGAGATATCATCTCAGTCTCTGCGCCATATCTGCATAAAAATCCTCGATGTAGTAATGGCGACCATGCACAGTTTTTACCAGCCCAACGGGTTGGTTTTTCTTTGTGCTTACAAAACCCTTTTCTGTATTTTTAATAATACCTGCTTTAACGAGTCTTGCGATTTCTTCCTTTTTGATTTCCTTAATAACGTTTCATCTCTTTCTTTTGTATATTTTGTTTTGCCCGAAGGCATTGGCTTTCTTTAATGAGTGAAAACCCGGCAAATGTCTCAATAATAAAAGAGAGTAGCCGCAAAGCCACTCCCTTCCATTATACGGACGAATTTTATAGCCTTAAAACCCCTATTTTAAGCGGTTTTTACAAATTCTACTGTGCAATTTTTGTGCAATTTCCACAAATAAAATTGTTCAAGAACTTATTCTTGTCCATTTTATATAACATATTTAACATCTTACGGGTGTACTTTTGGCTATCTTTGTAAAACAAGCTTCTATTGTTGTTGACCTCTAATCCGAGTGAAGTCTCGATTAACCTGTTGATTGTTACTACGTTACCGATTTTTATCTTAGATAGTTTTTCAAGAATCTCGTTAGATATATCTACCGCAGACGAAAACATATCGTCATCTTTGTTTGGAGACACAACACACTGTTTTACATAACCATCGTATGCCTCTATAAGTTGCCTTATCTTAGACATCTGTCTTCGATCTCCATACCCACTCATCTTTATAAAGAAATTTCGAGTAGGTAATGAATTAATACTGGATATATTCTGTATTTTGTCAAACCACTCTTCAAGCCAATTCATCGGACATCGTAAATCGTGGTTTATGCGACTGCGTAGTTTAAACTTGTTTTTGCTTATAGTTTCAAAAGGCAGTTCCTTACCGTCTTTCGTACACTTAACCTCACGTGTATATTTCATAAACTCAGGGAAGTCGCATTTAATCGTTTTAATTTTACCGCCCTCATCTTCAATTACCTTAGTCAAAGACATGCATGGAAGTTGACTTATACGCTTTATCTCATCTTCGCCGTCAATCTCATAAACTCTCTTACATCCGTCAATTATAACCTGCGCCAACACGCTCAAAATAACGAAATTATCATAGAGTTCTTTAAGCCTATTTTCGTCGGGGGACTCTTCAGCCAATTCAGTCCAGTAATACGTCATAGCGAGCTGAGCAAGGTTGCTACTCCAACCAATGCCCATCTGCGAACCAGAAAATTTATTATCCATATTAGAATAGTCTGTTTTGCTATTGCCGTATGTCATGCCACTCTCTTGAAGACTGTTTACAATAGTAGGATACTCCTTATAACAGCGTTTAGCGCACTTTACAATGGTAGGATGATTTGTCACCAAGTTAAAATCCGAATCAAAATCTTCGCCATTACATCGATCTTGAACGTCGGTTCCAATGCAGTTTACAGCCATTATGTTGTTACTTAAATCAAAATATCTTTCAAAATACTTGCTATACACATTATGCATGTAACAAACGTTGTTGGGGGAGTTGTGAGGGTTTCGGAATGCGGCTAAATACTCGTTACTGCTAAATCTTGGCGTGTAACACTGTATGCAACCATTCTCTTGTTGAAAGGTTGGGTCATCTCTCCAATCCTCTCCAACAGTATATAGTAATAGAGCGTATGGATTTCCAAACACCGTTAAGTTATCGCCCTCAACAAATATCTTACCCTTGCGTAATTTGTGAACGTAATTAGAGATAATTTTTCGCTTCTCCTCTCTAAACCACTTAGATTCTGCAAACTCATTATTGTGCTGATATAAATCAGCCAGCATTTCATAATGGTTTATCTCGTTGGCATTTTTGCGTAAAAACTCCTCGAATTTATCATTATTAGTTTTAATCAACTCCACATAATCAATACTGTCTTGCGCTATTGCCTTAACATCTTCTTTACTGCATGGAAGTGTATTAACCATTTGATAACTTAACTGCTGGTAATTCCCCAATTTACTCTCGTGGTCAGTTTTAACAATGCCCCATACACAACCATCAGCGCGAATTCGGTTGCACCAATACTCATATGCTTCGCCTAAATCGTTCCCCATCAGCTCTTTAAACTTAAGCCATTTAATTGCGTTATTTGTAGTAACAATCTTGATATCTTTTAAATAATGCCAATTGCCAAACATGTCTTGAACCTGATGAGTTTCATAATCATATCCATTCTCGCCACACCAATCTTGGAAAAACTTTTGTATCTTTGTTTTAACACAGCACACCTTAAACAGATGATTTCTCATAAGAGCCATTCCATTTATGTAATCCGGTAATTTAAGATATTGACTATCGCATTCTATAAGACCCATACCGTCCCAAATAGTATTTTTAACCTGTGTTGTTTCTCGCGAGACAACACATTTCTTTTTTATTTCTCCATCATCGTCTCTATACTCTTCGGCTCTCACAACATCAGCAATAGTTTCAAAAAACGAATCTTGGTCTTTTAAAATCAAAACATCTTCTACTGGAATATGTATAGTTCCAACGATAGTGCTCGTAGTAAGCGGGGCATAAGCCGACATCTCGACTATCTTAGCATTATCCTCCTGCATCTTATTGCCAAGACCGATTGTAAGCCAATCATATGCCTTCTTGTAAAGCTTACTGTTTATAAATATAACTTGTCCCAACTTAGCCTTAGCGGACGTTCTAAACAACATTTCGTAGTGAATTGTCTGCTGTTTTTTTAACGAACCATCCTTGTTATTTGTATTATAGGTAATATCAACACCCTCATTGTAAAACAAATCTCTTATCTCGCCGCGCTTCTTCTCCGAATATAATTCCTTGCGAGATTCGACCTTTTTAATCGCATTCTCTATTCTCTCGCGAGAGTCGTCACTTAAATCTCCGTCAAGTAGATTGGTTAACCTTTTAAACTCTTCGTCGTACGAGCGACTGCCAAAATCAAAATCTAAACAAACAATATCTCTCGTGCTTTCATCCTTGGAAAACTCTTGATCTTGTTTGCGACGATATACATTCAATCCATTTCTCTTCAAAAACTCACTAAACAAGCTATTGTTAAGCATCGCATCAGTATACGTAAAATAATCCCTTATACCGAGGTTAACATCGTAAAGCATGCCGGCGCTAATATTCTTTATTTTGATTCCGTATTTGCTTATAGCATCTCACTCCTTCATTCCGATATGTTTTTGCTTCCACTTTATATATTCATCTATCTCCCTCGCAATTCTCTCAACGCGATTTGAAGCCGGGTAATTTGTGTTGAAATCATCCAAGTAGATCACATGAGGAATGCGAGAATACTCTTCTGAACTAATCTCTTTATATAATTTTTTTGTTGTTTCCATTATCTAATCCATAACCTCTCCTTTGTTTCATAATAGAGTTGGTGGCTCTACTTTAATATTCTCTACTTTCCCGTATTTTCTGGCGAATTTTCCGCAATCCATTGTTTTAGGAGATTTCTCATCCTAACGCTTGGTACATACACCCATATTTCATTACCTTGTCTGATAGCTGAACGCCATATAAACTGAAGCATCTCAGAAAGCGCGTAACCATCTTCGTCAACTTTGATATTATTCGTGGTAAAAAAGTTTTTAACAAATGGGTTTAAATATCTATTAACAGGATAGACAACCGACGTTCTGTCACGGTATTCGTTGGTAGCCCTTGAATTTAACGGCAAAAATCCTTTCGTGTAACCTTTGCCCATAAGACAAGATTGGTAATCTTTAAATGTAGTCCAAATATTATCCGACGATCCTCCGCCTCTGATATTCTTGAAAAAATTTGATATGTTGTTCTTCAAAACCTGCATAGACACATTTTTCTTGTTTCTCTCATACCAACCTTTAGATAAATCTGTATCCCTATCTCCTATCATATTTAATTTATCAATCTCACATATGTGTATAAGTTTTCTGTAGTCATATTTGATGTGGTTTATTTCATTCGAATATTTTATTAAGTGGTATGTATCCATAGAGTCGCCGGCTACCGATAAATACTCATAAGGAAGATTGTAGTAGTCGTAATAATACTTTTGCATCTGCAATTCAAATTTATAAGTTAATATGTAAATTTCTCTGAATGCATTAAATGTCTCTATAGGAAATAGCCAAACCATAAGGCTGTCCCCGTAACAGACCAAGCTACCCAAGTCACACAACCTCTTCTCGTTTTCAAACTTTCCAACGTAATTGTTATGCTCAGGCTTCCACACTAACTGCTTTGTTTCTGGATTAATGTCCGTATACGTGTCTACCAAAACTTGAAAGTCTTGTCTGGAGATACTGTACTCGTCAACAACGTTTGCAACCTCATCCATAATTAATGTGTAATTTGTAGCTCTACACATATCTACCAATTCATTATCAAATTTTTGAAACAAGGCGTGGGTAGATATTATATTCTCGCCCCGGCTGATAAGCTTCTTTATGTCATCAAGCTTAGATCCGCCGTTAAACGATGGTGTCTTAAACCTTTTATTTGGACACCACTCCCTGTATCTCTTAACTTCATCTAAATAGGGAGTAATAACAAGAAACCTACTATCTTTATTATTGTTGATATGGTTTATTATTGACTGACTTTTGCCAGCCCCCATAATAGCGTCAACTATCTTTACGTCGCAATCAAACTCCATTCAATCATCCTCTCTTAATTAAATTCCCGTATACCAAATTATTCTCTAAATTTTAGAACTAATTTTTCGAAAAAAGTTCTAACCCAAAAATACCTATATATAGGGGTTTTTGCCCGTTACCTAACGTAGAGTTTCTGGCGGAGCCCGTTGCCAAAAGTTCTAAAATCGCAAAAAAATGCCTATATATAAGGGGTTTTCGGCGCTCTCCCTTATAAAGAGATATATAAAAAGTTCTAAAATTAAAGTCAGCGTACAGTAAAAGCAAAACGCGCCTCATATATACATTCTCTGCAAAAAAAATAAAACCCAAAACAGTCTACCCGTATAAGATAGATATTTTGAGTTTAAAGGCTATTTTACAATATGTAGAACAATTATCGGTGTTTGAATTTGAAAGGATTATATATTAAAAATGTAGATATATCAAAGCGTGACGAAAATATCACTATTTTTCAGTACATATAGGAACTTTGTGTAAAGTGCTGGTTTTATCCCTAATTGTAAATATAATGAAGCAATTGCTTAAAACTCTTTATTTTACAGGGGTTTTCCGATATGGTAGTCGATTTGGAAGGTATCGAAAATTTAAGAGGTGCTGCGTGGATGGGTCAGCATACGGCTATACGTAAAAAACCTCTATATATAAGGGTTTTTGCCACCCCCACAGCATCCAAAGCCACCTCAAATAAACAAACCAAAAATTCGTATTTTAGGCATTTGCAAAACCAAAAATTTTGTAGTAATCTACCCACAGTTCCCAAACGAATGGGAATACTGTACTTTAACAATTTAATATTTATTTAAGGAGGTCATTAATATGACAACACAAGAAATGATTGAAATGATGGAATTTTTTGAATTTTATCAAGCAATGAAAAAGGGCGTATCGGCACGGACTGAAACAGTAGAGGTGAAAAACACTAACAATAAGCCTCTATCAATTGACAGTGGTCGTTTCGTTCAAAGAGGTAACGACATCGTTGACTTAGGTGAAAACAAGAATATTTCCGACGTCCTCACAAAGTTTGAGATGTATGAACTTGACCTTGACGGCAAAAAGTATTATTGTATCCGCTCTGGAATGTGTACCGGTAAAAAAATCAAAGACGAAAACGGCAACGAAAAACTTAAGAAATTTAATATTTCAGCGAAACAACTTGCAAATAATATGATAAAGTCGGTTGAAGGCATAATCACCTTCAAAGTACCCTTTGAAAACAAAAAAGGTGAGTGGTCTGCATGGGGGTTTAAGACAAAGAAAAAGTGTTTAGAGGCTCTTGCAACATTGCCCAAAGTGGTAAAAGGTGAGGATATTGAGAAGAAGAACACCGAATATCAAGCAAAAAAGGGAGGTAAATAACTATGAAGGCACTTGAATGGGAAACAAATCTTGACTTGAAGATTACACAAAACGTTCTAAGGCAGTTGCTTGAGACACATTGCGAAAACTCCACGGATAGATATGTGGTCAACAATGTTATTGGTGCAATAGAAGAATTGCTCTTGCATACAAGAGACGAGGAAACGTGTGCAAAATATCCCGTTGAATAAGAATAACCCCGACTGAATAAGTCGGGGCATTTCTTTGCCCTTTTTTAAGGGGCTTTTTTTTACACCCTTCGGGGTGCTTTTTTATGCACAAAATTCCCGTATATCTGCATCCTACGGGGAGTCGTTTGAGCGACTATAAACAGACCTTAGGCTCAAAGCGTTAAGTCAACAAGTGTAAACAAGTTGACTTAGGTGGTTTGACAGTTATCCAATCCCTCAAAACTGTTTGAGTTCGCGATAAACCTAAAATCGCAGGTATTGCTCTATATTGCCGAGCAGATGATGGTATGACACTAAAATCCGTGTTTGGTATGGCTCTATAAGCCGAGCTTAATTAAATAAAACCGTGATAAGCCAATAGGGTAGTCAGACACTCCCAAACGGCGAGCAGTACAAGAATAGTGGCACGGGAAGGATGTGATAATATTCGTGCCTTACTTGACTGTGCAAAGATGTTGCAGAACGGTCAGACAGTCCGACTCTTTACGGGTTAGGTAGTGATACACCGACGCTACCGAGTGACTTGCTGATTCGAGAGTACAGCGTACAAGCACTTTAATTTACTGTGAGCTTCAGGTGTTTCGGACAAGCGTGACTTAATAACAGTCAACGGCGAGGATGAATGTAATGTGTTGGATGAAGGCTATATGAGGTTGACAGAGAAGTAGGAGCTTCTGTTAGGTGTGCAGGTCAATGAGTGTTATTAACTCAGTAAAGCCGAGGATAGAGAGAAGAATGAGTATTAACTCAGTGTGGTTGCTCGAAAGTAGGCATATCCCTTCAAGTAAGGGTTGCAATCCTAACCCACAAATACTCTAAGTGATTGACACAACGAGGAGTCATAAACCCCACTCACCGAGTGGGTGGTAGCACATAAATACTACGGCGACGTAGAGTTAAGATATGCTGACAATATCTGTGTGTGAGGCTTGGTGGTACGAACCCCATCTATAAGTCCTGTCAAGGTCAGTACAGTATACAGTACAAGTGTGTACAGTGTTCTGCAACGGCGAGTATGTAGATACTTCGGTATCTCGTGACAACATATAAACCGTATAACCGTATGTCTTGCAATCGGTTTAGCACTAAGCAGGGGTGAAACTCCCAAAGATACTCGTAAGAGTTGGAGCGAGTATAAACAATACACTCTTGACTGAATAAGGGTTAGTCACCGACAACAAGGATAATTTGAAAGTACGGCGATAAAGGTCGCTCAAGTTCGACAGTATAGCATATTAGCAAGTAACATCAAGTAAAACAAAAATTTGGAGGATAAACAATATGACAAAGTTTGAACAGGTCGGAGTAAATATGCAGTATGAGTCTGCAACAAAAGAAATAGCACAACAGAAATTTTCACGGAGTTGTGAGTGTTGCTGTAACAAAGGGATGCACATAAGATGTGACTATTGTGCAATAGAAACAGCACATCATTTAGTAATGGCAACTTTTGAATGTAAGGAGGTTAAGTAATATGGCTGAATGGAAAAAGGAAGCACGTAGATTAGCAAAAGACTTTTGCTTATCAAAGTATGAAATACAGAGAATATTTAGAAGGGTAGAAGAACTCTACGTTCAAAGGGAAATGCCCTCGTTCTACAAGGGAAACCGAAATGAGTTCTTATACGATAAAGCCCAAAGCGAAATAGTAAGTGTAGCATTTGCTTAACACAGAAAGCGAAAGGGAAAAGGGAAATTAAAAATATAACGGAGGTTAGAATTTATGACAACGTATGGTGCTTTAACAGAATTTCTTTTAATGGTGTTTGGAATCGCAAAGGTTATAGTTATACCTTGCGTATTAGCAAATGTACTTTTCAAGATACCGGGATTTAATGAAGCATTTGAAAAGTTCTTCAAACTTGACGTTGAAGATTAAGGGAAATACGCAAAGGCAAATTGCTTTACAAAACAGAGAATAATATCACAGGAGGTAAACCCAATGAACGAGATAATTAAGATACTTATGGACAGAGATGGTCTGACTTGCGAAGAAGCAAGGGAAATATACGAGGAAGCACGAGAGGAAATATACGATGCTTTAGAGAACGGAGATTGCGACGTAGATGATATTTTGTCAACCAATCTTTGTCTTGAACCCGACTATATATTCTGCTTTATTTGAGGAGGTAAACGGAAATGAAACTTATAGAGTTGCAGAAATATGGCAATTATTCGGTGATAGTACGGCAAGATGACAAAGGAAATCCAATAGCGATTGAACCTTTTGTAGCGGCTTGTGGTGTAAACAAGCAAGACGGAGAGGTTGTAGATTGGGACTACGGTCATTATTTCAATGACTTATTTAGTGCAACGGATTTTGCAAGGTCAAGAGGTAGTGGGTATATGCAATACCCAAGACTTGAAGAAATCGCATCCAAAGCAATAGACGGACTTGTTGAAGATGATGAGGACAGTGCTTACGAATACTTCGCAAACGAAATCGAAATAGATAGCCACGAGGCAGAATATTTCGGTCTTAATACCGAACTGCTCGATAGCTATAAATAAAAAAATACCCTCAACAAGTGAGAGTATTTGTACGGAAAGGAGGTAACACCTATGGATTATTCGTTCCTCGATAACGGTGAAATCATAGATTCCGGCTACGGTTTCATTAGCAACGAGGGAATTGAAGTCTGTTCTGACAGAGAACTGTACGAATTAGACGAAGATTAATCCCAAAGGCATAAGGGAGATGGTCAGAGCATTTCCCTTTGTAAGTCCTTTCGCAAATATTATAAGGCAAAACAAATAAAAAGTCAAGGCAATAAAACGAAGATTTCAAAGGGGAATATATGAAACTTACAAGATATGAAATTAAATTTTTAGGTGGCACAATAGAAGTTTGGGCATCTAATTACGAACAAGCCAAAATATTGGCACAGGCAGAGGCAATAAAAAGAGCGTGGAATTACGAAATTATAGCATAGGGAGGCTTAGTATGAAAGTAAATGAATTGGAAAATTTATATGTTGGGCATAACGAAACGGAAGATTTTAAAATCCTTATCTGTGCATTGGACAGAGGAGAGGCACAAGAGATTGCTAACGAATATCGTTTGGACTCTCATATGGAAGGGAAATTTGAAATTACAGAATTTGACAATACAGAAACGCAGTTTGATTGTGATTATGTATTGATGAGTGGATATTAAAAAGGGAGGTTGCGATGAAAGAATTTATGACAATCAAGCAAATGCAAAACGACGAAGAATTACAAAGTATGGGCAGATACCAATGGCAAAAGGTAAAGGTAAACGGTGAAGAAGTGTTCGCTTGTAGCACAAACCAACAGTACGAAGATATTATTTGGGGTGGCATCCACGAAATGTTAAGCGAATTGTTTAAATACTACGAACTCGAAAGCGAATTTGATGCATCAGATTATGCGTCAGACTTAAGAGATAAAGTCCTTGAAATGCTTGAGGATGAGGGAATTAAGTTCGTAGATGTTTGTGAAGAATACTAAAGAGAGGATTAATTATGAAAGCAGAATCAAGAGAGCTTTATTGCTACACAACAGGAACAGAGCCGTTCAAGTCACGGTATGAAAATCTGTCAACGAAAATGGTGAGTTTAACTATTGCGACAAGAGTTTTGGTAAAAGATGCAATAGTACAGTATGGTAAAGATTACGGAAACGGAAATGGGTTTGAGATTTTCAGCGATGAAGATTTTAAGAATTGCGTTAATGAAATTATCAATGATGTGAAAGAAAGAGAGGAATTGAAATGAAACTGCATCCCAAAATGACATCACGGGAGTGGAAAGATTTACTTGATTACTTAAAGGCAAACGGCGTGCTAATTAATAGTTATCCCGAAACTGATAACAACGGTTTGTTTGTGGATTTTAAGTATGCTACCGTAGAGTACAATGGAGAATTTTACTATCTGCAAGGCAACTCAAATATGTTTGAGCCATTTACAGTAACAAGATACTCTAAAATAACGCCGTATATTAAAAGGCAAAATGCTTATCCTCGTGAGGTGTATGATACCGAGCAACTGCTCTCTTATATGAGGGAAAGTGGTGTGCGACATAAAATGAGAGGTGTTCACGACCAAAGAATTTACCTTACGAGTGGACTTTATACATTGAGAGACGGGTATACAAATTTGTGGCGTCTTGAAAATGAACTTGCTGGATACAGAGAAAAAGCAATTCTTGTAAATCTTTCGCATATCACAATGCAGAGAAACACAAAAGATTATTGTGTGTTAAGATTCCATTCTTTTAACGGAGATTGGTTTGATTACGAAACAAAATCCAAAAGAATTACGAATTGAGGTAAGGAATATGAAAATTAAATATATACACAGCTCCGAACCGAGCGAAGTGAAAATATATGACACGGAAAAAGCCTTAAAGAACAATCCTTTCATAGAGCGAACTCAAAGTGATTTTGACAAAATGGAGTTGGCAAATATGGAGAGGGATAAACGAAAAGGTTTGATACTCTCATACGAAATAATGCAATAAAAACAATATTTTATGGAGGTAAGAGAAATGGCAAAAACTAAAAAGGCACGGATTTTATTCAGCAATTACTTTTGGGAAAACGACGAGAACGGAAAAGATAGTTACGATTATGCTCGTGAATATCTGTTCGAGGAATACGGCGAGGATGAAGGGTGGGAAACGGAAGATGATATTCCAGACAACAGAGTTATAGATGAGGTATATGCTCAATCAGAGTTTGATTGGGATGACTTCAAGGTAGAGTTTGGGAGATTTCTCGGAGATTCAAACAACGGATTTCTGCTCGTTGGTACTTGTGGTTTATGGGACGGAACTTATGAGGGCGGTTGCTATGTAAATAAGTTTGATGACCTGTATAACTTTTGGAAAGATTGCAGGGATATTAAAGTGTATGACGAGGGTGGTCACCTATATATCAAGGCAACTCATCACGACGGAACAAATTATGCAGAACTAAAAGAACTTACCTGCAAGGGAAATACTTATGCAGACAATCACTATTGGGATAGTGACAGAGATGTTCACAAGACGCTTTGGAACTCAAACTTTTACTCAAGGCTTCCCCATTATGCCCATAAAATATGGGGATGCAAGAAAGGAACTTGATTATGATACTGTATATGAACAATGAAAACGGAAACGTGCTTACGTACAAAGAAATGCTTAAAGAGTGGAGCGAACTTTATGACGGAGGCGATGATACAAACCCAGTTGGTTGGGATGAATATTATACGCCGATTCACCAATGCAAATACTGTGGAGCATTCACAAGAGGAGCCGACGAAGGTGTGTTGTGTGATGAATGCAGAATGACATTCGGACACACATTTTACTCAGAGTTATAAAAAGGAGAGACAAATCAATGATGGAACAGAGAACACTTAATATAATCAAAATCTGCAAAGGCAATACAAAGTATAACAAGGATATTCGTGTTTATGATGCCATTCGTAACTACATAGCAGATGAATGCATATGCGAACCTGATTGGTACACGGATAACGACATCTCACATTTTCTGTGGGAGGCATTTAAAGACTACATTGACCACTGCGAAAAACCGAGCTTTGCTTTGTGGTGTTTGAAAGACGCTATGGACAGACACGATTGGGATATGTATCACGCAATAGCAGTTGTGTTTGGTTCTTACACTCAAGTTAAAAACGACAAAGGCGACTATATCAACGGATTTGATGATAGGATTCATAAACTTGATAAGGAGGTATAAAAATGGATATCTTACTTCAAAAATTCTTTGAAAAAGAACGGTGGGAAAAGGCACTTGAGGTCGGTGTTGGCAAAGGAATTGACAAAGGAGAGCTGAAGCAATTAACCTCTCCAGAAGTTAGAGTTGCGATGTACAACTGCATCGTATGTGATAACTATGAAATTGCCCCACCACATCAGGCAGAAATTCCAAAAGACAACGGAGATGTGAGAATCGTATATGTAAACGAAAATGTTGACCGAATATTCTTGTCTATTGTAAATAACTTGTTTTTCGAGTTATTCCCAGAGTTTGTACATAAGTCTTGCAAGTCATATCAAAGTGGTATTGGCTGTGGGAAAATTGTACAAGAGGTGTCAAGGCAAGTGGTTAATACAACAAGCAACATCGTTGGTTTTAAAGCAGATTTGACAAAATATTTTGATACGGTGCCACTTAAATACATTGACAAGATATTCGACAAAATGGAAATGAAAGTCGGCAAGTCAAAAATTATCGACATCGTAAGAAGATATTACCACACAGACTTATGTTTCGATGTCAACGGAAATTTGATTGAGCATTATCAATCACTCAAACAGGGTTGTGCCGTTGCAAGTTTTCTTGCAGACGCTGTGCTTTACCACATTGACGAGGTGGTAAGTATATTACCGGGGTATTATGTTAGATACTCGGATGACTTAATGTACATCGGAAACGAATACGGAACGGCATTTCAGTTAGTCAAAACTATGTTAGAAAATATGGAAATGACACTCAACCCTAAAAAGGTCGAGCAGATTTACAAAGACAAGTGGGTTAAGTTTCTTGGATTCAACATCAAAGGAAATCAAATCACCCTTTCAAAATCTCGTGTTAAGACTTTCCAAAAGGAAATTGAAGCACGAACTATTAAGCAGAGAGAAATCTCTATGAGGAGAGCAATCAATCAAGTCAATAATTATCTCTACAAGGGCGACGGCAGATATTCTTGGGCGACATTGGTACTGCCGATAGTCAATGTTGAAAAGGATATTGAAACATTGAACGCCTTTGTAATGGATGCAATAAGGTCTTGTGCCACAAACAAGAAAAAGATAGGCGGTCTTGGTAGTGTAAACGACAAGCCCGACTACACAATCTTACGAGGTGTAGGCAAGAATGTGTCAGCAAATCGTGTCAAAACGGAAAAGGAAATTGATGGATTCTTCACTTTGGGCTGTATGCAAAATGCTTTACGAACAAGCCGTTCTGTGTACGAAACTTTAGTGAGGATGATGTAAGGTAACTTGGAACACACCAATAGATTACAAGGCAACCACATTCAATATTCCGTCGATTAACTCTGATTTATAGATCTTAATTGGCAGGACTATCCTCCTGAATTAAGATTTATAACTCAGACATTCGACGGCACATATCAGACAGATAGAGAAATGTGTCAAGGTTGTGAGTAATTCAAAGCATAACACAATGACAAATTGCAAGGCAACCGCATTCAATCTAATCGCTTAATATCCGAAATCATACGGGTATACGGCGTTAAACAACGCCGCAAACCCGTAATCTCTCGGAATTTAGCGATTCAATATCGCACCAATAGAGAAATGTGTCGAGGTTGTGAGCAATTTAAAACCGTAGCATAACGGCAGATTGCAAGGTAATTCAGTTCATCTTACAGGTTTGTCTAACCAGAAGCCGCCAGCCCTTCATGCGTCTTATCTGACGCTTTCTGGCTGGTTTCTTCTGGCGAAACCTGTACCAATCAAAGGTTTAAAGCGATATGCCAAAATTATTGAGCAATCTTTGGAGCGTACCAAAAGGCAAACAAGATGGTTTAATTCAATGAGCCTCCATAAAATAAGCTCATACGACGGTATCTCCGGGATAACTCCCGATTCTACCGTCGTAATAGCTTCTATGGGAGGCTCTATATCAAGCGAATAAAGAAATATGCCACAACCATTGAGTGCCTAAACAAATAAGAAAGGAGGTTACATATGAGCATCTTTTTGAAAGGGTTAGAGAGAGTTGAAAACGGAGAGAGATTTCACATCGACTTCGAGCAACGGACAATGAAAATCGGACAAGACAAAATAATTGACAACGGCGAGTATGATACGTCGCAAATCTTGTACGATGAAAAATTCGACAATCCACGAACATTGTTGGACAAGGTAAGAGAATTGTATACCACATACAAACTCTCTTTTCCGAGTGAAAGGAGTGACAAGAAACACAGAAAGTATTTCAAGGCATTGCCGATTGACGAAATTACAGACGAACAACTGATTTATGGGGCAAGAAGAGAAATTGCACAGTATATGTTAGAGGCATTTATCTTATGTGTAATTATCAACGGAGATTTTGTATGGGATAATGAAATCCACGGAAAGTGGTTTTATCAAGACAAAATCGAAAAAGATTTAGTAATTCTTAAAAAATGGACAACAAATTAATTTAAAAGGAGATATTAATTATGATGAACAAGAACGAAAGAATGGAAAAATTAAACGCAATGGGAATTAACACAGGCAAGTATTTCACAGTAGCACTTGACAACGGAACGCAGGTTCACCTTATCATTGACGAAAACGGAAATCCCAAAAAGGTAGACGATGTAATCTGTAATCAGATTATTGAGGACGGCTATGTAAGAAACACAAAACTTCACAGAAGATTCGTTATGGCTCAGATGTTCCACGCTCTTAACTATGTATCTTGGGACAGAAAGAGAGAGGGTTACAACGAATGGTTAAAGAACTTCGGTATCAAGTATCAGTTTGAGATGATGCTCGAAGAGGTAAGAGTTCTTGGAAAACTCGAAGAAAGGGATTTGGAAACATTCGCAGAGAGAAGCAATTTCTTCACAAAAGAAATTGTTGTTAAGACAATGCTTGATTATATTGAAAAGCTCAAGGCAAATATTAATAGCAATAAAACATATAACTGCAAGGGAGTTCCTTACAAGAAGGTTGCAGGTAGAGATGTGTTTGTGGAAGATTTGAATAAGAAGGTCTATTTTCCTATGATAACGGATATTCACAGAGTTGGTTCTGCTCGTAACTACAATGAAATTTATAAGCACCTCAAAAACTTTATGAACAAAATGATTACTATTCCTTACACAACAAACAAGTGTAAAGATTGGATTGATGCTTACAAGGGAGAGGGAGCTTATTACACTCTTAAAAACTTGGTAATGTTCCATAACTGTGGTATCGAAATCTATGAAGTTGGTTATGGTTATCGTATGATATACGGAATTGAAGCGGTAAGGGTGTTGAATGAAAAGCTTAATGAATACAAGGGAGAGGGTTGGAGAATGTTTGCTTTGATGAAAAAAGTAATTGCAGATAATAACTTCGACTTTTACAAGAGAATGAACGAAGTCTACGGCAGATAATTACCAAGGCAGATAGATACTGCATAACACATAAGGTGTTGACATTCAATATTGATCATTACAAATGACGTATTTTAGCAGTCCCTGCGTAACTATCTTTACGCATAGACTGCTACATACGTCCATAATGATCATAATATCAGGCAGTTAAAGAAATATCTACAACAACACAGAGTGTGTTTGGTATAAGCACCGATATTCACAAGGGAACACTATTCAATATTGCTGCATTTAGCAGGATGTAGAACCATCTAAACTCCGCTTAACAGCGGGTAAGATGGTTCACTATCCTGCAACTGACAGCATTATATCAAAATTCTAAAGGGAGCTTACAAGTTTATGAGTGAATATAAAATAAATTTTAGGAGGGTACAAATATGTACGGAATAGAAAAGGATTTTTCAACAAAACACTATTACTCTAGGATAATTGAAGCACAGGGAGAAGATTTCGATATCAACTACTCTTCAATACTAACGAAGTTAATTCAAGAATGTGGACGGTTATGCGAAAGTTTTGCAAGTGATTTGTTTATAATTTGGAACGGCATAGAACGAAGGCTTAAAGAGAAAACTATGAAAACGTCTGTTTATCTCTTTGGCATAAGAGAAATGGGTGTTGACCACGACAAGTTTATTTTAAGCCGGTACAACAACTATGGTTGCCACGCAAAGCACGAATATCGCAAGATATACAGACTTAACATCATCGTAGAAGGTGACTTAATTAAAATGGAATTATACGAAATAGATAGACCATATAACGAAAGGGGATAAATCAAGGAGTGAAAGTAAAGGCGTATTCAAAAAGAGAGTTTGAACAGTTGCTTAGTGACAACGGGTATGAGTTCGCACGGTGTAGAGGAAGTCATTTTGTTTACAAAAAAGGAAACGTAACTATTGTAGTTCCTAAAAATTTAAACAGTATGATAGGTAGACGATTGATTAAGGAACATAACTTAATCACAATGTAAAAGGAGGATGAATAATATGACAAGAGGACAAGAAATAATCGAAAAAATCAAAGGTGTATTTGCGGAAATTCGTGAGAAATATCCGCTTATCACAGACGAAGATTTGCATAATGGCGGTGCAATCTTCTATATGAACGGAAATGACGGAACAGATTTTGACTGGAACGCAAATGAACATACGAGTGAGTTCTATATGTTCCACGAAAACGAAATTGGATTTATAAAACTGTATGTGAACAAGGGGGATACATATACCGCTTATGTTTATCCGAATGGAGAAATGAGTGCAGTTGAAACGGTCAAGGGCGATTTAGACGAGGGTGATAGCCTGTATCTCACAGCTCTTCTTTATCGAAAGGCTGACAGAGAGTATATTTACGACGGAAACATAGACGAGATTGACTTTACATATGAGCCGAGCGAGTTTGAGTTGATAGAAATGAACGGCGATTATGACGAAGATGAAGAATGGTAAGGAGGAATGGAAATGACTTATGCGGAAAGCAAGAAGGCGTTGGACGAAATAAGAAACAGAAATCACGAAATGATATTTAGAATGGCGATTTCACACTTGATGGATGTTGGTATAAGACATCTCGACGAGGAAAACATTGAAAGAACTTGCGAGGAAATTCAAAAGGAAGATGATAGCAAGTCGTTTATGACAAACAATTTCAAATGCGAGCTTATAAGAATTGCAGGAGAGCTTGCAAAGATAGACCATATACACTTGCTTGTTTATATCCAAAGAGAAGTTTTTTATGATGTTGGAGATAATTATAAGGAGGAAAACGAGGATGACATTATATGAGTATTTAGAGCAAACAACAGATTGGGAAGTGACTGTTTGGGATAAGGATTACGATATTGAAACTTATTTCTACAAGACAAACGGGAAAGACAAATGGGATAAGGCAATGAACGACTTAGCAAAACTGCTTACTATCTCAAGGTTTAGCAAGGAAGGCTTGGTTGTAAACTTAGCTGAGGTAATAGAAAAGAAAATCCCTCAGTTAAAAGAAGTAGACCTGTTTATTGTTTGCAAGATTGATCCGATTATGTACGACATTGACAACATTCTTGCAGGGTGTGTAAGTGAAAGTTGGCTTGAAAAATTTGTTGAGGTTTTAAGCAGAAAGGAAGATTGATTATGTATATAAAGAAAACCACTTATCCACAAGCGACATTTTATATGGATAATCTTGAGTATTGGAAAATTCCTTTTAGTTGGGATATATGCTCAGGAGATAAACATTATATAAAAGTTGAAAAAGTTGAACCTGCAAATATCCATCTGATTTGTAGCATCTTTCTGCCAAAGGAAGATATAAGTTATCCCGAATTTGGTAGCGACTTATATATTAGAGTAACCGAAGAGTCAAAGAAGATAATCGCAGAACTACAACCGAAATCTCTATTGTCAACTTTTGTTGATAATATTGATTATGTCGAGTGGTATGACTTGCCGTTCTGTAAAGATATAAGTGCTATAAGAATGTACGGCAAAAGGTAAATAAAAGGATAATTTTATGAGGTGGAAAATATGAAATTTAAAGTTTATGAATGTGGAACTGATAAAGAGGTAACAGATAAAGAAGCTTGGTACATTGATACCGATGGAAACTTGTTGTACTGGACAGATAACAATGACGATGCTCCATTGTATATGGCAAGTGGAGAATATTATTACAAGTTGGAAATTGAGGTGTTTTAAATGGCAATTTTAAGGGAGGTAAACAAAATGAATAAACCAGTAAATGTATATGGTTCAACAAGTTATTACGAGAATGGAGTGATTGAATGTATATATGATGGTTTTGGTTATCGTGATGACGATGGAAATATAACTTGGTATGACGGATATAATCCGCCGAAAGATGATGAATTTCATTTGACTACTATCACACCTTATGGAAACGGATGTGAGCATTCGGAACTAATAAAATGACGATTCAAAAGACGAAAGGAGATCGCAATATGAAGCAGGTAAAAGTAAACGCAAACGAATTTGAAGGCTACGGAATAACCGTAACAATCGAGGGTGGTCTTGATATATACGCAAAATCATTCCTTCACATCTTCAACAATGTAAGAGAAAGCAGAGAGTTGTTCTTAGTTGAAAACAACTACAACAATGATGTTACGGTGTACTGCGAGGTTGAGAGCAAGGATGCACTAATTGAATATCTCGAAAACTTTGGCAAAATTAAAAGAATTGAAAATGTGTTAATGTATCAACTTCAAGACACAGTAAATTATGACTACGATAAGTATGATAATGCAATCGTAGTTCCATATTTTGAATAAAAGATAAAAAGTAGATTTTAAAGTAGGAATTCATAAGGAGGATAGATTGTGGCAGAACGGATAGGTAGATATCTTATATACACGGTAGACGATGAAGATGTTGATTGTGGAAGATGTGATAATTGTACAACAGAAGTTGATTGCTCAAAGTTTTGCGGAGCAGAGCATGGGTGGAGTGGTTACAGAAGAACGGTTAATACACAAAAAAAATATGATGAAATGATTTAGGAGGTCAATATGGAATTAAGATGGAGAAACAAAATAACAAAGGAAGTTGGTATAGCATTTGTAATGGATTCTGATGCAGTAGTGCTTAGAGCAATGGGATATGAACATTGCGACGAGGAAGATTTTACGGACGATGAGCTTGACGGAGAATGGGTTGAAATTTGGAAACCAATGAAAGAACAGTTTTAAGGAGAAATTAATATGAGATTGTATTTAAATGCGGAAAGCAAAAACAAAGTGGGTTATACGCCTGATTGGTTGAGAGTGAGTTTTTATGAAAACGGCGAAAGAATGGAGCTGACACTCGATATTCAAGGCGACATTGGTTATGACGAGAATTGTTTGTCTTGTCGTTGTAAGGGAGAATTAATTCCTTGGGTTTTGAATAATCTCGAAAGCGGAGATGAAGTTGATTTGTATTCGCTGGCAGATAACGAAGTGGACGCCATGTTCTCTGACGAGAGGGTTGCAAAAATAATCTGTGAAAGTGAATACTACGAAGTAGGAATATTCCCCGTTACCAATGGAGATTGCGATGACGAAGAAGTATTTGAGAGAGCCGAAGAAGATGATGTAAGCAACTGCAAAGGCTCTTTTGAAATGTTTGTTTCCGGCAAGTGTTACGAAAAAGAATTTGAGTTTGAAACAGAACTCAACGTTGACTAAACGGGAGGAGCAAATTATGCTGAACAGAAATTTAAAGCGTCGTTTTTATGGAAAAATTACTTACACAATAGACAAAGGACATCCAGACGTGAATTGTGTAGATGATTGGACAGAAGATAAAGTATTGGATTTTGAAGATTATTACATAGTTAGTATGGATTACGCAAAAGAAGAGATTGAATCTTACATCAAGCACGACCTAATGCTTGTTGCGGGCGGTGGTTACAACACAGAACATATCCACAATGTAAACTTTGAAATAAGACAAGCTTAAGGAGAAATATTATGGAAAGATTATTTGGAATTATTTATAACTGGAAAGGTCTTAAAGAAGAAAATTATCTCTATACAGAAGCAGAACTCAAAGAGTTTGACAACGAGCTTTATGAGGACTGCACAGCGAAACAGGGCGTGTGGCACGATTCAAAAAAGTCAGAATGTGCTTGGAAAACTTGGATGGGAATTTTAATTGACAGTGAAAGTATGTTAAGTAGTTTTTTGAACGGCAAATTTAACGATGTGGAGCGAATGGAAGTTGAAGAAGATTGGTATTGGGAGAATGTAGAAAGCAATGATTTGTATGGATATGCTTCTAATACGATGCGAATTGCTTTACAAAAAAAAGAGAATAACACAATAGAAGCAAGATTTTAAAGCATAGAAGGGAGCTAAAACAATGTATGGATTGAATAGTAGAGACGAAAACACGGAAATGAGAGCAAGATATTCCGCAATGGTAAATGTATTATCAGATATTTTGAATTGTGGCAGATGGGATATAGAAGCACTTTTTGATAGTGAAAACAATATAGAAGTCGGAGAAATCGTCAAAAATTGGGTAGAAGAAACAGGCACTTTGCCGGATTGGAATACAGTACATTATGAAGCACTTGCGGATTTTGCAAACGATCACGATTTGGAAATGGGTGTAGATGTGGATATTTACACAAACAGTTGCTTAGATACTCACATTTATGCAAAAGAGGGTTTAGATGCTGATATAGTTGCAGAAATGGAAAATCTTTTCGGTATGGATGTTGCAACTCTTAACAGATAGAGGGGAGTAATGAATATGAAAATATATGCTTTAATATTCAAAATTGGTATATCAAGCGGTTATGAGGAATTAATTGGAATGTTTGATAGTACAGAAAAGGCAGAGGAATCAAAAAGCAAACACATGAAAAAATATGCTCATGCAGAGCATCACTATTCTATAAAGGAAATAGAACTTAACATGGAAATTAATTACACGATTACAGAGTGGTAAAACGACAATAAAAGTAAAATTCAAAGGAGATATTTAAATGGAAACCTTGAAAGTATGTGAGCATTGCTTAATGGCAATAGAAAGCAGAGAAGGAAATCAGCCTACATTGAAATTCTATCCAGATGAAGAGAGCGAGGAAGAGTCAAAATGTATGTGGTGTGAAGAAACAGGCTTTGATGTTTTATATGAAATTATAGGATAAGGAGAGAAACAAAATGGAAAATATGAAAACAAAATTATACAACGCAATCGTAACACTTTTTGACCAAAGTTTTACAGAGTACAACGGACTTGACGATGAAGAATTTATAGAAATGGTTTGTGAGTCAGTAGGAATGACAGAGACGGAATATAAAGAATTGATGAGAGTGTGTCAATAAAACAAGGATTTTAAATGGGGGGTTTGGAAATGGCAAGATACAAAATGACTATAAATACAGATGCTTATAAATGCGGTAGATGTAGCAAGCAGAATTGGGAGCCGGGAACAAGAAACGATTATATGATTGCTATAAATGGAATTAAAAGAACTTTAAATAGTATGCGTGAGGTTATGTGGCAGCTTGAACTGTTTAGAGGAAACTATTTTTTAGAATCAGAATGGGACGAGAGCAACAATAAGGAAAATCATCACTTGTCAGACCGATATATTAAATTCCTTAAAAAGAACACTATTAAATACCATGACAGACTATGCGGATTTGACAGAAAACAGTATTTGTCGGGTTATGGATGGATGCAAGGTTATTTTAGTGTTGGTGAGAAGATGGAAAAATTAAAGGCAGAAGGGGTTGTAAAAATTCCTTTTAAGAGTTTGTACGATATGAGGCAGTATGACAGGGCAATGGACGGTTGCTATATAGAAATAGTTAAGTGTTAGGAGTTTGAAATATGGAAAATTCTTTAATAAATACAATTACAGAGGATTGTAAGCATTGGGAACAGTTAAACAATGCAGACAAAATGCTTGACAGTTATATGTACTTAAACGAATGTAAGAACAGTAAGGAAAGCGGTTTGTATCAGCTTATACTGAATGGAAAAGAGTTGTGGTATGGTACACTTGCGGAAATCAATGCAGTTGTTAAAACAATGATTATGAGGATTGAGAGGGATTTTACATTATGACAGTTAAAGAATTGATGGAAAAATGCAGAGAAGCAATAGAAAACGGAAACGGTGACAGAGATATTGTATTGTGCGTAAATGACAACGAATTTCACGCATTAGAAGGTGGATTTTCTTCTCCTATATACAATAGCGAAGCAGTATATGAATTGCTTGACGAATGGGGAGCAGAAGAGGATTCAGTTATAGTATTAAATTGAGGGAGTGTCTTATATGACTTGTAATTACTTTGAATATAGAGACTTAACGGAAAAATTATTCTTTGGTGTAGCTTTAACGCTAGAGCATTTAAACAATGCGACAGAGGAAATAAGACGATATATAGTTGATGGCGGTGCCGGAGATGTAATGTTGTCTTTAGGAATTGGAATAAAGGTTATTACAAAAGAAGCGGTATTATTGCCGAAGGAAATCGTCAAAAGATGCTTTGTCTACATAGACGGAGAAAACAAGGGCAGAGAGCTTGACAGACACGAAATTATGAATATAGGAATGTTTTTGAAGCATGGAGCATTATACGGAAAATGCGGTTGCCCTGCTTGTTAGGAGGTTGTTATGTATCAGAAGAAATTTGAAGAAGTGAATAGAAACCTTGATTTCGCAAAGCACAATATGAATGGTTTAGTTGCTTTATTTGGATATAAAAGCAATTCGATGATATATGGGAATAAAACAAGAGCCTTGTGCATGGCAGATTGTATTATTGACATTATGACAGAGTTAAAAGAAACGATAAATAATGATGATGGAAAGGGTGATTGATTATGGCAATTATGGTATTAAATGATTTAAAAGTTATTCCGTTTGGAACGCATGTAACGATTATTTTAAATAAAACTGCAAGGATGGAAGCGGTTGTATTTGGAAATAAATTTGGGTTAAAAAGCGGAGAATTTAAAACGGTAGAGGAAATAACAGAAGCCGGATGGCAAGTTGTTTTAGGTTGGATTTAAGGCAATAGAATTAGGGTTTCATCACTAAAAATTAGGAGGAAATATAAATGAATAAGATTACAAAAAAGGATATAGAAAGACTTGCAAATGAAATTATAGCGTTTCTTGAGGCGTATGATATTGCAAATGACGTTAGCATTTATTATAACGGAGACGTTGTTAGATCCAGAACGGAATATAAGGGCAATGGCAAATATTCATATACTTGGGTAAAGACATATGACGTAGATCCTCACAAATATTTTGAGTATGCAGCTTACGACCATATACTCTCAATGAGTTTTGAGGGCGGTCTGTACGATGTGTTGAATTATAGTGGCGGAAGAAAGATGGGCAAGTTTATGGAAATCTTAGAGAAGTATGGATTGTATTATGAACTTGGAAATGCATGGAATTTGACTTGTTGCCTTATTTATGATGCTGAAGTTGAGTACACATATTACGAAAGACCAAAGGAAATGATTCGTTTGTATAGAGGTGATTTTTTAACTCCGAGTGAACTGCAAAACATTATGGATATATGGTACGACTTGTCTAAAAAGGAGGGAGACAAGGGAAGTTGTGTACTCGGAGCCGGGTTTGGGTTTGAATGGAAAGGCGAAAAATACTTTATGCCGGCACAGTCACCTTGGCAGGGTAGTTTGTCTTGGGAAGCACATAAAGATGTTGTTCATAAGATGCTTGAAGATATTGGTGCAACAGAGATTTATTATAAGTGGGGAATAATGGATTAACGATTGAATCAGGATTTTATAGGAGGAGAAATAATATGGAGAATTGCAATAATTGTAGATATGAGGATTGTATGTGGAAATTTGAATGGGGTGATAAATGTAATTCATATAGTAGAAAGCCGTTCAAAACGGAATATGCAGTCGAGCTTATGAGAGAGCACAACAATGGAAATAGGTTGATTAGACAAATTGCTGTATTTGACACATACGAAGACGCTTGTGAGTTTGAAGAAAGTTACAAAGAGCCGTTGGCAGATGATGAATACCTTAATATCATCTTCATAGACTACAACGAAAAGGGTGACGAAATTGCATTTGGCACAGTATGTTAAACATTAAGTAGATAAAAGAGTGATTTTAAAGGAGGTTTAAAGCATGAATAAAGATGTGTATTTGAAAATATATACCGAAGACAATGATAAAGTCTTGGTTTTTGAAGGTCAAGGGAAAGATGATGTTCAAGGGATTTATTATCCTCAAAGATGGGATGAAACTGCTATGAGGATAGGAACTGTAGTAGTCGGTAAAGAGCATATGAGAATTACTCAAGAGGCAAGAAATGCTTTCAGAAGAATTGTAAGAGAAGCACATAAAACAGGCGATGATATTAGTTGTATTGATATTCACACTTGTTATGGTAGGAAAGAAGATGGAACGATTGATGAGGAAAAGGGTTGCACAGAAGTTTGTGTATCTTATCTTGGAGATGTTATTACAAAACTTAATGTTGAAGAAGTTATTAATGATGAAAACTTCTTCATTGGGTACGGCGAGGGTATCCCTATGGTAAGTTTATTAGGTGCAATTCCAGAATTGCAATAAAATCGGAATTTGAAAGGAGATTTTGATATGGCAGAAAAAGAATGGTGGAAAGCGCCTATCTTGCAAGGAGAAGAAAACGAATACGGAGATTATGATTATCTTATAGAAGAAATTCCAGAAAGCTATTGCCGTTGGGAATTTTCCAAGACAGCTTGGGAGGACGATAACGGGCATTCTTCTCACTTGCGTAAAGTGTGGTGTAATTACTTTAGGACTATGGATGGTTATGATTCTATGGATGGAAGCGATTGTTGGAGATGTGTCTTAAAAGATACAATTAAGCTCATACCGCGTAAATTCAAACGAAAAGCCAAAACGAAGAAAAGAGAAATTAAAACTTTTATCAAAACTTTTCAGGTGTGTTACAAACGTCTTGGTTTAAAAGAAAGTTCTAAGATAGCAAAAAGAACATCAAAAGCAATGCGATGAAACAGGAGGGTATTATGCTAATATACAATGTAGGATTTATTAATGTTGATGGTAAGGAAGATGAAACACAATTAGATGTTGAGGAGTATAACAGGGAAGATGCGGAAATGATTGAGTTGATAAACTTAATTTTAAGCCTTAAAGAAGAAATGGGCATTAAAGAGGTTACACATATTGATTATGTAGATACAGAAGACTAAATAAAAATAAATTTGAACTTTGACAAGTGAATAAATTTTAGGAGGTATAAGTAATGAAACAGTATGCAAAGGTATCAAACACCAATTCTAAACTTGGAGGGCAGATATACAGTATCAATCTTCCACCGGTCATAACGTGCAGATCGGACGCACCTTGCTTTAAAGGGTGTTACGCTTGTAAAGGAAATTGGTTATTTCCAAATGTAAAAACATCATTAGAAAGTAATCTGGAGGCTTACAAAAGCAATCCGGATTTATTTTTTGAAAGCATTGCAGCACAAACAGCGCTTGTGAGATTTTGTAGATGGCACTCAAGTGGTGATATTGTAGATATGCAATATTTCGAGGGAATGTGCAAGGTAGCTCGAAAGAACAAAGATACACATTACTTATGCTTCACTAAAAAATATGAAATCATAAATGAATTTTTGTCAAAAGGTAAAAGAATACCAAAAAATTTAAGCATAGTGTTTAGCGCTTGGAGTAATTGGATCCCGGAAAATCCTTACGACCTTCCTATGACCTATGTTTACGGAAAAGAATTTAATAATGAGCTTATCCCGAAGGACGCAATTCCTTGTGGTGGTAAGTGTGAAAATTGTCAAGCATGCTGGACTTTGAAAAAAGGACAGCATGTTTATTTTTTGAAGCATTAATTAAAAAGGAGATAAATAATATGAAGTGTAAAGTTAGATTGACGAGAACTGTTGAACTGTTTGTGGAAGGCAGAGATGAAGATACTATTTTAGATTGGCTACGTGAGAATACGCCCGAAAGTGTTTATTTGGCAACTGACGGCAACGTAGAAGATGAATTCGACGAAGAGATCGTTTACGTTGTTAGTGATAGTACGGCTGTAGGTTATAAAATACCACAATAAAACTCGTATTCTAAAGCGGAAAGGAGATTAAATATGAGTGAAAATTGGGAAAGATACCGTCAGCCTTATAGATACAAGAGCAAGCTTGTGGCAGATGGAACTGTTAACAAAGTTAAAGAACTAAAATTAGAAGGCAAAACCTTCGATGAAATTGGAAAAATCATTGGAAAAACAAGGCAGCAAGCTTCGCAAATTTACTATAAGGCAATTGCAAAAGGATATTAAATATAGTATAATGTAAATATATGTAAAAAAGGAGATTTAAATTATGGAATTTTTGTCATGGATGTTCTTTTGTTTATCGCCCTTTGCACTGTTTTGCTCAGAAAACGGAAATGGAATGATTTTATGTCCCGTATTCATAGTGTTGGGATTTGTATTTAAATGGGTTGGAAGCAACAGTAGTGGCACGCCGAAGGTGGTAGTTAAGGTAGAGCCGCAAAAGTTTTGGGAGTGGCATTATAAAGACCGTATGAGGAACACGCTTGCCGAAAAGGACTCTATTAGCGACGGACTGATGGCACTCAAAGACAAAGAGGCGAGGGATTGGGCAACTACAATATGTGGTTATCATAACGCTTGGGTTCCTCCAGAATCGGAACAAGAAAGAATTGCAAGAGCAAATGGCGTTGTTACCGAACAAATGGTAAAAGAAAAAGCTGTAAATAGAGATAGAATTCAAATAGGAAAGTATTTTCTTATGAACGAATTAGAGGAAAAGTACCATTCAACAAAGATAGGCAAAGGCGGACGGGAGAACTGCTGTTTCCCAAGAACGCACATTGAAGAAGATAAAGGTAAAATAAGGTCGTCAGACGACAGATACATTAGTGACTATTGGACAAAAAGTAAATACAACAAGTCTATAAGTGAAATATGGGGAAGTCTGTCCGAGGAAGAAAAAAATCAAGCAACGAAATGGATTGAAGAATATGAGGAAAAGTTAATAAAACAGTGCAATGAGTACGTATATGGAGAACTTTATGACATTGATGTAAAAATGGATTTTTAAGAAAGCAGAGGAGTTTAACATGGGAACAAACAAAATAAGAGAATATATTATGGTAAAAGATAATTTTAGCCATGCAAAGCTTGAGGAAGTCGGATGTTATGATTATTACGGAGAGTTAAAGTACACAGATCGTATTTACGACATGTTGAACAAAGCCTTTAGGATGGATAGCTTAATCACAGAGGTGTCTTATGTCATTGCTTTCGACCATAAAAAAATGCCAAAGGGAATTTGTAAGGTAGGTCAAGGGGGACTAGGAGAAACTCCAACGCCAATGCAACCTATGTTTACGTTCTTGTTGCTTGCGGGGGCAAGTAGTTTTGTTGTGGCGCATAATCATATATCGGATATGCCAAATGCAAGCGAGGACGACAAAATGGTAACCAAAATGATGGGGATGCTCGCTACCGCATTTGATGTGGAGTTTATCGGACATATGATTATAAATCCTAACGGATATGTCATTGATGGAGGTACAATGGACGGTATAGTGGCGGAGTTAGATGAAGATGGCGAAATAGTTAGTTGGAACGCAAAAGAGGAGGAATGCGATGATGAAGAAGAAGATTTGACTACAAGTGAAGGTATGTATGAAGCCGTAAAAAAGTTAAGAAAAAGAGTCGAAGGGAGATAAAATAGCATGGATGGAAGATTAGAGCATAAAATCAGCAACGAAAAATTAATAGATAAAAGACTAAGAGACCTGCCGGACTGCGTGAGGGATTACTATCTTAGTAGAACATCGTCCAAGGAATCTATGGGAAGCTTAGAGTACGTAAGGAAAATACGTTGTTTTCTCGAATTCTTAAGCAAAGACACAAAATCAATTGACGTAACAAAAATTACTGAAACCGATGTTTCGCGATACTTACATAGCATTGAACAGACAGTTGATAAAGATGGCAACCCAAAGGAAACATCATTCTCTTACAGAAAACAGGTTCATTCTATACTTAATTCTTTCTTTGAATATTTAAGAAAAAGAAGAATAATAACGGGAAACCCAATGGATTGTGTTGAAAGACCAACGTCAAAAGATGTTGTTAAGAGAAAACACTTAGACTCTTTTGATATTCATTTTCTTCTTGAATGCATAGATGGCGGTGCAGGAAGTGATTTCGCAAAAAACAAATCAGCGCCTTGGAGGATAAGAGACAAAGCGATAATAACACTTTTAGCAATGACCGGAATGAGAGAGACTGCCCTAACTGAAATCAACGTTAATGACATAGATTTTGTCGCCGGGACTGTAAAAGTTATAGACAAAAGACATAAAACACACGTATATAGAATGAATAGAGCCATAAGAGAAGCGTTAGAAAACTGGATTGCTGACAGGGAAGAGAAGTTAGCAGGTCAGAAAATCGACGCTCTTTTTATTTCTAATCAGAAAAAACGAGTTAGCGTAAAATGTGTCGTTAAGATTGTAGCAAAATACTCTCTCGAAGGGCTTGGATATTCTGTTAGTCCACATAAACTGAGAGCTGCGTTTTGTACTATATTATATAACGATACAAGAGACGTTGAGTTTGTAAGGCGAGCAGTAGGACACACTTGCATCGAAACAACGTTGAGATATATTGCAGACGATGACTCGGCAAGGGAAGAAGCGGCAGAAAGACTGGAAAGAATTTTCGGATAATTTTGAAAAGTATTGAAAAATCAAGTTTCTTATGTTAAGATATATGTGAGAATACACATTAGGTTTAAACACTTTTGCATTTGAGGGATTGGAAATTGTGTTCGGATTTTTATTTGCTTAATGTGTATTCTCCGCTATCATCTAACTATGGAAGCAGGATTGAGATGTGGTTTATGCGAAAATAGGAGGATAGATAGATGAAAAGAGAGTGGAACGTTGTGCATGATTGCGATTTGGAGGATGGAACTCCGACAGAATGGAGTGTTAAAGTGGCTGAAGATAAGTTTTTTTGGATAGATGAGGTATCCAACGGAACTTTCGACGTTATAGACCACGACGCACACACTGTATTAATGAATTGTAAAACATTAACAAGCGCAAAGCGATGGGCAGCAATAAATTTATTATAAATGAGAAAGAGAACTTTATGGATAAGTCAAAAGAGAGGATGCCGTTTGGGTACAACAACGAGACAGAAAAGGAGATAGTACAATTCATATTCCAAAAACAGCATGACTATATGGAGCATCCACCCAAAACCCTCGTTGATGTCGTTATAGAAAAGTATGAGAATGAAGGTAAAGCTATAACATACGAGAAAGCTGAAAAAGAAGTTTCACATTACTCTATCATGCGCTTTATCTTGAGTGAAATTCATTCAAAATGGGGTTATTATTTCAATGATGATAACAGAGACGGATATCCCGTGGAATTGATTCATGCTCTCCATTCAGTTAAAGATGGGTCTATTATGGACGACAATCTATGTGAATGTTATATAGGAGTTTATTGGGACTACGAAAATAGTGAATTAATGACAAGAAAAGATTTGGAAGAGTTAATTAATTCAAACTCTTATCATACTTGCACAAGGGAACAATATTGCGACAGAAATTTTTATACCGGCTTGGAAAAATTCGATTTCTGCCCTAAATGTGGCAAGAAAATTGATTGGGACGCAATAAGAGAAAATCGTTAAAATAATAGCTTTAAGGCAAATTTTAAGACCGCCCATGAAGGGCGGTCTTTTTTTATGCCTATTTTTAGATTAATCCCATTGCCGTATAGTGCTGAAAAGCTTTTATAACAAATTGCTCGGGCAAATCAAGATACTCTGCAAACTCATAAGCCATTTGACATCCGTCTTTGATAGCCATTTTTATTCTCTCTATTGGCAGAAAATCTAACACGGCTTTTTGATCTGCTCTATATTCATGCTTGGAAACAATATCCAGCGGGCTGTATGGCGGATGCGTGGAGCCGGTCATACAATGCCCATATTCGTGTGTAGCAACGATAAATTCTTCGTTGGAATTTTCTATTTCTTTATGATTGATAAAAATGCCATATCTATTATCTGCTTCGACAGACACAGATTTTATATTAGGTAATCCAAAATGCATGATTTCAATACCATTATCTTGGATTTTTTTATAGACTTGATCTATGTTCATTGTATCACCTCACATATAGAATATCATATTAGGTGTACGATTTAAAGGACTTTGTGCGCATAATTAATATCTAAAATTTCCAATATGACCATTAAATAGGTCTATAAGCAGTCCGGCCACTAAAACAAACACAAGGCAAAGAAGAGCCGATGTTATTTTGCGTTTTTCGTGTCGAATATCTTTTTTCTCGCCTTCAAGCAAACCAATAGTTTTATCACTTGATAGCTTCAACTCGTTAAAGGCTGCTTGCAGTTTTTCATTTTGCTCTTTTAACTCCTGAATTCTTTCATCTTTTTCTTTAAGAATCTCGGAGTATGAGTTGAAAGTTTCTATGATAGGTGACGCAAAAGGCTGTTCGTTTGGTTGTTTAAGGCCAGCCAGTTCGTCAAGAGAAAACCCCAGTCCTCTAGCAAGTGATACATATGTCTCGAAATTTCCGCCTTGAGAATCTTCATCGAACATTCTCGTGACGGTTGCAAGAGGAACATCGCATATTTTATGGATTTCGGCATTTGTAAGTTTTTTGTCTTTTTTAATCGTTTTTAGTTTTTTACCGTATGGCATTTCTTGATCACTTTCGTTGTGTTACTCATTATTTGCATGGTTGTACTTAATAATGAGTAATTGATTTTGAATGATGAAATATAAAAATTAATACGCAAATACTCATTATTGTGTATTGATTATTATGAGTCAATGCATTATGATATTTGCAGATAAACGCAATGGGACTCTGTTCGCTTTTATTTTTTGCTGCTTCTCAAAAAATCAGCAAACTGTTTTAATTGTTGGATTTGATCTTCGGATAAATCATGGGCAAGTTCGTTGTATAAAGCATACGTAAAGTTGTTTCCTGCTGGATGAGGATCTTTACCTAATAAGCAATCAACAGAAACGTCAAAGAACTCTGCTATTTGAGGAAGGTATTTCATATAAGATGAATTGTCGCCTATTTTCCAATTGGTAAACGCATTCTTTGAAATACCCAAATAATCTGTCAGTTCTATCTGCCTTTTATTATTTGCTTTTAATAGTTGAATTATCCTGTGTAAAACTTCCAAAAAATATAACCTCCATTTATGCAAGTATACAAAATACCGATAATCGTGAAAATTCGACGGTTTTCCCATTGACAACACAGATTTTCGGTGCTATAATACGTTTGTGCTTTTGAGAGATTTCAAATTTTAAGCACAAAAAATTCCAGAGGGTAGCAATGCTTTGGTCGGCTCACTACCCCGGAATACACGATTTGATTTTCCATAGCTGTTGGTCGCAGCGATAACGGAAAATCCTACAACAGATTACTGTGCATCACCATAGTTATGTGTTTGGTCGCTCGTAACTATGGTTGCACGGTACTACACAAAATAACGAAAATGAAATTGGTCGTTTCTGTCTCGTTATGCGCTTTGTAATACTTTTTTGTAACCTTTGTAAATGTATTATAGCATATTCAGTACAGAAAATCAAGACTTATTTTTCCAAAATTACTTATTTTGTGTATTTCGACGAAAACAGATAGCAAGAAGGGGGATAAGTTTATATGAAAAAAACATCTGTTCTCTGTGCTGTAATTATTTTGATGCTTTTATTAATTTGTATGTGTATGAGTAGTCAAAAGCATGAGCCAAAGGATGACGTTCAAAACTCAAAAGGTAGGGAGCAAAAAACAAAATCGATTGTAGCAAGTGTCGAGGGATTGTGTTTGGACTCAGATATTATAACTGAAGAAACAGAACTTAATTCTCAGAGCAATGATTTTGACATCGACACAGACTATGGATTATTGATGGCTCAAGCTATGGCAAACGAAGATTATGTTCAGGCTATGTTGTATGAGGATATCAAAAATCAAAAGAACGAATATTTGGGCGTAACAGATAACCTTAATTATGATGATTTGCTTTTATTATCTAAAATAGTAGATGCTGAGGCTGGCAGTTCTTGGTTGACAGACGAACATCGTTTATTAGTAGCAAGTGTCGTCGTTAACAGGATACATAGTCCAGAGTTCCCCGATACACTACACGAGGTAGTATATCAAAAGGGACAATATTCTCCTGTTAGGAATGAACGGTTTGATGAGTTAGTTCCGTCCGAATCTTCTGTTATGGCTGCCTACACGATACTCACAGAGGGAAGCATCGCGCCAATCGACGTAGTATATCAAGCTAACTTTATACAAGGAAGCAAAATATATAAAGAAATACACGATGACAAGTTAGGCACGACTTATTTTTGCTATTCCAAAAATAGAAATTTATATAAATAAGGGGGATAATTATGAGTGCAAAAGTATGTAAGTTCTGTGGCAAAAAATTTTGGAGCAAGTCAAAGTCAAAAAAATACTGCTCATGCAACTGTATCAAAAAAGCAGCGAAGGAACGAGAAAAAGAAAAAGAACAGCTATGTTGTAGTTGTAAAAATGCTTGTGGCGGATGCAATTGGAGCAAATGTTTCCTTCCCGTTGAGGGATGGAATGCGGTTCCTACTATTATAAAAGATAAAGAAGGAGATATGCATTCGTATAAAATAAGTGGATGTCCTGAATATATACCGATGAGAAATTCGTAAGGAGGCGAGAGAAATGAATTTGCTGGATGAAAATTGGAATAAAATTCAAAAAAGAGTAATACTTCCGTTATGGCACGGGACTTTTAAACCAATGTACGAAAGAGCGAAGCTCGATTATGATGATTTTGAAAGTCTTGCAGGGTTTGAGCTATCAAAAGCGATGAAAACGTTTGATCCCGAAAAATCTAATCTACTTACATATGCTACAAGAGTTATCACACAAAAGGCTAAAACTGAGCTTCGCGACTGTACACAAAGAGACAGGAGAAAAGCATTACATACTTCTGAAAGCATAGATTTCTTAGTCGAACAAAACGACGTCTCGTTTTTAGCGATAGATGGTGGCTTTGAAATCTCGGAATCGTCCAAAGATGCATTAAGCAATAAGATGATTTCTTATTTAAACAGACTTTCAAAATTACAAAAGCAAGTTTTATACGCAATGGCAGATGGATACTCAAATGATGAAATAAAGGTCGGACTAAATATAACATCAAATGAGTTGGCGGATGCTTGCGCGGCTTTAAGATCATACCGGAATGTTTCGTTATTATATTAAGGAGGAGCATAAAATGAATAGACCCAGAAAACAAACTTACACAATGGATATGTATTTAGCCAAAATCAAAGACAGGGATATCCGAAACGACTCAGACACCCAGAGACAGTTCGTTTGGAGCAATGAACAGGTTAATGAGCTTATCGCTACTGTTCTTACCGATGACTATATTCCTCCTATTATTCTTGCTGAAGTAGATAACTCTCAGTTGTGGATAGTGGACGGCGGTCAGAGAAGCTCGTCCTTCAATCAGTTCAGATACGGTAACTACAAGATTACGTCGGCTGTTGAAAATTCAATTATATCTTATAAAAAGAAAGTTGTGGACGAGCAAGGTGACATAATTTGGGAGGATGCTACGTTTGACATAAAGAATAAAACATACGATAAGCTCCCGGAAGAGCTGAAAAAGAAATTTAATGAGTATCAAATTGAGACCGCTATACATGAGGGATGCGACGCTCACCGTATAGCTCAACTTATCAAGAGATATAACAATCACACATCTATGAATAGCAATCAGAAGGCGTTTACCTATATCGATAAATACGCAAGAGAAATACGTAATATCCTCGACAGTAGATTCTTTTTGGATTGCGGAGCTTACACTGAAAAAGAGAGAAGCAAGGGTGTTCTTGAGAGAGTGATACTTGAATCTATAATGTGTATGTTCCACTTTGACCATTGGAAGAAACAGCCCAAACAGGTTGCTAATTTCTTGAACGAGAATTCAAACGTGGATGAATTTGAAAAGTTTCAGGCGGTTATTGAAAGATTGGAATCTATTATAACAGAAGATTTGCGTGACTTGTTTAGCAGCAAAGACTCTTTTATATGGTTCACAATCTTTAATAAGTTTGGTGAGCTTGGATTTGAGGACAGAAAGTTTGCGGAGTTTTTAAGAGCGTTCAAGGGTGGTCTTAGAACAGAAGTGGTTGGTGAAACTACTTATACTGAGCTTGATGAAAACAGAGGCACCAAGGATAAGGCTGTAATTTCTGCAAAATTAAATCTTCTTACAAAGTTAATGTGTCAGTATTTTGGCGTTAATCAGGAATTCTTTAACAAAGATAGTATTTTGGAATTTGTAAAAGAGAATGTTAACAACGATATCAACAAGGAAGATATTGAGTTGTATGAAGAAATTATAGAAGATTTGGCGGATAATAAGCAAATCAAGGAGATTGTGGTCAAAAACAAGCCCTCGGTAATTGCAGTTGTCGCTTATGCTTGTATGAAGGACATAGATTTGGACGGTTGCATAACGGAATTTCTCTCAGAAATCAACTTTACGGAAAGCCAAAAGGAAAATTATGTCTGTATGAGAGAAAAACTGGAGAATATATTAATGTAAACACAGATAAAATTCTTATTTCATTGGCAAAATTGGATGTGAAAACACGAGAAAAACGGAGAAAACGAGAGAAAAACGGGGGTGTAGAATTAGGAGTGATGAAATTGAATGAATGGATTAAAAATCTAAAAGTGGGAGATCAAGTTTTTGTGTGTTGGAGAATGGGGAGGTCTTTGAAAATTGTTGAAAAGATAACTCCTAAAGGTTATATAAAAGTAGGTGGAAGTTTGTATAACACAGATGGCTCAGAACGTAATAGCGATGTTTGGAGTAGATGTCATTTATCAGAAGCAACACCTGAAGCAATAAAACTTTTTAGGGAGCAATTAACAATTAAAAGAGCAATGCAACTCATGCAATCAACAAAAGAAATTACATTAGAACAGGCAAATAAAATTATAGAGTTACTTGAAACATCAAACACACGATGAAAGAAAGGTTTTATGGTGGAAGGTATGAAACTTTGGATTGATGATGTAAGACCTGCGCCTGAAGGTTATGTTTGGTGTAGGAGTACAAATGAGTCGTTACGTTTTATTCGTGTTCATATTTCAGAAATTGAACATATTGATATTGACCACGACGCCGGGGATTTTGCAAAAGAAGGTGGAGACTTTATCGAAGTTCTCAAAGAGCTTGAAAGGTTAAGCAGAAAAACATTCAAACAAAACGGTATAGTATTTCATAACTTTTGGCATTTTCGCTGTAGTGTAATGACATTTCACATACATAGTATGAATCCTGTTGGTGTAGCTAACATGCGAGCAATTATAAAAAGAAATGGTTGGAAGGAGATAAACTAAAATGGAATACAAAATAGAAGTTTCAATGACGCCTGACGAAAATTATTATTATTTTTGGTGTATACTTAGTCGAAATACAGATAGTAATTGGTGCAATTGTGGACATGGATGGGCAAGAACACCACAAGAAGCTTGGCAAAATGCTTACTTGTACTATGATGATATTACGTCAATTTGAGAACTGTTTGGAAGGAGCTAATGTAAATGACGATTCTAGAATGGATATTTATCTTTATTGTTTGGAATATTTTGGGTCTATGTCCGTGTGGTATTTGGATTAGCAACAAATATCCTGATGGTTGGGAGCTATGTAATCCTTATTACTCCTATAAATATCACGAAAGCGTCAACTGGTTCGGAGCAATAGTGTTGAGTTTACTATATGCAGCATTTTGCCCCATTGGTGCATTATGTTATTGGTTCTATAAACTTTGTACCATTGGAAGGAAGTGAAGTAATGTCTAATCTAACGCCAGAAGAAGTATTGGATGAATTTTGCAGAGATTGCAATAGATATCCATATTGTAAAATGGTCGCTAAAAAAGATTTAGATATGATAAAACCATGTCCGCGCCTTGATATGTTAAAAAATATATAAAAGGAGAATTAAATGAAAATTTCAGAGATGATTAAGAACTTGCAAGAGTTTATGGAAGAACACGGAGACCTCGATTGTTATTACGCCGAAGATGACGAAGGAAATGGCTATAATCCTGTATATTACAGCCCGACTTTAATGTTTAAAAATTCTTCTGGCGACTTGTATACCACAAGGGATTTTGAAGAAGACGATAGTCTAGACGAAGAAGATAAGGCTGAATTTACCAAGGTTTGCGTTGTTAACTAAATTTAAGGAGTAATACGAAAATGATTAAGAAGATTGACAAGAAGAACAAGTTCGTATCTATGTTTAATCCCGACACCGGCTTTTATGTAAGAAGCGGAGTCATTGAAGGTGGAAAAGACACGGGAGTTGACCCTTTTATGACCTCATTTCCGGAACTTTTGGACATAGGAATTATGGGGCATTGTGTTCACGGAGCATCAGGATTATGTATTAAGTCGGGTGTTCAGTGCTATCAGAACGGTTTAAAGACTAAATTCCCGAATATGTCTTTTGAAAATTTCAAAAGAATCGTTGATGAGTGCAAAGGCAAGACGTTTCAGTTCGCTTTAGGTGGTAGAGGAGACGTAGATCAGCACGAAGATTTTGAGAAAATCCTTAGATATTGCAGAGAAAATGGCATTGTTCCTAACTTTACATCTTCTGGATTAGGCTTCACAGATGAGATTGTGAGACTTTGCAAGGAACTTTGTGGTGCCGTTGCAATTAGTTGGTATCGTCAAGAACATACTTATAAAGCAATTCAGATGTTGCTTGACACAGGAATTAAGACAAACATTCACTATGTTTTAGGGAATAATTCTATAGACGAGGCTATCCATAGACTTCAGGAAAACGACTTCCCAAAAGGTATTAATGCAATTATATTCTTACTGCACAAGCCCGTAGGTTTGGGACAGGAAAGCAATGTATTGGATATCAATGACGAAAGGGTTAAAAAGTTCTTCAATATTATTGATACTCAGCAATTTGATTTCAAGATTGGTTTTGATTCTTGTACCGTCCCGGCTCTTATAAATATGACATCCAATATCAACGAGGATAGTTTTGACACTTGTGAGGGTGGAAGATGGTCTGCTTATATAACATCCGATATGAAGATGTTGCCTTGCAGTTTTGATAATCAGGATATGAGATGGGCTTATGATATCTCAAATGACACAGTTCAGAACGCTTGGAACAGTAAACAGTTTGAAGATTTTCGTGACCATTTTAGAAATTCTTGCAGTGGTTGTAGCAGACAGTGCGAATGTAGAGGTGGTTGTCCAATAAGAAGACAAATTGTTTTATGTAATAGAGAGGAGAAAGATTTATATGAAAGTACGCAAAGATTTTGTGACTAATTCATCAAGTAGTAGTTTTATTCTTGGGTTCACATCTTCCGATAACGTTGAGCGTGAACTTAAAGATGGCTTTCCTGAATGGGCGGCTAAATATTTTGACACAGTAAATAACGATGTTTGTCAAGCTGAACAATTTGATAGAGATGAAGTCATTAAAAGAGTCCGCGATGAAATGCAGTATAGTGCAAGATGGAAAGTTGAAGACTATTATCGCAGAAGAACCGGATGCTCTTATTCCGAGGCAACGGATTATATTAACACCGATAAAGGACAGAAAGAAGTAGAGAGCTATCTTGAGGAAATTGTAAATAATACTATTCGTGAAATGGATGGTAAATCTATTTTCGTTGAGGTTTCGTACTCAGATAACGACGGCGGCTATTTTAGCGAATTGGAGCATGAGATTATGCCAAGCGTTGATTCAACAATAATTAGATTTAGCCATCATTAAGGAGGGCATATGAAAGTAAGAGAAGATTTTGTCACAAACTCATCAAGTAGTAGCTATGTTATAGCAAAGAAGAACAATTGCACCAAAGATGACATAGTTAAGAATATGGGCTCGTTAAAACAAATGGTTGACGATGTTTTGGAATATGGTTATATTCCCGACGACGTATTAAAGTTTGAACTTCAGAATCCTGACAAAGATAAAGCCGAAGCATCGCTAAAAGAGTTTATAGCCGAAGAAATTTTAGGCGAAGATTACAGAATGGAGCTTGATGACTGGTTTATTGTTGGTGGAGAATGCTCTGGCGAAGATGGTTATATACTTGAAACATTTTTATATGAGTATGGTAATAGAATTGATTCAGAAAAAATAAAGATAAGGACGTTTTAATATGAAGATAAGAAATGATTTTGTAACAAATTCAAGTAGTAGCAGTTTTGTGATTGCATATAAATCAATCCCGGAAATTGACGAGGAAACCATTGCAAAATATCCTTTCCTGAAAAACTACGGAAAACTACTCGAAAAGGTTCTTTTTACAGAAGGAGACAATGAAACATCCGCGGGGGAAGTTTTTCACACCAAAGAAGAGTATGATAAGTGGTTTATTAGCACTTATGCTTGGGGACACAACACGATAGAAGAAATTATTTCTAACGATAGCTGGGCGAGAACAAGATACAACCAAGCTATTGAATATCTTGAAAAAGGGTTCAATATTTTATGTAAAGATGTAGATTACTGTGATGATTATTGCTCTAATATGTTACGAGAACTTGCTAATGACGAAGATAATTTTGTAATTTTGGAGGATGATTAAATGAAGTTTAGGAAAGATTTTGTTACCAATAGTAGTAGCTCAAGCTATGTGTGCGAGATTTGCGGCCGAACTGAAAGTGGTTGGGACATAGGACTGAGCGAATGTGAAATGATGGAGTGTGTCAATGGACATATCTTCTGTTGTGACGAAGCACTTGAAATGCCGACCAAAGAAGAAATGATTAAGATGATTTTGGAAAATGGTTGGAATAATCGCTGGGATAGTGGAATTCAGGATTATAGAGACTACACCAAAGAAGAAATTTCAGCTATGGACAAAGATATAATTTTTGACAACTGGTTTACAGATGGTGGCTATTATGAGGTGCCTGAATGCATGTGTCCTATTTGTCAGTTTGTCGAATATTCAGAATATGATCTTAGTTCTTACTTGTTGAAGGAATATAAAGTTTCAAGAGATTTGGTGTTTGCGGAAGTAAAACAATTTAATAAAAGAAGAAAGAAACTTTACGAGAACGAGTATATTACATATGTTTGTAAAGAATTTAATCTCAATCCGACAGAGATTGTTGCCGGATGGAAAGAGAAATTTGGTACTTATAAGGCGTTTAGAGACTATTTAAGGGCATAATTTGACAATAAAACAAGTGTTTTATTGAGAAAATTATATAAGAAAGAAGGAGTTTTAATGAAGAAGACATTAATTGTAGTCGATATGCAGAATGATTTTATCGACGGAGCACTCGGCACGAAGGAAGCTCAGGCTATCGTGCCGAACGTAAAGAAGAAAATTGAGGAGTATAAGGCTCGTGGAGATGAGATTATCTTCACAAGAGACACGCACCCAGCAAACTACCTCGAAACAAATGAGGGCAAACACCTTCCTGTCGAGCATTGCATTCAGGGGACTTATGGTTGGTTAGTTGCCGAAGAGGTAAATTATCCTGAATACAGACATATCAACAAAAGAACTTTTGGTCATACACATTGGGAATATGAAAAAGATTTTGAAGAAATCGAAATCGTAGGTCTTTGCACAGATATTTGCGTGGTTTCAAACGCATTAATTCTTAAGGCACAGTTCCCCGAAATCAATATTACAGTTGATGCAAGTTGTTGTGCAGGTGTTACACCCGAAAGCCATCAGGCAGCACTCACAACAATGAAGATGTGCCAGATTAATGTGATTGGAGAGCAGTTATGATTAAAATAAACGATAAGCTTGTAACACAAGCCCGCTTTCCAGACAACTCTTTAAGAATCGAAACGGATTATAAAGACATTGGCTTTGATTTATCTTGGATGGGCGTACCTTCAGGCAACAAAATCCTTACATGGCATTACGAGAATGACGCTGAATTATTTACTATAATCTGCATTCGCAAGCATTTTAATAATCATGATATGATTCTTGAAATGCCTTATTGCCCACATGCTCGTATGGATAGGGTTAAAAACAAAAATGAGTTTTTCACTTTGAAACATTTTGCAGATGTAATTAACAGTCTTAATTTCTCAGAGGTTAGAGTTTACGATCCTCATAGTAATGTATGTACGGCGTTAATTAACAACGTGATTGTAACTTATCCAGTTAATGAAATTAATAAAACTCTTAAAGAGATTAATTCTGATAACATAGTTGCCTTTTATCCTGATGAGGGAGCAATGAAACGTGGCACAGACTATTTAAGTGGTGCGTATGCGTTTGGAATAAAGAAGAGAGATTGGCAAACGGGTAAAATCCTTGGTCTTGAGCTGATGAATAAAGAAGTTGTGAAAGGCAAAGACATTCTAATTATTGATGATATTTGCTCTCGCGGTGGTACTTTCTATCATTCGGCAAAGGCACTTAAAGAAGCAGGTGCTAATAACATTTACCTTTATATAACGCATTGTGAAAATACAATCCTTGAAGGAGAACTTCTTACAAGCGGTTTAATTGAAAAGGTTTATACGACAAATAGTATTTTTACAAAAGAACATGAGAAGATTGAGGTGTTTGAATTATGAGAAACGATATTATGATGATGCTTATGTCTGATACATATAAGCACACTCACCCTCGTATGTATCCAAAAAATTTGAATAAGCTGGTGTCTTATCTTACTGTTCGCAAGAATATGAGCGAGGCATTTGACAAAATGGTATTTACCGGACTTCAACCTTTTATAATGGATTATCTCATTGAAGGTTTTAATGAACAATTTTTCAACAAACCTTTGAGTTTTGTAGAAGAACAGTATAAGGAATATTTGGGCGTACAGATTGGTGTTGAAAATACAGAATGGTCAGCTATAAAGGCGCTTCATGAACTCGGTTATCTTCCTATTGAAATACGTGCTTTACCTGAAGGTAGTGTAGTAAATATGGGCATTCCGGTAGTCGAAATGACCAACACACATCCTGATTTTGCATGGATTGTTCAGTGGGTAGAATGCATTCTTCAGGCAGAGTTATGGGCTCCTTGTGCATATGCAACAGTAGGTAAGGCTTACCACGACCTTGCATCAAAATATTATACAGAGACCGCCGATGACGCAAATCCATTTATGGCTATGTCTGATTTTGGAATGCGAGGCATGTCGTGTATGGAAGATTCTATAAGAGCTTCGACAGCTTGGCTTTTAAGTTTTGACAAGACAAGTACTATACCGGCACTGCCTTATATTGATAAATACTATAATGCAGAGTGTGCAAAAAATGGAATTGGACGTGGTGGCGTATCAACCGAACATTCCGTGATGGGCGCTAATTATGCTCTTGATGGTGATGAGATAACCTTTGTAAAACGTCTTTTGACAGAACTTTATCCAAACACTTCTTTTTCAATGGTATCAGACACATATGATTACTGGAATATGGTTGAAAATATAATCCCTGCTTGCAAGGAAGAGATTATGGCGCATAATGGCAAACTTCTTATTCGCCCCGACTCTGGTGATATGGTTGAAATTACTATTCGTACTATAAATTCATTATGGGATACTTTCGGCGGAACTGTTAATAGCAAGGGGTATAAGGTGCTTGATCCTCATATTGGTTTAATTTATGGTGATGGTTGTACTTTGAATAGAGTGCATGAAATTTATGAAAAGCTTAAAGAGCTTGGCTTTGCTGCCACAAATGTGGTGTTTGGAGTTGGTGCGTTTTGCTTCCATGCACTTTTTGACGATAATAATAAGATGACCGTTATTACCAGAGACACCTTTGGTATTGCAATGAAAGCCACGTATGGACAGTTTGGCGACAAGAAGCTATTTATTTATAAAGATCCAAAGACTGATAAGGGTAATCTTAAGAAATCACATAAGGGTTGTTGTCAGGTTGTTCAGTGGAGCAACAAGAACTTTACTTGCCTTGATGAGCATACCGAGTGGGTGGACGACTCAGATACCTGCCTTACAACTGTATTTAAGGACGGTGTGATTACAAGAAAGCAAACATTTGAGGATATCAGAAAGGTACTTTATGGAGGTGATTTTTAATGGTTAAGCATGTAAAAGGTGATGTATTTCAAAGCGGTGCTGATGTAATTCTACATCAAGTTAATTGTCAAGGTGTTATGGGTAGTGGTATCGCAAAGCAAGTAAGAGAAAAATATCCTGTAGTTTACGAAACCTACAAAGAGTTATGCGGGCAGGACAACCCAAAGAATCTACTTGGAATTGCACAGCCTGTAAAAGCAAATAATGAGACAATTATTGTAAATATATTTGCGCAAGAAAATTTCGGATATGACGGCAAATGTTATACAGATTACGACGCTTTAAGAAAAGGGTTTGAAACCGTTAGAGATAACAACAAGGACGACTCTATTGCAATTCCGTATCTTATGGGTTGTCACAGAGGCGGCGGAGATTGGAATAAAGTGTATTCAATGATTGAAGAAATTTTTGCAGATTGTGATGTAACTCTGTATGAGTACAATGGAGGTTAAAATGTTCAACGCTAAAGAAATAAAAGAGAGAATAATTAAATGGATACGTGATTGGTTCTCTGAGAACGGCGATGATTGTAATGCCATCATCGGCATCTCAGGCGGAGCAGATTCGTCTGTTGTTGCAGC
>JAZRQP010000065.1:0-4765 GCA_045649885.1 Faecalimonas sp.
TCCGTGCGGTGGTAATTGCATCTATTGCATTGGTTGTTATTACCATCATTCTGAATCTTATAGCATTGGTAAAAGCCAAGAACAAATAAGCAATTTCCACTTTTCGAAGGAGTGTTGCTGCATGAAAAAGAGAATACTGATTTGTGGCGCTGTGCTGTTGGTAGTAGCTTGTCTTATTGGCGTATATGCTGTGCAATCTTCCAAAATCACAGGTGAAGCGGGATTGATCGCAAAGGCTCGTAAGGAAATCAAAAACCTTGCCGAAGTAGAAACTATTGAAATGACAATAGCAGGAAAATCGACAATAGAGGACAATAGGCATTTGTATTGGATTATTACAGGAAATGAATACCAAATGCATAGATACTATCCTCTTGAAGTTATAGAGATTGAAAGTGGCGAATACAAATTTGTTCGTTTGCGCCATAGTGTTGTCGAAAGAGGGCAGGACATATTCTTTGCAAGGTTCGGAAGTGGTTATTCGTTTATTATCAATAACCCTAAATGTAAAAGTATTAAGCTTGGTGAAACTGTCGTGCCTGTTACTGAAATACCTTTCGTTTATTATTGTCGCTTTGTTCCCAACGAGTATTACTTCCTTGATGCAGATGGGAATATACTTAAATAACCAATCCAAACTCGATTTGGGAGTGTGCGTTGCTACGGAGGACTCATTATGATCGTGTAATCGGGTAAATTTGGGTGACTATGCGGCAATAGAAGATACAATCCGGGCGGTATTGCATCTGTCACATTAGTCGTAATTACAGTCGTCCTGAATGTGATTGCACTTGTAAAAAGCAGATCTTCAAAAGTGGGAAACGCTGACTGATTCACAATTAAAGGAGGGCATTTGTATGATTACTGCTATCTATTCGCTATCGCAAGTTCACGGTGCTGAACTGTGGCTTTTGTTTTGGATTATTTGTGTTGTAGCATATCTGGGAATTAGCTTTCTCATTAAGCGCAATCGATCCAAGACGGGCATCAAAAATGTGCTGGTTGGATTGTTGATTGCAGAAGTGATTATCGATCTTATGTGGGCCGTTATTTATTACCACAACGGCACTTATTTGAACTACGGTATTGGCGCAGTCTACGGTTTACTTTTATGGATTCCCATTTTGATTGCAACATTAGTTATTGCTACTGCTATAAACAGGAAGGCTGATCGGTAAGCAGATTCCAATTCCATAGACCCATATAACTGATTGGAGGAACCTGGATGATTGTATATTCTGTGATAATGTTTGTCGCTGCTGCGATCTTCGCTGTGTTTGCGATACTCATCACAAAAGGAAATGCCTCTCTGATAAACTGCTATCGTGAGGATCGGGTCAAGGACAAGCCGACATATTGCAAAAAGATCGGGCAGTCCCTATTTATCATGGCTGCAACAATGCTGATTAGCGGCATAATTTGTTTGTTCAGTGACGCAGAAACAGTCATTCTCATCGCATTGGGAGTGCTGATCGCCGGTGTGCTTGTTGGTATTGTTCGGCTGTTCCATGTCCAGAAGAAATATGGCGGCGGTATTTTTTGATTAACTGGAGGTTTTCCAAATGAAGAAAGCAATTGTTTTATTTTTAGCTATTTCATGCGTACTTGGCTTGATTGGTTGCAACAACACTCAGCCAAGCTATAAAGAGCCTGAGTTCTTCTATTATTACAATTTTGAAGCCGCAAACGGCACAACTGATACGATTCAAGAAACATTGAATAAGTACGGTGAGAATAAGGAAATTACTCCAGCACCGGCACAAAATGTGCTAACCAACACCGAAATTCCAAAGGCAGAAAACAACGCAAAGGGTCCCGATCCCATCTGCATTGTTTTCCCGGACTTGGATTTATCAAAATATGATGGCCCATATATTTGGACAGATGAAGCTACTGGACTAGTGGTTTCTGCCTATTACCGAGTAGTTGCAGATATGCTGACAGATGAAGTTGTAAAGGTCTTTGTCGATTCAGATGGCAACATTCTGGAGTACGAAGCAGTCAATTTAGGAAAATATGATTCTCTAAATTTAGATGCTGAGAAAATGGAATATGCTCGAATTGCTTTCGATGATTACATCAATGCGACATTACGCGATATTCGCCAGGAGCAGATTGCGCTAACACAGCATCAAGGACCATCTGTGTATGAACTTTTTACTAATGATCAGGGACAATTAGTTGTTTCTACTAAATTGGTAATAAACGGTGCATCTATGAATGTGATTCTATATTCTGTTTTGAATACGGACCAATAATTATGAAGAAATCTCAAATGGCAATTGCGGCGGTTTCTCCAATGTAGGACAATCTTATTGGAATAGGTTGCATATCGCCACGAACACATGGAATAAATAAACGAGGCCAAACAATGAAACTAAAAATAATCGTAAAATTAGGAGAACTCCTTCTGGGCACAACTTTTTCTGACGATCAGCCAAGAGCAGACATGTGCCTTCCTGTAAAGATTTTAGCTATGTCACTTATGTTGACAGTTTTTGGTATTGGCCTTGGCATATTTGCAATAGTTAAAATGTCCATCGCCGCAGGAATTGCTGCAGTAATATGCTTGCCATTTGGCATCATTTCATTCTTGTGCTGGAGAAATCAAACCATCCATATCATCTCAGAGGATCTGTTTGTATACCGAACCTTTCTTGGTAACGAGCATCTTTACCGGTTTGACCAGATCAACGGCTTTGTTCGGCATCACGACTCCGGAACATTGTATGTAAAAAACGAAAAGGTACATATGGAGCGTTGCGCACACCTAACAAAGCGCCTTAGTGCCAAAATCAACAAAGAACTGAAACGAGTAAAAGCGGAACTGGAGGGAGCAGATAATGGGAATCACCTTTAAAATCAAGCAAAAGGGCCTGTTTAAGCGCAACAGAAAGCCAATGCCCTTCGAGGTCCTGCTTGGCGATAAGCTGCAGTATGGAACTTATGGGCGTGGTCGTCTTGAAAATGAGCATAGCGACGACAGACTCACAGCGGTGCTCCCCCACGCATGGGGTCGCGGAATTTGGGTATGGTTGAAAGAAGATAATAAGGGACTTACCATAGGGTTGCCCACACCTTGCCACAAGGCTGAAGTGGATGAACTTTTTGAAATGGTGCTTAGGGTTGCCCAATATTGGAGATGCACAATTACTGTGGAGGGCAATAAAGGGCGGTATTCTCTATCCGAGATCCCTGCAGACATAAAGGTTGCGCATGCATATAATCAATCCACTCTGCAATCGTGGATAGATGCAATTTTGGAAGAACCATACTCAGAAGATGATGAACCCAATATTATTACCTTTATTGGCGGTAGGCACACTGTCGGCTTTGGACCGGAAGAAGCGGAAGATTGTCAGGATGGAATCCTTGATTTTTCCGAATGGCTCCACGAGATTCAAGATACTAATGCTTACTATTGTTATCCAGATTTTTACGAATGGACGAAAGGATGCATTGATGCAGAATATCTTTTAATCCCCGGTGTGGATGCCCTGCTGCCCTACAAGCCTTTTGCCTTGAATTACGATACATTCGTAAAAACAAATGAGCAGGCGCACGCAGACAGATGGAGTATCTGCTTTGCACATCCCAGTTATACTGACGATGACTATAATGAGATAGGTAAATTGCCATATGATGTGTTTTTGGAGGTGCTTGAGCAAGAAAACCTGACGGATCGGCACGACGCACACTGTTTTTTACTACATAAGCTGACAGAGGAAGATATCATAAGAATACTTGACTGCGGGAAACAGATTATGGAGAGCCGTGAAAACGAAGATAGCGAGGAATGATAGAAAGGATAGCGTTAGTATAGTTTTGCGACATTAAGGATTAGTGTCTAAAAATCAAATCAGTATAAAATAGGTGTACTTGGGGGGATATGGACTTGAGTAAATGGAATGCGATATTAAAATCAATTGACGAATCCAAGAAAAATCTAAAAGTATATCCGGTGGATCCCGAAGCAGTCTCGAGGATAAACTCTGCCTATGAGATCGACGAAGAAAGCATTTTGGGTACCGTTTTAAGCAACTGCGGTGGTATAACCATCGATAACTGGCTTCGCATTTATGGCGCAGGTGAAATTGATTTTCGCGCCCGTAATGCGGAATACAATATTGGATGTATCGTAATCGCAGAAGATGTGGTTGGCGGCTTGTTTATTTTGTTGGAAGGCGGTAAAATTGGATACTTCGCTCCGGACACACTAGCGATTGAGAACTTGGATATGTCTTATAGCCAGTTTCTGTTCTGGTGTGTTCAGGGCGATACGGATTCCTACTACAGCGACTTTCGTTGGGTAAGCTGGGAAAGCGATCTAATCAATATAAGCACATCCTACGGTGTATCTTTCTATCCGTATCTATGGGCTGAAGCGGAAAGTATCAACAGTCGTAGCAGACGCCAGATCCCTATGAAAGAAATCATTGCTTTCGAAGTGGAGATGTATTCCAAGTTATAGTAACATTGGAATGCATACTTGTACTGCACAATAGTTCAAGAAGCTAAAGGAAAGATAAGCATATGGGTAGATTGGATTCAATAATTAGAACACTAGCAGAAGCTACGGAAAAGTATAAAGCAAAAAAACACGACATCCGCAAAGAGGAAAAGAAACCCGAAGAAATCGTCGAGGAAGAAATCGTTGTCACTATTGATAATTTCTACCGATGTAGTTTAAGTTTTGAATCGGAGAATGTAGGACCGTGGTTGCGCGAAGAGAATATGGATGTTGGCGGAGGGACAATTTCAATTG
>JAZRQP010000066.1:0-2440 GCA_045649885.1 Faecalimonas sp.
GAAATTATCGGATTGCATCTTGAATGTAACGGTATTGAAAGCAATGACTTTGGTGTGAACAGTCGAATTGCGGGATTACGGGCACAGGTTGCAATGATTTATGTTGAAAATTTAAAAATCGATGGTTTTGAGTGCCATGGATTGCTTGAAAAGGATTATGCAATTCAGATAAGTGCGTTTAAAAATATTAGTCTTAATGATTTATATATAACAGGAAATAAAGATGGTGTTCATCTTGGTTGGGGCGATGGGTTTGTTATAAGAAACGGCAAGTTCCGTACATTTGATGACCCAATAGCACTCAACGCCTTTGATTACGCAACCTCAAATACTCATATAGGTTGGATTGAAAACGGAATAATCGAAAACTGTATTGATTTGGATGATAACTCAACAACCGGATTTTTCTGTAGGATTCTTGGTGGTGCCTGGTGCAGATGGCACAAAGGAATGCAGGTTCAGCACTCGGATACCGTTGCGGTTAATGGTAAAACATATCGTGTTCTGATGAATCCGAAAGACGGAAAATTATACACCTCCAATACACCGCCTTGCCATGAAAAAGGAATTATGGAATATGACGGTATAAATTGGGTTGTTGTGCGCAATACGGAAGAATTTGACTGCGGTTGTCGCAATATAATAATACGAAATTGCAGACTTCAGAAAAAGCGTAATATAGGAATTGCCGTAAATCTTAATTATGACACATATGCACGAAGCTTCTATCCCGGTTGTGTGTGCGTTCCTCAAGGTGAAATCACTCTCGAAAATATCATTTTGGAAAATGATGTTGATATTCTGCTTCATTCAAATTATCCTACTGAAAATATAACACTGAAAAATATAGATTTCAAAAACTCAAAGCTTTGTTTTGATATCGTACCGCAAGCAGATAAAATCATTTATCCCAAGGTTGAGGTAAATGCAGAAAATGTTGTTTTTAACAAAAACACAATACAAACTAACCCAAAGCATCCGATAAAGCTATGCTTTATGAAATGACAAATAAGAATTTACCGAGGAACAAAATGACAATCACCGAGATTAGAGACAAAAAACAACACCTTTCCTTGCTGTTGTTAGCAGATGAGCAAGAGGATATGATTGACCGTTACATTAACAAGGGTACTATGTATGTGCTTGATGATGACGGTGTGAAAAGCGAATGTGTTGTTACCGATGAGGGCAACGGCATCATTGAGATAAAGAACATTGCAACCGTTCCCGAACATCAAGGCAAGGGTTATGCAAAAGCCTTGATTGATTTCCTTGTCAAAGAATATGGTGGCAAATATTCCATTTTGCAGGTTGGCACAGGTGATAGTCCATTGACAGTTCCTTTCTACGAAAAGTGTGGTTTTGTTCGTTCCCATAGCATACCGAACTTTTTTACAGACAATTACGACCACCCGATATTTGAGTGTGGTGTTCAGTTGGTGGATATGGTTTATCTGCAAAGAAAGATATAGAAAATTCCAATTCATAGAGGTGTGTTGTGAGTATAAAGAACTTAATGAAAAAGGAATTGCCTCAGATTCCTGATGAAATTAAAACAGCTTTAAGAAATAGTAATATAACACCTACACAATTTAACCAAATGAACGATATATTAAAAAATCAGAACTTGCAAAAAGAGGTTGGTTACAAGAAAATGGATGATGGCAGTTATCTTGTTTCCATGTATTGCCCTATGTCCAATATTACACCCGAAATGATTAAATGGTGGTTTTGGTGGCATCCTCAGGCAAATGAGCGTTATCAGGTGTGGTTCCCGGGCGAGCATTTGGGTATCGGATATTCAAATAAACAAAAAGAATATTTCAGTCAGGAATCTTGTCCTGAATTTCAGAACAACACACATTATCCTGTTGAGAAAATCGGCAAAATGAAGCTTCCCTTAAGAATAGATTTTGTTACTCCTGAAGAATTCGGGTTTTCCAAATCCGTTATGCAAGAAAACGATATTCCTTTAATTGTGTGTGGTCATGTAGGTGCATTGAAAGGTTTGGTTATGCACACGGAAATGGCTCATATTTTCAAACAAACAGAAGACGGTTTGTTTATGTTCAGCCGTTTCTGGCTTGGAAAAACAATGAAAAATCCTTTGCTGAAAAAGCTCATTATTACAGAAGCTATGGCAAAAGATATGGCAGAGCATTGTTGTGTAGAATACCGCAATCTCTGCGAAATTCTTCCGTTATTGTATGAAAAATACAAATAAACAAATTCCAATTTGTCAAATATATCGTCTATTTAATAGGAGGCTTATCTTATGTTCAAACTGATTCCTCAGCCCGTAAAAATATTTACCGATAAATCTGTAACCGGTTTTGTTTTAACTGACAATACAACCGTTTCCGCATTTGATTTTTCTGATGATTTGATTGTTTTCGTAAAAAAAGTATTGCACAAAGAAATCAAAGCATCAAATGGTGAC
>JAZRQP010000067.1:0-2182 GCA_045649885.1 Faecalimonas sp.
AACACTGGAATATTTCATCGGACGCATGAAAGAACACAAAAAAATTGGTGTTGCATATGTTTCAACAGCCGCTGCTTTAAGCGATGTGCAGAAAGAAAAAGTAAGTGCACGTCTTCTTGAAACTACTGACTTTGAAACAATAGAGATGAATTATACCGTTGACGAATCATTACTTGGCGGCATGGTAATCCGTATTGGTGACCGCGTCGTAGATACAAGTATTAAAAACAAGCTGAGAGAATTATCAAAGCAGTTATCCGCACTTCAGGTTGGCTAACCTTATGTGCAGGCTTAAGAAAGAAGGTGTAAGTTTCTATGAATTTAAGACCGGAAGAAATCAGCTCCGTTATTAAAGAACAGATTAAACAATACGCCGGACAAATGGAAGTATCTGATGTTGGTACTGTTATTCAGGTAGCAGATGGTATCGCTCGTGTACACGGGCTTGAAAAAGCGATGCAGGGTGAACTTTTAGAGTTCCCAGGCGATGTTTTTGGTATGGTACTCAACCTGGAAGAGGACAACGTTGGTGCCGTTTTGTTAGGTGATCATAAAAATATTAATGAAGGCGATACAGTAAAAACAACAGGACGAGTTGTAGAAGTTCCAGTTGGTGACTGTATGTTAGGACGTGTTGTAAATGCCCTTGGCCAGCCTATCGATGGAAAAGGACCAATCCACTCAGACAAGTTCCGTCCAATCGAACGAGTAGCTCCAGGTGTTATCACACGTAAATCTGTAGACACTCCACTCCAGACTGGTATCAAAGCGATTGACTCTATGATTCCGATTGGACGCGGACAGCGTGAGTTAATCATTGGTGACAGACAAACAGGTAAAACTGCCATCGCAATTGATACTATTATCAATCAAAAAGGACAAGGTGTAAAATGTATTTACGTTGCAATTGGTCAGAAGGCTTCTACCGTTGCGAATATTGTTAAAACATTAGAACAGTTTGGTGCTATGGATTATACAACGGTTGTTGTATCTACAGCCAGTGAACTTGCACCACTTCAATATATTGCTCCATATTCCGGATGTGCAATCGGGGAAGAATGGATGGAAAACGGTGAAGATGTGCTTGTTGTATATGATGACTTATCAAAACATGCGACAGCTTACCGTACACTGTCCTTACTTCTTAGAAGACCACCAGGACGTGAAGCGTACCCAGGTGACGTGTTCTATTTGCATTCCAGATTATTGGAAAGAGCGGCAAGACTTTCCGATGCATTGGGCGGCGGTTCATTGACAGCCCTTCCAATCATTGAGACACAGGCAGGGGATGTATCAGCGTACATTCCTACGAACGTAATATCCATTACAGATGGACAGATTTACTTGGAGACAGAAATGTTTAACGCAGGTTTCAGACCGGCCATTAACCCAGGTATCTCCGTATCCCGTGTTGGTGGTTCTGCTCAGATTAAAGCGATGAAGAAAATTGCAGGACCAATTCGTATTGAGCTTGCTCAGTATCGTGAGCTTGCATCCTTTGCACAGTTTGGTTCTGAACTTGACAAAGATACAGCAGAGCGTTTGGCACAGGGTGAACGTATTAAGGAAATGTTAAAGCAACCTCAATACAAACCAATGCCAGTAGAATATCAGATTATCATTATCTACGCAGCAACAAGAAAGCACTTGCTTGACATTGCAGTGGAAGATATTCTGCGTTTTGAAAAAGGATTATTTGACTTTATACAGACAAAATATCCTGAAATTCCGGAATCTATCAAGACTGAAAAAGTCATTACAGAAGAAACGGAAAGCTTATTAATCAAAGCAATCGAAGAATTCAAAACAGAATTCTAGGAGGCACTATCATGGCAACAATGAGAGAAATTAAGAGACGCCGGGGAAGTATTCAAAGTACCCAGCAGATTACGAAGGCCATGAAACTTGTTTCCACTGTGAAACTACAAAAGGCACGAGGACGTGCGGAAAATTCAAAGGCATATTTCGAGTATATGTACAAGACAGTCACATCCATGCTTGCAAAGGCTGGAGATGTGGATCATCCATATTTAAAGGGTGGAAATTCTGACAATATCGGAATTGTAGTTATCACCTCCAATCGAGGTCTTGCGGGTGGTTACAATGCCAACATCGCGAGAATGATTGTTGGAAGTGAGCTTCCGAAGGAAAAGGTGCGCCTGTATACAGTTGGTAGAAAAGG
>JAZRQP010000068.1:0-1880 GCA_045649885.1 Faecalimonas sp.
GTACCTTTCTTACCAAGGTCAGTTCTCAAAGAACCTTTGATTTCGATTGATTTCATTGTTTCTTAAATTTTTTGTGTTACTCTAAATTAAGTTTTAAATCTCTATTTTTGCTTAATTCGCCATCACACGATGTGGTATACCACACGATGAGCTTAAAAAAGCGGTGCAAAGGTACGCTTTATTCTTGAACTGACAAAGAAACGTGGGGAATTTTATATGAAACACCGCCGTATTTTATCACAAATGCAGCGGTGTTTTGAAAAAATGTCTTAAAAATCGATGTCAATCTTGATTTCGCTCTCGCTGAGGCTTTCGCTTGTTTCTTCCATGGTAGCCTCTTTTTCTTCCGGACGAGGTTCTGGAAGTCCTTGCTCGTCGGCTATGAATTGGATGGCTTGTTGCAAGCCGGCCATGAATTTTACGAAATCTTCCTTATAAAGGAATATCTTATGTTTCTCAAAACTTACTTGTGAATCATCGCCTTCACCCGATACGATTTTTTTACTTTCGGTGATAGCCAGGAACATTTCGTCCTTGCGGTTTTTCTTCACATCTAGATAGTAAATACGTTTTCCTGCCTTGATGGCTTTTGAGAAAACGATTTCTTTATCTCCATCAGCAGCACTTTTCTTCTTAAATTCTTCCATGTTTTAGAGTTTCATAGTTTAAATGTGGCCCAAAATTGGACAATTTTTTCTAATATGCAAAATTTTCATTTAAAAAATGTATTAATATTAGGTTAAATTCGTGGAATTGTGTATTTTTGCAACTCATAAATAATTTATGTGAATTATGATTAATAGAGTTCTTATTCGTCTTAAAATTGTTCAGATAGTCTATGCTTACTACCAAAATGGTGGCAAGAATTTGGATACTGCGGAAAAAGAGTTGTTCTTCAGTCTTTCTAAAGCGTATGATATGTATAACTATCTGTTGCTCTTAATGGTCGAAATTACCAAACAGGCCGAGAGAAAGCAGAGTGCTGCTAAAAACAAGTTGTTGCCTACAGAGGAAGAATTGCATCCCAACACAAAGTTTGTAGACAATCGTTTCATCGCTCAATTGGAGGTGAACAAACAGTTGTTGGAATTCTCAGAAACCCAAAAGAAGACTTGGGAAAATGAAAGTGAATTTGTAAAGAGGCTGTGTGAGGTAATCATGAACAGCGATATTTATAAAGAATATATGGAGTGCGAAACTTCTTCTTATGAGGAAGATCGCGAATTGTGGCGTAAAATCTACAAGCGAATCATTTTCAATAACTATGAACTTGATCAGGTGTTGGAAGATCAAAGTTTGTACTGGAATGATGATAAGGAAATCGTGGATACCTTCGTGTTGAAGACGATTAAACGTTTCGAAGAGGAGAATGGCGCGGATCAACCGTTGTTGCCGGAATTCAAGGATGACGAAGATCAGGATTTTGCTCGTCGTTTGTTCCGTCGTTCCATTTTGAATGCCGAATATTATCGTCACCTTATCAGCGAAAATACTCGTAATTGGGATTTGGATCGTGTGGCGCTTATGGATATCATCATCATGCAGATTGCATTGGCAGAAATTCTCAGTTTCCCAAACATTCCGATTAGTGTTACGTTTAATGAGTATGTGGAAATAGCAAAGTTGTATAGTACTCCGAAGAGCGGAAGCTTCATCAATGGTACATTGGATGGTATCGTGAAAGCTTTGAAGGAAGAAAATAAGTTGACAAAGAATTAATAAACCTAATAATTAAGAATAAAGATTATGAATTTAGCATTTGTATACTTGCAAGCGCAAGGTGGTTTTGATGGATCGTTTATGATTATGATGATTGCTATCTTTGCTATCATGTATTTCTTCATGATTCGTCCACAGAACAAGAAGCAGAAAGAAATCCA
>JAZRQP010000069.1:0-3345 GCA_045649885.1 Faecalimonas sp.
GCAACCTTCCAACCGAAGATGCTCATAAGCAGCACCAGACTTCCCAAATCCACCATGGGAGAGGAAATCAGGAAGGAGAAGGTAACACCAAGGGGCAATCCTGCACTGGTGAATCCAATGAACAGAGGGATAGAAGAACAGGAGCAAAAAGGTGTCACCGTTCCCAACAGAGCCGCCACGCAGTTTGCACCGATACCATGGAATCTGCCCAGGATGCGTTTGGTGCGTTCCGGTGGGAAGTAGCTCTGGATGTAGGAAATAATAAAGATCAGCACGCCCAACAGCACCATGATCTTTATTACATCATAGATAAAAAACTGTATGCTGCCGCCCCAGCGAGAAGTCGTGTCAATCCCAAGACTGCTTAAGCCACTTCCAATAACCTCATTTAGCCATTTCATACCAAGAATCTGATTCTGGATGAACAACCAGATTGAATGTAAGACTTCCATAACAAGTCTCCTTTCATATTGATAAATTCAAAAATATCGATATATTATCCGAAAGAGAAGCCACCTTTTCAGATGGCTCAAGTATCTTTCGCACAGCAAGAAGGTCTTTCTGATTGACTTTGCGTATCAATCTTTAACTGCTGTTTCAGTAAGGCTACAGCTCTATCAGCACCTTCGGAGTCAATGGAGTAATGTACCCACTTGCCCTCTTTTCTGCCTTGAACAACCCCAGCATCACACAGGATCTTCATATGATGCGAAAGCGTAGACTGTGTAATATGCAAATCATCCAACAGTACACAAGCGCATTTCTCACCGCTACGAAGCAGCTCTAAAATACGCAAACGGTTCTCGTCGCAAAATGCCTTAAACACTTTTGCGTTTTCAACATATCCAGATGCCATGTAGTTCACCTCACATTCAAATTTATCGATGTGTCCATATTATATCCCTCAAATCGATGTTTGTCAATATGTTCTTGTAAATCTACTATTGTCAGATTTCAGGCAGTACCGCAGGGAAGTACCGACCGATGACTTCAGGGTCACCATTATTAGCTTCGCAGATGAACTACATCGTCCGGAATCCGAAGTTGAACCACCGTTTCTATCACTGTAAAGTTTCTATATCATACCAAGAATCATATATTCATAGCCGCTATTTCCTTTTATATCAAAACTTACGCAATCTCCCTTTTGCGATATGACAAAGGCCTATACTTGTTATAAAGGTAACGAAAAGCGCCCTAAAATTAGGAAAAAACAGCCGTATTAAATTGGATTTACACCAAATCAACAATTTTTTATTTAACAAATATGTTTGCTTCTACAAAAATCGTCGGTTTTTTATTATGATGAATTTGGTTAATTAGTGATTTTTATTTTAGGGTTGCTTTTTAGATCATCATCAATACTTGTTGATAGTTTCTGATAAATGGCAGCGGAGTAGCAATACTGCCACTCCGCTATATTTCTGCTTATTTTTATATCAGTCTAGCGACTTGTTAAGATTTTGGGGTTATCAACTTTTGGGAAAGTCTGCGCCTATTTTTTATACAGTCACAAGACAAGTTGATAAATTACGCAACGCGGTAATTGAAAGGTACGAAAGAGGTTGGGCGCAGGTTTCGCACATTGGCTCTATCCGGTTTCACTTGCACTAAATAGCGGGACATATCTGCTATAAGTTGTTCACCACTTGCATCGGGTGTCGCTAAAAACTTCTTCACAAGGTAAGTTGCCATTTTAATATTGATTTTGTACTCATAGGTGCTGTTGGGATTCTGCTCAAGTACGATGCCGTTAATGATCTTCCAGACGGCGGCGGATGTAATAAAATGTCCGTATAGCTCCTGTCGGGAATAGTCCTCTTTCTTGCATTTCATGCGGCTTGCTCCGCAGTCATATTTGATATGTCTGAAGAAAATTTCCTCACGCCATCTCAACTTATAGAGCTCCATAATCTCTGCTGTGCTGAACTCATCGCGTGGGAGCGAGGTCAAGAGCGTTTCCAGATCACCGTTAGGTAGTCTGCCACGCACTACGCGAAAACGCATGATATATGGTAATGGGTAAGCAAAGCGTGATACATAAGTCTTTGGACTAAGTTCTTTGCCGCGCTTACTGCCTGTGTTCACATAGATGTGACCTTTTTCCTTGCTTTCCTTTGACTGACTGTCAGTCAACACAAACTGTATATCTACATCTAATTCTTCCATTGGTAGCGCTTGTATAGGTTTCAGCGCACCGATATTCTGTTTGGTACGAATAACGAAATCCATGCCCTTTTGCTGAAAATCAGCTATTAGGGGGTAGGAAGAATACAGCCTGTCACAGACTACAATACAGGGTGGAAAGTCATTCCACTGCACCATGAACTCAGCATCAGCGTGTTCATTCTGAGCGCTGATAGGGTTTAGCACCATATCTACTGTTTGATGGGATAGCAAGTCTAACATTACTGTTGCTTTATATTGGTTGTAGCCACCCTTTATGGTATTAGGGGCGGGCATAAAGGAAGGGGTATCTTTGTTAAGCGCGGTATTGAAGTTTACGCCATCCATAGCAATCAACTTGCGACCCTTACAAAGAAATTTATCATTGCCGCTGTCTGTATCAGAGAAGCGGCGTAAAACATAGTACATCAGTTCCGAGTCGATAGCGGCGCGGCGTTCAGAAAAACTGGAAGCAGTAACATTTACCTCGGGGTAATCGTACAATTCCTTGCGCAAACTGTTGCCGCCCATAAGGCAAAGCATTTTAATCATCGTTACTCTGTCGAGTTTACTATTTTTGGTGAAGTGAATTGTTTCTTCTCTGGTGTCGCGCTTCCAGTCCTCAATAGCCTTACGAATGGCGGCATCGAACTCCGCCTTTGTTCTGTCAGCGATATTTGTTTTCATGATTTTTGCTCCTGTCATGTGTATTTGCCGGATTTAAGATGCAAAAAAGCGCATGACAAAAACTCCCACCGGCTGGGAAGCCTTTGTCATGCGCTCCTAAGACACTCATCCATATGTCAGGACAGCAGCACGAAATTAAAAATTAGTCAAAAATCAAAAATACCGTGAATATCTAAAAAATCTCTCATGTGGACTACTAAGGTCAATTACAGGATATCATATGCCGCTAAGACTGTCAATGTGTACAAAAATTGTTCAAAATGAGTTTACCAAAACCGAACACTATAAAATGGCAAAAAAGAGCAGAGGACGGAAACCGAACAGTTTCCATCCTCTGCCGAATAGCATTGCCGAAAAGGGGTCCCTTTTTATTTGCTCACACCGATGACCAGGGGGAAGAAACGATTTCCCTCCCGGAGAAATCCGTCGAGGCTGGGACCGAGTACGCTCGGCCCTTTTGAGTTGGCATAGACATTGTAGCCGATAAAATTC
>JAZRQP010000070.1:0-8086 GCA_045649885.1 Faecalimonas sp.
AAAATGAAAACAATTGTAGTATATATTTAGCAACGCGACAGAAGATATTCCGGAACTGAAAATAAACAGATAAAAATAAAGTGCAAATCAGCATGACCGGTAAAATGGAAATTTGGCAAAAGAAAAGAGCCGCTCGAAAAGAGCGGCTCTTGGTAAGTGCAAAACGTAAGTTTAGCGCTTGGAGAACTGAGGAGCACGACGTGCGGCCTTCAGACCGTACTACTTCTTTTTTGGATCGGAAAAAGTATTGGTATGCCTTTACTTTTTGGATCGCGACTCAAATTTAACCCCTAATTTAACCCCGACAGGAGTCTCCCACTTACGACAGGAAACTACTGTTCTCGATTAAATGCTCCGTTAACCACAGCTGATAGTTGTTCGGGTTTATTGTACTTGACTTTTGCATAAATGTCCATAGTGATTTTGCTGTTCTCGTGCCCGGCGAGGTATTGCACAGTCTTTGGGTCAACCGATGCGTATATCAGATTTGTGATGTATGTATGTCGTAGCTGGTGGGGAGTAACATCGAAATCCAAACTGTAGATCACCTTACTATTCTTGGAACATTTGCCTCCAAGTTCTTTCTGAACAACATGCTTTTCTCTCTTACCATCCTTATATCGGAAGTATGTATGTTCTTTGACAGACCGGGTTCGGATATATTTCCATACCCGCTGAAACTGTGTGTAAGAGAGTGGATCTCCATCCCGGTTGGCAATAACAAACTCCGAGTTAGAACACTCCTTGGCTTCTTTAAGACATTCTGCTAACTGCTTTGGTAAAGGGATGTCTCTTTTGGCGGCTTTGGTTTTCAGTTCATTTGTAATGACTGGACGGTTATGCTCCACATGCCATGCTCTTCTAACAGATAGATACGGAGTTTCACCTTCCAGAAAAACACAGTCCCATTTTAATCCAAGAATTTCTTCTCTTCGAAGGCCAGCATACAGACCAATCATTACGAAGACATAGGGAGGTAAACCATCAATTGCTTCGAGAAGTTTATCGATTTGTTTATCAGTTAAAGCTTCTCTCTCTTTTTGGGGTTTACCACCTTTTGCAGAGATTCTTTCGCACGGGGATTTATCAATGATGTTGCTGTCTACAGCAGCATTAAAGATACATTTGTAGAGCATATGAACACCCTGATATACCGATGTGGACTTTTTGGAAGCTGGGACCAGTGCCAGCTTAACATCATCTGCGGTCACATCAGCCATGTATTTATGACCTAATGGTTTGATGATGTAGTTTTTTACTTTAGATGTGTAATCGGTAAGCGTTGTTTGACGAACATGTGCTGATTGCATTACTAGCCATTTTTCGCAATACTCCTTTACCGTAGGTGTGTCTCGACGAAAGGAAGCTTCTTCAATTTGCCGCTTGGCTTCCTGGACTTTTTCATAAAGTTCTTCTCTGGTTTTGCCATAGATGGCAACACGCTTGCCGTCGGCATCTTCAATTCTTGTACGATAATATTGGATGCCATTATAGATAACAGTTTTATATTCAGGAATTGCTTTTTTCATCCGTGCCAATTCCGTCACCTCCAAATGAATGTTTTTTACAGCGCTGCTTGCAACATCTTTTTATCAAAATATTGCTTTCTCAGCAAGGATGGCGATCATCGCCTTTTGCTTTGCCTGGGATTTCTGTAAGTTGATTTCACTTCAACAATTCGTGCCCTGTGAGTGTTTCTGTTTATATATTCTTTAAGGCAGTTGGGTGTAAAATACACACATCCATTTGGTACATATTGGACATAGGAGATTTGCCCGTTAATTCTGGCAGAATCGAGTGTTGCAATGCTGATACCTAAAAAAGCAGCAGCTTCTTTGCGCGTGATCATTTTTTCCATGGATTGCTCCTTTCTTTGAATTGGTGTAATCAAAGTTACATAAATACGCTGGCAGTCGAAACTGCCAGCGCATGGAATCTAACTTTGAAGGTCACTATGTCATCCATGTGGGATTTTACTGCATACAAATCGTGAGATAGTGATCTGTCATAAAATGGTAATTCAAAGTCCGTCAAATTTATCACAACCCCTGACGGTAGGCACAATCCAGGCTGGCCTTCGGTAAAAGGTCATCACAACTCCACGATATCGCTACCTTAGCTGGCGAATATCGCAGGGCTTCCCCCAAGTCTTCGGCGGAGCTTGCGCGGCGTATCATTCTCACTGTACAAGTCGTGGCATACGGTTTACCAGACCGTTTCAGAAGTTGTGTTGTTCGCTCAGGTAGTTTCCTTGATCACCTCCTATAGGGCTACCGTCCCCGCGCACACTTCATACTGCTCGTTGTACTGTGTTATGTACCTGGATTGTCGTATATGAAATTGAAAAGGTTCAGAGAAGGTTATGGAAAATGCACCTTCACTATTTATCCAAACGAGAAGTGGTTTTGGGAACAAAATCGGAAAAACTTCTTAAAAAATAATCAAAAAAAGTATAATGTGACATTGTTTGCAAAGTCATTATTAGGGCCCAAAAACATGCTGGTAATGGATAAGAGCAGGCTGAAAATGAGTTTTCGAGCCTGCTCTTTTGGGGATGTGATTATGAATTACAACAAGATCTGATTGATCTTACCGATCATTAGCCTTAGCCTTTTAAGTATCTTATTCAGGCGTTTATTTAATCCACGAACAGTAATACCTGTGCGTTCGGCATATATCTCTTTAGCTTCACGATCAAAGTAAATGGCATATATCAGTTCGCGTTCGTGCCTTGGAAGCAGATTGATTGCACGATGAAGGCGAACTCTTAACTCGTTTGCTATCGCGATATCTTCCATACTTGGAGTAGTCTCATCTGCCATAAATTCAAGCCCAACCATACGCTGTGTATCCAATGCATCGTATGACATGACATCATTTCGCAGTTTCTTTTCTATCTGCGCACGTTCTCGACGCTCGTCGCTGTAGTAGGCATGATATATCTCATGGGTGACTTCTATCCGGTTTCCATCAATATTAATATAATACTTTTCGTTGTTTGACATGATAAATTCTCCTATGTTGTTTACGATAGTTACAACACAGAAGGAGGAGCACGAATCATGACTAAATTTGCTGGTTCTTTTTTATGCAAAATAGAGAAAAATAATATTTTATCCAAATTACAGTCAGATTCTGTCCTTTTTATGCAGAATAAATGACAACATTCTCCAAAAGGTGGGTTGTTTCGATAGTGATTTTTAAGGAATGGTGTCGAAAAAAGAAATGGTGTAAGCAGTCTTACGAATGCTTGCACCATATTAGAACAGAAAATATAATGATTGATAGGAATAAATGTATTTCTCATCTCTGGTAACGGTATATTGATAATAAGTAAAATATAGAATGATATCTTAGGAGACTAACTTTGTTTGGCTGCCTAGTGTAAAAGAAAAATCAGAGTTACTGATTTTATAGAGCTTTTTCCACGCAGCTTGGATACGGTTTGTGAGAAGCCAAGGCTTCATTTCTCTAAGTTTGCTGTAAGGATAATCTTCTAGCATGACCAGTAGTGCATCTGCAGTGGTAATATTCAGAGTACCTCTGAAAGCTTCCTGGAATGCACGTTCAAAAGTGTGCCAGTTGAAGAGAAATCCAAAACGGTCCATTTCATCCCAGACATGGTCAGTATCATACCCGAGTGCAGATTGGAGTTTTTCAAAGGAACCTGACTGCGTGAAGGAAATCTGATAAAGCTTCGTCATCTCAAAATAATGTAAAAATTCGTAGTAACGCTGAATCTCCTCGTTGTCTGTCTTAATGGGCAGGATTCTGGTAACAGCAGCAAAAACCGTGGGTGCGCCGTGACTTTTAACCACGCTAACGCGCTTCTTGCCATCTACAACGTAGAATTTGCCGAGATATTCATAGCAGTTTATGGCTCCGCCGATTCCCTCATCACTCAGATAGTGAAGATAAAGTTGGCGCCACTGATCAGCAAACTCACTATTGGGAGTAGAAAGTGGCATGAAATCATATGTGTAGAGATCTTTATCGTTGTTGGAAAATACTCCAACGATATTATCTGTTGGGATTTCCATTACACCCAGTTCTACCTTTCCCGCAGCCATGTTGTCGCTAAGGACGGAGGACAAATCCTTCAGATAGGGGTTGGTGCCCTCTTTTTTGCTTTTTCGGATAATCTTTTTACCAAGATGATGTGCATCATGATAAAGAGCTCGTGCTTCCAGCTTAAAATGCATAAAATTGCCTCCTTGAATTTTTAGACTTTTGAAATAATAATATTGATATTGTTGTAAAATGAAATTAATTGTCCTTTATATGGATTAATTATAATTATTCGGAACAATTATTTGAATGAACTAAGTAAGCTATTATATGCACAAAATTAGATTAAAAAATGAACTCCCCCCGAATCCTGAAGTGCCCCCTGTCAAGTAGACAGTAGAAAAAACAAAAATATTCTGTTGTATGTTCCCGCTCTGCTACCCAGTAGGGCGGGAATTTTTTATGCTGCATAAGCATAATGAAATTCTATTGGTGTCATGCAGTGAAGTCTCTTCTGGAAGCGAGCATGATTGTAGAAATAGATGTAGTCTTCTATTGCATGAATCAGTTCATCCCGATCTGTAAATCTGCGGAGGTAGTACATTTCAGATTTCAGCATTCCCCAGAAACTTTCCATTGGACCGTTGTCAATGCATCGTCCGACTCTGGACATGCTCTGACGCATTTTAGCAGTCTGGAGTTTTTCATAGAAAGTCTTGCTTGTGTACTGATATCCTCTGTCACTATGGAACAGCGGATGTGCATCCGGATTGAGGGCAACTGCTTTGTCGAAGTTATCAAACACAAGCTGATTATTGTTGCTGTCGCCAATCGTATACGCTACGATTCTTTTATCATATAAATCAAGAATAGCGCTCAAATACAGCTTGTGAATTTCTGCGCCAATATAATATTTGAACTCCGTTACATCTGTCAGCCACTTTTCATTAGGTGCAGCCGCATAAAACTCCCGGTTCAGGACATTCTCCGCTTCTGTTTCCGGTGTAGAAGGAATGTACGTTTTCTTTTTGATTCTGCATACGGATTTCAGACCAAGAATCTGCATCAGTCGGCGGATGCGCTTTGTATTGTAACAAACCATATGTATTCTGTTGATAGTAATTGTCATCTGGCGGTAACCAAGGATACCGTTCTGTTCTTCGTACAATTCTCGGATCCATCCAATAATCTCTTCATTTTGAAGCTGATTTGCGCTTGGTTTCCGCTTCAGCCACTTGTAGTAGGAGGAACGGTTGATATTCAGAACTGTACACAGTTTCAGAATTGGATATTTCTCAGTTTCATGCAAATACCGGATTGCAACATAGGAATCTTCCAATCTTACTCCGCTGACCAACCGCCTCCTCTCAACTCCCTCAGTTTTTTTAGCAAGGCAATCTCCATTTCCTTGTCTTTCAGCATTGCTTGCAGCATCCGGTTTTCCTGGCGTAGCCGTTCAGTTTCGGTCAGTTCATCTGCCGGTTTGGTCTTTCCACGCCGATCCACAAGGCCGTTTACTCCACTGGCTTCATACTTCCTCACCCAGGAATAAACCTGTTGATAGGACACTTGATAGGTTTCCATTGTTAAAGCATAGTCCTTGCCATGCTCAATACAGAAGGCCACGATCTGTGTTCTTTCTTCCTGTGTTGTCTTTCTGCCCTTGGTCATATAGATCTCTCCTCTGGCGCCGGAGCGCTTTCTGAATATCTTTTGACCATTATAGCACGAAATCCACTCTCGTAGTGTTTTATGATCCTTTATTCCATACTTTTTGCATATGCGTCGCAGGCTGCCTTTTCCTGCTTGATAATCCTCTATGGCCTTCATTTTAATTTCTGGACTGTATTTTTTCGGTTTTCTTGCCATAAAAATAATCCCCTTAGTGTAGTCTCGAAATTTTTGCTTTTTCGAGTGTCTACTCTAAGGGGACTATATCATCCAACAGGATTCGGGGGGTATATTATGGCATTCGGTTTGGAATAATGGCAAAAAATGGAAAGGAGGTGAGGAGGAGAAATGATGTCTTCCGAATGCCCCGATAGTATGGTTTATGCAGTCTGCAAAACACCGGAGATACGCTGTTCCTTTTTTTCCAAAGAGTAGTTTGGGGAACTGAGTTCATTTAATTGTTTCCAGTGAGCTTGAAATACCCGCGACAGTACCCATACTGGCATCTTCAGAATCTGATTGTAGGCGTATTTATCCAGAAGAACCGCTAGGGCATCTGCTACTGTGATATTCAAGTGCCCCTCATAGGCTTTATTGTATGCGTTTTCAATGGTACACCAATGGAACAGGAAGCCAAAACGATCCGTGTCATTCCAACGGTAATTGGGCTCATGACCCAGGGCAGCCTGAAGCTTTGCGAAGTTTTCTGGCCGGGTGAAGGATACCTGGTAAAGTCCGGTAAGCTGGAAGTGATTCAGGAACTCATAGTAATTCTGAACCTTCTGATCCTGAGTGCAGACGGGCATGATCCGGGTTACTTCAGCGGGAATGGTTGCGGCACCATGGTGCTTCAGAACACTAACACGCTTTGCACCATCTTGAACATAAAACTTGCCCAAATATTCATAGCAGCGAATGGGAGAGCTTAATCCCTCGTCGCTTAAAAATTCGTGGTATAGATACCGCCAAGTTTCTGCAAATTCGGTTTTGATGCCGGGAAGAGGCATAAAGTTAGTTGCGTACAGCAGCTCTTTCTGATCCACAGCAGCAAAGCCTACAATCTGATTCGTAGGGATTTCCAGAAGGCCCAGGTCATTTTTGTATGCAACTTTTTGTCTGTTCAGGATTCTCTCCAAAACAATCGGATGCTTAACTTCGGCATGTTTGGCAGCATTCCGCTGTGCACGTGCAGCTTTGTCATTCGCAATAATGTATTGCTGATTTACCTCTTTTTCGAATCTCATGCTATCAGTCCCTCCACCCATGTGAATGTGATTCTTATCAAGAAATGTGTGAATTCACTGGGATATCTTTGCTGTTCACGAATATTATAGCGACAAATAATTGAAAGTTGAATGAACAAAGTGATTTCGGATATGCACAAAATTAGCGTGTTCTGTATCGGGGATGATTCTTATAATATTGCTAATAAAAATTCGGACTACATATGTATTTTTTGCTAATCTCTTGTTCTTCGTGGCATAAGGTTAGGACACTTCAACACTTTAACTAGGTGAATATGAACTTTTTTATACACGTCAATAATGAGGGATAAGCACAGCCTTAGTAAGCTGGAAGCTGCGCTGGTTAGTCTTGGCAAATAACCCTATTGAAGTGAAGACAGTGATTTGCTATAATGGGTCTACCCCAAAGAAAACAAACAATATTATTGGAGGTAATACCTATGAAATATGTATGTGACCTTTGCGGCTGGGAGTATGACGAAGAGAAGGGCTACCCCGAAGGCGGTATTGCTCCTGATACAGCATGGGAGGATGTTCCTGAAGATTTTGAATGCCCCATGTGTCTTGTCGGCAAGGACCAGTTCTCTGAAGCTTAAAAATTAAATGTTATCATTTTATCTTTCTAAAAAAACGACAAAACTCGCACAGGATGGTTTCGTATCCTGTGCGAGCTTTTTATTGGGATCTGGAAAGCAGATTTGAGTACTTATTCTTCCCTGAGCGTATAAGGGAGGTCAACCTTAAGATCACGGAAGTAATACTCCTTATCCCTTTCTGAAATCTCCCGCAGTACACGGCAGGGGTTTCCTACTGCCACGGTATTTGCAGGGATGTCCCTTGTCACGATGCTTCCTGCTCCAATTACTGCATTATCACCGATTGTTACACCGGGGAGCACAACACTATGGGCACCGATCCAGACATTGTTACCAATGTGGATAGGCAGAGAGTAATGGGCAACCATTTCCCGATACAGCGGATATACCGGATGGCCGGTGGTGCACAGTGTTACATTGGGGCCGATCATGACCTTGTCGCCGATGAAAATCTCTCCATCGTCTACCAGCACCAGATTAAAGTTGGAATAGAAATTCTCACCGATATGGACATGATTGCCGTAGGACATATGCACAGGCGGCTCGAAGAAGAACCGTTCCCCGCTG
>JAZRQP010000071.1:0-1953 GCA_045649885.1 Faecalimonas sp.
ATGATTAAAGATGACGAGGACACGATTCATCTTATAAATGAATATACTTCTATAGTAAGGAATCTTGATCCCCATATTGTAGTTAGGCAATTCACATCTGAGTCTTCAGATAGAGATGCTATGCTAAAAGATTTTGCTAATGGTTCTATTGATGTATTAACATCTATGAAGTGTTTAGATGAGGGTGTTGATGTACCAAGAAGTGAATTGGCAATATTCTGTGCAAGTACTGGTAATCCAAGACAATTTATACAGCGAAGAGGTCGAGTCCTTAGAACTCACGCTGAAAAAAAGTATGCAATTATACATGATCTTGTTGTTATACCAGATAATAATTTTGATCCAAGTTGTCAGGATATAGAGAAGAGCTTGGTCGCAAATGAAATAAGAAGAGTAAGAGATTTTGCTGTTTTATCAGAGAATTGTAATGACACTCTTAATGTTTTAGACGACATATTAGAGCAATATCAAATATCACTATATAATTAACTACTATGACTACCCATTTTACTAACGGAGACAAAATCCTGCAAGCAGTGCTTGCAGATGCTAAGCTCGCAGAGTTAGGTGAGTACACACCAACTGGAATTGAGACTATATCAGATGCTCTTGATTCTGAGAATGCAATTATTAGGGCTGTTGCTATGATAATTGATGGGAATGAGAATAGATATACTCAAAAGGAAATATATAATCAGGTTTCTAATTATTTGATTCAGAAGTTATGAAACTAAATAAAATAATAATAAAAAACTTCCGCAGCTATTATGGAGAAAACCAATTTGAGTTATCAGACGGGTTAACTCTAGTAATTGGAGATAATGGTGATGGTAAAACAACATTTTTTGAAGCACTTGAATGGTTGTTTGATACAAGCAAAACCAATAAGAGCGAAAGTAATATCTCCGAAATGCGAAAGATGGAACTCGGCATTGGTGATGTCGACGAAGTTGCGGACACTATGGTATTTGAACATGGTGGAGAAAAAGAAATTTGCAAGAAATTTATTTTTGAAAAAAACTCCGACGGTTCAATAACAACTCGTGATTTTTCATTCATTGGATATGCTATTGTTGGTTCAGAAAGACAGAATAGAAATGGACAAGATCTATTAGAAGCCTGTTTTGATACAGTAATTCGTCGTTATTGTCTATTCAAAGGAGAGCGTGAGCTGAATGTATTTGACAATAATACGGCTCTAAAAACACTTGTCGATACATTTTCAGGTATTAAGCAATTTGACAACCTTGTTGAGATGACTGAGTTCTTTGAGCAGCAGTCAGATAGTCTTGCAACAAAAGAACTACGTAAAGATAAAAAACAAGAGGATGCGATTAAACGTATCGAGTATGATTTAACTGGAGTTCAAGGTGATATTTCTGACACTAGAAGAGAAATTTCTCTAAAAGAAAAGGCTGTATCAGACTATGAAACTAGAATGCGTGTATTGGAAGAAAATCAGGATGCTTGCGAAAACCTTCAAGATATAAAAGCTCGTATTGAACAAAAGAAAGCAGAGCAAAGACGATTAAGGTCATATGTTGATCTTGATTATAATGCGATGCTCTTGGATGACATGTGGATTTTGAGAGCATTCCGATCAGTTTTGAGTGAATATCAGCGAAAGGTTGCCATCCTAAGCAGAGAGAAACGTAGATTGCAAAAAGCTGAAGACGAGCGAATTGCTATTGAAAAAGGCAAAAAGGAGGCGATAAAAGAAATCCAGAAATTGGCCAATGATGCAACTCCTCTCCCATGGAATCTTCCTGATAAGGAAACTATGCAGGAGATGATTGACGATGAAATCTGTAAAGTGTGCGGTAGTCCTGCTCCCAAAGGCAGTGATGCCTACAACTTCATGGTTAATAAACTCAATGAGTACCTTGAACATATCCGAAAAGAAACTGAATTGGCTGAGCAATCTGAGATTCCAGAGAAACCATTGTTCGAAAA
>JAZRQP010000072.1:0-2774 GCA_045649885.1 Faecalimonas sp.
TCCTTAGTGCGCGCACGTGCGCGAGAGAGAAGAAAGTGTTAACTCCTTCCGTGTTTAATAGCTGAAACAGTCAACCTTTTCCGTATCGTCGCCAAAATCACGCGCGATTTTCTCTGGATTCACGCGCAATTCTTACTCAATTCACGCGTGATCTCTACCGAAATCGCGCACAAATTCAGAGGAAATCACGAACAAATCCGGAGGAAATTGCGCGTGAATTCGATGTTAATTGCGCGTGAATTTTTTAATGAATGTCTTTTCCTGTTTTTAGTAGACGCTTTTTTACTTCATTAGCTTAAAAGGTTTACACCTTTTTTCCTTCCATACGAAAGAGGTTTACACCATCCTAATTATTGTACTTAATAAGTTGACATTCTCTTCCTTGCCATACTTAAGTGATTGTCACCTTTTTCGATTCCGTGTTGATCGGCTTGACATTTTAGTTTGATAGGAACACAGGAGTCCGGCCACATTATTTGGTGCGACAAAGATATTTCATTGTTTTCATTCTTACACATTTTATTGGGATAATTATTATTCTTCCACATCTTTTTCTGTGGTCCGTTTTCTATGTGTACTACTGCAGGAATCTTGTAACCGATACTCATATGTGGTCTTCGATAGTTGTAGAAGTTTATAAATCTGCCGATTATATCCTTTGCATGCTCCATACTGTTGAAAGTCTTCCTTGAATAAACAGTTTCACTTTTGATTATTCCATTGGTGCGCTCTGCAATGGCGTTGTCGGTAGGATTATAGTCTTCGGTCATACTGATTTTAATACCATGGTTTTTAAGTACCCCCACATATTCATCGCAGCAATACTGAACACCACGGTCTGAATGATGAATCAGACCTTCCAAAGATATCCTACCGGTTTGTGAAATGGCTCCTTCAAGTGCCTTTATGGTGATGGCTGAACGTAATGTGTCTGCCAATTCCCATCCAACAATCATACGGGAATAGGCATCCGTAATCAAATGTAGATAACACACATCTCCATTATTGAGCATAATGTAGGTGATGTCGGCCACCCAAAGTTGGTTGGCAGCCATCGGAACAAAATCCTTGATTAGGTTCTTCCACTTATGATAGCGGTGGTTGGAGTTAGTTGTATGCCGTGGCTTGGGAGGAGGAAGCATCAGACTATGACGGCGAAGCAGTGCAAAGAAACTATCACGCCCCATCATCTTCTCTCTTCCATAAATGGCGCACAACATAAGCCACAGCTTGTAACCACCGATACGAGGATCTTCCTGGCGGATTTCGTGAACATTCTCTAACAAAAGCCTTTCACGTTCGACTTCAGCTGCAACGTCAACCTTGGACTGGTACCAAGCCTGACGGGTATGGCCAAACAGACGGCATGAGAGGGTGACCTTAAGGCCACGACCCTCTACCAGTTCCGTCACTGTTTGGCCCCAGATTTTTTTCTTATTGGAATCTTAAAGTAGGATTCTGCTTTGTCTATCAGAAGGTCACGAGCCTCGGTTTCCAGCTTCGAAAAGGCTAAAGCCTTCTCCAATTCCTTGATGCGCTTCTTAAGTTCGGCATTCTCTTGCTTGTAACTCTCTTTGTCGCGATTAGCCATATCTTCATTTGATGTTTTAGAAAACAAAGATACTAAATCCGGATGAGATTCGAATCTACGAATCCAAGCATTTAATTGTGAAGAACCACATAAATTGTACTTGCGACAAAATGAGTTCTTGCCCATTCCTGAAGAATAATAGTTACGAAGTATCAACAATCGTTCTTCATCACTGTAGTGTTGAGGTTTTTTTCTCATACTAATTACACATTTTTAATTGTTATTAAATGTGTCTACCTATATCAGTATAAGACACTGTTTTTACGATGCAAAATCTATCGGGGTTCCCTCGCGCGCGCACGTGCGCGCATTATATATATAAGGTGTATGTTGATGGTTATGCAAAAAAAACGGAGCACCTAATGGATATAGATGCTCCGTTCGTTATAATTGAATGTTTTTTTACTTAATTGCTTCGAGCAATTGGTCGCAGATGCTCTTCATACCGCTTACTGATGGGTGGCCGTTTTGCTTTTCGATGTCGTGAAGTTCTATCAACTGTACGTTGTAGTGCTTGCATACTTCGCGGAACGATTCGTTAATCTCTTCTCTCAACTCTGAGTTCAAGATTGAATAGATTTCAGCTTTAGGGTAGCGCTTTTGCAAGGTATCCAACAAGCAAGCAAGGGCAGGACGGAAGCTTTTGCAATCTTCTTTTGTCCAATCGGCATATTGGTATTCACCGATAGGCGAACGCGCCCAAGCATCGTTTGTACCACCGAAAACGAAAATAATATCGGGCGAACCAAGCAAATCTACACGTGAGGTAAAGGCCGATTTCGATGAATCCATTCTGCCATATCCGGTGCCGCAAATGGTTGTGCCGCCCCAAGAGTCGTTCTTTTCCAATTCGTATCCTTTAGCCTTGATATACAGGCTCCACCACATTTGCTCTACATCCTTAACATCGTTGTTAGCATCGGGGTAGAATGGTGCATAATTATCGGGGATATATCCTTTATAAGTAGAGTACGAGTCTCCAAGAATAGATACTTTTTTTGTTTGTGCGTTTGCTACAAAGGCAATGGCCAATAGTAGTGTTAAAGTGAAAATCTTTTTCATGTTACTGTCGTTTTTTTAAGGTGAAAACTATAGTTGTTTTTTGTTGTTGCAAATATAGGGAAAAATTATTTTCGACTTATTATTTATGCATAAATTCAAAATAATTTAAGTATAAATCTAA
>JAZRQP010000073.1:0-12626 GCA_045649885.1 Faecalimonas sp.
GGGACAAGCCATTGGGATTGGCCTTTCATGAAATCGTTGCGTACAATCTCCATGTCAGAGGCTTTACCATGCATAAGTCTTCAAAAGTAAAAAACAGGGGTACATTTGCAGGTGTGATCGAGAAGATACCATATTTAAAAGATTTGGGCATCAATCAGATTCAATGTATGCCGATTTATGCGTTTGAAGAAACTTCGCATTATAAAAATTATTGGGGTTACGGCGACGCCCATTGCTTTGCCATTAAAAATGCTTATGCGGCAGATGCAGACGCGGAAGTGGAACTAAAGGACATGGTAAAAGCCTGTCATAAAAATGGAATAGAAGTGGTATTATATTTACCATTTACAGATAAAGTTTCAAAACAATTAATTGAAGAATGTCTAAGATACTATGTGATGGAATACCATATTGATGGGTTTATTTTGAATCCGTATAATGCACCGATGAGCAGTATCTTGTCAGACCCTATTTTGAAAAAGACAAAGATTTTAGAATACAAGGATGACTTTCAGAACAACATGCGCAGTTTTCTGATTGGAAATGAAGGCGCTGTGCAAGGCGTGATGTGGTGGGTAAAGCAGATTACCAAAGATATCGGGTGCTGCAACTACATTACGAATCATACAGGCTTTACGTTAAACGACCTTGTATCTTACAATGAAAAACATAACGAAGACAATGGTGAGAATAATTTTGACGGGCCGGACGCGAATTTTAGCTGGAACTGTGGAGTAGAGGGACCTACACGTAAGAAAGCGATTATAGAACTGCGTAGAAAGCAGATGCGAAATGCCATGTTTCTTTTGATTATGTCTCAAGGAACACCATGCATTTTGGCTGGTGATGAGTTTGCAAATACGCAAAACGGAAATAATAATGTATATTGTCAGGATAATGAAATTGCATGGCTTGATTGGAAGAAACTAGAGAAAGAGGAGCAATTCTATCAATATGTGAAATTGCTGATTGCACTACGAAGAAAATATTCAGTTATTGGTATTGACAAACCATTACTGGGTGTTGATAAAACGAGTTGTGGTGTGCCGGATGTTTCATTCCATGGAGAAAGCGCATGGCAGATACCAAACCAAATGTCCAGCAAACATTTGGGCGTATATTATCATCATGTAGATGGAACAGATTGTTTTATCGCATATAATATGCATGATGAGGAGCAGACATTTGCGCTGCCGGGGCTTCGTAAAGGGAAGAAATGGTACCGTATACTATCTACAGCGGATGCGCAGACAGTAGAGAATGAAATTTTAATGGATAACCAGAAAGAGACAGTTGTTCTGGCAAGAACCATTGAGATGTTTATCGGAAAATAAAGATATAAAAGGACAGTAAAGATATGAAGGCTTGGAAACATTTTTGCACCATTACCCATCATAAATTTCTGGTGGCAAAAGGGTGCTTTGCAGTTGGGTTATATTGGCAAGGAATTATGCACGATATGTCCAAATACAGTTTTACAGAATTTCGCGTAGGAGCGAAATATTTTCAAGGGACAAGAAGCCCGAATAATGCAGAGAAAGAAGATATCGGATATTCATCCTCGTGGCTCCATCACAAAGGAAGAAATAAGCATCATTTGGAGTATTGGTGGGATTATGGGTTCGCGCCGGATAAGAGACCGACGGGTATGCGTATGCCGGAAAAATACGTTGTTGAGATGCTGATGGACCGTATTGCAGCCTGTAAAGTATATATGCACGGAGACTATACCGATAGTAGTCCGCTTGCATATTATGAAAGAGGAAAAGAAATTACGGTGATGCATAAGGACACAAGAGAGCTCTTGGAGTTCATGCTGAAGATGTTAGCAGAAAAAGGTGAAAAAGAGACCTTTGCGTATGTGAAGAAAGAAATATTGCATAAGAGATAGAAAAACGTGTAAATGGTGAGTTCCATTTACACGTTTTTTAATAAGGTTTATTCTGGATAAATCAGTCTTTCAACAGAAATGTTTTCTAAAACTTCATCCAAATACTTCTTCGCTAAATATTTTGCCATTGGCAAATTCATATCTAAATAATTGCCACAGTCCTTGGCAGAAGCACCAGGTACTTCACCTTCATAGTCTGCAATGAATACAAACATTTCTCTTAATAGGTCAATGATATCTTTGGATTCATAATCACCAGCCAAAAGCAAATAAAATCCGGTACGACATCCCATTGGTCCGAAATAAATAATCTTTGGACCGAAGTTTTTGTGATTACGAAGGAATGTAGCTGCCAGATGTTCTATGGTATGCATCTCGGCCGTGTTCATGACGGGCTCATCGTTCGGGCTAGTCATACGGATATCAAAGGTTGTAATGGTTTCAACACCAACGGTATCTTTTCGTGAAACGTACACTCCTGGGATTAATTTAATATGGTCTATGGTAAAACTTGTGATTTTCTTCATCATAAATCCTCCTAAAATGAATATGGATTCATTATAACCATTCCATTTGCAGAAAACAAGTGCTTTAGTAGGCAATGTAATCTTGACGTAAACACGTAAGGGGTGTAAACTTAGGAAAGATATATTTGGAGGAAGAGATAATGATTAACGATAAAAAAGTTTTATTTAGTGGAATGCAGGCAACTGGTAATTTAACATTGGGAAATTACTTGGGGGCAATGAAAAACTGGGTGACACTTAGTGATGACTATGAATGCTTTTACAGTGTTGTTGATATGCACTCTATTACAGTAAGACAGGACCCGGCTACGCTTCGTAAGAGAGCAAGAGCACTTCTTACTTTATATATAGCAGCAGGATTAGATCCGGAGAAGAATTGTATTTACTATCAGTCTCATGTTTCGGGACATGCGGAGCTTGCTTGGATTTTGAATTGTTACACATATATGGGCGAACTAAATCGTATGACACAATTCAAAGATAAATCAGCAAAACATGCAGACAATATTAATGCGGGATTGTTCACATATCCAGTACTTATGGCTGCAGATATTTTGTTGTTCCAAGCTGACGTAGTGCCAGTGGGTATTGACCAGATGCAGCATTTGGAATTAACAAGAGATATTGCACAGAGATTTAACGGTATCTACGGCGATGTATTTACCGTACCGGAAGCCTACATCGGAAAAGTTGGAGCAAAGATTATGAGTCTGCAAGACCCAACTAAAAAAATGTCTAAGTCCGATGAAAATCCAAATGCAAGCATTTACTTAATGGACGACCCTGACACGATTATCCGCAAATGTAAACGTGCGGTGACAGATTCAGAGGCACAGATTCTGTATAGAGATGAACAACCAGGAGTAAAGAATCTGATTGATATTTACAGTGCATGTACCAATAAAACGCAGCAGGAGGTTGTGAAGGAGTTTGACGGTAAAGGCTATGGCGATTTCAAAACGGCAGTAGGAGAAGCTGTTGTTTCTGTATTAAAACCTTTGCAAGATGAAGTGGCAAGATTAGAAAAGGACAAAGCTTATATTGATAATGTCATTAAAAACAATGCGGAAAAGGCAAATTATTATGCAATGAAAACTTTGCGTAAGGTTCAGAAGAAAGTGGGATTTCCTGAAAGAGTACGATAATTTAAAGTAAAGGAGCTTGATAAGTATGAAAGTAGTAGCAACAGAGAAAGCACCAAAAGCCTTGGGACCATACTCTCAAGGATACGTACACAATGGTATGTTCTATTCAGCAGGTCAGATTCCGATTAACCCAGAGACTGATGCGATTGAAGAAACAACAATCGAAGGTCAGACAGAACAGGTATGTAAGAACCTTGCGGCAGTATTAAATGCAGCAGGGAGCTCCTTTGACAATGTAATAAAAACCACATGCTTCCTAGCAAATATGGAAGACTTTGCTGCATTTAACGAAGTATATGCAAAATACTTTGTGTCCAAGCCTGCTAGAAGCTGTGTGGCAGTAAAAACATTACCGAAAAATGTGCTGTGTGAAGTTGAATTAATCGCAGTAGTAGAAGAATAGGAAGTGAAAGAAATGTCAGAACAAGAAAAGAAAGAAGGCTGCTCGGCAGAAAGCTGTTCGAGTTGCGCACAAGCAGGTTCTTGTCCAAGTAAAAAGGTTGACATGAAGGTACCTGCAAACCAATATACAAATGTGAAGAAAGTAATTGGTATTATTAGTGGAAAAGGTGGAGTGGGCAAATCTATGGTCACTGCATCCCTTGCAAGATTAATGCGTGAAAAAGGGTATTCAGTTGGTATTTTAGATGCAGATATTACAGGTCCATCTATTCCAAAGATGTATGGAGTTCATGACCATGCAATGGGCTCAGAAGAAGGGATGTTCCCTTGTATCGCACAGGACGAGACAAGAATTATGTCCGTGAATCTTTTGTTAGATAGCGAAGATACTCCGGTTATCTGGAGAGGTCCGGTAATTGCGGGTGTGGTAACACAATTCTGGAACGAAGTACTTTGGGGAGATTTGGATTATCTCTTTATAGATATGCCACCGGGAACAGGTGATGTTCCACTTACTGTATTCCAATCATTGCCGGTAGATGGTGTAGTGATTGTTACGTCGCCACAGGATTTGGTTTCTATGATTGTAAAGAAAGCCTATCATATGGCAGAGGCAATGAATATTCCGGTGCTTGGTATTGTAGAAAACTATAGTTATTTAAAATGTCCGGATTGCGGAAAAGAAATCAAAGTATTTGGGGAAAGTCATATTGATGAGATTGCGAACGAACTTGGTTTAAAAGTTCTTGGTAAAATGCCAATAGACCCGAAACTTGCAGAGATGGTAGAAGAAGAAAAATTCTACGAAGTAAAAAATGAATATCTGACTGATGCGATAGATGTATTAGTGTAAGAAAAAGGAGTTTCTTTGGCGTCTGAAAAGACGAGATGAAACTCCTTTTAGAGTCTTATGTAGAAACGCATAAAATAAGGAGGAATTAATCAAAAAAATTGGATATTTTTACCCTTGATTAATATAGGTCGCTATGATAGAATGGCAAAGTGAGTTATTGAAAAACTCGTTTTTTATGAGCAAAGATTGTTAAAAAAAAAACAAACAATACAGGAGGAGCGCTTATGAGCAGCAAAATTACCATTATTGGTGCAGGAAGTGTAGGTTCAACAATTGCTTATACTTTAGCAAACCAAGATATCGCATCAGAACTTGTACTGATTGATATCAACAAAAACAAAGTGGAAGGTGAAGTAATGGATATTATCCAAGGTACATACTTCAGAAATCCAATTTCCATCGTGGCAGGTGACTACGAAGATGCAAAAGATTCTGATATCGTTATTATCACATCAGGAATCGCTCGTAAACCAGGACAGACAAGACTTGAGTTAGCACAAACAAACGTAAACATTTTAAAGAGCATTACTTCAGAAATCGTAGCAGCAGCTCCAAATGCGAAATACATTATCGTAAGTAATCCGGTTGACGTTATGACATATGCATTCCATAAATTCTCAGGACTTCCTGAAAACCAAATTATCGGTTCAGGTACAATCCTTGATACAGCAAGACTTCGTTGCGGTCTTTCAGAGCACTTTAACGTAGCTCAGAAAAACGTGCATGCTTACATCTATGGTGAACACGGAGATTCTTCATTTATTCCATGGAGCTGTGCGGAAATCGGTGCAGTATCTGTAGAAAAATATCCGGAAGTTATGAAAGCAAACGGAGTAGATATCGAACCAGTTGACAAAGAAGCTATGATTGAATACGTTCGTAAATCAGGTGGAAAGATTATTGCAAACAAAGGTGCAACCTTCTATGCAGTATCTGCATCAGTTGTTCAATTGTGTAACCTCCTTGTTGCTGCATCAGATTCTATGGCAACAGTTTCTACAATGATGCACGGTGAATACGGTGTTGATGATGTATGTATGAGTACATTGGCACTTGTTGGACCAGATGGATACAAGGGAAAAGTTCTTGTAGAATTAACAGATGAAGAAGTTGAAAAAATGCAGGCAAGTGCACAAGCTTTGAAATCAGTTATTTCACAAATTGAAATCTAATTAAATCTTATATAAAAATGCAAAAAAAGAGGAGAGGGATTTAATATGAAGTACAGTTATTATCCAGGATGTACCCTCAAAAATAAGGCGCAGGATTTGGATGCATATGCCAGAGTTTCTGCAATTGCATTGGGATTCGAATTGGAAGAAATTGAAGAGTGGCAGTGTTGTGGTGGGGTATACCCGCTCGGCACTGACGAGATTGCTTCAAAACTTTCTTCTGTTCGTACACTGAATGCAGCAAAAGAAAAGGGTCAGGACTTAGTAACACTTTGCTCAGCATGTCACCATGTTGTAAAACGTGTCAATGATGATATGAGAAACGTGGAAGATATTCGCACAAGAGCAAACAACTACATGCAACTTGAAGAACCATATGCTGGTGAAACAGAAGTACTGCATTTCTTAGAAGTGCTTCGTGACAGAGTAGGTTTTGATAAGTTGAAAGAGAAAGTGGTTAATCCACTCAAGGGCAAGAAAATTGGAGCATACTATGGATGCTTACTTCTTCGTCCGGGCAAGGTTTTGGGATTTGACAATCCGGAAAACCCAACAATTATCGAAGATTTTATCCGTGCAATCGGTGCAACTCCGGTTGTATACCCATATCGCAATGAATGCTGTGGCGGATACATATCATTAAAAGAAAAAGACATGGCAAAAAACATGTGTGACAAGATTGTTGACAGTGCAGCAGGATTTGGTGCAGAGATGTTAATTACAGCTTGTCCGCTTTGCATGTACAATCTGAACAAGAGCACAGAAGGCAAGCTTCCTGTAGTTTACTTTACAGAACTCTTGGCTGAAGCACTTGGAGTAAAAGAGGAGGTAGAAATCTAATGAGTCACGTAAATAAAGTTGATCAAATAAAAGAAATCAGCGGCGTGAATCCACTTAAATGTATGAAGTGTGGAAAATGTTCTGCTTCCTGTCCATCTTTTAACGAGATGGATATCAAACCACACCAATTTGTATCTTATGTACAAAACGGTGATATTGAAAGCCTGGTACAATCTAAATCACTTTGGAAATGTCTTTCATGCTTTGCTTGTTTAGAACGTTGTCCAAGAGATGTAAAACCGGCAAAATTAATTGACGCAGCAAGACAGTTAGTTGTTCGTGAAAAGGGTGCTACATATTTGTCTCCTGACGAAGTTCCGGAGCTTCTTGACGAAGATTTACCACAACAACTTTTAGTTAGTGCATTCAGAAGATATAGGAGGTAAGTCACATGCAGAGAATCGGAGTATTTGTCTGCCACTGCGGTAGTAATATTGCAGCTACGGTAGACGTGAAAAAAGTTGCAGAAATGGCTCTTTTAGAACCAGGCGTTGTTCATGCAGAAGATTACCAATATATGTGTTCTGAAGCAGGACAGGCAAAAATTCAGGCTGCAATTAAAGAAAAGAATTTAACAGGAATCGTTGTATGTTCTTGTTCACCACGTATGCATGAAAATACATTCAGAAGTGCAGCAGAAAAAGCTGGATTAAACCCATACATGGTAGAAATCGCAAACATTCGTGAACACTGTTCATGGATTCACAAGGATATGGAAGAAGCTACTGAAAAGGCTGTTATCCTTGCAAGAGCAGCGATTGCAAAAGTAAACTTAAATGCACCATTGAAACCAGGCGAAAGCTTAGTAACAAAACGTGCATTAGTAATCGGTGGCGGTATCGCAGGTATCCAGACAGCAATTGATATTGCAGATGCAGGATACGAAGTAGATATCGTAGAAAAGACACCAAGTATTGGTGGTAGAATGTCTCAGTTAGATAAGACATTCCCAACTCTTGACTGTTCAGCTTGTATCCTTACACCAAAGATGGTAGAGGCTGCAGCTCACGAAAAGATTACAATTTATACATATAGTGAAGTAGAAAAAGTATCTGGCTTTGTCGGTGATTTCACTGTTGATATCCGTAAGAAAGCAAGATACGTAGATGCAAATAAATGTACAGGTTGTGGCGTTTGTCAAGAAAAATGTCCATCAAAGAAATCATTAAGTGAATTCAACCGTGGATTAAATACAAGAAGCGCAATCTACACACCATTTGCACAAGCAATTCCAAACGTACCGGTTATCGATACAGATGCTTGTATCAAGATGAAGACAGGTAAGTGTGGTATTTGTTCAAAGGTATGTCAGGCAGGTGCAATTGACTACGAACAAAAAGATGAAATTTTAACACAGAAATATGGTGCAATCGTAGTTGCAACAGGTTTCGATACAATCAAGCTTGATAACTATGATGAATATGCATACAACCAAAGCAAGGATGTTATCACATCTCTTGAATTGGAACGTGTTATGAATGCTGCAGGTCCTACAAAGGGACATTTGGAACGTCTTTCTGACGGAAAGCATCCAAAGGAAATGGTATTCATTCAATGTGTAGGCAGCCGTTGTGCAGATGGCAGAGGAAAGAGCTACTGTTCAAAAATCTGTTGTATGTACACAGCAAAACATGCAATGTTAATCCGTGATAAATATCCGGATGTTAACGTAACCGTATTCTACATTGATGTTCGTACACCAGGTAAGAATTTCGATGAATTCTACAGAAGAGCAGTAGAAGATTACGGCGTAAATTATGTAAAAGGTCAAGTAGGAAAGGTAATTCCACAACCAAACGGAAAACTCCTTGTACAAGGTGTTGACCTTTTAGATAACAAGCAGATTATGAAAGAAGCGGATATGGTTGTTCTTGCAACTGCAATCGAACCAAATCCGGATGTTCGTAAAATCGCTACAATGCTTACAGCAAGTATCGATACAAACAACTTCTTAACAGAATCTCATGCAAAACTTCGTCCTGTTGAATCACCAACAGCAGGTGTGTTCTTATCAGGCGTTTGCCAGGGACCAAAAGATATCCCTGAAACAGTAGCACAAGCAGGTGCTGCAGCGATTAAAGCAGTTGGTTTATTAGCAAAAGATAAATTGCTTACAAACCCATGTACAGCAAAATCAGATGAGTTATTGTGTAACGGATGTTCACATTGTGCAAATGTTTGTCCATACGGAGCAATCTCATATGAAGAGAAAGAAGTAAATGATCACGGTATCCGTGAGACACGTAGAGTTGCAGTTGTAAACAACGCACTTTGCCAAGGATGTGGTGCTTGTACAGTAGTATGTCCTTCAGGTGCTATGGATTTACAAGGATTCTCAAATAGACAGATTATAGCGGAGGTAGATGCAATATGTCGATAGAAAACAACAACGAATTCAGACCGAAAATTGTAGCGTTCTGCTGTAACTGGTGTAGTTATGCAGGCGCTGACCTTGCAGGAAGCAGCCGTTTGGCATACCCTGCTGATGTAAAAATCATTCGTGTACCATGTTCATGCCGTGTCAACCCAATGTTCATCTTAAGAGCATTTGAAAAGGGTGCTGACGGAGTTATCATGTGTGGATGTCACCCAGGTGACTGCCACTACACAAGTGGTAACTACTACGCAAGAAGACGTATGACACTTCTGTTCTCTATGTTAGATTACATCGGTGTAGAAAATGGACGTACACGTGTAGAATGGGTATCTGCAGCAGAAGGTGTGAAATTCTCTCAAACTATGAATGAGTTTGTAGAAAAAATTCACTCACTTGGTAAAAACGTAAGATTGGGGGATTTGAGATGCAAGAATTAGTGAATCGTGCAAAAGAGCTTCTTGAAAGTGGCGAAGTAGCACGTGTTCTTGGCTGGAAAAAAGGCGACTTAGCTTACAATCCAGAACCAGCTTACTTCAATACTGCTGAAGAGTTAAAGGATTTCGTATATAACGGATTCTGCGGTGCCAACCTTAGCAAGTACATGATTGAAGGTTCTAAGTTAGAAGGCAAAACAATGGTTTGCTTAAAACCATGTGATACATACAGCTTTAACCAATTAATCAAAGAACACCGTGTAGATAGAGAAAAAGCTTATATCGTAGGTGCCTCTTGTAAAGGTAAATTGGATATTGAAAAAGCGAAAAAATTAGGAATCAAAGGTATCGAAAGTGTGTCTGGAGCAGAGATGACAGATGCATGTGATACATTGACATTCCAAACTCTTTACGGTGAAAAATCTTGTGCATACGGTGATGTAATGCTTGAGAGATGTCACGTATGTAAAGGTAAAGACCATATGATTTACGATGAAATCATCGGTGAATCAAGAGATACAAAGGACGCAGAGAGATTTGCAGAGGTTGAGATGATTGAAGCAATGTCTCCGGCAGAAAAATTCGCATTCTTCCAAGAAGAATTAAGCAAATGTATCCGTTGTAATGCATGCCGTAACGTGTGTCCGGCTTGTAGTTGCCGCAAATGTGTATTTGACAGCAACAAGTTTGATAGTGCACAAAAGGCAAATGTAGATTCATTTGAAGAAAAAATGTTCCACGTAATCCGTGCATTCCACGTAGCTGGAAGATGTACAGACTGTGGAGAGTGTAGCAGAGTATGTCCACAAGGCATCAGACTTCACTTGTTTAACCGTAAATACATTAAAGACATCAATGAATTTTATGGCGAATATCAGGCAGGTGCTGACTCAGAACCAAGAGGACCACTTACAAACTATACATTTGATGATGTGGAACCAAGCATCGTAGCAGAAAGGGGATAATGTGATGTATAAGATAGCAAAAGAAAATCTTTCGGCATTATTCCAAGCGATTGCCGGAGAGCAAGAATTATTTGTACCTGTGAACAATAACGGACAGGTAAATTTCGCAGCATGGACAGAAGATGCAAATGTAGATTTAGATACACTTAAGAGTGTAAAATCTCCAAAAGATGCATTCTTCCCACAAAGCGAAAACTTATATACAGTTAGAAAAGAAGATAAGAAAATCAAAATCGATCCAGAGGCTTTAAAAGACCAAGACTTTGTTGTATTTGGTATGAAGGCCTGTGATGTGAAGGGTGTAGAGGTACTTGATAAAGTATTTTTAGTTGACCCTGTAGATACATTCTACGCAGCAAGACGTGCACACGGAACTATCGTTGCCATGGCTTGCCACGAACCGGAAGAAACGTGTTTCTGTAAGGTGTTCGGTGTAGATTGCGCAGAACCTGTAGCTGACGTTGCTACATGGATGATTGACGGAGAAATGTACTGGAAAGCACTTACTGAAAAAGGTGAGGCTCTTACAGCAAAAGTAGCAGGACTTCTTGTAGATGCTGATGAAGCGAAAGTGGAAGCAGAAAAAGAAGCGATTCGTGCAATCGTAGAAAAACTTCCATATTCCAACATTTCCTTGGAAGGATGGAACGGAGACGTTCTGTTAGACAAATTCAACTCTCCTGTATGGGAAGAACTTTACAAACCATGTTTGGCATGTGGAACATGTACATTTGTATGTCCAACCTGCCAGTGCTACGATATCAAAGACTATGATACAGGACATGGCGTAAAACGTTACCGTTGTTGGGATTCATGTATGTACTCTGATTTCACAATGATGGCTCACGGAAATAACCGTACCAGCCAGATGCAACGTTTCCGTCAGAGATTCATGCACAAGCTTGTTTACTTCCCAGCAAACAACGACGGCATGTATTCATGTGTAGGTTGTGGACGTTGTATTGAAAAATGTCCATCAGCACTTAATATCGTAAAAGTAATTAAAGCTTTTGAAAATCAGGGAGGTGAAAACTAATGTGCGAATGTCATTGTCATGATGGATACACCTTGGACACATTAATTCCAAAGGTAGGTATCATTACAGATATCCGTCAGGAAACACCGGATGTTAAAACATTTCGTGTAAATGCTCCGGAAGGCGGAAAATTATTTGAACATATGCCGGGACAATGCGCAATGGTTTGTGCTCCTGGTGTAAGTGAAGCAATGTTTTCTATTACATCTTCACCAACAAACAAAGAATATCAAGAATTTAGTATTAAGAAATGTGGAGAGCTTACAGATTATCTTCACAGCTTAGAAGTAGGCTCAGAAATCACAGTTCGTGGACCATACGGAAATCATTTCCCGGTGGAAACAGAATTGAAAGGTAAAAACCTTTTATTCATCGCCGGTGGTATCGGTCTTGCACCACTTCGTTCTGTTATCAACTATGTAATTGATAACCGCGAAAATTACGGAACAGTAGATATCGTTTACGGTTCACGTTCCGCAGACGATTTGGTTCAATTAAAAGAAATCCAGGAAGTTTGGATGAAAACAGAAGGCATTAACGTACATCTTACAATCGACCGTCCACAAGAAGGATGGGATGGACATGTAGGATTCGTACCAGCCTATGTAAAAGAATTAAATCTTGACACAAACAAAGTTGCTTTAATCTGTGGTCCTCCGATTATGATTAAGTTCGTATTAGCAGGATTAAAAGAATTAGGTTTCACAGATGAGCAAATCTATACAACATTTGAACTTCGTATGAAGTGTGGCGTAGGTAAATGCGGACGTTGTAACATCGGTTCTAAATACGTTTGTAAAGACGGCCCTGTATTCCGTTATGACGAAATCGGCGAATTACCACCTGAATACTAGGATTACGAGAGAAAGGAATGATCAGAAATGGCAGATATGATTAACGTATATTTATACGGTAAAAAATATGAAGTTCCATCAAACTTAACAATTATGGAAGCTTTCGAATATGCCGGATACCAATTGGTTC
>JAZRQP010000074.1:0-12822 GCA_045649885.1 Faecalimonas sp.
AGCATTTCCACTGCTCTTAATATTCGTTCTTCTCCCCATAGATTTACACCCGGTTTCATTCCCATTGATATATTTACAATCCGAATATTATACTTCTCCTGATTTTCCAAAATCCAGCGGAACCCTTTCATGCTATAGATAATGTCTCCACCACCATTTTCATCTAACACCTTTAATGCAATTAATTTACACTGTGGAGCCATTCCTATCTGCGTGCTTCCGATAATGCCACACACATGAGTTCCATGTCCATTATCATCATAGAATTCCTGTCTGCCATTTACAAAATCCCGAAAGAATAGTGCATTTATCTGAAGCTGCGGATGAAGCGTCATGCCCGTATCCATTACCGCAACTGTAACCCCTTTTCCAAGCAACTGATTTTTTTGATTATATTGACAATGTACTAAATTTTTAACACGCTTCATATACTAATAGGTTCCTTTTTTATTAGGATATGTTTCTTCTGTTATTGCGTGCTTGATTTATTTTTACCTTTTAGTTCACATGGATAAGCCTCCTTACATATGATGAAGTGTAAATATAAATTACATGGAGGCTTATGATTATGAGCGATTTAAATGCAACTAACTGCGGATGTGTAAACGAAAGATCTAACAACTGTGGATGCGGATTTGGAAACAACTCTTGTATCTGGATCATCTTACTTCTTTTCTGCTGTGGCGGTAACTCTTGGGGTTCAAACCGTGGCGGATGCGGATGTGGCGATGACAGCTGCTTATGGATCATCATCTTGTTATTCTTCTGTGGCGGATTTGGAAGCAACAGAGGCGGAAACAACTGCGGATGTGGCTGCGACGATATGTGCTGCTAATTGCTGAATGAAGAGTTCAGGGATTTCCCTGTCTTACCGAGAGGTCTCTGTCCTAGCGGCAGAGGCCTTTTGTGTTCGTGTTTCATTGACATACTCATATTTCACAAATCCGATTCATATATTTTCACAACGTTAGTTTTTTAGGAGGCAATATGAACGATGACTTTTCTCATATGATGACACCCTTTGACCAATACATATCAAACCAGTCATTACAGATGACCAAACTGTTAATCCCGTTTTTGCCTCCTCAAAGTCAGCGTATGATAGCTGTTTATGTGAAATTCCTTGAATTCCGCCACACAATATCTTTTTTTAGAAACATGAGGCAAAGAACTTCGTCGCCGGAAGATGTTTTTGACGGTTTGAAGCCATATTTATCCCCATCTGACCTTGAATCTTTTGACCAGATGCAGAATATGATAAATATGATGAGTATGATGCAGGAAATGCAAAATATGTCTGATATGGATTTTGACTCCATGTCAATGATGGGGATGTTTGCACAGGAGGAACATACTGAACCGCAGAAAGAAGGTGAAACAATTGATGGACTGGATGAACAATCCGTTACTTAAAGATATGGACCCGATAAAGTTGGAGCTGATTAAGACGGCAGCGCACCAGACTGCCGGCAAAAGCGGTAACTCTCTTGCGCCGGTTTTGATGTCTCTCATTACATCAGCCAACCGAAAGGGCATCCGATTCTCTACTGATGAGATTACACTGATTTTAAACATACTAAAAGAGGGGAAATCTCCACAAGAGCAAATGCAGATTGATCAGACCGTACAGATGGTGTCTAGTATGATGGCGAAAAACAAGAAATAGAGGGATAAAACCCTCTATTCTTAATCATAATGCTTATTTTGAAATGATGCCCAAGAAAGAGAGCATGTGCCTTAATAATTAAAATAACCAACTCAGCCTTTCATCATTCTTTACCAATCATCTGCATATGTAAAGGTCGAATCTCATGGCACATCATATACACTTTATCCAACTGTTTATCAATATGGTAATGGCCGCAAAACCAAACTTCATAGTTCAATTTCTTTTCTAGTTCTCCTAACCACTTTTCTGTGGAACGATCAATATCCGGTTTGAAAAGTTTTTTTGACTTTGCTTTTCTCGGTTTGCGCTTAATAGTAGCATTCTGCCGTGTAGACATGAACATCTCGGTAGGTAGATAGTTAATCGGGCAGGTATGTGTCATCATTCCAAAAATTTCATTGTTTTCATCTAGCAAAGCAGCCTCCACCTTTGCTTTTGTCGCATCATCCGGCATTTCATCTTCCCAAAACGGTTTATCTTCTTTTAGACACTTGATTTTATCGACACTATGAGCGCCGCCTACTACCATGTACTTCTTACCTTCAAAGTTGTATATTTCTCCGTCTATAGCAAAATAAATATTTGGATATTTCGGCTCGTAATACACTTTTCCACCACAAAAACTGCGTATGCCGTATGTACCAATGTTTTGAGGTCGGTTCTCTTTATTTCCGTGTAAGCAGAATAATGTAATATTAAGTTCTGAAATCTCTTTTTTTAACTTATCATCACGAGCGTCCTCATAATAATTAAACCCTGCATCACCGAGAACAATCAAAACATCTTTACGTCTTGTATTGGTGTCGCGGCAGAAATTTTTAACACGTTCAAAGTTACGATGTTTATCTCCTGTAATAAAAAATTTGCGCGGTGTACCATCATCATAATAAGCAGTTACCTTTTCTGTCTTTCCTTTATTCTTTGCTGTCAAACATAAAATCAGCAACAATCCAGTCATCAACATGCCAACAGCACTTAAGACTACACCTACAATAATTATCGTCATTTGCATAAAACATTCTCCTTCATTAAAGTTTTTTTACATAATCAAGCGAAATCCATCCCGCACCAGACTTGAGTTTTCCCCACTTTGTGGCACCAGTACCAGATTTTTCTTCAACAATGGTATAAACACCTCTGTCAATAATGCATCCAACCTTAGCGGTGTTGGTTCCTGCGCCCTTGCGAATATTCAGGGCACCTGTTGTAACCTTAACCAAATAAGGACCAGAAGAATTCTCTTTTTTACTTTCATCATTTTTCAAAATCGCAGAAACTTGATTGCGAAAATCATCCATTGTCTCACCGAACTTTTTCATCCAATGTTCTGGGTCACTGTGATTACTTCCATATCCTTGCTTGTGTGCCTCCACATGACCAACAATTTTATCAATACTAAGTCCGTATCTTTTACAAAGGTACGCACAGTATTCGGCAGCAACATCAAACGCTTTTTTGTAATATGTTTTATTGCTAAGGTCGTCCTCACAGATTTCAAATTGAATGTAAGACGGATTGTAATTATAACTACCTTTCGAACCTCGGCCAACACCCCAACAACAGATATTCAGTGGCAAAATCTCCGCTACTCGAATATTTTTATCTTTGTCATATCCGATAAATGCATGAACGCATACCTTCTTTCCGCCAGGTTTGGCAGTATTCCAATGATTGCCGTATGTGTTAACACCCACTTCATTAGGACTATCAACATATCGCTTAAGATTCGGATTATTTGCGCCTGTTGAATGTACCACAATTCCTGCAGGAACCATTTTCTTTGCTGCAATATAACACAGATTGTTTACAGCATGTGCTTTAATAATACCTTGCATCTTTATTCCTCCTTATTTGCCTGAACATAAATTTGATTCACATACACACTAGCACCAGCAACAAGCACGCCCTGCGTAACAGCCGTAAATAGCGCAGAGGCCACTTCCCGCAATCCAGAAATGTTGCCCGTCGCAATGACCCATACTGCCGACAACCCAACTGCTATAACGCCAAGTGTGATTGGAATCCATTTATCCGTTATTTTACTCTTTTTAAGTCCAATTCCGACGAAGTACAAAACCGGAACCAAAATTAATAATTCTGTTTTAATATAATCTTGATAATTCATAACCTTTCCTCTCTCATACAAGTATCATTCCAATAATCGTTGAAATAAGACCGCCGGCAAGTGCTGCAATAATTGCTGTAACTATCTGCTGCATTCGCTGTTTCGGCACACTGTCCATTTCATCGATTTTTCGTTCATGTCTTGCCAGATGCTCGTTTGTATGTTTCAATTCTGTGGCAAGCGTTACAAGCGTTTCATTCATAGAACGGATTTCCGCCTGTACTTCCTTCATTGCTGACATATCACGCTCTAGCGTTTTGATTCGCTGCTCATGACGTTCTATAATAACCTCAACATCCTCCATCCAAGTTCCTCCTTTCATTGATTTTGGCTGTGTGTTTATAATAAAAAACAACCCTGACAACTATCGTCAGGGTTGGAACAAATATACTAATTATATAATTTTTGAAGGTTGGTGCCGTCTGTTTTTATTCTATACAAATAACAATTATCATCTTCGTTTGGAAAATAGATCCAATCCCCTGCAACATTAACAAAAAAATTAGCAGTATTTCTAAAATTGATGTCTAAAATCTTTGTTTTTTGGCTTGAGTCGTACCGCATTTTATAGAAAGCAGATGACACTTTACCCTCAGCAGTAAAGTTGTGCTCCATAAAATATAACCATCCGTTACTTGCATTTATAAATGACTTTTGCGTATTATTCCCTTTGTAACTTAAAAATCCGCTTCCGTTAGTGTTGATTTTCAAATAATCATATGTGTCGGTAGCGACTATTGTGTTGCCATCCACCGTCATATTGTCTGCTACGAAATCGTTATGAATCATTGCTTTTTGACTTCCATCTGTACGGATTTTATAAACCAAATTTTCATTGGTTTTCGTATAATAAATCCAGTCGCCCACAACATTGATGTTGCTACAACTATCACTGCAAATCAATGCCTTTTCTGTTCCGTCAGTCTTCATTCTATATATATCGCGGTTGCCAAATGGGTTAGATGTGTATATCCATCCGTTTGCAACATGAACAAAGTAATTTATATCCGAATTGATTTTTGTCTTTTGACTGCCATCAATACGTATTTTATATAAGCCGCCATCGCCCTGTGAATCGTCATTGGTGTAATAAATCCATTCACCTACAACATTAATCCCAATGGCAACGCATTTTGTTAATATTTGTTTTTCACTTCCATCTTTTCGCATTTTATAAAGGTAATTATTGTATTCGTTGTTGCTATAATACACCCAATTCCCCTGTACTGCAACGCGCCCCCATTGCCTGCTGTTTGATGGTGTATTGCCAACAGTATTAGCCACTCCAGCACTCACATACGCAAAAACTTTTGAATTGCGTTTTATCATTTCTCCGGATTTGACATCCTGTGAAATGATGTAGCCTTCTGCAACTGAGTTACTGCACTGGATATCGCTTTCAATTACAAGTCCTGCATCTGAAAGTGCTTGAGTTGCATCCGCCAATGATTTCCCAATTATGTTTGGCACTTGAACCAAATCAGGACCTTTGCTCACCGTAATTTCGACTTCTGAACCCTTTGGTGCTTTTTTACCCGCTGCAATCTTTTGTGAAATGATAATTCCTTTTTCATAATCGTCACTGAAAATTTCCGTTACTTTAACTTTAAACTTAGATTTTTTCAATGCAATTTCTGCTTCAGCAATGGTATTTTTCTCAACATTTGGCACTTCTATCATTTCTACGCCATCGCTCACCTGAATAATAATCACACTTCCCATTCGGAGTTTTGTTCCAGGAGATTGTTTTTGTCCCAGAACAACATCTTTCGGTACTGTATCGCTATATTCTCTGTCTATTTCCATTTTAAAAGTGTGGTTTTTTATTATCTTAGTAGCCTCATTAATACTTTTACCGGACACATCAGGTACACTAATTTTAATAAGCAAAAACGCAATGATAAATACAAATACCAGACCAAGAATACAACTAGCAATTATTATCTGTGTTTTACGTGAAAGTTTTTTCATAATACGTTCCTCCTGTGCACTACATTCTTACTTCACAAGACAAAATATAAAACAGTTAAACTTAAAGGTGTGTTATCTAAATTATTTTCTCTTCCTTTTGAAATTAAATATGATTACTGCAACAACCAAAATTAAAGCCATTACAACCAAAACAATGATGTTAAGCGGTTATTTGTGTCATATATACAGACACCGGAATTTACATTTCCTGCCGCATCATAACTGAAGTTTTCTACACTTTCGCCATTGTTCGAAAGGTTTACTGTTGTACGCTTTGTTACCCTTGATAAGTCATCGTAAGTGTAACACATCTTCGTATTATTCGCAAGATGACTTTCCTCTGTGATTCTGCCAAGTGCATCATAAGTGTAGGCAAATCCTGTGATGACGGTTCCGCCTGCCGTATTTTCTACCGTAGAGGTAATACGCTGTGCTTTGTCATATACGGTTGTTGTTACACTTCCATCTGGTTTGGTTACGCCTACCACCTTGTTATTCACATCATAGGTGTATATGGTTGTTCTGCCTGACCAGTCTGTCACTTTTGTAAGGTTATTGTTTGCGTCATACTCATAGGTAACTGTCATATTGTCCGGATACGTCATGCGTTCCAGGTTACCGACTGCATCATATACATAACTGATGGTCTTACCAAAAGTATCTGTATAACTTGATACTCTGTTCAGAGCATCGTATGTTCTCGTAATGGTTCCATTCTTATCTGTCACCGTAAGTACATTTCCATTGGCATCATAGGTATAGCTTACGGAATCCTCTACTCCTACATAGCCGGTAACTCTGCCAGCCACATCATAGAAATATTTACGAACCTGTCCTCTTGCATTGGTAAGCTGCTCTTTTAGATTCAGTTCATTGTAGCCGTAAGTTATCTGTCCTTCTGATGTGGTGGTTTCTGCAATTAGTCTGCCTAGACTATCATAAGTATATTCTGTGTTACCGCCCGAAGGTCCTGTAAGACGTGTCATGTTTCCAAGGATATCAAAGGTTGCCATACTTATATTGTTCAGGGCATCCTTCACCTGTGTATTCTGTCCCCGTGAGTTATATGAATACTCCTGTCTGTGATTCATTGCATCTGTCACACTTGCTACCTTACCCAGAGTATTGTAGGTATATACGCTGGTCTGACCTGCCGCATCTGTTACTCTTGCCGGCTGGTTTAAACTGTTATAGGTAGTCTCGCTCACCGTATTCCCCTTTGCATCCAATATCTGAATCACATTGCCGTTGGCATCGTATACAGTTGTGAATACATTGTTTTTCGCATCCGTGATTGTGGTGCGTCTGCCCAAAGCATCGTAGCCATATTTGATGACATTACCTTTTGCATCGGTTACGGACATCAGTTGGTTCAGACTATTATATGCATAGGTGGTTGTATTTCCTAGTGCATTACGGACAGTAAGCAGGTTATTGTTGGCATCATAGGTGTACACGATAGTATTGCCCATTGCATCTGTTTCTGTGAGTCGATTGCCGTAAGCATCATAGGTATACGTTTTCTTATGACCTAACGGATCTGTCTCAGAAAGTAACTCTCCTGCTTTGGAATACTCATAAACTGTCATTCCAGATACTGCGTTTACTGCTCTTGTTACGCCTTAGTAACTACTGCGCCTTTTTGGTTGGTTTCAAATTTTGCATAACAATTGTACTACTGTTCTTATTGCCACCACAATTCATTATAACATAGTTCCGGTGGTATATTATACCAACCAACTGAGTACGCTGTTAAATCTCCTACAGAGTATGTTAATATAGATAAATCCGGTGAAAGAAGCATTATATCATTATAATAAAATTGTGTCGCCAATAACTCTCTGCTAAATGTTGTATACATATCTTCTGCACCAAAGAGATGTAATATTTCATGTGCAACTGACGATGCCCTGTCTTTTTGAACTGCCTCACCTAAATATCTGCTAAAGATAACGGCATGCTCAGCATAAGCTGCATATCCGATAGAATTGCAATGTCGTGCATATGAGATACCGTCTTTATTTAGCAGATTCAAAAAAATCAAATCATTTTCTCCCTGTTGATTCTTATAATAAGAATATATATCCCAATTATTCTCAAACCCTAATTTTTGTGCGGCTTGGTCTAATACATCCTTTGAAGAACCGCCCACATTTAAATTTTTATTCACCGTACCATCATATTTTAAAGACTTGTTTGTATTATATTTTGATAAGCTTTCAATTTTTAAATTCAGGTTATTGTTGTGTTTTTTTGCTTCATCTTCAAGAAAAGTTAACGCCGGTTTGATGGCTGTTTCTGTAAAATCATCAATTTCTTGTTTTTCCCAATGGCTCTCGTTATCATCAATAAATAATATAACAACAAGAACATCATCCGAAAGTTTTTTATTGTTTCCCAACCAGTAATTAGGTCTTAATTCTTCTTGTGTCATATCTGTTATTCCAGGCAAAATTTGATATGATTTCGAACTACTTGTTTCAGTATTATTTGACGATGATACATCACTATCGATGTTGTGATTTTGTGTACTGCTGTCAAAAGGCGTTTCATTTAATGATACTGAATTTGATGATGAATCGCTGTTCGTCTTGCTAGATGTTTCTGTATTGCTCGACATTTCCGTCTTGCCAGATGTTTCTGTATTGCTCGACATTTCCGTCTTTTCAGATGTTTCTGTATTGCTCGACATTTCCGTCTTGCTAGATGTTTCTGTCTTGTCCGATGTTTCTGTATTGTTTAACGTTTCCGTATTACTTGTCGGCTCTTCCTTAATACCACAAGCCGAAAAACTAAACGCAAGAACTACAACCAACAATAAACATACTAATTTTTTCATACAATCACCTCTTTGGTATATCACCCCAGTAATAAGCTAAGAACAGCAAGTATAACAGTAGGGGAAAACATTAAAACCCAAATATATTTATCAAAACTAAGCTTAATATTGGGGTTGTTCTTTTTTGCTTTTTTCAAACCGTACAACGGAAAATGTACCACGTCAAATGATTCCGTACCACCGTTTTTCGACCGGACAACAAAGGTCGCATAACAAAAACTTGAACCATTTCTCGTCATAAACCTTGGATGATATACAATTTCTATAATACCGTTTATATTAATTTCACGATTATTTAAGAAAAGTATAGAATCATTTATCACACCCAAAACCTTACCAAAACAAAAACGATTCAAAATCGATAGAATAATAAACGGGCCGATACAAACTGCATACACAGCTAAAATAACAGGAGTCAAATCAGCCATTTCTACAATACTATTCCAAATATCAAAATTGTCTTCCTTAAGTCTCAATGTTATAATCATTACAAGAATAGCAGGGATAACGCTAAGCCAAAAATATATACATACATTAAAATACTGCCAACGAATTTTTTCACCGCTTGTATTCACAAGTTTACTGTGTTTTCGTTCACACTTCTCTTTTTCATACTCTTCCTTAGTAACTAAAAACTTTCGCCTGTTCTTCAGCATCAGAACAAATGCAAACATTACCAAAGCAAGAAGAATTAAGCCTATTACCATATAAAAATATCCAACGTCAACCGAACGGGGCGTCGCAATTTCATTCGGGTTTTGCGGGTTATAAAAAATGTCAATCCTATCTCCAACCGAATAATGCGAACCCATGCCAGCTGCAAAAGATATTTTGGTGTCGGTATTTAATTCTCGGCTATAAACTACATCGTCGACCTCGTAAGAAATAAAAATTTCCTGCACGTTAGGACCACGCACATTTATATCTAAATCAATATCTACAATCGTAGCTTCAATAGATTTCATGTTTGATACTAAATTATCATATTGAATTTTAGAAACAATAGGAAGGATAATAAAAATAGACGACAGTAAAATACAAAACGCAAACGCAATTATACCGTTTCTAAAAGCTTTATTGTATCTTAATTTTTCCATTCCTTCACCTCCGTATCTTTGCATAATCGAGTGCCTTTCATCCTATACGCTTTGTGTATAAAAATATTAAGTGTTTACATCTATTTGTACGGTAATGTTCTTTCGATATAATCCACATAAAAAAACATGCTATTTTTCCCTAAGCCAATTTCTACAATTTTGTAACTATTTGGTGGAATATCCTTTTTCTCATCTACAATGCTGAATCCAATATAATACATATCAGTTATATCTTTTATATAATAATATTTTCCTATTTGAACATCTTTAATGACATTACTCAATTCAAAATTTTCGTCATCATCATTTACCCCGACAGAACATACATCTAATCGTTCTTCAGGTATCTCTGCAACACACATAGCAGCAATAATACTATCATCTTTATTTATATTAAAATAATCTAAAAGCTTATATTCCTCATACTCTTTATCAAGAGCACTATTTAATTTTCCCTCAACAATGGATGGCTTGTGTAAACTCGATCCATTAATAAATACAGAGATAATTATACACACGCCGATTAAAATATAACTGAAGACAACACCCACACGCCATTTTGAAAAAATTTTATCTGTCGGAACAATATAGTTTTCATCAGGAAGCATTTCGATTTTTGCAAATGACTCTTGTTGATTTTTTTCAATTATATTTAGGTACTTCTGAGATATATTGGCATAATTCACTTTCGGAGCTTCAGAAATCACCTCACCAAAAATTTGTTGAGCTGTTTCCTTATCGTCCGCATAATAGCAAGCAACTGCGTAATAAAATTTCCATTGGATTTGCCTAAGTTCACTACGAACTGCTTTTGTATTATCTTTATACATGGAATAATAATCTTGGCAAGACAAATAATCTCCTTCCAAGTACTTCTCAAAATATTGCATGACAACATATTGTTTTCGGATTTGGTCCACCCTTTTCTGATACATAATGTAATTTTGGAATTGTTTGCAAATCATTTTTAATTTTTCGTTATCCCCAAGTAAAAAATATACACGTGCAAGTATTACTAAATAAAAACATTTATTTTTGCATTTCTTTTCATTTAACAGTTTTTTTGTGCAAATATTGATTGTTGTTTGATAATCTCCTGAATAATAAGCAGCAAATACTTGATAGCCAATAGAAGGAACAAAAAATTTTGCTCCTTCTATAACATCTTTAAATTTTTGTGGGTTTAATTCACAATATAGCACTGATAAAAAATTTGTATCTTGCAATGATTTTACAATTAATCTTGTAATAAACAATACGGGAATTAATGTAATTATCCCCCATATACTATCCAAACCAAAGAGTAAAAAACATGTAATGCTCATACACAATACCCAGATACCAAAACATTGAAAATAGTACTTTTTTATAATTGATTTCACATTGCTATTCATAAAATGTATCCCCCACAAAAAACAGTATTATTTACCCATTGTCAAAAGTTTTGTTCCTATTGGAAGTAGAATTGCATCATCTATTACACCTACACCACTTCCGTTATTGACCAATGCCCAACCAACAACCACAACCCCGGCAATTCCTGCTATTGTAACATATGCTCCTTTTTTTATTGCATCCCAATCTAATTCTTGAGAAGTTGCCTTTTCAAGTACAGGCACTTTGCCCAAATTTTTGTTATCAGAATCATTTAAATAAGTCATCCCCAAGCTAGTAGATACTGAATTAGAATATTTGTCTGTTGTAGTAACTGTGTATTCAACCGACAACGATACTCCAGGAACCCCTGAAATCGATGCCGCAACATTAGAATACTCATTTATATTACGTGAGTATTCAATGCCGATACCATCATCACCTACCGTAATGCTCCCATTTGACATTGGAAATGTAAGGGAACCTAATAATTCAAATTGTTCAGATACAACACTAGAAATCTCAATATTTCCCTTGCCATGACTCACTGACGTGGAATATGATAGCACCATATTCGTTCCAATTGGAATATCAATTGATGTCTTACTTGAAACAATAAAGACATTCTTAAAACTTAATATTTGATCCAATGTCAAAGCTAACAAGTTAGAGGCTAGTTGTTTATCTTTTTTATCAGATATTTTTTGCATTATATTAAATATCTGTTCTACATCTATTGAACCTCTTTCTTCAACACTCAACCCAAACGGGTCCACATTGGATACCGGGTTGCCATTCGCGTATGCATATCTGTTCAGCGTAATCGCATTTGTGATTTCACCTTTGATGATATCTGCATTGACAAACCGTTTCAGTTCTGGACTGTAGTATCTTGCACGCATGTAGATGAGACCATTGCGATCTGTCACTACTCCGTCTCGTCCGTTATAGCCGAAGATGATAAAGCTGCTACCCGTTCTGGAAATCAGCTTGCCGTATGTATCATACTTAAAGGTATCGGACACATATCCACTTTCGTTTGTGATTGCAACCGTACTTCCACGATAGTCAAAGTGGTATGTTTTAAAACATCCCTGCTTTTCTTCTCCGATTAAGCCCAAACCATACACATACTTCGTTACAACACCATTGGTGGTCTTCATAAGCAGTTGACTGAGCCTGCTTTGTGTGTTGTAGGTGTAGATGGTTTCATCGCTGCCACACAGGTTACGAATTCGCACATCCTCTGCATTATATGTATATGCATTACCTCCTGCTTTTAGAAGTCGGTTTGCACTGTCATAGGTAAATGCAGTTGTAACACAATTAAGTGGTGCCGATAACATGTTTCCGTCTGCATCGTAAGTAACTGCATCACCGTTGTATGATGTCAAGCGGTTATTTGTGTCATATATATAGACACCGGAATTTACATTTCCTGCCGCATCATAACTAAAGTTTTCTACACTTTCGTTATTGTTCAAAAGGTTTACTGTTGTACGCTTTGTTACCCTTGATAAGTCATCATAAGTGTAACACATCTTCGTATTATTCGCAAGATGACTTTCCTCTGTGATTCTGCCAAGTGCATCATAAGTGTAGGCAAATCCTGTAATGACTGTTCCGCCTGCCGTCTTTTCTACCGTAGAGGTAATACGCTGTGCTTTGTCATATACGGTTGTTGTTACACTTCCATCCGGTTTGGTTACGCCTACCACCTTGTTATTTACATCATAGGTGTATATGG
>JAZRQP010000075.1:0-1663 GCA_045649885.1 Faecalimonas sp.
ATTCATATCGTTTTTGCTGCTTTTTTAAAATATCACGCATTTTATTTTCATCTTTAGCGAAAGATGAAAATAACTTGTTGAGAAAACTAATGGATTTTTTATATGCATATGGAGCTGACTCTAATAAAGCCTCCAATTCTGCCGTTCGTGCTTCTTGGCGATCAATTAGCGAGAGGGATATTAATCGAGCTCGAGTTTTATGCAATAAAACGCTAATATAATCATTTTTTGAGATGGATTTAAGATCAAGATGAATAAGCTCATCTCGATTAAAATCTATGCCCAAGAGGTTATAGTAGTATATTTTTTCTGTGGGAGACAAGTTGGGGATTTGGTTTTCTATGGACTCATAATCATTATCTAAATACAGTTGAACAAGGGGTGTGCGATTTGTGCAAGGGATATCGTGAGAAAGTGTTTGTTCTGAATGTAATTGTACGCATGTTATTCCTGCACGTTGAAATGTGTTGAGAATAAGCGGGTTGTCCACTGTAAGCAATGCGGTTAAGTTTTCATATGTGGGCTTGTCATAAAGAATCAGTGCGGTGCTTAAAAATTGATAATGTCCGAACGAGTATGCAGAAATCAAGTCATCATGAGATACCTTTGAATATGATTTCAATATTTGGTATCTTTCATTGAGGATATCTTTTAAGTCCATATATTGACTGGAAATTGTATTGTTAGAAATGCATTTTAAGTATGTATACAAATTACGTCCGCTTGGATGAGTAAGGCTTTCGGGAATGTTTGCTTTCGACTGCAAATCTGCAGGAAGTGTATCCAAGCTAATAACAAAAATATTATTTTTTTCAAGCCTTGATAATTCAAACTCCGAAGGGACGGCATTTTGTATCAGGAAACTGTAAGGGCGTTCTGATACACCGTACTGTTTGCAAAAGTAATTGATCCAACCGATTATAAGATTAAGGTTGTTATCATTTAACGAATAACCGACAAACAAGAACGTATGGTTTACTAAAAGCGATTTGATATATGTGCTGATAAGTGGATGCGTATGCTCGTAGTCTATGTAATCGCTTTCTTTTAGCACTATTGTTTGGGGATGATCGATATCCCCGTGCATCTTGATAATATAGCAGTCGCTGGCGTTTGATAATAGGTCTTTATCCTCATAGATTACTTTATAATTAGCAGTTTTAATGGAAGCAGAATTCTCCAACAAAGTATCATAATTTGTAGTTATGATGTGATGAGGTGCAATATCTAATATTATCTCGTCTACCGCATTGGATTCTTTATCGCATTTTAAGGTGTCTGAAATAGTTTGAAAATACTCGTCCGAGCTTGCCGATTGATAATAGTACTCGGGAATTCTTAAAAATTCCGTTGCGGTAAAGTTAAATCGCTTACTACAGTCCTCTTTAGGACAAGATGTTTCAATAAAATTACAGCCGTTACAATTTTCGTTATAATTAATTTTTTTTGCAATAGTTTCAATAAGTCCTTTCCATGTCGGAACACCGGAATTGTTAGATACACCCGAACCCACAAATATTACAAGTCGGTTATTGGTTCGCGCTTTGTTAATTTCTTTAATAGAATCGATCCAATTCATAGGTTACCTCCTGCTAATTCTTTTCAAAACGTGCTCTGCCACACCTTGAATGATAATGTTATCGTAGATCTGATTCGGATAATT
>JAZRQP010000076.1:0-15036 GCA_045649885.1 Faecalimonas sp.
AGAAGGTATCACAGTGAGCCAAGAGGAAGCAAAGGCAGAAACAAAATGGGAAGAAGTGACAAAGGCGGTCAGTACACAAAAAAGTGTGATTTTGTATCTGGGAAGAGTACGAGCTCTTATTCTTCCAAAAGTATGTATGGGCGACCAATACGAAGAAGCGGTGAAAATGATTCATACTCACATTCCACCGAATAAAGTAAAAATACGTCACATTCATTAGCAGAGGTTTGATATGATTATAGAAACAAGAAGTGCAGAAGAAACATACCAATTAGGTATGGAGATTGGGAAAAAGGCGGTAAAAAGACAAGTGTTTACTTTAGTAGGCGACTTAGGGGTAGGCAAAACTGTCTTCACGCAAGGTCTCGCGAAGGGATTGGAAATTGAGGAAGCTATCAGTAGTCCCACATTTACCATTGTGCAAGTGTATGATGAGGGACGCTTGCCATTTTATCACTTCGATGTGTATCGCATTGGGGACATCAGTGAGATGGATGAGATAGGATACGAAGATTATGTATACGGGGAGGGCGTGTCCCTCATTGAGTGGGCAAATTTAATTGAAGAAATTTTGCCTGAACGCAGAACTGCTATTATAATAGAAAAAGATTTGGAACAGGGATTTGATTATCGAAAGATTACGATTGAAGAGAGGAAGGCATAAATATGCGTATACTTGCTTTGGATAGTTCCGGTTTAGTTGCGACGGTAGCCATCGTAGAGGACGAACAAACAGTCGCAGAATATACGGTGAACTATAAGAAAACACATTCACAAACATTGCTTCCAATGTTGGATGAGATTGTGAAAATGACAGAATATGACTTGAATACAATTGATGCCATTGCGGTAGCCGGAGGTCCGGGTTCCTTTACGGGACTTCGAATCGGTTCAGCGACAGCAAAGGGTTTAGGCTTGGCTCTTGACAAGCCACTTATCCATGTGCCGACTGTAGACGGTATGGCTTACAATCTTTTTGGCTGTAAGGGGCTGATTTGTCCGATGATGGATGCAAGGAGAAATCAAGTATATACCGGAATCTACCGTTTTGAAAAACAATTTGAAATAGTGGAAGAACAGATGGCCATTTCCGTAGAGGAATTAATCGAGAAACTGAATCAGTATGGAGAACAGGTAACCTTCCTTGGAGATGGTGTGCCTGTATATGGAAAACTTTTGAAGGAAGGTTTGAAGATACCATACTCATTCGCGCCGGCGCATGTGAATCGTCAAAGTGCGGCAGCAGTTGGTGCACTTGGTATGCGGTATTTTCTAGAAGGAAAGATAGAATCGGCAAAAGAACACCAGCCGGATTATCTCAGACTTTCACAAGCAGAACGGGAGCGTGCAGAGAAAAATGCCAATATTTCGTAATATGACAGAAGAAGACATTGAGCAAGTTGCGGATTTAGAAAGAAGGATTTTTTCTGATCCGTGGACAAGTCAAGGAATCTATGAAACCTTTTGCCAAAACCAAGCCTTTATTGTGGTAGCTGAACAAGATGAAAAAGTAGTTGGATACGGTATCATATATTATGTACTGGATGAAGGTGAAATTGTCCGCATTGCCGTGGATGAGACAGTACGTCGGCAGGGCGTGGGGCGTAGAATCTTAGATTATGCTTGCGAATGCTGTAAAAAAGAAAATGTTAAACGTCTGCTTTTAGATGTGCGCGAGAGTAATGCGAGTGCAAGGTCATTCTACGAGCAGTACGGATTTCTTGTAGATGGTATGCGTAAAAACTTTTATGAGAAACCAAATGAAAATGCAGTTCTGATGAGTAAGGAATTGGTATAACTACTGGTATAAGATGCAATGTTTTCCACTAGGATAGGTTCTGTGAAAACGATATAATAAGACGTAGCAAATTCAAAGGAGGAAATTGTATGCGTCAAATGAAGATAGTATGTAATAAATGCGGACGTGAAATTACAAATGAAGATATCCTGGAAGTAGAAAAGAGATGGGGGTATTTTTCAAATAATAAAGATAATGAAGTGCATAGTTTTGACTTGTGTGAGAAATGCTATGACGAATTCGTATCGACCTTTCTGGTTCCGGTTGAAATAAAATAAGTGAGGAAAATTCATGTTAGATGTTTGTTTATTAGGGTGCGGTGGAATGATGCCACTTCCATACCGTTGGTTGACCGCATTGATGACGCGTTTTAATGGAAGCAGTCTTTTGATTGACTGCGGGGAAGGAACGCAAATTGCAATTAAAGAAAAGGGTTGGAGTTTTAAGCCAATAGATGTGATTTGCTTTACCCATTATCACGGTGATCATATCAGCGGGCTTCCGGGATTATTGCTTACAATGGGAAATGCAGATAGAACAGAGCCACTGACATTAATCGGACCAAAAGGTTTGGAACGAGTGGTAAATGCACTTCGAGTGATTGCTCCGGAACTTCCGTTTGAACTAAAGTTTATAGAAATCACGCAGCCGGAAGAGACAATGGAATTAAACGGTTATCGTTTAAAGGCCTTCCGTGTGAATCACAATGTGTTGTGTTATGGGTATACCTTAGAGATTGACCGTGCGGGTAAATTCGATTTGGAGAGAGCACTTGCTCTGGATATTCCAAAACAATATTGGAAAAATTTACAAAAAGGCGAGTCGGTTGAGTTGGATGGAAAAACCTATACACCGGATATGGTTCTCGGTGCCCCACGAAAAGGCATTAAACTGACCTATTGTACTGACACCAGACCGACCAACTCTATTCGTGAAAATGCGAAAGGTTCAGATCTTTTTATATGTGAAGGCATGTATGGGGAAACAGACAAGGATGCCAAGGCAAGCGAATACAAGCACATGACATTCTATGAAGCGGCGGATTTGGCAAAAGGTGCAGAAGTAGAAGAACTGTGGTTGACGCATTACAGTCCGTCACTTACTTGGCCGGAAGAATATATGGGAGCAGTGCGCGAGATTTTCCCAAACGCCAAGGCGGGAAAAGATGGGATGACGGCAGAACTTACATTTTCGGAAGAATAGAGACGAAAAAGGCTTTCAGACAAAGAGGACAGAAAAAATGGAAGAACAGAAAGATATATTGATATTAGCAATTGAAAGTTCTTGCGATGAGACGGCAGCTTCCGTTGTGAAAAATGGGCGGGAAGTATTGTCAAATGTAATTTCTTCACAGATAGAACTTCATAAATTATACGGCGGTGTAGTTCCGGAAATTGCATCCCGTAAACATATTGAAAAAATCAATCAAGTCATTGAAGAAGCATTGGCAGAAGCAAATGTCGCCTTGGATGATTTGGATGCGATTGGGGTGACTTACGGACCGGGGTTAGTAGGGGCACTCCTTGTTGGCGTGGCTGAAGCCAAAGCGATTGCATATGCAAAACATCTACCATTAGTTGGAGTTCATCATATTGAAGGACATATTTCAGCTAATTATATAGAAAATAAAGAACTGGAGCCACCATTCATTTGTTTGGTTGTATCCGGTGGACATACGCATTTGGTGTGTGTAAAAGATTATGGCAAGTATGAAATTATCGGAAAAACAAGAGATGATGCAGCAGGCGAAGCATTTGATAAAGTTGCAAGAGCAATTGGACTTGGATATCCGGGCGGACCGAAAATTGATAAGTTGTCAAAAGAAGGAAACCCAGATGCAATTGCGTTTCCGAAAGCGAACATTACGGATGCACCGTATGATTTCAGTTTCAGCGGTGTGAAATCGGCCGTGCTGAATTATATCAACGGTTGTCAGATGAAGGGCGAGACATACAACAACGCAGATATAGCGGCATCTTTCCAAAAAGCAGTTACAGATAAACTGGTGGAAAATGCAATGCGTGCGGTGAAAGAATATGGACTTTCCAAATTTGCAATTGCAGGTGGCGTGGCATCTAACAGTACCTTGCGGGGAGCTATGAAGAAAGCATGTGAGGAAAATGGAATAGAGTTCTATTATCCGTCACCAATTTATTGTACAGATAATGCGGCAATGATTGGGGCAGCAGCTTATTATGAATTTATAAGTGGAACTAGACATGGATGGGACTTAAATGCAGTTCCAAACTTGAAATTAGGAGAACGATAGGATGCAAAAAGCAAAATGCACGGCAATTGTCCTGGCAGCAGGACAAGGAAAACGCATGGGAACAAAAACACAAAAGCAGTATTTAGAAATAGGTGGCAAACCGATTCTATATTATTCTTTGCGTGTCTTCGAAGATTGTGAACTCATTGATGAAATAGTTTTAGTAGTGGGTGCCGGTCAAATCGACTATTGCCAAAGAGAAATAGTTTCTAAATTTGATTTTGGGAAAGTAAAGACAATTATAGAAGGTGGAGCTGAGCGGTATCATTCTGTCGCAAATGGTTTATGTGAGGCGGAAGAAGGATACGTATTTATTCACGATGGCGCAAGACCGTTTGTGAATGAAGAAATTTTACAACGTGTATATAATGAAGTAATTCTTCATAAAGCGTGTGTAGTTGGGATGCCGGTGAAAGACACCATTAAAATTTCTGATGAGAATGGGTTTGCAGACAGTACACCGGAAAGAAACCTTTTGTGGCAAATTCAGACGCCACAAGTGTTTGAAACTTCTCTTATAAAAGAAGCGTATAAAAAACTCATGCAATGCGATACTATTAAAGTGACGGACGATGCAATGGTCGTAGAGCAAATGCTCGGACAAAAAGTAAAGTTGGTTACAGGTGCATATGAGAATATAAAAATTACAACACCGGAAGACTTAAAAATAGCAGAAATTTTTTTGGGAAAATAAATTAAAAAAAGTGTTGACAGTGTCCGTTTTGCGTGCTAATATAAATTACGTCGCTGACGGACGCGACAATAATTTCATATTTGCAGAGGTATCGAAGTGGTCATAACGAGGCGGTCTTGAAAACCGTTTGTCCGAGAGGGCACGTGGGTTCGAATCCCACCCTCTGCGTTGAAAACCATCAAAAGGATTTGATGGTTTTTGTTTTGGAAATATGTTTTGGAGAAGTACCCAAGAGGCTGAAGGGGCTCCCCTGGAAAGGGAGTAGGTCGTTAATAGCGGTGCGCGGGTTCAAATCCCGCCTTCTCCGTTTAAAAACCCCATAAAATCAAGGGTTTTATGGGGTAGGTAATCAAAAGGTAATCAAAAAGGTAATCAGGGCTTAAAACGGCAAATACGAAGGAAGGGAGGAGCCGGGCGGTTCTTCTAAAATAAAGGTGATAGTGGAGAAAATACTGGTAGAAAAACATGCTGCCAGTATATTTCTCTTTTTTTATTGCAAAAAAATCGAGCAAAATGAAATTTTCACTCATACTATGATAAACGGATAGAATTCCGGACATCAAAAAAAGGAGGATTTTTAAATGTTAAAAATTGAACAAAGTGAATTAAATGATTTCTATTCAAGGTGGGCACCACAGTATATGGCGGAGTTCCAGCAGACGCTTGCAGAAGAAGGTAGGTGGATTCTTGAAAAAGATTATTTTGGCCCGATTTTGGAAGCAGAAGGTTGGGATTACGAACGGTTAGAACAAGATACAAACTTCTGGCACTATTACAAAAACACCATGGAAGCCCTTGGTCTTGAAGAACCGCACGCAGAACATTTGAAGAACTTGGAGGTAGAAGCACAGGCGTATCTTTCAAAATTCTTTCAATGTAATCAAATGCCGTCATTCAACACAGATATGCAAATTAATACTAACGCTCATGAATGGATTGTTGGTGACAAAGTAATTAGAATGGACATAAAAAAAGGGTTCTTTATAGAGCGAGCAGGACGCCATGCAATTTGTTCAGAGGGGGTCAGCGTAGAAATCACGAGGTACTGGTTACATATGCGAGGCCCATCATTTACAGGTGACGGACAGGCACTCTTATTGAATATCTGGGGTGATTTTACCAATGCGAAAACAATTCATGATATTTTCGATATTTCAGTCTTACCAATCGGAACAACAGGACCAATGCCCAAAATGAAATCTATGAGGTGGACAAAAACAGAAATGCGGAAATTGAAAGAGAAGGTAGTTTAATATACCGCCTTCTTTGCTGTGAGTATGCCTACAATGCCTTCAATTTAAAACTATCGATGTGGTGATAAAAGAACTCATTGCCTAAAATCTGTTCGGATGCTAATTGATTTGTTTCTTGTTTCTTGTAAGGTGAACAATAGGTTCTTTAGAGTGTGAACGATTTCATGGCAAATACAATCGAGTATTACATCATTACTTTTTGTTATAGGCAATTGCAGGTGTTATAGGCATATTCTATGCGTAAAGAATAATCACTTTTATTATAGTAAATCAGCCTAAAAATTACGCGCAAGGTTAAAGGCTATTTCTGTTGGAGGCGTATAGTAGGTGTTCTGTTTTAGAACGAAATAGCAATAAGTAGCCTGCAAAATTCACACTGTGGAATTGTATTCAATTTAGTACAATCCTGTGGAAATACCTTAAAAATTGAATAATGCTTCTTTTGATAAGGTTTCAATTGCTAAAGTTGTCTTTTTTGATATGATTTTATCTAATGATTAGTCCACGCATATGTGGACTTTTTCTTTTGTCCTTTTCTTTTCCCATGTCTTAAGTGATAGGGTTTTCGTTTGTATAAGAGTTTCGTTTGATATGGTTTTAGAGTCTTTCGAAGAAAAACCAAAAGTATGGTGCTCCTGACACAATATTTATACGAATATTGAAAGGAGAATTTAAAATGGAAGCCAAGAAAAAAGAATATTTTAAAATTACTTCAAAGATGGAACAGGAAATTCGGGAACGCGCTGAGATAACTGGACGCGCACCATTTGTGTTATTGGATGTAGATTGTGGAAAAGGTAAAACGACAGAAGCATTAAAATTGCTTGCAAGACGATTGCGACCGGGTGAAACAGCATTGTACTTGGTACCGAGAAAATCGTTGTTGCAATCCATTGAAAACAAAGTGAAAGAATTCGGATTGTCAGGTAGAATTGTGGTTATGACACATCAGGCTTTTACACGTAATATCCCGGACATTGTTGTTAATATGTTTGCGTGGGTGGTTGTCGATGAAGTTCAGGAATGCATTCTTATGGCTCCATATCATAATAGGTCAGTGGAACCATTAGAGAAACTTGCTAGAGTATTTAATGGAGAAGGGGTATTGATGTTGACCGGGACAGACGTTGGAATCGCAGAAATGATGGAACAGGCTTATGGTATTGACGTTTTGATATATCGTGACAAAAAGCCTTATACAGACTATTTGCAGGGCGATACATTTGGATTTATTCCCAATGTTGATACCGTGGTTGATGTTATCTATAGAAAACTTCAGAAAAACGAAAAGGTGATTTTTTTCAGTTCTTCTATCAAAGAAATTGAAGAAGTGCAAAAGAAGTTGGTGGGAAAAACTATGGTGGTCATTTCTGAATACAATAAAAATAGCGCGCGTTTATGTGGTAGAAAACGAAAGAATATTAATGCATTAATTAACGATGAGATGGTTCCGGATGGGCATTCAGTAGTCTTAGCAACAAAATCAGCGGATGTTGGTATTAATCTTAATGATGACGGTCTGAAAACGATTATTGTCAGTGAGTTATGTATCGCGACCGCATTACAAGAAATTAATAGAAAACGTCGCGATGCAGGAGAAAAAATTGATTTGTATTTTTTGTTACCAAATGGATATCGAACCTCATCAAATTATGAAAAGTATGTCAAGGAATTAAAAGATTTTAATTTGTATAAAACGGATTATGTAGCATGGCAGAGAAAACATGATGGAGAGTATTTTGATGGACGTGGCATTATCTGCACGACACCGGGGGATAAGGATGCAAACTACAAAATCAATGTTGGGTTGGTGGCATATTACCACTATATGATAAAAACGCTGGGTGGTAAAAACGTTTCAAACTACAAATGTGCTGTGGAACGAGCATTAGGTTGGGCTGGAGTTGATATGTTGAGCGCAGGTAAAAAAACACTTGATGAGTTGGTCGGTGTAAAACTGGCAACAAAAGAGGAAAAACGATGGTTGATAGAACTATTTAAGGAGATGGGTAATTACAAAAGTGCAACATATTTAAATATGATTTTAGAGTCGTTAGGTTTACCATATAAAATTTTAACCGGTTTACATAAAGAACTACCGCCAAGAAACGGAAAGAGACACGAGAGTCGTTCTGCTTGGATGTTGGTTAGGACGGACCAGTAAAAAGCACACGTGCATAATGCACAATTGGAAGAAGTAAAATTATAATTTATTATAATTACTTAAAACCCCTTTTGTGCGCTTTTTACGAAATTTGTTGGACCTAGTCAATTCGAATGAAAAAACGCCTTAAAAATCTCCAAAAATATCACAATATATATAGGTAGACAGAATCAGTTACTTTTTCTTCATGATATTACAAATCTGTCTACCGTGGTCGAGCGAAAAAGTGGTCGCTGGCGGGCGTAGTACGCAGTACATACACTTTTTATAAATTAATCACTCAAAATCCATTTTATCGCTCGTCCAATTCTCTTTCTAAATTATTCCTCAATATGTGGCAGGTCCGTGGACCTGCTATATTGAGCAGATGATGGAAAGAGGAATCTGTGACAAACAGAACAAAAATTGTGGGGAAGGTGAAGATAATAATGCAACGTAGATTTTCAAAGGAAGAGCAGGAACAGGTGCGGAGAATTAATATTTCATTATTTTTAGTCGATTATGATATTGCCCGTGGTACAAGACGGTTTTCTTTGGACAATAAGGGGTATATCCGTGATGAAAAGAATCCACAATGGGTTGGCAATGCAATGAAAAATTGGTGGTACGATAATTCGGCTAATGCAAGCCATAAGAACGGTAATATTATTGATTGGTTAATGTATATATCAGGGGAATGCTATTCTTTTCCAGAGGCTATGACTATTTTATTAGCATATTCAAGAGGTGAAGAGTGGTGGCAGTATTTAAGAAACAATGAAAATCCGTTCGATAATCTTCAGGAAGAAGATTTGCCGTTTAATTAAAATGAAGGGGGCATGATTATGTGCAAAGAACAGTATCAAGAAATGTTTGAGATAAGAAAACAAATTAACTTGCTAGAAACGTCCATGGCCGCAGGATATGATGTAGATGTAGAAGAATACGACAGATTATTAGGCTTATTCAAAGGTTATGTGGAAAAATACGAGGATGACATTATCCTTATGACCGACGAGGAGGCAGAAATATTCCGTTTGAGATATGTACTGGGTCTTAGTTTTCACGTTATAATGTGTACAATGTACAAAAATGCTCGGTCAGAATCAACTGCTAGAAAGAAAATCGAAAGATTTTTCAAAAAGGCCTTGTAATTCATGGTGAAGCGCGCTAACATGCAGATATTCCTCTTTGCCAATGACTCCGGTTGTTGAGCAAAACAATGGCTACAAAAATTACAATAATATAACAGAGACAATATGGTTGCAAAAACAGGCACAAAGGTGTTTGGTTTTTTTGTAACCATTTTTATTTTTTGAAAAAGGAGGTGGTAACACAAAAGTCAAACTAGGGGAGTGGTAACAAATATAAAAAAGGAAAGGAAGGATAAAGAAAATGGATGAATTGAGAAACACAGAAAATAGGAGACGGCAGAGATTTGGAAAACTACGAGAGTTATTCGAGGAAATCCGGACAATGAGACTGATGGGTTATAGTGTTGAAGATATGACCAACGCATTGGAAGAACGTCAGACTGATGAAATCTATTTCGCAAATCAATATATCGAGATTCATAAAGATAAAACAGTAGAAGACATCGTCAAACAGGCATATGAGTTGTTGTATAGTGAAGAACCGCCTGTTTTAAAGCAAAAAAAAGAACATAAAACGGCAGTGCCGGAAGTGGCACGAGAAACCATGGGGGTTATTTGTACGCGTCGATTAATAAGAGCATTTATCAGAAATCGAGTAGAACAGGTTGTGGGTTTATTGTCTTCCGGGCGTTTTGATACTCGAGAATTTGCAAGTTGGGGGTATGACCGTCATTATATCGAAGTACTTACAAGAACAGTTAAGTTGTTCAGCCCTACAGAAGAAATCAGCAGGGAAATGCTACAGGATAAGAAGAGAATGCAGGCTATTATTGACCGCATCTATGAGGAACTATATGTGTTAACCAAAAGGACCCGCGTGTGGACTTGCGACTGGTTGGAGTTCGAAGGTTTGCGAAAATATGAAGGGGGAGAATAGAATGACTGAAAAAAGTAAACGAAGAATAGATGAACTACGATATAATCTTGAACGGAATAATTTCCTGCTTTCAATTTTGACACATAGAGTGCTTTTGTGTTTATATGCTGATGGTGTTGGTGAGCCGGATAGTCAAACCAGTATATTGGCTCCTGGCAAAATCAGTCCGCAATATGTCGCTTTGATTCGTAGTATCAGAGAACGATTTCCTAATGACAGCGCCGAGGATTTAGCACAGGAATTATATAACATGATTTATATCGAAGATAACGGATATAAGCGTGACTATTCCCACTTTCAAAAGTTCGATGAGGACTTGCTGAATGAGTGGCATATTTTGCGAGAGAAAATAGAACGGCTAAAAACCGAACGTGTAAATCTCGACAGTATTCTTAGTGATGCAAAACATGCATACTATAGTGTCCATGGTAAAGATATTGAGTGGAAAGAAATCGAAGAAAAATCCGAACAATTAGAAAAGGAAATAGAGCCGGAAACAAAGCCTGAAACGGAAATGGACAGAGAAGAATGGGAATACACAAAGGAAATGATAGCAGATATTCATCGCAAGGAAATTGAGGGAGCATTATTGGTGAAGATGTACCGCGAAGGCACTATTGATGAAAAAACAGTTTTGGAATACTTAGACATGTCGGACGCAGAACACGATACCTTTTTGAGAATTGTGGATATGTTTATAGAAAAAGAGGAGGCAGAGTAATGACAAATCTGACGCACGAACAACACATTCTCAGTAGATGTAGAGATGTTTTGGGTGAGTATTGAAAATATCTGATGAACCTGTATATGTTTTTATCTATACAACTGATATTACATAATACTAATGTCGAGTGTTTAAAGTCTGAGAGATGATGAGAATTATCTCGTAAAACAAATTCTTTGAGTCATATTTTTTTCTCCAGAAAATATATGAAAAGGTGTTTCTGATAAGAAATGCCAACGCAAAAAGGGCCACATTCCTCCAATCAGTGGCTTTTTTTGTTGAGAAAACGAGAAAAGACATAGAGGAAGGAAAAGAGGACTGTATATCAAGACTCTATTCTCTTATAGAAAAGGAACAGAAAATATTATTCTTTTTGTGGTAAAAATTACCTTATTATCCACAAACACATCATAAAATCCATCATAGAATATATTTTTTGAAGCAAATTGACGCGATTTGAGTTGATTTGCATAAATAGAGAATTGTGTTTGTATTTGCTTTTCTGTTAATCCTCTATAGTCTCTTTGCGTGCTGAAAACTATGCGTTTTACTGCAAAATTGTAAGTGTGCGGCATGATGTGGTTTTTAGTTATTATGGTACTCCAAAACACATAATATAATCGTAAAGTTCTTTTGTATAAAGGTTGATGGATGGTACGCTGATAAAGTATATCATATCAGCCAGCATAATTTTTTTCTCATTTTTTATAGTTACTAGTGTGGGATGGTTAAATATCCGCACACGAAAGAAATCGACTGCAAGGTGCGTCTTGTAGTCTTTTTCTTTATTAGAACATCTAAAAAAATGTGTTTGCTGACAGGGAAACCATATTATACAGGATGTATCAATCGTATTTATGAAGGTAATGAAAACGTCATATTAATTGTAGATATATATGAAAGAAGGTGAGAGGAGATAGAATTGTGACCGTCTAATGTTATATTAGATGTAATCTTTGTAGTCATTTGAAAAAGTCAGTGCGTATAACGTATTGGCTTTTTCTCATTATTAGTGAATGAATAAGATTGACGATGTATCAAAAAAAACTTTGAAAAATCAAAATTATTCAAGAAAAAAGGTATAATCTATGGTATAATGATTAAATAGTATTTTGCTAGGAGGTCTCATATGGCAGTTACATATAAAAAATTATGGCACATTCTACTTGATAGAGATATGAAAAAGAAGGATTTACAGGCAAAAGCCCAACTAACAGGTCATGCGATGCATAAGTTAAGCAAAAACGAAGCCGTTACAACAGATGTACTCGCAAAAATTTGCAGAGCATTAAACTGTACCGTAGATGATATTATGGAGGTCCTGCCTGAAAATCAGGAGTAAGTCCGTATTTAGGGACAGTTGTTATGATAAAACACAATTGGGTGCTTATAATACACAAAGAAATATAAGTCACTCCAATTAGTTTAAGGAGACTAGACTAATGAAATTTTTTGACAATGTAACAAATATTGTTCGAGACGATATGACTGAAACTATAACACAAGGTAGCCGTGTATCTATTGCTGCTGCTTGCTTTTCAATGTATGCGTATAATGAATTGAAGAAACAGTTGGAAGGAGTAGACGAACTTCGTTTTATCTTTACATCTCCTACATTTGTGACTGAGAAGGAATCTAAGCAGAAACGAGAATTCTATATTCCGAAGCATTATCGAGAACAAAGTTTGTATGGTACGGAATTTGAAATCAAACTCCGCAATGAAATGACCCAAAAGGCAATTGCTAAGGAATGTGCCGACTGGATTCGTAGAAAGGCCACTTTCAAGTCTAACACGACCGGCGAAAATATGGGCGGCTTTATGACTGTTGAAGGTCAGCAGGACGATTATACCTATATGCCATTCAATGGTTTTACTACTGTTGACATCGGTTGTGAGCGAGGAAACAATGCTTATAACATTGTGAACCGTCTTGATAATCCTGTGACTAAGGAATATCTGAAAACCTTTGAAGCCATATGGTCTGACAAGGAAAAATTGCAGGATGTTACTGAAACAGTCATTGAAAACATTGCGACTGCTTATAACGAGAACTCACCGGAACTGATTTACTTTATTACTTTATTTAATGTATTTAGTGAGTTCCTTGAAGACATCTCTGAGGATGTTCTTCCGAATGAAGCAACTGGATTCAAGAACAGCAACATCTGGGGAATGTTGTACGACTTCCAAAGAGATGCAGTTCTTGCTATTATAAACAAATTGGAAAAGTATAACGGTTGCATTTTGGCAGACAGTGTTGGTCTTGGTAAGACTTTTACTGCACTTGCAGTTGTGAAATATTACGAAAACCGGAACAAGAATGTCCTTGTCCTCTGTCCGAAGAAACTGGCAGCGAACTGGAATACATACAAAGATAACTATATTAACAATCCTATTGCCAATGACCGCCTGAGGTATGATGTTCTTTTCCATACGGACTTATCTAGAGAACATGGCTCCTCTAATGGTCTAGATTTGGATAGATTGAACTGGGGCAACTATGACCTTGTTGTTATTGATGAATCTCATAATTTCCGTAATGGTGGCGAAATTTCCGGTGATGACAAGAAAGAGAACCGTTACCTAAGATTAATGAATAAGGTTATCCGAGCAGGTGTTAAGACTAAAGTTCTAATGTTGTCTGCAACTCCTGTAAATAACCGTTTCTACGATTTAAGAAATCAGTTGGCAATTGCCTACGAAGGGAACACCGGAGATATGGATGATAAACTCAATACCAGCAAGAGTATTGACGAAATCTTCCGTCAGGCGCAGAAAGCATTTAATGCTTGGAGCAAACTGGATGTTGATGAGCGAACTACGGACAACTTGCTTCGTACGCTTGATTTTGACTTCTTTGAAGTGCTAGACAGTGTAACAATCGCTCGTTCCAGAAAGCATATCGAGAAGTATTACAACACTGAGCAGGTCGGCAAATTCCCTGAGAGATTAAAACCTATCTCCAAAAGACCAAAACTTACCGACTTGGCAGGTGCTATTAACTACAACGAAATTTACGAAGAATTAATGATGCTCGGTTTGGAGATTTACACTCCGTCTGCATACATCTTCCCAAGCAGGATGGCGAAGTATCAGGCACTGATGCACAACAAAGGCACCAGCCTGACACAGCAAGGTCGTGAAGAGGGTATCCGTCGTTTGATGAGCGTGAACCTTTTAAAACGATTGGAGAGTTCGGTTTACTCTTTCAACCTCACACTGAGCAGAATCAAAGGCTTGATTGATAAGACGATTGCAGCCATTGATGAGTTTGAAAAGCATGGTGTCGCAGACTTTGATATGTATGAGGCAAGCGCGGATGCTGACTGGGATGTGGATGACCAGAATACAGAATTCTTCTCTGTTGGCAAGAAAGTCAAGATTAACCTTGCCGATATGGATTATGTAAGTTGGAGAGAGGCACTCCGTAAGGATGCGGAAATTCTCCAATTGGTTACGATGATGGTTGCGGATATTACACCAGAACATGATACCAAATTGCAAACACTGTTGCAGTTGTTGTCCGATAAGATTGAAAATCCTATCAATGAGGGAAATAAGAAAGTGCTTGTGTTCTCCGCATTTTCTGATACAGCAGACTACCTTTTTGAGAACGTCAGTGCATTTGTTAAGCAGAAATATGGTCTAGATACAGCACTTATTACCGGTAGTGTAGAAGGTAAGTCTACAATAAAGGGACTGAAAGGCACTTTGAATAATATTCTTACTTGCTTTTCACCGGTATCTAAGAACAGAGACATCTTGATGAAAGAAAAGTATGATATTGATATTCTGATTGCTACCGACTGTATCTCCGAAGGTCAGAACTTGCAAGACTGCGATTATCTGGTGAACTATGATATCCATTGGAATCCTGTTCGCATCATTCAGAGATTTGGTCGCGTAGACCGTATCGGCAGTAAGAACAATTGTATTCAGTTGGTTAACTTCTGGCCTGATATGGACTTGGACGAATATATCAACCTCAAAGCAAGAGTTGAGACCCGAATGAAGACTTCTGTTATGTCTTCCACGGGTGATGATGACCTTATCAATACAGAGGAAAAGGGAGACCTTGAATATAGAACACTGCAACTTAAGAAATTGCAAGATGAAGTGGTT
>JAZRQP010000077.1:0-5766 GCA_045649885.1 Faecalimonas sp.
GATGATGAGTTTGATGATGAGATTGGTGCTGAAGGTTTTTATATCTTCTAATCATCATCTAGTTTCTTGTGCCCATCTTTTTTGATGGGCTAATTTTTTGTTTTTTTCTAAAGTAAGCAATTTCCTATAAAGCAAAAAAGGAAGATATGAAAGTCATATCTTCCCCTAATTTTTAATATTTCTCAGCCACTTCACCACGTTTTTTATAAATGCTGTTTGCCGGAACAAATTCTCTCACCATAGAAAGCGGATAAATGTTAGTATGCTTTCCGATAACTGTTCCAGGATTCAACACAGAGCCACAGCCAACTTCCACTTCATCACCAAGCATTGCGCCAAATTTCTTAAGTCCCGTTTCAATTGGTCCTTCCGGTGTTTTCACTGTTGTTAATGTCTTGTCAGATTTTACATTTGAAGTGATGGAGCCTGCACCCATGTGCGCCTTATATCCGAGAATGGAATCACCAACATAATTGTAGTGTGGCACTTGCACCTTGTTGAATAAGATAACATTTTTTAATTCTGTAGAGTTTCCTACAACTGCACCTTCTCCTACAATTGCATTTCCTCGGATAAATGCACAGTGTCTCACTTCTGCGTTCTTTCCGATAATGGCTGGTCCGTTAATAAACGCGGTTGGTGCCACCTTTGCACTTTTGGCAACCCACACATTTTCCCATACCTTTTCATATTCATCTTCCGGCAATGAATTTCCCAGTTCCACGATGAATGCACCCATTTTCGGGAGCACTTCCCAAGGATAGGTTACTCCTTCAAAAATATCTTTTGCAATTGTTTCCTCTAAATTATAGAGTGCTTTTACTGTTAATTGTTCCATCATAAATTCTCCCTCTTCATTTATAATAATTTACTATTTTATCGTAGCATTGTTTCAATTGATATTGGTTGTTAAGGCCTAACACACCATTGGTGCGACTTGCGATAAAATTCTCTAGTTTCACCATATATTCTTCGGATGTAATCTGACCTTCTGCAACATAGGTAAGCCCTTTTTCCCAGCTGGCAGTCAGCTCTGGATTCAAAAGTGAACGAATAGAATTCTCCACAACATCAAACACCATTTCACCCAGCAATGTCGGTGTAATAATCTGTGTTTTCCCATTCAAACTCAAATACTTGATATGAATAAGCTTTTTGAGAATCTCAGCGCGGGTCGCACTGGTTCCAATTCCATTCCCCTTAATCTGCGCACGAAGCTCCTCATCCTCAATTAGCTGCCCTGCATTTTCCATTGCAAGAATAATGGAACCCGAATTGTAGCGTTTTGGAGGGGTCGTTTCTCCTTCCTTCACTGCCAATTCCTGCACCGGCAAAACGGAGCCCTTCTGTACTGTTTTCAGTAATTCAAACAGACCAGCATCCACTTCCGTTTCATTACCCACGCCAACCACTTTCAAATAGCCTTCTTCTGCCAACACTTTGAAGTTAGAAAAAAATGATTCTCCACGCATTTGAGTTGTGATACTCATTTTATGATAGACAGCCGCCGGATAGAAGATGCTAAGAAATCTTCTCACGATTGTGTCATACACCTGCTTGGCAGTTGGCGAAACGCTTGCCAAAGCAGAAAGTCCCTGACCGGTTGGTATAATTGCATAGTGGTCTGTGATTTGCTTATCATTGACATATTTGGTCTTTTCTAACCCTTTGTGAGTTCCAAACTGTAAAATATCCTGCAAATATGGTTTTGCCATATCATACTTAGCCAAACCGTTCAAATTTTTTGAAATCTCCTTGGCTACTGCAGTTGATAGCACACGGGCATCCGTTCTCGGATATGTAACCAGTTTCTTTTCGTACAATTCCTGCACAATCTTAAGAGTTTCATCCGGACTGATTTTAAACCGTTTGGAACACTCATTTTGCAGCTCCGCAAGATTGTATAACAGCGGCGGTGCTTTCTTTTCTATTTTCTTTTCTACAGAAGCAATGGTACATTGTAGTGGCGGAACCTCACTCAAGTAAGCGATTAACTCTTCCGCTTTTTCTTTCTTTTTGAAGCCATTTTCTTTATATAAATCAAAGCTTTCAAAATAGCGGGAGCCTTTTACACTCTTCCACTCTCCCTCAAAAGACTTCTCACCTAGTTGAATGGTACTTAATACACGATAAAACGGAGTTTTAACAAAATCTCGAATTTCCCGTTCTCTTCGGACAATCATACCAAGCACGCAGGTCATAACGCGCCCTACTGATAACACGGTTCTGTCCGTTTTCATAAATGTAGAAAGGGTGTTTCCATATTTTAAGGTCAAGAGTCTCGAGAAATTGATTCCCATGAGATAATCTTCTTTCGCACGAAGATATGCCGATGCCGAAAGATTATCATATTCTTCCAAATCCTTCGCCTCTCGGATACCTCGCAAAATCTCCTCTTCGGTCTGCGAATCTATCCAAACACGCTTGCGCATCTTTCCCTTCACACCCGCCATCTGTTCTACCAGACGATAAATATACTCTCCTTCACGCCCGGAGTCGGTACAAACATAAATTGTCTCAACGTCTGCACGGTTTAGAATGTTACTTACAATACGGAACTGCTTCTCCACATTTGCAATGACTTCATACTTAAAGTCCTTTGGAATAAATGGAAGGGTCTCCAAACTCCAGCGCTTATACTTCTCATCATAAACTTCCGGATAACTCATGGTGACGAGATGTCCTACACACCAGGTCACAATTGCATTGTCTGCTTCCAGAAAACCGTCTTGTCTTCTCGTATTCAATTTTAATGCTTTTGCAAATTCCTGGGCCACACTTGGCTTTTCTGCAATAAATACTGATTTACCCATATATGTTCCTTTACATCTCTTTTTGCAATTCTCACAAAATACATTTTTTATTATACCATAACTTTTTCTGTACAACCACACAAAAAAAGGAAAGCGTTCAACTTTCCTTTTCATTTTATTTATTTTGCCTGAATATATCCTTTTGCTGTTAATGTCTCCGCACAGAGAATTGCTCCACCTGCAGCTCCACGTACTGTGTTGTGTGACAAACCAACAAATTTAAAGTCGTAAACTTTATCTTCTCTCAAACGGCCAACAGATACGCCCATTCCGTTTTCGTAATCTACGTCAAGATTTACTTGTGGGCGATTGTCTTCTTCTAAATATTGAATAAATTGTTTTGGCGCACTTGGAAGTTCTAATTCTTGTGGAAGACCTTTGAAGTTCACCATTTTTTCAATCAATTGTTCCTTTGTAGGCTTCTTTGCAAATCTTACAAATACAGCCGCTGTATGTCCGTTTAATACTGGAACACGGATACATTGTGTTGTGATAACCGGGCCTTCTGCTTTCACGATTTCACCATCAACAACCTTACCCCAGATACGAAGTGGTTCTTGTTCACTCTTTTCTTCTTCTCCACCAATGTATGGAATAATATTTTCCAACATTTCCGGCCAGTCTTTGAAGTTCTTGCCTGCACCTGAAATTGCCTGATATGTAGTTGCTACCACTTCTGTTGGTTCAAATTCTTTCCATGCTGTAAGTACCGGTGCATAGCTTTGAATCGAACAGTTTGGTTTTACTGCTACGAAACCTCTTGTTGTTCCAAGACGTTTTTTCTGTGCTTCAATAACATCAAAGTGTTCTGGATTAATTTCCGGAACTACCATAGGAACGTCCTTTGTCCAACGGTGTGCACTGTTGTTAGAAACAACTGGCGTCTCTGTCTTTGCATATGCATCTTCAATGGCTTTGATTTCTTCTTTTGTCATATCAACTGCGCTAAATACGAAATCAACGCTTGCAGCTACTTTTTCTACTTCATTTACGTTTGCAACCACCAATTTCTTCACAGCTTCCGGCATTGGTGTTGTCATTTTCCAACGTCCGCCTACCGCTTCTTCATATGTTTTACCAGCTGATCTTGGGCTTGCTGCTACTGTCACAACCTCATACCAAGGATGATTTTCCAATAATGCGATAAATCGCTGTCCTACCATACCTGTTGCTCCAAGAATACCAACTCTTAATTTCTTATCCATCGTTAAAACCCTCTTCCTGTATGTATCTTTTTCATAATATTTTACGATAATATACCTTTTCTTATATTAATGCAAGTAATTTTCGTAGATTTTGATAACTTTTTCCATGGATTCCTTACTAGGCGCACCAATGGTTGTACGTTTATCCACACAAGTTTTCATACTGATTGCTTCGTAAATATCTTCTTCAAACACTGGAGAGATTGCTTTATATTCTTCCAATGTCATATCATCAAGTGCGATATCCTTCTCGATACAATAAAGTACCAACTGTCCTACGATACCATGCGCATCTCTAAAGGCTACTCCATGATTTACCAAGTAGTCTGCTGCATCGGTTGCATTTGTAAAACCATTCTTCGCACTGTTCTCCATCACTTCTTTGTTAAATCTCATGGTGCGAAGCATGCCTGTAAACAATGCAAGACATCCCTTTGTGGTGTCAATGGCATCAAATACGAATTCCTTATCTTCCTGCATATCCTTATTATATGCAAGCGGAATTCCCTTCATGGTTGTAAGGAGTGACATAAGCGCTCCATACACACGACCTGTCTTCCCACGAACAAGCTCCGCAATATCCGGATTCTTCTTCTGTGGCATAATGCTGCTACCTGTACTGTATGCATCGTCTATTTCCACAAAACGATATTCGTTGGAATTCCAGATAATCACTTCCTCTGAAAAACGGCTCAAATGCATCATAATCGTAGACATTGCTGAAAGAAGTTCTATTAAATAATCTCTGTCAGCAACGGAATCCATACTGTTCAAAGTTGGTCCGTAAAATCCAAGCAGCTCTGCAGTCAGGTTACGGTCAAGTGGATAGGTTGTTCCTGCAAGTGCTCCTGAACCTAACGGGCAGTAATTCATGCGGTCATAAATGTCAGTGAGACGCAAGCGGTCTCTGTGGAACATTTCAAAATATGCTCCCATATGATGAGCTAAGGTAATTGGTTGTGCCTTTTGCAAATGAGTAAATCCAGGCATAAAGGTCTCTGTATTATCCTTCATAATCTGAAGCAATACCTTTAAAAGTTCCTTCAAAAGGTCATCTAATGCATCAATTTCGTCCCTTGTGTAAAGCTTCATATCAAGGGCAACCTGATCATTACGGCTTCGTCCTGTATGTAATTTCTTGCCCGCCTCTCCAATTCTATCAATCAAAGTTGCTTCTACGAAACTGTGAATGTCCTCATATGTATCAGAAATTTCAAGTGTTGCTTCTTGAACATCCTTCAAAATTCCTTGAAGCACGTCAATAATCTGTTCTTTTTCTTCCTCTGTCAAAATACCTTGCTCTGCAAGCATGGTAACATGTGCAACGCTTCCTCTGATATCCTGCTCATAAAATTTTTGATCAAAAGAAATAGATGCATTAAAGTTGTAAACTAACTTATCTGTTTCTTTCGTAAATCTTCCACCCCATAGTTGTGCCATGATTCTCTTCCTCTCTACTCTCTGTTCATTCTTTCTCGCTGTGAAAATTCACAGCCACAATAATCTTGTCTATATAAGCCATACTCTCTCGATAATTCAATCGAGCGTTTATATCCATTCTTCTCTTTAAAATCCGATGGCAAATATGCAATCCCATATTTGTCTGCCAATTTATTTCCAATCTCATTTAATTTCTCTGCATTCTTTAACGGGCTAATGGTAAGTGTGGTTGTAAAATAATCAAACCCACCTTCCTTTGCCAACTTAGCAGTTTCTTCCAGACGGAGTGCGTAACATCCAAAACATCT